>NZ_CALNWY010000004.1 GCF_940807255.1 Mixta sp. Marseille-Q2659 | reverse complement strand
GCCGAGCAATATCTGCTGGAAAACGAAACCACAAAAAATTACCTCAGCATTGATGGCCTGGCAGACTTTGCTCGCTGTACTCAGGCCTTACTGTTTGGCACGGATAGTGCAATTATCAGCGCCAAACGCGCTCGTACAGCCCAGACGCCTGGCGGCACCGGCGCCCTGCGCGTAGCCGCTGATTTTCTGGCAACTCAGACCAGCGCGAAGCGCGTCTGGATCAGCAATCCCAGCTGGCCAAACCATAAAAATGTATTCCATTCCGCTGGCCTCGAAGTGTGCGAATACGATTATTATGACGCTGCGAATCACCAGCTTGATTTTGACGCTATGCTTGCCAGTCTGCGTGGCGCAAAAGCGGGTGACGTAGTGCTGTTCCATGGCTGCTGCCATAACCCAACCGGCATTGATCCAACGGCAGAACAGTGGGCTCAACTGGCGGAGCTGTCTAAAGCGAGCGGCTGGCTGCCGTTATTCGACTTTGCCTATCAGGGCTTTGCACGCGGTCTGGAAGAAGATGCGGAAGGTTTACGTATTTTTGCTGCCAGCCATAGCGAATTGATTGTCGCCAGTTCCTATTCCAAAAACTTTGGCCTGTATAACGAACGCGTGGGCGCTTTCACGCTGGTTGCCGCTGACAGCAGCGTCGCGGATACTGCCTTCAGCCAGGTAAAATATACCATTCGCGCAAACTACTCTAACCCACCCGCTCACGGTGCCGCCGTTGTTGCGACTATTCTTGGCAATGACGCGCTGCGTGCAATTTGGGAGCAGGAATTAACCGACATGCGTCAGCGTATTCATCGTATGCGCCAGCTGTTTGTTAATACCTTGCAGGAGAAAGGCGCTAACCGTGATTTCAGCTTTATCATTCGTCAAAACGGCATGTTCTCTTTTAGCGGGTTAAATAAAGATCAGGTTATTCGTCTGCGCGAAGAATTTGGCGTTTATGCCGTCAATTCAGGACGTGTTAACGTGGCAGGTATGACGCCAGATAATATGGCGGCGCTGTGCGAAGCTATCGTGGCGGTTCTGTAAGTTCTGCTGTAAAAAATGGGCCAGGCGGCCCATTTTTTATAATCAAATTAAAAAAGGATTACTGATCCGTTCACGTCCCAGGGTTGACAGAGGGCCATGGCCAGGAATAAAGGTAATATTATCGCCCAGCGGCAGTAATTTATTTTTAATAGCATCGATCAGGGCCTGATGATCGCCCTGCGGAAAATCAGTTCGGCCTACGCCGCCGCTAAAAATCACATCGCCGGAAATTAATAAGCGCCCTGCACGATCGAAAAAGACGATATGGCCAGGTGTATGACCAGGGCAATGTAAGACTTCCAGTCTCGTATTACCCACCTGTACGCTTTCACCCTCTTCCAGCCAGCAATCGGGGACCAGTGGCGCGCATTCCGCCAGTCCAAACATTTGACTCTGCACCGGCAGCGCCTCCAGCCAAAACGCATCCTGCTTATGCGGACCAATAATCTGCACGCCATAATGGGCAGCCAGTTCAGCGGCTGCGCCCACATGGTCAAGATGTCCATGGGTAAGCAGCACTGATTTTACCGTAACGTTCTGCGCTTCAACCTGTTGTTTAATCAGTTCCGCATCGCCGCCCGGATCGACTAGCGCCGCCTCGCGCGTTTCACTACACCAGATCAACGAACAGTTCTGCGCAAATGCCGTAACGGGAATAATATGATAATCCATAAAGCTCCATGACCCGCCCGGTCAAAAAGCCGTCGGGGTATTCTCTGCATTACCAGTGGCGCACCGGCCCGGTATCAATATGCACAAAGTTACTACGTGGATAATATCCTACACCACCAGCACGCATTTTCAGCGCCGCTTTACGAATATTGCTCAGAGAAATTCCTTCAATATGAAAATCCATGGCTTGCCCAAGCGTATGGTAGCTATGTTTCGCCACGCCGCTGCCTTTTTCACGCAGCATATTATTGGTCGCTAATGAGCGGTAGCCAGAAATAAGCTGTACGGGCTTGCGAGTTTCCAGCATGGCCTGGAGACGATAAAGCTGATCAAACAGACCGGGATCGATACTCTTAACCTTATTAGCCCGATAATCACGGAAAAAATGATTCAACCGCGCCAACTCATCCTTATCGTAACTTTTCCCATTAAAAAACTCGGTTTTAAGGGTTTCACCGGTATGAAGATTATTAAGCGTAAGTATACGAGGGCGAGAAGTCGAAACTGAGGCAAGAGCTGAACCTGGCAGCAGCGCAAGCCCAGCTGCCGCACCACCTAAAACCAGCAGCTTACGACGTTGTGAATCAAAATTAGCCATAAAATGCGTTTACCTGCAAAAAGAAAGCGAAGCGTGTAAAAAGTACACAAGCCCGCACCATAACCGCCACTTTTAAACACGTCAAGGTACTAAACGGCAGTAATGTGAAGATAAACGGAGAAGGGATATATAAGACGATAGCCTGCAATTGCAGGCTATCGGAGAAAAGTTTAACGAATCAAGGATTAAAGCATGAGCTGACCGGCCTGAGTCAGGATACGCGTACCTGACTGAGCGGTAGTATCATAATTGTAAATATCTGTGCGGAACTGTGTCATACCATCATCGGATACCCAGGCGGTAAGATAAAAGAGATTGACCGGGATCCGGTGTCGAATCGGAACGTAACGGGTGTCGCCCTGCTGCAGGCTGCTGGAGATACGCGCATTATTCCAGCCGGCATCCTGTAACAGCAAATTGGCCAGTTCTGAGGCTTTATTAACGCGTACGCAGCCGGAACTCAGCGCCCTTATATCCTTCTGGAAAAGATTATGGTTCGGCGTGTCATGTAGATAAATGGCATCCGAGCTGGGCATATTAAATTTGAAGCGTCCCAGGGAGTTATTGGCGCCGGGAGCCTGGCGAATTCGATACGGGAAAGTTGCAGCGGAAACCATGCTCCAGTCAATCATGCTCGGATCGATAACTTCTGCATCATTACTCCAGCCGGAAAGTAATGTATACCCGTGCTTATACAGGTAAGAGGGATCGCGTTTCACCTTAGGAATAATATCCTGACGTACCAGCGTAGTGGGAACATTCCAGGGCGGATTTAATACCACGTTATTTAAAGCGCTACGCATCAGAGGCGTCTTACGATCGGGACGCCCGACAATGACACGGGAAGAGAGAATTTCATTGCCGTTGGCGTAATAGACCAGCGAATAGTTGGCAATATTGACCATAATTCCATTGCGCATATCATCCGGCAATAAACGCAGACGTTGTATATTCAATGCCAGCAGCGAGGCGCGCAACTGAGGTGAAACATTTAGCCACTCCCGCGTGCGTGGGCCAATGGCGCCGTCAGCCTCAAGCCCTTGCCAGCGCTGAAAGCGTTTAACGGCTTCGATTAGCGTTGGGCTATAAATATTGCTGCTTGCTGCCACCGGCTGTGAAGGCGCAACATTACCCCGATTAGTCGGCGTAGAGGTAGCCATATCAGTCACGTTAGCTGCCGAAGGACTGACGGTAAAAGATTGATCGCTGTGGCTGACATCCGAAGTAGCAACGGCATCCTCATCAGGTGCCGGTACATCTTCAGCTTTTAACATACCGGTACGCTGCAAAATCTCTTCAAGCGCAGGCACATCATCGCTTACCTGCCCAGGCCGCAGCGTCTGCTTATCTTTCAACTGTGGCCACGGACGATTATCCGCCAGCAGCTGTTTTAACGCTTTATGCATAGGTGCATATTGCGGATGTTGAGGAGCCAACGAATTCACGAAGCTGGCTAAATTGCCGTTATCTACTGCCGACAGCCATTGATTGGTTACCGAGAGCGGCGGCAATGCCATTTTGTAAGGTACGCGGCTGTAAAGCCAGTTCTCGCCCTGCTTCGGCACGTTAGCGACAAATTGCAGATAACCGAGCATAGCGTCCGACAAAATAATATCGCGCGCCATACCGGTAATATCGGAACGGGTTAATAACTGTACCCACTGAGTAAACTGCGGCTGAACACCTGAGATAGCGACTTCGGCCAGCTGTTGTTGAAAATGCTGTACTGCCTCTCTGTCCTGCCATACCGGCTGCATATGGCGCGCAGCATACAAGGAGGCCAGCGTGCCGGTATAGAATGGTTTAACGCCTTGCGGTAATGCGGCCAGCATTTGCTGTTGGCTCGCCGCAGCGCTCATGGTTTCACTGGCCCGTTCTCCCGGCACGGCCGTAATAATAGCCGCTTCAGCAGTACATACCTGTAACAGGCTGATTACGATAGCCCAGGCCAGCGTTGTTTTTTTCAGTGCCTTACATTTTGCCAGCAACATCCTTGCCCCCTGCCAGTTTTGGTTCACGGTTAACAAACCGTCAAGATTGTTAATTATTATAATAAGTATATAAACGAACAACGGCATTTGTCTCATAGAGCAAATGCCGTTGATTAGATTAAACGCGGGGCAACAGTTTTACCACATTTATACCTGCGTTTTTTCGTCCTCCAGCTGGTCCTGCCCGGAAGGCGATGTCGTTGCGCCAGGCAGCGGATCGGCAGAGAAACCTCTCAATCCAACAACATGGACATGTTCAGTATTATTAAAGACCTTACGCACCAACTTATAGGTGGTGCCTTTCTCCGGACTGATATTTTCCGGCGCGGCAATAATAAGCTGCATTTCCAGACGTTCGCAGAGTTCAAACAGGGTAGCAATAGACTTGGCGTCGAGACGCGCGGCTTCATCAAGAAACAGCAGGCGGCACGGGCTAATATCTTTACCACGCAGACGGCGCGCCTCTTCCTCCCAGCTCTGTACAACCATCACCAGAATAGACATCCCGGTACCGATCGCCTCACCGGTTGAAAGCGCCCCGCTCTCAGCACGCAGCCAGCCGTCCGAACCACGGTTAACCTCAACTTCCATTTCCAGGTAGTTACGGTAATCCAGCAACTCTTCGCCGATGGTTTGTGCCGTGCGCTGTCCCATATCAATCTGTGGATTGAGACGCTGCCAGAGCTTCGCCAACGCTTCAGAGAAGGTAAGGCGATTGCTGTTAAACAGATCCTGATGCTGCTCATGTTGTTCAGACAGCACATCCAACAACGTCGCATGACTTTCACGTACGTTCACATTCAGGCGAACGCTGCGTACCTGACCAAAGCTAACGCTTTGCAGCCCCTGGTTAAGCTGACGAATGCGGTTTTGCTCACGCTGAATGGTTTTACGAATAATGTTCGCTACGCTGCGCGAGCTGATAGCCAGCATCTGCTCGCGTGCGGTCAGCTCCTCAGTCAGACGGCTCAGCTCGATTTCCATCTGTTCGATAGCTTCAACCGGATCGTCGGTACGGATGATGTCCTGACGAATACGTTCGCGCAGATGTTGATACACGGCGATAAAAAACTGAATTTTACGCTCAGGCCGCTTTGGATCCTCCGAAAGGCGCAGCACATCACGCAGGTGTTCATTATCGGCCACCGCCAGACGCAGCGCGCCCAGCGCTTTATCCGACATTGAACGTAGCTCATCACCGCCCAGATAGGCCAGTTCACGGCGATGCAGTCGGCGTTCGACGCCATTATCTTTCACCAAACGCATCACAGCGCACCAGCCTGCCTTAGCGGTCACGACCTGTTCACGGCTGATATGGTAATCACGCTCCAGGCGACGCAGTTTCTTCTGCAGGCCATCCATTTCCGCTTCGCAGAATGTCAGCTGTTTTTCCAACTGATTGCGGCGAGAACGGTTATGGCTTAAGGCATTATGCAGCTCATCGCGACGTATTCTGGCGCGCTCTTCAGCACTGGAGTCCGCCTGGACGCCAATCTCCTGCATCTCCTGTTGCAACTCTTTCAGCATATCGCGCTTGGCATCGTAAGCGCTTTTTAGCGAAGCCAGCACCTGCGAATACTGCGTCAGTTTTACCTGATGCTCGCGCAACTGTTCACGCGCCCGCGCACGTTCCGCTTCCGCATGTTCCAGACGCTGACGCAGTTTTTCATTTAGATCGCTGTTGCCGGTAAGCATACCGGCGGAGTCCGCATAGTTAAAATGTGCGCGACGCTGCACGACTTCGGTGATAGCAAAGGCCTGCTGTCGCGCTTCGCGCTGTGCCTGCTGCGCCTGCTGATAATCAGCTTTGAGCTGCTCATGCTGTTGCGGATCGCTTTGCAGCACCGACAGCAGCGGTTCCAGACGCGCCAGGTGATTGCCGTGCTGTTGAATAAAGCGCGCGGCTTCCTGCGCTTCGCTTACCAGCTCACGCAGCTCTTCACAACGATCGGCCAGCGTCTCATCAAGGAGCAGACTGACGCGCGGCAAAAGGCGGTTCAGCTGTGCCACGCCCTCTTTCGCCTGCTCGAACTGCTGACGATGCTGCTGGTTTTCGCTTTCATGAGCGTTTAGCGCACGTTCGATTTCCCCACGACGCGCGTTTAGCTGACGAATTTGCGCTTCCGGATCTTCTTCAAACGCGACGGCCAGGTGGCTGCCGATAAAACGGCTAAAGGACTGATGCAGGCGCTGCGTTTTTTGCACGTCAAACGAGAGCGTGGCATAGGTTTCCGCCAGCTGCTCGCGTTCGGCATGTAACAGCTCCAGCTGTTTTTCACGGGCAGCGCGGCCAAACAGCGGCACCTTAGGAAAACGCGAGTAGCGCCACTGGCGCTCGGCAACCTTCACAACCACCGCTTTTTCCAGCTCTTCCGTGCTGAAAACGCTGTCATCAAAAGATTGCGGATCCCCTTCGATCAGATAGAGATCTTCCGGGCAATCTTCCAGGCCGTCCAGCTGTTCGCGCACCAGTGAAAGATCGGGCACCACGATGGCATGACGAGACGGCCCATACAGCGCCGAGAAGTAAGGCGCGTCTTCCAGCGTCACATCATCGTAAATTTCTGAAAGCAGCACGCCGCCGAAACGCTCCGCCAGCGCATTGAGCCGCGGATCCTCTGAACCACCGGGCTGGCTTAAGCGCTCAATTTGCTGTTCTGTTTCACGCTTGCGCGCCGCTATTTCATCACGCTCAACCGTGGTTTCACGCTCGCGTTCCAGCAGCTGCTGCATAAATTCAGTCACCTGCTGGCTGCTTTCCAGCGGCTGGCCGGTCTGCTCGCTAAGCTGCGTCAGAATCTCCTGCGCTGCCAGCCAGTGCGGCGCACGGGCGGTCAGCTGCGCGATCCGTTCGCGTACCTGCTCCAGCTCCTGGCGCATCATCATGCGCTGTTCGCCAGCGTCCGCTACGCTCTGTCCAAGTTGCTCAATGCGCGCTTCCAGCTCCTGCTGCAACGCCTCAAGCTCGTGAGCGTCGTACTGCTGGCCCTGACGTTTGCAAAATTCATTAAGCAAACGCTCAGCTTCATACTGCTCGCGCAGACGCTGTTCCATTTCGGACAGGCGCATACGCAGCGAGGCAAGCTGATCGGCCTGATGGCGCTGGTTAGCCGCGTCACGCAACAGTTCCCGTCCGGTCTGCCAGGCTTCGCTGCGACTGACCGGGCCGGCAATTTTACATACCAGTTCGAACGCCTGTTCGAACTGGCTGTGCGCCGCCTCAGCAACGCTCATTTTCTGCTCAAGCAGCAACAGATTTTCTGTCGTTTCCTGCTCGCGCGCCTGGAATGTTTCCTGCCACTCTTCCGCGTTATCCACGTTCAGTTCAGGCAGACGGCAAATCTCCTGGGCGCGCTGTAACGCCTGAAGCGCCTGCTGATACTGAATAGCACGCGTTTGCTGGACATCCAGCGCCTGCTGGTAATCCGCCAGCTGGCTTTTTAGCTCATCAACTTCCAGCTCCGCCGCTTCCCGACGCGCCTCATTCTCTTCCTGGATTTCCCGCGCTTCGGTTACGACCTCGTTCTGCTCTTCCAGCCGATAGGTCAGCTCGTCAATATCGGCCTCATAGCGCTCGATTTTCTCCTGCTGACGCACCGCTGTTTGCACCAAATTAAGATGGTCGCTGGCAGCCTGATAATCGGTTTCCAGATCGCTTTCGGCCGCGCTGTGTTCCGCCAGCTCGCGCGCCATTTCAACGTGGCGGTACTGTTCGGCAGCCAGTTGCTTACGGCTGGTAAACAGATCGTTACGCAACGCCAGCGCGCTATCCAGATGAATGCGGCGCTCGTTAGCGTGGCGCATATAATCCGCCGCCACATAGTTGGTCGCTTCAGAGATCAAATGCTTAAACAGGTCGCGGTCGGACTGGGTAACGCGAATCGCCTCCAGCGTCATGCGGTTTTCGCGCAGCGCCGCTTCCATATCCTGAAACGCTTTGCGCACGCCGCTGTTTTCCGGCAGCAGGTAATCGCGCAGCGAGCGGGTAATAGCGCTGGAAATCCCGCCGTATAGCGAAGCTTCAATCAGGCGATAGAACTTGCTGCGATCGCTGGCCGAACGCAGACGACGCGCAACGATGCCCAGTTCAAACATCAGGCTGTGGTAATCAGTAATGGAGTTGTACTGTTTAAACTGCACCCCTTCCATCGCCTCAACGCGATCTTTCAGTTCGTTAAGCGGCAATACGCGCGCCTGACGGGTGCCTACGGTTTCCGTCAACATTTCCGTAGGATGCAGCGCGGTCGGCAGGCCGTGAATGCTGAAAGGACGAATATCCACTTTCTTATCGCGTCCGGCGACCTGTTGCAGGCGCACGCCGACAATCACCCGCTGATGGCGCGAATTGACCACATCCAGCACCGAGTAACAGACGCCGGGCCGCAGTTTGCCGTGCAGCCCTTTGTCGCGCGATCCGCTGGTGGAACCCGCTTCGGTTGTGTTACGGAAATGGAGCAGTGTCAGATCGGGGATCATTGCCGTAATAAAGGCCGCCATCGTCGTGGATTTACCGGCACCGTTACCGCCGGAGAGCGTGGTGACCAGATTATCAAGCTCGAAGGTGCGTGCAAAAAAACCATTCCAGTTAATCAGCGTTAGCGAGCGAAACTTACCGCGTTCAATCATTCCTCTTCATCCTCCGCCGTTTCTGCCTGGCGTTGCTGCTCATCCTGTTCTTCCACACTGCTTTCCGCTGTTTCGAGCGTCATGGCTTCGCCAACGCGAATCATGCGCAACTGTGCTTCACGCGGATCGTCGCCGCTGCGCACATCGGCGCCAAAGCGAAAGACGGATTCCATAATGCGGAATTTACTGCTGTCGTTGCCCATAAACCACACCATACCAAGACGGCGCAGGCGGCTCAGCGAAGCGCGCATTTTTTCCTGCAGTTTTTGTCGATCGAGATCGGAGCCCGTTGAGCGCTGGTTAACGACTTTTAGCAATTTGCCCTCATCCGCCAGGCTCAGTAGCTCGTCATAAAGCTCCTGCTGGGTAAAAATCCCTTCGTTTGCCAGACGCTCCGGGCTGAGATAGAGGTAACAAAGAATTTTCCCCACCAGCATATCCAGTTCGGAAAGTACCGAACGCGGAATGAGTGTAGTGGAGCGCGGACGCAGATAGAAAAACCCTTCCGGCGCCCGCACCAGCTCTACGTTGTAGCGGGCATAAAACTCTTCAAGATATTCCTGGTAATCCATTAGAAAGGCATGGTTGTCCAGCTCTTCAATACCTATATGTCGTCCCGCACGCAGCTGGCTGTCCAGCGCGGGAAAAAGCGGATTCGCCAGTGCCTGTGCCAGTTTAACCGGCATCACTTGTTCAATATTTGTCGATGACATGTGCCTGCACCTTGGCTCCGTAATCATTAATGGGCTGCCATTGCGCCGGCAACCCTGAGAAATCAGCTTCCGCCACGCCTAAACGCACCGCCTGGTCGACGACAATGCGCGCCACGTCGAAATGACGAGCCCGTGGATACTGCGCCAGATAATCCCGCATCACCTCGGCAAGGTTAAGCGGTTTATTTTCCGCTTTGTAAATTTGCAGCGCTTCTTCGATCATCGCTGCAAGCTGTTCGCGGATTTCATTAAATTCTTCGTATTCCAGCTCAGAAGGCAGCTCGCCGGTTACCTCTTCATCGCGCAGCGTCATCTCTTCATCGCGCATATCGAACAGGCGATCGGCATTGGCATAGGTGAGCGCCCAGGGCTGTTCGAAATAGTTCTGAACCGACTGGCGTAAACGCTGCGCGAAAACGCGGTTTTTATCCATATCGATCGCGGTACGAATAAATTTATGAACGTGGCGGTCATAACCTATCCACAGGTCGATTGCCTGCTGGCCCCAGCTGATAATACGATCGAGTTTGTTCTGCAGATCGAACACCAGCTTATCGACAAAGCCGAGATCCGGGCTGCCGAGCGTGGCATCCTGAATGCGCAGCAGATTGGCCTGGAGCTTATCGCCCGCGGCTTCCAGCGTATCTTGTAATTCACGCAGGGTGCCGGAGGTTTCTGAAAGCAGCAGTTCACAGCTGGAGATAGCCGCCCGCCAGTCCTGATTCAGCAGTTCAGCGATGTCATTTTTCACCGTTTGCTGCTGCTCATCCATCAGACGCTGGGTTAAATCGATGCTGTCAAAGATTTCCGCAACGGAATATTTGAGCGGCGCGAAAACGTTGCGATGCCAGTGAAATTCATCACCGTCCTCTTCCGCCGCATCCGCCGCGCGTTTGAGTTCCTGTGCGACAATAGAGAGCTGCATCGAGAGACGCAGAGTGGAAAATTCGCGCTGGCGGATATAGTAATCGGTAATGCCGATCGCCAACGGCGTTAAACGATAGATCGCGTTGCCATCCGCCAGCTCGCTGGTAAAGCGATTAAGCAGACGCTGGCGAACCATATCGTTAATCGCGTTGTTTGCGCGTACCACCACGGTTTCATGGCTTTGCTCAAAGGCTTTACTGACGTGCCGAAACGCATCGATCAGCTCACCTTCGCTCATTTCGCCATCCATACGCTCGCTGTTTAACGTGGCGATAGCCAGCAAAAACGCCAGACGTTCGGTAGGTAACGAAACGGAAAAATCGTTTTTCCGCGCCCAGGAAACCAGTTCCGGGACGGTCTGGGAAAAATCACTCATAGTAAGTCCTTCGGGCCGGGTTTGCGCGCCGTGACATGGATATAACGCCCCAGGCTGATAAAAGGTTCCTGACGGCAATATTGGGTTTCCATTGCCAATAGCCGATCAAATTCATCTGTTCGTCGTTGTTTATCGTGCATGTAATCGTGAAATACCCGAATACCGGCGCGGCGTTCAATAATAAATCCGCAGGATTGCAGCCACTGATAGACCTGGTGAGGATCGCGCGGATAATCAGGCGAAAGCGTTTTCTTTTTACCTTTCTTCATGCCTGCTTCCAGCCAGCCGAAATTACCATGCGCTACCGTACTCAATATCTGCCCATGCAGATTAAAAAACATCAGCGATAATATACCGCCCGGCATCAGGGCATCATACAACGCCGTCAGGACCGCTTCAGGCTCGGCGACCCATTCCAGCACAGCGTGAAACAATACCAGATCTGCAGGCTTATCCAAATGTTGCGCCACCTGCTGAGCGCTAATTTGTTTAAACTGCATGTTGGCAATCACATTTTGCTGCTCTGCATTGGCACGGGCACGCTGCAACATCTCACCGGAAATATCACACAGCAAAACCTGATGGCCGCGCGCTGCCAGCCCACAGGCGACTTGCCCCTGACCACCGCCGACGTCAAGAATGCGCAGCGGCCGCTCCGGGAGCGTGCCTAACAGCGCATCCAGTTCCTGCCACAGGATCGCCTGACGGATACGCCCTTTAGTGGTACCGTAAATGTTTTGCGCAAATTTATCTGCAATATCGTCAAAATTACGATCCTGCATGCCTCAGCTCCGGTGGATTGCAGTTTCAGGGCGTCTATTTTGTCATACCCCGGCTCAGAATGAACCTTTGATGCAAAGTCTGGCTATCAGATGGTGTTTTTTCGGACAAAAGGAATTCGAAATCGTGCTTTTTACGCTAAAAAAAATAGTTGGCGGCCTGCTGTTACCTTTGCCGCTCCTGCTTTTAGTCATTGCAGTCGGGCTTTTACTGCTTTGGTTCACGCGCTGGCAAAAAAGCGGAAAAATTATCATTTCCGTTGGCTGGCTGGCGCTGTTCGCTTTTAGCTTGCAGCCCATAGCAGATGGCCTGTTACGTCCGCTGGAACAGCGCTACCCCACGCAGAATAAAACCACCTCTGTCGATTACATAGTGGTGCTTGGCGGCGGCTATACCTGGAATCCAGACTGGGCGCCCAGCTCCAATTTGATCAGTAATAGTCTGCCGCGCGTAACAGAAGGTGTACGTCAATGGCGTCTGAACCCTGGCGCGAAACTCATTTTTACCGGCGGGCCGGCGTTAACCAATCCGGTAAGCAATGCGGAAGTCGCCGCGCGGGTTGCCATGTCACTGGGCGTACCACAAACGGCTATTATTCGGCTCGATCGGCCACGTGATACGGATGATGAAGCGATAGCGGTAAAACAGATTGTCGGGGAGCGCGCTTTTTTACTGGTGACATCTGCCAACCATCTGCCTCGCGCCATGACCTTTTTCCATCATCAGGGACTGAAGCCGATTGCCGCGCCGGCAAACCAGCTGGCGATTAATTCGCCGCTTAACTGGTGGGAAAAAGCGCTGCCTTCACCGCTGTGGCTAAGCCATAGTGAACGCGCTATTTATGAAGGGCTTGGTGGCCTGTGGCAACGGCTGAATGGAAAAACCACCGCCGATCCGACAACGGCCAGCGAGTAAGCAAACCATAATCAAGGGAGAAGCCGGGCGGCCTCTCCCCTTTTGCTAAAAAATGCACGTTTTACCGTAAAACGGCGCGGACGCGAGCCAGGTCTTCAGCGGTATCAACGCCTGCGGCCGGCGTGGTTTCCGCGACATCGACATGAATCTTCTCGCCGTACCACAGCACGCGCAGCTGTTCCAGCAGCTCGATCTGCTCCAGCTGGCTTGGCTCCCAGCTGACATAGCGACGAATAAAGCCCGCCCGATAGGCATAAATACCAATATGGCGCAGTAGGCTGTCGCCGATGCTGTCACGCGACTGCGCAAAACGTTCGCGGTCCCACGGAATAGTGGCACGGGAAAAGTAGAGCGCATAACCTTGCGCGTCGCGTACCACTTTAACCGCGTTCGGATTAAAGGCTTCTTCGGCGCTGGTAATCGGCACGGCCAGAGTCGCCATTCCCGCTACCGATCCGGCCAGGTTATGCGCCACCTGACGAATAATCTCTGGCGGAATCAGCGGTTCATCGCCCTGTACGTTGACAATGATCGTTTCATCGCTGAACTGATACTGCTCAACAACTTCAGCCAGCCGTTCAGTACCGGACTGATGATCGGGGCGCGTCAGGCAAACCTCGCCGCCTGCCGCCGTCACGGCTGCCGCCACATCAGGATGATCGGTTGCGACGATAACCCGCTCGGCACCGGACTGAATGGCCCGCTCCATCACATGCACCAGCATGGGTTTACCGTGAATATCCACTAACGGTTTACCGGGCAAACGCGTTGATGCAAAGCGCGCCGGAATGATGGCAACAAAACTCATGGATGTATCTCGTCGGCTGACAGCGTACGCGCTTCGTTTTCCAGCAAAACCGGAATGCCGTCACGAACCGGATAGGCCAGGCCATCAGGTTTGCAAATCAGCTCCTGTTGCTCTTTGTTGTAGTAGAGCTTGCCGTTACAGACCGGACAAGCAACGATTTCAAGTAAACGATGATCCATGTTTCCTCCGTAATAGACCGAAGCCTTAGTGCGGCAAGCATAACACAGCCGTGAAAGGGGCGATAATGTCACGCCTGACCGGTTAATTCCCATCCTGCGCCCAGCGCCTGCGACAGTTTGTCCGGCGCCTTTTCCAGCATCACCTGCTCAGCACTCTGCCAGCGGGCAAAGCGACTAATGGTGGTGCGCAAATCATTAATCAGCGACGCATTGACCTTTGTTGCCTCTTCCAGCCACAGATTTTTTATTTGCAGGATCCGCTCATGGCGCAGCATTTTGGCATCCAGCCTTGCTTTTAATTCACCGCGATGCAGTAGCGGCAGAGTGAAATAACCATACTGCCGTCGAGAAGCAGGCGTATAGCATTCCAGGCGATATTCAAAATCAAACAGCTCCTGCACCCGGCGTCGGTGCCAGACCAGCGGGTCGAAAGGAGAGAGAATGGCGGTATGCGTCGCCTTTAGCGGTGCTTCAAGGTGAGCCAGCGCATCATGATGCAGCCACATCAGTCCCATATTTTCGACCATTACCGGCACCACAAATCCCTCTTCCTGCCAGCATTGCAGCGTCTCTTTTAGCGCCACGCGCTTCAGTCGATAATAGTCCGGCAACCATTCGGCACGAAAAATCCCCAGACTGCGGGCGCTGTTACGCAACATCTGTTCACGCGCCTCGCGTTCGCTGAGCATATGCAAGGCATCGTTCCATTCGGGCAGCACGCGCTGTCGCAAGTCATAAATGCGTTGAAAATTTTTCCTGCCGACCACCATTAGTTCTCCGGCAGTAAAAAGATTTTCCAGATGACGCTTATGGGGTTTCCATGACCACCAGCCGGGCTGATGCGATAAAGGCGTCGCGAAATCTGCTGATCGCACCGGGCCGTTTTCAGCGATATGTTGTAGCAGATCGGCAATTTCATCAGCATGCAGCCTCATCCAGTCAGCGTTGTATTTCCAGCCCATGGTTTCCGGCTGTAGCATTCGGTGGCGCAATAAAGGGTAATCTTCTGCCGGAATAAAACAGGCTTCATGTGCCCAGTATTCAAACAGATGCCCTGCAGCCAGCGCTTCCTCCAGCCATACCGTCGGCCAGTCTCCCAAACGGCTATAAACGACGAGATAAGGACTACGCGCAACGACATTAATGGTATCAATTTGCAAAAGCGACATGCGTCTGATGACTGCCAGCAGATCTTCATAACGCGCTTTACGTTTTGGCGTATGAAGCAGGCCTTGTGCGGCAAGATGCAGGTTACGGGCGGTTTGACGAGAAAGAGAAATGGGCGCCATCAACTTTTCCTTTCGTTCAGATAGCACCCAGTTTAGTGGCTCCGCTCAGCGCTGTTAAAAAATTAACGGCACAGCGCGATGATTTTTTGCAGCAGCGGTTCGGCGGAGGCAGACAGATGAGCGTCAACCGGTAAATACCACCAGTTGTCGTGCGCAAAGGCGCGGCATTTTACCGCATCCTTTTCCGTCATCAACAACGTCTCATTATTGGGCGTTAATGCGGTTAAAGCGGCTTCGCTGTAGGCCTGATGATCGGCAAAGGGAACGGTACGAATAACGTCTACCGCATGCTGGCGCAGCGTAGCAAAAAAGCGTGGCGGATGGCCGATTCCCGCCATTGCCACAACCGGGGATAATGCCGAGGCGGGCATGCTGGCGCCGGTTTTCAGGTTTACCGCTGCGCCGGGCTGTAATCCCATTGCGATCTCCCCTTTTCCCGCTTTACCGCCGTTAACAATAACGGCATCAACCTGACGCAAGCGTCCGGCGCGCTCACGCATCGGGCCGGCGGGCAGCCACCAGCCATTGCCAAAGCGCCTGACGCCGTCTACAACAACGATTTCTATATCGCGCGCCAGCGCATAATGCTGCAATCCATCGTCAGTAATAATGAGATCCAGTGGAGCTGCGGACAACAAAGCGCTGACTGCTTCGCTACGCACCGGCGATACCGCAACCGGCGCGCCGGTTCGTTGGGCGATCAGAACCGGCTCATCCCCTGCTTCCTGCGTGGTAGTCTCTGAGGACAGGACCAGCGGATAATGCGCGGCTTTACCGCCATAGCCTCGTGAAACGACGCCGACGCGCAATCCCTGTCGCTGCAGCTGCTCAACCAGCCAGATAACCACCGGCGTTTTTCCGTTCCCGCCTGCGGTTAAGTTTCCCACTACCACCACCGGTACCGGCGCGCGCCAGGCCCGGCGCAGACCCAGCAGGTAGCTAAGCCGGATTAACGTGGCGATCAGGCCATACAGCAGGCTGAATGGCAGTAGCAACACATATAGCGGCGAGCGCCCGCTCCAGATGCGTTCAATCATTGACCGAACTGCATTTTATGCAGCTGAGCATAGGCGCCCTGACGGCTAAGCAACTCATCATGCGTACCGCGTTCGATAATCCGCCCGTCTTCCACCACCACGATTTCATCGGCTTTTTCAATGGTTGACAGACGATGCGCAATAACCAGCGAGGTGCGGTTCTTTTGCAACTCATCCAACGCTGACTGGATAGCGCGTTCAGATTCGGTATCCAGCGCCGAAGTCGCTTCATCAAGAATTAAGATTGGGCTGTCACGCAACAGCGCGCGGGCAATGGCAATTCGCTGACGCTGTCCACCGGATAGCAGTACGCCGTTTTCGCCAATTACCGTGTCCAGGCCATTTTCCATTTTACGGATAAAATCCATGGCATGGGCCATTTCTGCGGCCTTTTCAATCTCTTCGCGGTTGTAAACGTCGTTACGCGCGTAGGCGATATTATTGGCGATAGTATCGTTAAACAGATGCACATTTTGAGAAACCAGCGCCACCTGATTACGCAGTGAACGCAGGGTATATTCACGCAGATCATGGCCATCCATCAGGATTTCTCCCTGCTGAATATCATAAAAGCGCGTCAGCAGGCTGGCGATAGTAGATTTACCGGAGCCAGAGCGCCCAACCAACGCCACGGTTTTTCCGGCCGGAAGGCTAAGGTTAATATCGCGTAAGGCTGGAATATCGCGTCCCGGGTAGCTAAACGTTACGTTACGGAACTCAATATCACCCTTCGCGCGCTTAATTTCGCGCGTGCCGTTATCGACTTCCTGTTCACTATCAAGAATTGAGAACAATGTCTGGCAGGCAGCCATACCGCGCTGGAACTGAGCATTGACGTTAGTTAATGATTTAAGCGGACGCATCAGCGCAATCATTGAGGAAAAGACCACGGTAATGGTGCCGGCCGTCAGCGTATCCATTACGCTGGGGAAGCTGGCGGCATACAGTACAAAGGCCAGAGCCAGAGATGCGATGAGCTGAATGATAGGATCGGAGATCGATGAGGCGGAAACCAGCTTCATCCCCTGGTGGCGCATGCGATTACTGACTTTATCAAAGCGTTTTGCTTCGACATCCTGCCCACCGAAGATCAGCACTTCTTTGTGCCCCTTCAACATCTGCTCTGCGCTGGTTGTCACCTGTCCCATGGTGTTCTGCATATTTTTACTGATACTGCGGAAACGTTTGGAAACGGTACGAATAGCCATTGAGACGACTGGCGCCAGGACAATAAGAATCAGCGAAAGCTGCCAACTGTAATAAAACATCATTATGAACAGGCCAATAATTGACGCCCCTTCACGTACCACCGTCACCAGCGCGCTGGAGGAGGAAGATGCTACCTGTTCAGAATCATAAGTGATGCGCGACAGCAGCGTCCCTGTAGACTGCTGATCGAAGAAGGAGACCGGCATGCCCATCATATGATTGAACAAACGACGGCGCATATTCATAACGACATTGCCGGAAACCCATGAAATACAATAGCTTGAAGCATAGCTGGTTACACCACGAACCAGCATCAGGCCGATTACGGCCAGCGGCATCCATATTAAGACCGATTTATCGGCCTTACCAAAGCCATCATCCAGTAAAGGTTTCAGCAATGACAGCATAAGGGTATCGCCCGCCGCGTTGAGGATCAGCGCTACGGCTGCCACAATCAGTCCCGCTTTGTGCGGTGCGATCATCGGCCAAAGGCGACGAAAAGTCTGCCATGTTGAGAGATCTTTATCTTGATGCATTATTTAACCAGCATAGTTTGAAATAGCCGCTCATTTTACCTGGATTCCCCCTGTACGCCAAACCACTGATGATACCAGCGGGGCATTATTTGTTCTCTTAATCCCTTGACTTGCCATCTGTCACGATAAAACTCGACGCTAAGCTGACCCGCATGCGCGGTATCAAACCATTGATAACCATTTTTACCATAGCGCTTGATAACGTTAGCTGAGGGCAGTCGCCAGGCGTTATAACGCGCAACGGACGCCAGCGCTACGCTGCCTTTAACATTGCGCAAAAAGGCCGGAGAGGAAGAGGTTTTGCTCCCATGGTGCGGCACCTGAATCAGATCGGCTTTAAGAGACCAGCGGTTACGCTTCAGTAAGTTTTTTTCGGCATCCGCTTCCAGATCGCCAGTTAAAAGCAGCTGATAACGCCCATCGTCAACTTTAAGGACACAAGAGTCATTGTTATTACCATGAGCGTTAACCGATAACGGCCATAGCGCACTAAAATGCAGGTTTTGCCACTGCCATCGCAGGCCGGCTATACAAGGCTGATGGCCAGGCAGCGTAAGCGCGCTGCGTATGGTGGCTTCAGGCCAGGCACGTTGCATATCATCTAAACCGCCAATATGATCGAGGTGCTGATGGCTGATAATAATCTCATCTACCGTAAGTCCCTGCCACTTTAGCCAGGGTAACAGCGCTTGCTGCGCAGCGCTTCCGCCAGGCCAGCGGTTCCCCGTGTCATAAACTAACGCGTGCCCATTACGTGAAATTACTGTCGCCAGGCCATGACCAATATCTAACATATCAAAGCGCCATTCCGGCTGGTCTCTGGTGATATGCCACAAGCAAGGGACACAACAGGCCGCAAACAACGCTGTCGGCGCCCGCCGCCACCAGCCCAGACGAAAAGCGATAAATAACAGCCATACCAGCAGACCGGCAATAAATGCCTTTTTACCAAGCCAAAACCAGCCTTCCGGCAAAAAATTGAGAAGCTTAAATACCAGCGCCAGGGAGCGATTGGCTAACCACCAAAGCGGGAATGCCAGAGACTCTGCGGGCATTAACAATGCCAGCAGCAGAGCAGGAACCGTAATAAAAGAAACAATGGGGATCGCGAAGATATTCGCTGGCAAGGATGTCAGGCTCACGCCATGAAAAATGAAAACCTGAACAGGGATGAGTAACAGCATCATTCCTGTTTGTAGATGCATTAGCTGTAAAAGCATCCAGCGTTTATGGTTGCGCCAGCGCGCGGGTAAAGGAAACCACTGAAACCAAAACAATAGTGTTGCCACCGCCAGAACCGAAAGCCAAAAACTATCTGACAGTACTGCTACAGGATCAAAAAACAGGATCCCGCCCACACCGACCAACCAAATGTGCCAACTGCTACAGTTGATACCCTGAAAACGGACTACCGCCCACAGCGTTAAAGCCGTCATCGCCCTTAGCGCTGGTGGGCCGTTGCCCGACAGCCAGCAGTAAATCCCGGCTATACTCAGACTGAATAACAGCGGCAGTGGATAGCGTATACGCCATGCAGGCATAAGGAACTGAAATATTCTTGCCGCAGTCCAGCCTAGCGAGGCGGCCAGGCTAATGTGCATACCGGAAATCGCCATTAAATGCGCGATGCCCGTATCCCGCAGAACAGCGCGTGTTTCTGCCGTAAGTCCCTGACGATCGCCGAAAAGTAAAGCTGTCATAACGCTATGCCAGGGCAAAAACTGATATTGCTTCTGGGCATGCGCCATAATGTCGTGTCGCCATGAACAACGGCTATCAAGCGGCTCAGCGGCAACCAGGATCCCGCGTAAAGGTGCGCTGTTTGCCAGCGCAAAATGCTGCGCATCAAAGCCACCTTCATTCAAGTTTCCATGCACCGGTCGTAAACGGAGCCGCATTTTCCAGCGCTGGCCTGCGCACCATGCCATGTTCAGCTGCCCTGTTAACACGCTGGCATAAAGGGGCGGAAATAATGGCCGCTTGCCATCATCACGCAGCTTTACCACCAGCCTGCCTTTTTCGTGTAAAACCTGAGTAATTTCAGCCGTTGCCGTAACGGTTCCGGCGCTTAGCTTACTGAGCGGCGCCAGCGACTGCTGCGCCGCCAGCATTGACCATACTGCCAGCATGCCTGTAATGCCGAGATAACGGAAAAATTTTACCGGCAACGCGAGTAACAGTAAGGAAGCTATCAGAAGGCTTATAAGTTTATTCAGCTCAGGCAAATGCGCTAAAAACAGTAAGGGAAGCGTTGCAGTGGCAGATAACAGCGCAAGAATATGAAGTGGATATGGCATGGTTTCATCCTTATAACCTTAGGATGAGTATGCCTGACTGGTTGAATTAACGCAGGCTATGCTGCTGATTAACGGAAGCTATTACGTAAAGAGATACTATTGCTTGCAGCCGTAAAAAATTCATTGAGAGACCGCTCGCATTTACAGAAACAGAAGACAAAAAAAAACGACACTGCGTGTCGTTTTTTATTTATCGTCATTTTGCCTTAACCGTAAATGTTCGCACGGTCGCGCAATTCTTTACCCGGTTTAAAATGCGGAACATATTTACCTTCCAGTTCCACTTTATCTCCCGTTTTCGGATTGCGGCCAACGCGCGGCGCACGGTAATGCAATGAGAAGCTGCCGAACCCCCGGATTTCGATGCGTTCGCCCTGAGCAAGGGTTGTGGCCATATGCTCAAGCATCTCTTTTACTGCATCCTCTACGGCTTTCGCCGGTATGTGAGTTTGCTGGGCTGCAAGTCTTTCGATAAGTTCTGACTTGGTCATTAATCCTCCGGTTAATCCCTGTTGGAATGGTCTGGCAGCTTGCTACAGGAACCGGGCGCCCAAAGGATGCCCGGAACCCAAAGACGATTATTCGCCTTTAGCGGCTTTGAAAGCTTCAGCCATAGCGTTGGAGAAGTTGCTTTCTTCCTGTTTGTTGTTAACAGTCGCGATAGCATCTTTCTCGTCAGCTTCGTCTTTAGCACGTACAGACAGGCTTACAACGCGGTTTTTACGGTCAACGCCAGTGAATTTCGCTTCAACGTCATCACCAACATTCAGCACCTGAGTTGCGTCTTCGATACGGTCGCGTGAAGCTTCAGAAGCGCGCAGGTAGCCTTCAACGCCTTCTGCTAATTCAACTGTAGCACCTTTAGCGTCAACTGCAGTTACTTTACCAGTAACAATCGCACCTTTCTTATTCAGAGAGATGTAGTTGTTGAACGGATCTTCTGCCAGCTGTTTAACGCCCAGGGAGATACGCTCGCGCTCTGCGTCAACCTGCAGAACCACGGCTGCGATTTCGTCACCTTTTTTGTACTCACGAACCGCTTCTTCACCTGTTGCGTTCCAGGAGATGTCAGACAGGTGAACCAGACCGTCGATGCCGCCTTCCAGGCCGATGAAGATACCGAAGTCAGTGATTGACTTGATTTTACCTTCAACACGGTCACCCTTGTTATGGGTTTCCGCGAACTGCTGCCACGGGTTAGCTTTGCACTGTTTCAGGCCCAGAGAGATACGACGACGTTCTTCATCAATATCCAGAACCATCACTTCTACCACGTCGCCAACGTTAACAACTTTGGACGGGTGAATATTTTTGTTGGTCCAGTCCATTTCAGACACGTGTACCAGACCTTCAACGCCTTCTTCGATTTCTACGAAGCAGCCGTAATCAGTCAGGTTGGTTACGCGACCGGTCAGTTTGGTACCTTCCGGATAACGTTTAGCGATAGCTACCCACGGATCTTCGCCCAGCTGTTTCAGGCCCAGAGATACACGGGTACGCTCGCGATCGAATTTCAGCACTTTTACAGTGATTTCGTCGCCAACATTGACGATTTCGCTCGGATGCTTAACGCGTTTCCATGCCATGTCAGTGATGTGCAGCAGGCCGTCAACGCCGCCCAGATCAACGAAGGCGCCGTAGTCAGTGAGGTTCTTAACGATACCTTTGACTTCCATGCCTTCCTGCAGGTTTTCCAGCAGCTGATCGCGTTCTGCGCTGTTTTCAGATTCGATAACGGCACGACGAGAAACAACAACGTTGTTGCGCTTCTGATCCAGCTTGATTACTTTGAATTCAAGCTCTTTGCCTTCCAGGTGCAGCGTGTCGCGCACTGGACGTACGTCAACCAGAGAACCTGGCAGGAACGCACGGATACCGTTCAGCTCAACAGTGAAGCCGCCCTTGACTTTGCCGTTGATAACGCCAGTTACAGTTGCAGCTTCTTCGTAAGCTTTTTCCAGCATCAGCCATGCTTCGTGACGCTTCGCTTTCTCACGAGACAGCAGGGTTTCACCAAAGCCGTCTTCTACTGCATCCAGAGCAACGTCAACTTCGTCACCAACCTGGATTTCAATCTCGCCCTGGGCGTTCTTGAACTGCTCAGCCGGAATGGCAGACTCAGATTTCAGACCGGCGTCAACCAGTACGACATCTTTGTCGATAGCAACAACAACACCGCGAACGATGGAACCCGGGCGGGTTTCGATTTCTTTCAGGGATTCTTCAAAGAGTTGAGCAAAAGATTCAGTCATATTTAATCTTTAGATAGGTAAATTTAACGTCCATCTGACTTCCTGCCGGATGGGGTTGTTTAACATGCCTGATGACGTTCCTTGTCACCAGGTTATTACATCTGTTAGCCGCCAGCCCTACGATAAAGCCAGTTTTTCACGGGCATAATTGAGGGCAGTATCAATCACCTGCTCGATACTCATGCTGGTTGAATCCAGCACCAGAGCATCTTCCGCCGGCACCAGCGGCGCAATAGCCCGATTACGGTCGCGCTCGTCGCGCTCCTTTATCTCGGCTAAAAGGCGTTCAAAGTTAACACTAAAGCCCTTTTCCTGCAACTGTAGCATGCGGCGATGCGCACGCTCTTCAGAACTGGCGTCCAGAAAAATTTTCACCGGCGCATCAGGGAAAACCACCGTTCCCATATCCCGCCCATCGGCAATCAGGCCGGGGACGTCACGAAACGCACGTTGGCGACGCAGTAACGCTTCCCGTACGCGAGGGAAAGCTGCCACTTTTGATGCCGTATTGCTAACTTCCTGGGTGCGAATTTCGCTGGTGACATTTTCGCCTTCAAGAATGACAGCCATTTCACCATCAGTTGAAATAAAGCGCACATCTAAATGCGCGGCGATAGGCACCAGTGCTTCTTCTGATTCGATATTTACCTGATGATGCAGGGCTGCCAGCGCTAATACACGATAAATTGCGCCAGAATCAAGCAGATGCCACTGCAGCGCCTCAGCCATTGCCTTACAGAGCGTGCCCTTACCCGCGCCGCTTGGACCATCAATGGTAATTACCGGGGCTGTTGCCGTCATTTTATTCTCCTGTCGCAGCTGGTCGTTCTTATGGCTACCTGCACTCATTCACAAGTCGCGGCATATTATACGCTGCAATCCTTCGGAACGATATCTTTAAGCATAGGCAGTCGGTAAATATTCTTCTTTTTAAGAACATCCGCTAACGGATAAAAAATGACGAAACGTGGATGCCGTCACTTCCTGAAGAGAAAATGACGGCGTTGATTGTTTAGGCTGGCGTACTGATGGCAGCGAGCCGCTCAAAATAATCAGGAAAGGTTTTGGCTGTGCATTTAGGATCAAGAATAGTAACGGGCGTATCCGACAACGCTACCAGCGAAAAACACATCGCCATGCGATGATCGTTATAGGTTCCAATTTCAGCGGCGATAAGCTGTTGCGGCGGAGTAATAAGGATAAAATCATGCCCCTCTTCAACTTCCGCGCCGACTTTGCGCAACTCAGTCGCCATCGCAGACAGACGATCGGTCTCTTTAACTCGCCAGTTATAGATATTGCGCAATACCGTCGTGCCTTCAGCAAACAGTGCGGTCGTAGCGATAGTCATCGCCGCATCGGGAATATGATTCATATCCAGATCAATGGCGCGGAGTTTGTTATGTGTGCAGGCTATATAATCATCGCCCCACTCGATTTCGGCACCCATCTTTTCTAAAACGTCGGCAAAACGAATATCGCCCTGAACGCTGTTACGACCAACGCCTGTAACGCGTACGGTTCCACCTTTTATAGCAGACGCGGCAAGGAAATAAGATGCAGAAGAGGCATCACCTTCCACTAAGTAGCTGCCGGGGGAAACGTAGCTTTGCTGCCCGCGGATAACAAACCGTTGATAGTTATAATTTTCTACTGTTACGCCAAAGGTCTTCATCAGATGCAGCGTAATATCGATATAAGGTTTTGATACCAGCTCACCTTTAATAGTGATTTGCGTATCCTGCATCGCCAGCGGTGCCGCCATCAGCAGAGCGGTTAAAAACTGGCTGGAAACGCTACCGTCAACGCTAACCTCTCCGCCGGTAAAACCACCGCGAATGCGTAACGGGGGATAATCGGTTTGCTCAAGATAATCAATCTGCGCGCCGCCCTGACGCAACGCATCTACCAGGTGGCCAATCGGGCGCTCTTTCATACGCGGCTCGCCGGTCAGCACAATATCATTGTTGGCGAGGCAAAGCGCCGCAGCCAGAGGACGCATTGCCGTTCCTGCATTCCCAAGGAAAAGTTCTAACGCTTTATCTGCCTGTAATGGGCCACCAGCGCCGTTGACTTCACAGAGAGTACGATCCGCTGACAATGTATAGCTGATTCCTAATGCGCTAAGCGCATTCAGCATATGTTTTACGTCATCACTGTCTAACAGGTTCGTCAGGCGCGTCGTCCCCTGAGCCAGCGCTGCCAACAGCAAAGCGCGGTTAGATACGCTTTTAGAACCTGGCAAATTTACCGTGCCGTTAACGCGTTTTATAGGTTGTAGTGTCAGGGATTCCTGCATGTAAAACTTTTCTCCGTAAAGCCCGTACGATAAAACCTCGCATCAAAGCGAGGTTTCTAAAGAATATTAAACTGGTGGTTAATCAGCCGTGCCGGCGTTCAAAATCCGCCATGAACTCGGTTAGCGCTTTTACACCTTCCAGCGGCATAGCGTTATAAATAGAAGCACGCATTCCACCAACGACACGATGCCCTTTTAACGCATGCAGGCCGGCAGCAAAGGACTCTTCCAGGAAGAGTTTGTCCAGCGCGGCGTCAGCCAGCTGAAACGGTACATTCATTCTTGAACGGTTACGGTCCGCGACATCATTGCGGTAAAAGTCGCTGCGGTCGATCGTGCTATACAGCAAGTCGGCCTTCGCCTGATTGGTTTTATCCATTTCACTAATACCGCCACGCTCTTTCAACCATTTGAACACCAGCCCGGAAAGATACCAGGCGAAGGTTGGCGGGGTATTGTACATAGAGTCATTTTCAGCCAGCGTTTTATAATCCAGCACCGAAGGCAGCGCCTGCTGCGCTTTACCTAACAAATCATCACGGACAATAACTAACGTAAGACCGGCCGGGCCGATATTTTTCTGCGCGCCAGCATAAATTACACCATAGCGGTTAATATCCAGCGGACGCGAGAGAATCGTAGAGGAGAAATCGGCTACCACGATTTTATCGCCAAAATCAGGTTGCTCATCAATGGCTACGCCATCGATAGTTTCATTGGGGCAAAAATGTACATAAGCGGCATCATCGCTTAATGCCCATTTACTCATCGGCAATAAAGCCCGCTTGCCGTCAATGTTTGATTTAATGTCGATTACATTCGGAGCGCAGTACTTTTTCGCTTCCTGAATCGCGCTATGTGCCCAGTAGCCGCCATCAATATAATCAGCGGTTTTGGCTGTCCCCAACAAATTCATAGGCACTGCGGCAAACTGCGCGCGTGCGCCGCCCTGACAGAACAAAACTTTATAGTTATCGGGGATTTTCAGCAAATCGCGTAAATCTTTCTCGGCTTCTTCTGCAACCTGAATAAATTCCTTGCTGCGATGGCTAATTTCCATCACTGACGTACCCAGTCCATTCCAGTTGCAAAGCTCTTGCTCTGCACGACGAAGCACTTCTACCGGCAACATTGCTGGGCCGGAGCTAAAATTATAAATCTGCGTCATTTCCCGTCACCACTGTCAGATCTGCTGTTTATGAATAGGCTATCGGTTTTATCACTGCCCTTCGCAGGCTGCAAACATTTATCCGAAAGCACGCCCATTTTTCAGGCGCTTGCCGCAACAGCTTATGTGGTGAAAGTAAACCAGTGCGATATTTTGTGAGGCTCCGCGCGTGGCGAAATTGTTGAAACAGAAAGAAAGCGATAATTTTGCCATGATGCAGAAAAGTAAATCGCAGCGCGCTAATAGCGCCGGCAAGGGAAAATACGTATCATTGCGCGCTTTACGCCCAACCAACATATAGCAGGCCACATGACCCAAACCTTTATTCCTGGCAAAGATGCCGCCCTGGAAGATTCCATCGCTCGGTTCCAGCAAAAACTGCGGGATTTCGGTTTCAATATTGAAGAAGCTTCCTGGTTAAATCCTGTTCCTCATGTTTGGTCAGTGCATATTCGCGACCGTGATTGCCCACTTTGCTTTACCAACGGCAAAGGCGCCAGCAAGAAGGCTGCGCTTGCTTCCGCACTGGGCGAGTATTTTGAACGCTTATCGACAAACTACTTTTTTGCCGACTTTTGGTTGGGCGAATCCATCGCTAACGGCGAGTTTGTACATTACCCTAATGAAAAATGGTTCCCGCTACCAGATGATGACAGCCTGCCAGAGGGCATTCTGGATCCCCGCCTGCGCCAGTTTTACGACCCGGAAAATGAGTTAAGCGCCAGCGACTTGATCGATCTACAGTCGGGGAATATCGAACGCGGAATCTGCGCCTTGCCCTTTATTCGTCAGTCCGATGAGCAGACCGTTTATATTCCCATGAACATTATCGGCAATCTGTACGTGTCCAACGGCATGTCCGCTGGTAATACGCGTAATGAAGCACGCGTACAGGGCCTCTCCGAAGTGTTTGAGCGTTATGTGAAAAACCGCATTATTGCAGAGGCAATCAGCCTGCCGGCTATCCCGCAAAATGTACTGGATCGTTATCCCGGTGTTGTCGAAGCCATTAACAGCCTTGAAGCTGAAGGCTTCCCCATTTTTGCCTATGACGCTTCGTTAGGTGGAAAATATCCCGTCATTTGCGTGGTGCTATTTAACCCTGCAAATGGCACCTGCTTCGCGTCATTCGGCGCCCATCCTGATTTTGGCGTCGCGCTGGAACGTACAGTTACAGAATTGTTGCAGGGCCGCAGCCTCAAGGATTTGGATGTGTTTACCCCGCCAACGTTTGACGATGAAGAAGTGGCGGAACATGCCAACCTGGAAACGCACTTTATCGATTCCAGCGGTTCGATTTCCTGGGATTTATTTAAAGAATCTGCAGATTATCCATTTGTTGACTGGCGCTTCGACGGCTCTACTGAAGAAGAATTCGCGACATTAATGGCGATCTTCAAAGCTGAAGATAAAGACGTTTATATTGCCGATTATGAGCATCTGGATGTTTATGCCTGCCGCATCATTGTTCCTGGCATGTCTGATATTTATCCAGCCGAAGATCTTTTACTGGCTAACAATAATATGGGCGCCAATCTGCGGGAAACACTGCTGGCATTGCCAGATAGCCAGTGGGATAAAGCCGATTACCTGGCGCTGATAGAACAACTGGACGAAGAAGGCCACGATGATTTTACCCGAGTCCGTGAACTGCTGGGGCTGGCCACAGGTAAGGATAACGGTTGGTATACGCTACGTATTGGCGAACTAAAAGCGATGCTGGCTCTGGCGGGCGGCGACCTTGAACAGGCGTTAATCTGGACAGAGTGGACGATGGAGTTCAATGGTTCGGTGTTCACCGCTGAGCGCGCTAATTATTATCGTTGCTTGCAAACGCTGTTACTGCTGACTCAAGAAGAAGAACGCGATCCATCACAGTATTATCACGCCTTTGTACGTATGTATGGCGCAGCGGCAGTTGAAGCAGCCTCGGCCGCAATTAGCGGCGAAGCGCCCTTCTGGGGCTTACAGGCTGTTGACAGTAACCTGCAAGCTTTCCCAGCGCATCAGGCATTACTTGCAGCGTATGAAAAGCTACAACAAGCCAAACGTAATTATTGGAAATAAAGGCAACACTTTTGAAATTTTAAGCCAGCTGATATAAATCAGCTGGCTTGTTTATTTAGGTTAAATATTTATTAAATAAACCACTCATTCATTATCAATTCATTTACTTTTAATAGAAATTAACTCACTTAAGAATAACGATACCTTTTGCATCAAATGCTATATTCAATTTTTAATGCATAAATTAAAATAATTTTTATTATTAAATTTCAATTATTTATATCAATATCGCCATTCAAAATTAGCGCTTCGCTTTCCAACGCTCTCGCCCAATATGATCTATATCAATTTTCGCGAAATACTCCTTTGTTAGTATCTCTACGAAAATTTTTTATGGGAGTCCGTTAGTGTGAATACTGACAATCCTTTCAATTTATTATTGCCACAGGCTATGGCAAAAGTTGCAGAAGAAGCGGGTGTTTATAAAGCCACGAAACATCCTCTCACCACCTTCTTTCTGGCCATTAATGCTGGTGTTTTTATCTCTATTGCCTTTGTTTTTTATATTACCGCCACGACAGGCACCGCGGATGTTCCTTATGGTCTGGCGAAGCTGGTTGGCGGTATTTGCTTTTCCCTTGGACTGATGTTGGTCGTTGTATGCGGAGCAGACCTGTTTACCTCTACCGTTTTGATTGTGGTCGCGAAAGCCAGCGGTCGCATTAGTTGGGGACAGCTGGCACGCAACTGGATTAATGTTTATATCGGTAACCTGTTTGGCGCGCTGTTCTTTGTTGGTCTGATCTGGTTTTCCGGCGAGTATGAAGTTGCGAACGGCGCGTGGGGATTAAATGTTTTACAAACCGCCGATCACAAAATGCATCACACCTTTATCGAGGCCGTTTGCCTCGGTACCCTGGCAAATTTAATGGTTTGTCTGGCTATCTGGATGAGTTATTCCGGTCGCAGCCTGACAGACAAAATGCTGGCGATGGTACTACCGGTAGCCATGTTTGTTGCCAGTGGTTTTGAACATAGCATCGCCAATATGTTCATGATCCCTTTAGGCATCATCATTCGTGATTTTGCATCACCCGAATTCTGGCAAGCGACTGGGACAACTGCCGCTCAGTTCCCAAATCTGACACTTAGCCACTTTATTATGGATAACCTTATTCCCGTCACTATTGGCAACATTATCGGTGGTGGTCTGCTGGTAGGGTTAACGTACTGGGTTATTTATCTGCGCGGTAACGCTGCACACTAGCAGCAACCGCACAACGAATTCGAACCGGCAGCCAGTCGCTGCTGGTTCAAAAAAAGAACTTTTATCAGAAGGTAGGTATATTATGACCGAGCTCAATGAAAAACTGGCTGCCGCCTGGGAAGGTTTTGCCGCAGGCGAATGGCAGAAATCAGTTAACGTTCGCGATTTCATCCAGAAAAACTACACGCCGTATGAAGGAGATGAATCCTTCCTGGCCGGCGCTACCGATGCAACCACCCAGCTTTGGAACAAAGTGCTGGAAGGCATCAAAATTGAAAACCGCACCCACGCGCCGGTTGATTTTGATACCAGCGTTGCTTCTACCATCACTTCACATGATGCAGGCTATATCGACCAAAGCCTGGAAAAAATCGTCGGCTTACAAACTGACGCACCACTGAAACGCGCCATCATTCCTTTTGGCGGTATCAAAATGGTGGAAGGTTCCTGCAAAGCGTATAACCGCGAGTTGGACCCGCAGCTGAAAAAAATCTTTACCGAATATCGTAAAACCCATAACCAGGGTGTGTTCGATGTTTATACGCCGAATATTCTGCGCTGCCGTAAATCTGGCGTCCTGACTGGCTTGCCGGATGCTTACGGTCGTGGTCGTATCATTGGTGACTATCGTCGCGTAGCGCTGTACGGTATTGATTATCTGATGCAGGATAAGTTTGACCAGTTCACCTCTTTGCAGAGCGATCTGGAAAACGGCGTTAACCTTGAAGCGACGATTCGTCTGCGTGAAGAGATCTCTGAACAGCATCGCGCTCTGGGCCAGCTGAAAGAGATGGCAGCTAAATATGGTTGCGATATTTCTCGCCCGGCAACTAACGCTCGTGAAGCCGTACAGTGGACCTACTTCGCTTATCTGGCCGCAGTGAAATCACAGAATGGCGCAGCGATGTCCTTTGGTCGCGTGTCTACCTTCCTTGATGTCTATATCGAACGTGACATGCAGGCAGGTAAACTGTCTGAGCTGGAAGCGCAAGAGCTGATTGACCATCTGGTAATGAAGCTGCGTATGGTGCGCTTCCTGCGTACACCAGAATATGATGAACTCTTCTCCGGCGACCCAATTTGGGCGACAGAGTCTCTGGCTGGTATGGGCGTTGACGGCCGTACGCTGGTTACCAAAACCACGTTCCGTTTCCTAAACACCCTGTACACCATGGGGCCGTCTCCAGAGCCGAACATGACCATTCTGTGGTCAGAAAACCTGCCGATTAATTTCAAAAAATATGCGGCCAAAGTTTCCATCGATACGTCTTCCGTTCAGTATGAGAACGACGATCTGATGCGTCCTGACTTTGACAACGACGACTATGCTATCGCCTGCTGCGTTAGCCCGATGATTGTCGGCAAACAGATGCAGTTCTTCGGCGCTCGCGCCAACCTCGCCAAAACATTGCTGTACGCAATCAACGGCGGCGTTGACGAAAAAATGAAAATGCAGGTCGGCCCGAAAGAAGCGCCGATTACAGATGACGTGTTGGACTTTGACACCGTTATGACTCGCCTTGACCATTTCATGGACTGGCTGGCTAAACAGTATGTCACTGCGCTGAACATCATCCACTACATGCATGATAAATATAGCTACGAAGCGGCGCTGATGGCACTGCATGACCGCGACGTATATCGCACTATGGCTTGTGGTATCGCCGGACTTTCCGTAGCGGCAGACTCCCTGTCAGCGATTAAATACGCCAAAGTTAAACCGGTTCGTGATGAAGACGGTCTGGCTGTTGACTTCGAAATCGAAGGTGAATATCCGCAGTTCGGTAACAACGATCCGCGCGTAGATGACCTGGCCTGCGATCTGGTTGAACGCTTCATGAAGAAAATTCAGAAGCTGAATACGTATCGTAATGCCGTACCGACACAGTCCGTACTGACCATTACCTCCAACGTGGTTTATGGTAAGAAAACCGGTAATACGCCGGACGGACGTCGCGCCGGTGCGCCTTTCGGCCCGGGTGCTAACCCGATGCACGGACGTGACCAGAAAGGTGCTGTTGCCTCTCTGACTTCTGTGGCGAAACTGCCGTTTGCCTACGCGAAAGATGGTATCTCCTACACCTTCTCTATTGTGCCGAATGCGTTGGGTAAAGATGACGATGTACGTAAGACTAACCTTGCTGGCCTGATGGATGGTTACTTCCATCACGAAGCGGCAATCGAAGGTGGTCAGCATCTGAACGTTAACGTTATGAACCGTGAAATGCTGATGGATGCGATGGAACATCCAGAAAAATATCCGCAGCTGACCATTCGCGTTTCAGGTTATGCGGTTCGCTTCAACTCTTTGACTAAAGAGCAGCAGCAGGACGTAATTACTCGTACTTTCACTCAGTCCCTGTAATTCTCTTCCCGCCAGTAAAAGGCTCCTGCGGGAGCCTTTTTAGCAACAGCCTGCTTTGCCAGAGATCTATAATAAGGTCTCTGGCAAAACAGACTCACTTAGCGCAGCGCCCGTTAAAGACTGCGCCGCCTGCCAGGCAGGTTCACCTTGGAGAACTCATCGCAATGTCATCATCTGTCGGTCGTATTCACTCATTTGAATCCTGTGGTACCGTTGATGGTCCAGGTATCCGCTTTATTACTTTCTTTCAGGGCTGCCTGATGCGCTGCCTCTACTGCCATAACCGCGATACCTGGGATACGCATGGCGGTAAAGAGGTGACGGTTGAAGAACTAATGAGAGATGTTCTCTCTTACCGTCATTTTATTAATGCATCGGGCGGTGGGGTTACCGCATCCGGCGGCGAGGCAATACTACAGGCGGCCTTTGTTCGTGACTGGTTTCGAGCCTGTAAGGCAGAAGGTATTCATACCTGCCTTGATACCAATGGCTTTGTGCGTCGCTACGATCCCGTTATTGATGAGCTGCTGGAAGTGACCGATCTGGTTATGCTCGATCTGAAACAGATTAATGATGATATTCATCAGATTCTGGTTGGCGTATCCAATCACCGCACCATGGATTTTGCCCGCTATATTGCCAGGAAAGGGATCCGCACCTGGATACGTTATGTCATTGTGCCAGGCTATACGGATGATGACGACTCCGCGCATCGCCTGGGCGAGTTCACTCGCGATATGAAGAACATCGAGAAAATTGAACTGCTTCCCTATCACGAACTTGGCAAACATAAGTGGGAAGCAATGGGTGAAGAGTACAAGCTGGATGGCGTAAAACCGCCAAAAGCGGAAACGATGGATCGCATCAAGCATATTCTGGAAGGTTACGGTCACAAGGTTATGTATTGATCTGATGACCAAAAGCTAAGGGCGACATCGTCGCCCTTTTTTCATGTCTGATTATGCCTGCGCAACCGGCGTAATATGATGATCCGCTTTACGCAATAGCATCACTAAATAGATCAGCGCAACGGCGGCGATCATGACGAAGAGTAGCCTGTCAGAATAATTCTGCATCAGCATCGCAGTCATGCTTGGTCCGGCCAGGCTCCCGATGGTATAGCTTAAAAGCAGCGCCTGATTCATTGCCACCAGTTCATGATGTTTAACGGTTTCACACGCCCAGGACATCGCTACCGGGTACAGCGTAAAACCGGACGCGCCCAAAATGAAGAGCGCCGGAACCATGGCCATATTGCTGAGCATTGCAATAGAGCCGAGGATGACAATAAACACCTGCACACGCAGCACCAGCAAACGGCCATAGCGATCGGCCATACGACCTACCGGCCACTGACCTACGATCCCTGCGCTTACCAGTAATGCCATCCAGTAACCTACGTTTGCATCGCTGATGCCCTGATGTGAAAGGTAGAGCGGCATCAAGCCATACAACGACCCCAGCACCATGCCGGAAATAATACAGCCGTTGATGCCAAGCCGTGAGCTACGACGACGCAGCATTGGCCAGATACGGCTCGGCGCGCCCTCTTCTTCATGGGCAGCAGCAGTAATTTTCATAAAAATAATCGGCAGCACGCCTGTCACAATCACAGCGCTCACCCAGGGCAAAACGCTCATCAGCTCTGTAGAAACTTTACTTAACAGTAGCTGGCCAGCAACGGTACCAAAATAGTAAACAATCATATAGGCAGCTAACAGCTGGCCGCGATTACGTAGCGTGCCGCTGCAAAGCAAGGCGCTTTCAACTACTACCCAAATCCAGGCGCAGCCGATACCCGCTACCAGACGCCAGAGCGTCCAGCCCCAGAACCCCTCGCTCAAGCCCAGTGCCGCCGTAGAGATAGCAAAAACCAGCGATGCGAAGTAGTAACTACGGTTAAATCCATAGTGCTTGATCAGCCAACCCGCCAGTAAGGTTCCGATGAGGTTTCCGGTGTAATAAGATGAACTGACCAGACCCACCTGCCAGGTAGGTAAGTTATCGTGCGTCAGCCATAAAGGCACCAGGGTATTAAGCACGGCAATAGAAACCGTCAGCAGCAGCAGGCCACACAGTAAAAGCACAACGGGACGAGACCAGGTGGACATCGGTTAAATCACAGGGAAGAGAGAGAAAGTGCGCGAATATTGCCACTCTTGTTTTTAAAGTCAATCGGCGGAATTTTAGCGCCGCACAATTTGCTTCAGGCCGATTTAATATTTTTATCTTCAGCGTTTGAGGAGTGATGAAAAGTTGCGCAACGTAACGGCTATAAACAATAAAAACAACGGGATAAAAATAAAAAACGAGGCGAGATCGATATATTTATTTAATAAAAAAAAGCCCGCCGGTAATAACGACGGGCCTGATACTTTACAGGGAAAATTTATCCGATAGAGGTTAAACCGCCCATATAAGGACGCAGTACTTCTGGTACTTCAATCGTGCCATCAGCCTGCTGATAATTTTCCAGCACTGCCACCAGCGTACGGCCAACCGCCAGGCCGGAGCCATTCAGCGTATGCACCAGACGAGGCTTCTTGTCGTTTTTGCTACGGCAGCGCGCCTGCATACGACGCGCCTGGAAATCCCACATATTGGAGCAGGATGAAATCTCACGATAGGTGTTCTGCGCCGGCAGCCAGACTTCCAGATCGTAGGTTTTGGTAGCGCCAGCACCCATATCACCGGTACAAAGCAGAACTTTACGATACGGCAGGTTAAGCAACTGCAGCACTTTTTCCGCATGGCCCGTCAGCTCTTCCAGCGCCTGCATGGAATCTTCCGGGCGAACGATCTGCACCATTTCAACTTTATCAAACTGGTGCATACGGATCAGACCGCGCGTATCACGACCATAAGAGCCTGCTTCTGCGCGGAAACATGGCGTATGAGCGGTGAGTTTAATCGGCAGAGATTCTTCCTCGACGATTTCATCGCGCACCAGGTTAGTCAACGGGACTTCAGCGGTAGGGATCAGCGCATAATTGCTGCTGTCCGCTTCTTCTTCCAGCGGACGGGTATGGAACAGATCTTCGCCAAATTTCGGCAGCTGACCAGTGCCATACAACGTCGCATGGTTAACCAGGTAAGGCACATAGGTTTCAGTATAGCCATGCTGCTGCGTATGCAGATCGAGCATAAACTGGCTTAGCGCGCGATGCAGTCGAGCAATCTGGCCCTGCATCACGACAAAGCGTGAGCCGGTCAGCTTGACGGCCGAAGCAAAGTCCAGACCTTTCGCCATTTCGCCCAGATCAACATGATCGCGTACGGTGAAATCAAACTGGCGCGGCTCGCCCCAGCGCAGGATTTCCTGGTTTTCGCTGTCATCTTTCCCTACGGGCACTTCGTCCGCGGGCAGGTTGGGTAAGGCAAGGGAGAAATCACGGATCTGATTTTGCAGCACATCCAGTTCGGCTTTAGCAGCATCGAGACGCTCACCCAGCGCATTCACTTCCTGACGCAGCGGCTCAATATCTTCGCCGCGCGCTTTAGCCTGCCCGATAGATTTGGAACGCGCATTACGCTCGGCCTGTAGGTTTTCAGTTTCAACCTGCAGCACTTTACGGCGCTCTTCAAGGGAGAGCAGCGTTTCCACATCCAGTTTAAATCCTCGGCGTGCCAGTTTTTCTGCGACTGCGTCTGGCTCGTTACGCAGCAGATTGGGATCGAGCATGCTTATCCTGTGCTTACTGTAATTAAAAAAAGGTTTTGAACCAAAGCGTTCCTTCAGGGTCCACCTGGCTTTGCGCTAACCTTACCGCAACGTCTGGGTTAGCGGTAGCGTTTTGTCGGGCTATTTTGATCCTGCTCGGCAAGCCAGGCGAGCTTTTCACCAATTTTACCTTCCAGCCCGCGGCTGGTGGGTTGGTAATAGCGCGTTTGCGCCATTTCCGGCGGAAGATAGTCTTCGCCTGCGGCGTAGGCGTTTGGCTCATCGTGGGCATAACGATAGGCTTTGCCAAGCCCCATCTCTTTCATCAGGCGCGTAGGCGCATTGCGCAGATGTTCCGGCACATCAAAATCGGGCTTTTCGCGTGCATCGCGCAGTGCGGCTTTAAAAGCGGTATACACCGCGTTGCTTTTTGGTGCGCAGGCCAGATAGACAATCGCCTGAGCGATAGCGCGCTCGCCTTCCGCTGGACCTACGCGGGTGAAACAGTCCCAGGCGGCGATAGCGACCTGCATCGCACGCGGATCGGCATTGCCAACATCTTCCGAGGCGATAGCTAACAGGCGCCGAGCGACATAAAGCGGATCGCCGCCAGCGGTAATAATGCGTGCGTACCAGTAAAGCGCGGCATCAGGCGCCGACCCTCGTACCGATTTATGCAGGGCGGAGATTAAATCGTAATAGCGGTCGCCTTTGTTATCAAAGCGCGCCGCCCGCTCGCCGGAGACCTCATTTAACAGTTGCGGCGTCAGCGTCCGTTTACCCTGCTCGTCGCTCTCAGCCATATCCGCCATCATTTCCAGCGTATTAAGCGCCCGGCGCGCATCGCCGTTCACCAGTTCGGCGATGCTCCGACGGGTAGCCTCAGGCAGCTCAATATTTTCTTTGCCCAATCCGCGCTCGCGATCGGTCAGCGCCTGTTGTAGCACCATTTCGATATCATCAGCCGTTAAAGATTTCAGCAGATAAACACGAGCGCGTGACAGCAGCGCGGAATTGAGTTCAAACGAAGGGTTTTCAGTCGTCGCGCCAATAAAGGTGATCGTGCCGTCTTCTATATGCGGCAAAAATGCATCCTGCTGGCTTTTATTAAAGCGATGCACTTCATCCACAAACAGAATGGTGCGCCGTCCAGCCTGACGGTTTTGGCGCGCGCGCTCAATCGCTTCACGGATCTCTTTAATGCCGGAGGTGACCGCAGAAATGCGCTCAACATCCGCATTCCCGTAACGCCCAATTAACTCGGCCAGCGTGGTTTTACCGGTGCCGGGAGGCCCCCAAAGGATCATTGAATGCAGATGCCCTGCTTCAATGGCGCGCGTTAAAGGCTTGCCTGGGGCGAGGAGATGTTGCTGGCCAATATACTGCGCCAGCGTTGTTGGCCGCATACGCGCGGCCAACGGCTGAAACTGCTCGGAAGAAAAATCAAGGGAGAGATTACTCAACTCAACCTCACTGACGTTGGTCGTCTACCGTCACCCCTTTCGGTGGCGTAAAGGTAAATTTATCAGCGCTGACCGGCCCGTTGTTCTGGCTTTTCAGCACATAGCTGCTGCGCTGGCCGTCCTGCTCAATAGCGCTGAACTGATTAATGGTGCCATTGCCGGAAACATTAATCATAAACTGCTTCAGGTTGCCGGCATCGGTTTTAGGCGTCAGTTCAAAATTATCGCCCTGCTGCTTCACATTATACTGTTTCCAGTCGCTGCGCTGGTTACGGGCAATCAGCATAAACGGCGTATTGCTGGTTGCGCTGTTCAGCCAGGTCGCGCTGACCTGCTCGACGAAAGGATTATAGAACCACAGGGTTTTACCATCAGAAATAATCACGCTTTCATCCGGCGCAGTCATATGCCAGTTAAACAGATTAGGACGTTTAACCCACAGTTCGCCTTCACCTTCCTGCACATTTGAACCGCTACTGTCGGTAACCTTCTGGCTAAAGCTGGCATGGAAGCTGCTGACTTTATCCAGACGCTGTTGTAGTTCACTGGACGCATCGGCCAGTGCGGCGCCGGAGGTCAGAGCTGAAAGCAAACCGCAAGCAAGTACTAATTTTTTCATGACTACCGATTCCTTTTTAAGTCGTGTTATTCCGCATCAGGCGGCGGTTCTTTTATACATTAGACCGACCGCCCACTTCCCGACAGGAGAAAATGCTGAAAGCGCCGCGGTTAACCGCCCTTTGATGCTTAAATAAACAACGGGCCGGTAAATCCGGCCCGTATCACTCTCTGACAGCGCATGGCCGTTGTATTACATTTCGTGCGGCGGCGGCGCCAGCACTTCACGGTTACCATTATGCCCCGGCGGAGAAACGATACCCTGAACCTCCATCTGCTCAATAATGCGCGCAGCCCGGTTATAGCCGATACGGAACTGGCGTTGCACGCCTGAAATTGAAGCGCGGCGTTTTTCAACCACAAAGGAGACCGCCTGATCGAACAACGGATCCAACTCTTCGTCACCTTCCAGCCCAAGGCTGCCGCCTTCACTTTCTTCACCGGCGGTGATGCTTTCAATATACTGAGGTCGTCCGCGCGCTTTCCAGTCCTGAACCACTGCATGCACTTCCTGATCGCGAACAAAAGCGCCATGAACACGTACCGGAATTGATGAGTTTGGCGGCATATAAAGCATATCGCCCATACCCAGCAGCGATTCCGCGCCGCCCTGATCGAGAATAGTACGCGAGTCGATTTTACTGGACACGGTAAAGGCGATACGCGTGGGTATATTCGCCTTAATTAAGCCCGTAATGACATCCACCGATGGCCGCTGAGTAGCCAGTACCAGGTGAATGCCGGCAGCACGCGCTTTTTGCGCCAGACGCGCAATTAGCTCTTCGACTTTTTTGCCGACGGCCATCATCAAATCAGCGAATTCGTCGACCATCACCACGATGTAAGGCAGTTTTTCCAGCGTCGGCGGCAGCGTATCCATGCTGTCGCCGGGTTTCCAGAACGGATCGGGAATAGGACGGCCCATCGCTTCAGCCTGCTCGATTTTCTCGTTATAGCCGGCCAGGTTACGTACGCCCAATGCAGACATTAACTTATAACGACGCTCCATTTCCCCTACGCTCCAGCGCAGCGCGTTGGCGGCATCTTTCATATCGGTAACCACCTCCGTCAGCAGGTGAGGAATACCTTCATAGACGGAGAGTTCCAACATTTTCGGGTCGATCATAATAAAGCGCACCTCTTCCGGCGTGGCTTTATACAGCATGCTGATGATCATGGCGTTTACGCCAACCGATTTACCCGAGCCGGTAGTACCGGCAACCAGCAGGTGCGGCATTTTTGCCAGATCGGCCACTACCGGCTGTCCCGCAATATCTTTACCCAACACCACCGCGAGCGGCGATGGATTATCCCGGAAGCTGGCGCAGTCAAGCACTTCACGCAGGTAAACGGTTTGACGGCGCTTGTTCGGCAGTTCCAGGCCGACATAAGGCTTACCAGGGATCACTTCCACCACGCGCACGGCAACAGCGGAGAGCGAACGCGCCAGGTCACGCGACAGATTAGAAATGCGCGCTGCCTTCACGCCCGGTGCCAGATCAAGCTCAAAGCGGGTGATAACCGGGCCAGGAGAAATTCCGACCACTTCCGCTTTGACGCGATAATCAGCGAGACGCGCCTCTACCAGCCGGGCCGTTTGCTCAAGAGCAAACATGTCTACCGGCTCTTCCTCTTCCGGTGGCGAGGTCAACAGATCAAGTGTCGGCAGCGGAGTCGTCGGTTTATGGGTCGGCTGCTCGTGACGCATCAGGAACGGATGAATCAGGCTGTCCGGCAGGGTTTCAGGTTGTTGCGGCGCTTCAGCGGCAGGCGCATAAGCGGGCTGTTCTCCGCCCTGCCACTGAGAAGCTGGCGCCGCCGCCTGCTGAGGCTGCGGAGCCGGAACCACCGTCGGCTGGCTGTCATACTGCGGCTCGGCCGATGGCTGACGCCACTGCGGCTCCGTTGCCGGAAGCTCAGGCTCAGGCGTTGCGGCAATGGTAAACAGCGGCTCCGACGGCCCATCATCTATCAGATCTTCCATCGGAGAAAAATCGAAAGCGGCAACAGGGTCTATCGTGAAGCTGGAAACATCGTGCGGCTGCGCACGGGTTTCTGCCACCGGCTGCGCGTCAGAACGATGCGTTTCCGTCGAAAGCGGCTGAGCAGGATGCTGCGGCTGAGCCTGATAGATCACTTCTGGCTGTTCAGGCTGCACATAGCGCTGCTGAAGATTCTGCTGCGGCGGCTGTTCATCACGCTGCTGAAGCGGCGCTTCCTGCTGCGGCTGCCCGTAACGCTGTTGTTGCTGCTCGGCGAACTGCTGTGCCAGCGCTGCCTGCTCCTGAGCCTGCTCGTCATCTTCAGGCGTAAACTCTGCGCCATAACGTGCCTGCTGCTGCGCCATAAACGCATTACGTAGCTGCTCTTGCTGCTGGGCAGTAGCCTGCTCGTCATCAGGCTGAGAAGTGACCTGTTGCTGAGCTTCCTGCTTCGCTTTCTCTTCAGCCAGACGCTGTGAAGGCAGTTTAATGCCATAAGAGGCTAATTCGCGACGCGTAGGCAGCTTGACCGGTTTCGGGCGCGGCAGTTCCGGCCCGATACCCTGTTTAATCTGCGGGTTGCTTTCCTCTGGCGCGGCGGAAGGCATAAACGGTGTCGCCATAGTCTGAGCGGCTGCGGCAACGGTGGGAGCGGCCGTGACGCTTTGCGCTGAAGGTGAAGCCACCGTTTCCTGCCAGTTGCCCATTTGCGGGCCATCATCATCTGGCACAGGCATAAACGACGCAGCTTGCTGCTCAGGCACTTCAAAACGGTAAAGCGGCGGCGACGTATTTGCATTTTCGGGCTGAACGGCTGCACGCGGAGAAAGAGAACCTGTAGCGGCGACGGCTTCAGCGCTGGACGGCGTTACGCTCTGCGTATGGGATTGCGGCGCGGTTGGCGCTTTATGTCCGGTGTCCTGGGCTGAAGCGCCCTGCGGCGCTGAATCGACCAATGGCTGAGCGGACTCGTTCACTATCGGCTGAGCGGATGAAGGAAGTTCGCTTCCGTTAGCGCGTGACTGAACGGCTACCGCAGCGGCAGACGGCTTAGCAAACAGCGGATCGTCTTCAGCCTCTGTTGCGGTGTCCATAGTTTCAGCAGGCTGAAGCTTACGCGGCGGCGAGAGTAGTACATCATCTTCTTCTTCCAGCTGAACCGCACTTTTGATTACCGGCGCCGGATGGTCCTCTTCCTCTTCATACCACCTGTCGTCAGCGCGCGAGCGATTGCTGGCAAACGTCAGCACGCCCATCACAACCGCACCGATTTTTTCAGCGATCGTCAGCCAGGACCAGCCGGTATAAAGCGTCAAGCCGGCCGCCCACAAACATAATAAAGCCAGGGTTCCGGCTGCACCGTTTAAATAAGGCCCCATGGCATTGCTGACCAGGCTGCCGATCACGCCGCCGGAAGCGAAATACCAAATATCATCCGCATTCAGCGCCGCGAGGCCGCAGGTGGTTACCACCAGCGCCAGTACGCCGATCAGGCGCAGGCCAACAGCGAAATAGTCGATGTAATCCTGGCGATCGCGCTGACGGAAGGTTATCCAGCACAGACCAAGAATAACGGGCGGAATGGCATAGGCCATTATCCCGAAAATAAACAGTAACGTATCGGCCAGCCAGGCGCCGACGTTGCCGCCCAGGTTATGGATAGGTTCATGCCAGGCGGTCTGCGACCAGCTGGGATCGGAAGGGTTAAAACTAATCAGCGCCACCATCAGATAGACAGCAAATAGCGCAACGAGAATCAGCAACGCTTCGAGCAGACGGCGACCACTACTAAGCGGCTTAAGTGACACTTCTTTATCTTCTGTATATTCCTGGCTCAAGAGAACTCTCCAGGTACCTGTAAACTATGAAGGAAACAGCGCCGGCTTTACCGACGCTGTGCCTGTATGAATTCACAGGAGTGTACCGAATACCACCAGGTTTTGCACCTGCCCTGTGTTACCGCGTTTTAATAACCAGACGATTACTCTGTTTAACCTCTTCCATGACCACATAAGTACGCGTATCGTTCACGCCCGGCAGACGCAGCAGGGTTTCGCCCAGCAGCTTACGGTAAGCGGACATATCGGGCACGCGGGTTTTCAGCAGGTAGTCGAAATCACCGGAAACCAGGTGACACTCTTGAGTTTCCTCAAGTTTTTGCACGGCGGCGTTAAATTGTTCAAACACGTCAGGCGCGCCGCGATTCAGAGTAATCTCAACGAAAACCAGCAGCGATGCGTCGAGATAGTGCGGATTGAGCAATGCGGTATAGCCAAGAATGAAACCCTGGCGTTCCAGGCGGCGTACACGTTCCAGGCACGGCGTGGGCGATAACCCAACACGTTTGGAAAGCTCAACGTTAGAGATACGACCATCCTTCTGCAGCTCATTCAGGATATTTCTGTCGATTCTGTCGAGGTCTTTTCCGGGGCGTTTTTTATTGTCTACCATTATTATTGTCTCTCTTCATTCCTTCCCTTTACCTGCCATACCCTGAACGACGTCACTGTACAGGGTCTTTCGTTAAGTGAAGACATAGAGCCTGTTGCTATTGCAGCGCCCATCCGCATGACGCATGCTGTCTGTCCACACCATGCGTCATTACGAATGACAGGCTGAGTTTATTCGGCGTTGTACGCAAAAGCTGGTACGAAACCCTGTTTACATAGCCCAAATATTCTCTGCTTCCCACAATGTTTTCGCAAAAGCGCAGGCGATTGTCAAAGCAAAACATTGAAAATCAGGAGAACATGCCAGCCAGCTGGCGTCACGGCTATTTTTAACCGGTTATTTTGTGCGTTTTGCCTGCGATTTATTCCTTATGCCCTCTTTTTTATGATGCCGTTACCGTGAGAATGCCTCATCGTTTAAACCTGTTGCATCAATTGTTAACAAAATCGCAGAACGCTTTTTTTGCGCCGTTAAATTCCCTACAATCTGGCTCCATGTTGCCAGTTAACTAATGAGGATCTCATGGGCACGGCCAAACACAGTAAATTGCTTATTCTGGGCTCTGGTCCGGCGGGCTACACCGCAGCCGTTTATGCGGCACGCGCGAACCTGAATCCGGTAATGATTACCGGCCTGGAAAAAGGCGGTCAGCTAACCACAACTACCGACGTTGAAAACTGGCCTGGCGATCCAAACGATCTAACTGGTCCGCTGTTGATGGAACGTATGCACGAGCATGCGCTGAAATTTAATACCGAGATCATTTTCGATCATATTCATACGGTCGATTTGCAAAACCGCCCTTTCCGTCTGACGGGCGACAGCGGCGAATATACCGCCGATGCGTTAATTATCGCCACCGGCGCGTCCGCCCGTTATCTTGGCTTGCCGTCAGAAGAAGCGTTTAAAGGAAAAGGGGTTTCCGCCTGCGCTACCTGCGACGGTTTCTTCTATCGTAAACAGAAAGTCGCCGTTGTCGGCGGTGGTAACACCGCAGTGGAAGAAGCACTTTATCTTTCAAACATCGCTTCTGAGGTTCATTTGATTCATCGTCGCGACACGTTCCGTGCCGAGAAGATTTTGATTAATCGCCTGATGGAAAAAGTACAGAGTGGCAACATCGTTCTGCACACCGACCGCGAACTGGACGAGGTGTTAGGCGATCAGATGGGCGTCACCGGCGTACGTCTGCGCGGCACCCAGAACAGCGACCTGACGGAGTCGTTAGAGGTTGCCGGTCTGTTTATCGCTATCGGCCATAGCCCAAACACCGCGATTTTTGCCGGTCAGCTGGAGCTGGAAAACGGCTACATTAAAGTGCAGTCCGGCCTGCAGGGCAACGCGACGCAAACCAGCATTCCTGGCGTATTTGCCGCTGGCGACGTGATGGATCATACCTATCGTCAGGCGATCACGTCTGCGGGCACCGGCTGTATGGCTGCGCTGGATGCAGAACGTTATTTAGATGGTCTGGTTAAAAACGATAAGTAACTTGTTAATAAACTGATCGTATTTTCCTGAGGCGACTGTTATACAGTCGCCTTTTTTCTGTCCGCCATGCTACATTGCCTGCGCCTCTGCTGGCACAGTATCTGGCGATATTGGCCAGCCTGCTTTTCTTATGAAACGGCTTCGGATGGAAAAGAAACGTCAACAACAACTTACCCGCTGGCTACGTCAACAACGCGTACATGCCCGGCCCTGGACTACCCTTTCAACTCTGTTGGGCTTGCTAAGCGCGCTGCTGATTATTGCTCAGGCATGGCTACTGGCTACGCTGATGGATCGTTTGATTATCGGGCAACAGCCGCGCACGCAATGGCTGCCAGCCATGCTGCTGCTTTTATCCTGTTTCGCTGCTCGCGCCCTGCTCAGTTGGCTGCGCGAACAGGTCGGCTACCGGGGGGGAGAAAAAATCCGCCGCACCCTGCGTAAACAGGTACTCGATCGCCTGCAACAGCTTGGGCCCGCCTGGATTCAGGGAAAGCCTGCCGGAAGCTGGGCGACCTTGCTGCTGGAACAGACCGAAGATATGCAGGATTATTATGCCCGCTATCTGCCGCAGATGAGCTTAGCCGTCACCATTCCCTGTCTTATTCTGCTGGTGATTTTCCCGGTAAACTGGGTCGCTGGATGCATTCTGCTGGCGACCGCCCCGCTGATTCCACTATTTATGGCGTTAGTCGGCATGGGTGCCGCTGATGCCAATCGCCGTAATTTTCTGGCGCTGGCGCGGCTGAGCGGCGATTTCCTCGATCGCCTGCGCGGTTTAGACACGCTGCGTCTGTTTCATCGCGGCGCGGCAGAAACCCAGGCGATCGCCGCCTCCTCTGAAGCGTTTCGCCAGCGCACCATGGAAGTATTAAGACTCGCTTTCCTTTCATCGGCAGTGCTGGAGTTTTTCGCATCGATTTCAATTGCCATCGTCGCCGTCTATTTCGGTTTTTCCTATCTGGGCGAACTCGATTTTGGTCATTATGGCAGCGGCGTCACGCTGTTTGCCGGTTTCCTTGCCCTGATTCTGGCACCGGAGTTTTTCCAGCCGCTGCGGGATTTAGGCACCTTTTATCATGCCAAAGCGCAGGCGACAGGTGCAGCGGATGCGCTGCATACCTTCATGACCGCGCAGGATGATAGCTACACTGCGGAAGGCACTCAGCCGCTGGCGCCTTATCAACCCTTACGGATCGAGGCACAGGGGCTCATTATCACCGCTCCAGATGGGACGCCGCTGGCGGGCCCGCTCGATTTTTCGCTGCCCCCAGGGCGTCGCATTGCGCTGGTCGGGCAAAGCGGTGCGGGAAAAAGCTCGCTGGTCAATGTGCTGCTGGGCTTTCTTCCTTATCAGGGTTCGTTACGTATTAATGGTCACGAGCTACGCTCGCTGCAGCGCAGCAGCTGGCATCAGGCGATTGCCTGGGTCGGACAAAATCCCCAGCTGCCGGCGCTGACGGTACGGGAGAATATTCTTAACGGCCAGTCGGCTTCCGCCGCGCGTTTGCAGGAGGTGCTGGCGCTGGCTGGCGTCGATGAGTTTATTGCCCGGCTGCCGCAGGGTCTGGAGAGCGAAATCGGCGATCAGGCTACGGGCTTGTCGGTCGGGCAGGCGCAGCGTATCGCCGTAGCGCGCGCGTTGCTGAAATCCTGCGGCTTGCTGTTGCTGGATGAGCCGGGTGCCAGCCTGGATGTCCGTAGCGAACAGCATGTGATGCGTGCCCTGCTGGCTGCGTCGCATCAGCAAACCACACTGCTGGTTACGCATCAGCTGAATGAACTGGCGCAGTGGGATGAGATTTGGGTCATGCGCGCAGGAAAAATTATCGAGCGCGGCAGCTGGCAACAGCTTAGCAGCCAGTCCGGCCCGTTTGCCGCGCTGCTGGCGCATCGCCAGAAGGAGAGGAGCTAATGGCGAAACTACGTCCTTTTCTGCAGCTCTATCGCCGCCACTTTTGGCGACTGCTGCTGGGTATTTTGCTGGCCATCATCACACTGCTTGCCAGTACCGGCCTGCTGACGCTTTCCGGCTGGTTTCTGGCGGCCTCATCGCTGGCCGGCAGTGCCGGTCTGTATAGTTTTAACTACATGCTTCCCGCGGCGGGTGTGCGCGGCGCAGCGATTATCCGCACCGCCGCGCGCTACTTTGAGCGTCTGGTGAGCCATGACGGGACTTTTCGGGTACTTCAGCATCTGCGCGTGTTTACCTTTCGCCGTTTATTGCCGCTGGCGCCTGCGGGACTTGCCGTATTCCGCCAGGGTGATTTGCTAAACCGCTTTGTCGCCGATGTGGATACGCTTGATCATCTTTATCTGCGCGTTATCTCGCCGTTCCTCGGCGCGGTTGCGGTCATTATTGTAGTAACGCTCGGCCTGAGCTGGCTGGACGTCACGCTGGCGCTGACGCTGGGAAGCATGATGTTGTTTACGCTTTTACTGCTTCCGCCGCTATTTTATCGTGCCGGACGGCCTGCGGGCGAAACCATTACCACACAGCGAGCGTACTATCGTTTACAGCTCACCCGCTGGCTGCAGGCTCAGGCTGAGCTGTCGCTTTACGGCGGCCTTGAATCCAGCCGTCGGCAATTGGATGAGAGTGAGCAACGCTGGCAACAGGCGCAATCCCGGCAGGCCAGCCTGGCGGGCTTATCGCAGGCGCTGCTGCTGCTGATTAGCGGTATAACGGTAACGCTAATGCTCTGGCTAAGCGCAGGCGGCGTAGGCGAATGGCCGCAACCCGGCGCGCTAATCGCCCTGTTTGTTTTTTGCAGCCTCGCGGCGTTTGAAGCATTAGCGCCAGTGAGCGCGGCTTTTCTTCATCTTGGCCAGGTTTTTTCCTCTGCCGACCGCGTCAGTCAGATTATCAACGCCAGATCTGGCGTACAGTTTCCCGACGGGCCAGGCGATCCTGCCCCGCAAGTCGGCGCGCTGGAGTTAAAACAAGTTACCTTTACCTATCCGAACGGGCTTTCCCCTGCCCTTCATCGTCTGTCACTGAAGGTTGCCCCCGGCGAGACCGTGGCGTTGCTCGGTCCAACCGGCTGTGGCAAAACCACCTTGCTGCAGTTGCTGACGCGCGCCTGGGATCCTCAGGAAGGAGAAATCTGGCTACAGGGCCGACCGCTAACGCAATGGCGCGAACCCGCGCTGCGCGCCGCCATCAGCGTAGTCAGCCAGCGTGTTCATCTGTTTAATCAAACGCTACGCGACAATTTATTGTTAGCCGCGCCGGGCAGCAGTGATGCCGAACTGGCAGCCGTGCTGAAACAGGTCGGTCTGGAAACGCTGTTAACCACCAGCGAAGGGCTGAATGCCTGGCTCGGTGAGGGTGGACGTCAGCTTTCCGGCGGCGAATTACGCCGTCTGGCGATTGCGCGCGCCCTTCTGCACGATGCGCCGATTATGCTGCTCGATGAACCCACTGAAGGGCTGGATGCGGAAACGGAGCAGCACATTCTTACCCTGTTGGCCCGCGTTACCGCTCACAAAACGGTGATAATGGTGACGCATCGCCTGCAAGGGTTGGATAAAGTGGACAGAATTTGCGTGATGGATCAGGGCGAGATCATCGAACAGGGAAACCATCGCGAATTAATCTCAAAAGGCGGACGCTACTGGCATTTTCAGCAGCGGTTTACGCTATAGTCATAGCTTCTGAGACTGCGGGACATCCGATAAATGCGACTGATTCAGCTGTCACGGGAATCGCTTAACTTTCCGCCGCCGGAGATGGCGTTGCGCGAACCCAATGGTTTGCTGGCTATGGGCGGCGATCTCAGTCCGGCGCGTTTGCTTAACGCTTACCATCGCGGCATTTTCCCGTGGTTTTCACCAGGCGATCCTATTTTATGGTGGTCGCCCGATCCGCGAGCCGTACTGGTTCCGCAGGAGTTTCACTTCAGCCGCAGCATGAAGCGATTTCATCGCCGCTCCCCTTATCATGTCACCATGAATCGCGCCTTTGCTGAGGTGATCGAAGGCTGCGCCAGCGATCGCGACGAAGGCACCTGGATCACACCGGAAGTCAAACGCGCCTGGTGGCGTCTGTTCGATCTCGGCTACGCGCACTCTGTTGAAGTCTGGCGCGACGGAGAACTGGTGGGCGGTCTGTATGGTCTGGCGCTGGGGCAAATTTTCTGCGGCGAGTCGATGTTTAGCCGCAGTGAAAATGCGTCGAAAACGGCGCTGCTGGTTTTTTGCCAGCATTTTAGCCAGCATGGCGGACAGTTGATTGACTGTCAGGTATTAAATCCCCACACCGCCTCGCTGGGTGCGAAAGAGATCCCGCGCATTGAGTATTTGCTGGCGTTAAGCAGACTGGCGGATACGCCGGTCAGCGAAGCCTGCTGGCAGGCAGATACGCTTTTTCCCGCCGGGCCGATGTTTTACACGCAACCGTGAGGAATGGTGGTATAATAGGAAAGTTTGGTATGTCGTCCGTTTATTGCGTAAGCGCACCGGAATTACCAGGCTGGGAATCACCACGCATCACAGAACTGTTTTCTGGCTGTGGCCGATAAACAGATTCTTAGCCGCTATTCCCCCTTCGCTCGCGTCACTGTCATCAGACGACAAAGGTTATGCTTGTATGCTGCGCGATTGCAGCATGCGGGCGTTGGTATAATAACCAACAATTCTTTACATAATTAGTGGAATTCGGCATTATCTTGCCGATTCAAAACTTGGATGTCCACCCAGAGGATTCGATGGCCAAAGAAGACAATATTGAAATGCAGGGTACCGTACTGGATACGTTACCTAACACCATGTTCCGCGTGGAATTAGAAAACGGACACGTGGTTACCGCTCATATCTCCGGTAAAATGCGCAAAAACTACATCCGCATTCTGACGGGCGACAAAGTCACTGTTGAGCTGACCCCGTACGACCTGAGCAAAGGCCGCATTGTCTTCCGTAGTCGTTAATAAAGTTCTGCGTTAATCTGAACATTAACGCCTGCATGACAAAAAAGGCCAGCTAATGCTGGCCTTTCGCTTTTGTATTAACTTAGTACATTCTTTTTCTGACGCTTGCTGAATGGGTTGCCATTTTGTCCAACCCTCTGCCAGACATCGTAGAACTGACAGTAAAAAGGCCGGATTAACCGGCCTTTTGTTTTTAAGCTATGACGAGACTGGATGCGCTTACTGCACGGTCCCTTCCGTTTTGCGCTTCTCAGCGCTAACGAAATGATAGGTCAGCTGGTTCTTCTCTTTATCAAGATTCACCGCGACCGATCCGCCATCCACCAGCGAACCAAACAGCAGTTCGTTAGCCAATGGTTTTTTCAGGTTTTCCTGTACGGTACGCGCCATCGGACGCGCGCCCATCGCTTTGTCATAACCTTTTTCAGCCAGCCACTCACGCGCTTCGTCGCTCACTTCCAGCGAAACGCCTTTCGCATCCAGCTGCGCCTGCAGCTCCACGATGAACTTATCAACAACCTGATGGATCACCTCAGGTGAGAGATGCTGGAACCAGATAATATTATCGAGGCGGTTACGGAACTCCGGCGTAAAGATCTTTTTGATCTCTTCCATCGCATCGGTGCTGTTATCCTGATGGATCAGGCCGATAGATTTACGCTCGGTTTCACGTACCCCGGCGTTGGTTGTCATCACCAGCACCACGTTACGGAAATCCGCTTTGCGCCCGTTGTTATCGGTCAACATCCCGTTATCCATCACCTGCAACAGCAGGTTGAAAACATCAGGGTGCGCCTTTTCAATCTCATCCAGCAGCACAACGGCATGCGGATGTTTGATAACCGCATCGGTCAGCAAACCGCCCTGGTCGAAACCGACGTAGCCCGGAGGCGCGCCGATCAGACGGCTAACGGTATGACGTTCCATATATTCGGACATATCAAAACGCAGCAGCTCAATGCCCAGCGCCTTCGCCAGCTGTACCGTGACTTCGGTTTTACCTACCCCGGTCGGCCCGGCAAACAGGAAAGAACCTACCGGCTTACGCTCGTGGCCAAGTCCGGCGCGGCTCATCTTGATCGCCTCGGTTAAGGCCTCAATCGCATTATCCTGTCCAAAGACCAGCATTTTCAGACGCTCGCCGAGGTTTTTCAGCGTATCGCGGTCGGTTGCGGAAACGCTTTTCTCAGGAATACGCGCAATGCGCGCCACGACCGATTCAATATCCGCCACGTTAACGGTTTTCTTGCGCTTGCTGACCGGCATTAAACGGCTGCGCGCGCCCGCTTCATCGATGACGTCAATCGCCTTATCGGGCAGATGGCGATCGTTGATATATTTCACCGCCAGCTCAACTGCAGCGCGTACCGCTTTCGCGGTGTAGCGTACATCATGATGCGCTTCATATTTTGATTTCAGTCCATTAAGGATCTGCACCGTTTCTTCCACGCTCGGTTCGGTAACATCAATTTTCTGGAAGCGACGCGCCAGCGCACGATCCTTCTCAAAAATATTGCTGAATTCCTGATAGGTGGTTGAACCCATCACGCGGATACGTCCGCTCGACAACAGCGGCTTAATCAGATTGGCTGCGTCTACCTGTCCACCAGAAGCGGCGCCGGCACCGATGATCGTATGGATTTCATCGATAAACAGAATGCTGTTTTCATCCTGCTCCAGCTGTTTCAGCAGCGCTTTAAAACGCTTCTCAAAGTCGCCGCGGTATTTGGTACCAGCCAGCAGCGAACCAATATCCAGTGAATAGATAGTGCAATCTTTAATGATTTCCGGTACGTCACCCTGCACAATCCGCCAGGCGAGGCCTTCGGCGATGGCGGTTTTACCTACGCCCGATTCGCCCACCAGCAGCGGGTTATTTTTACGACGACGGCACAACACCTGAACTGTGCGTTCCAGCTCTTTGTCGCGGCCGATCAGCGGATCGATACCGCCAACGCGAGCAAGCTGGTTAAGATTGGTGGTGAAGTTTTCCATACGTTCCTCCCCGCCTGCTTGCTCTTCGTTAATCTGATTTTCCGGCCCCTGTTGCTGGCCTGATTCGTCTTTACGCGTGCCGTGGGAAATAAAATTCACCACGTCAAGACGACTGACTTCATGCTTGCGCAGCAGATAAGCCGCCTGCGACTCCTGCTCGCTGAAAATAGCCACCAGCACGTTCGCGCCGGAAACTTCGCTGCGCCCGGACGACTGAACGTGAAAAACCGCACGCTGTAAAACACGTTGGAAGCTGAGCGTCGGCTGGGTATCGCGCTCTTCTTCCGTTACCGGCAGCACCGGCGTGGTTTGTTCGATGAAGGCTTCGAGTTCCTGCCGCAGAGCCACGATGTCCACCGTACAGGCTTCCAGTGCCTCTCTGGCCGACGGGTTACTGAGCAACGCCAGTAACAGATGCTCGACGGTCATAAATTCATGACGGTGCTCACGCGCTCTGGCGAAAGCCATATTTAAACTGAGTTCCAGTTCTTGATTGAGCATTAGGCACCTCCCCCAATTATCGCCCTACGGTTTATGCCGGAATAGCACAATGCCGATCAGGCTTTTTCCAGCGTACACAGCAACGGATGCTCATTTTCTTTAGCATAGCGATTCACCTGCGCGACTTTCGTTTCAGCCACTTCGGCGGTAAAGACGCCGCAAATTGCTTTGCCCTGATAATGCACTCTGAGCATCAGTTGCGTTGCACGCTCAATATCATAAGAAAAGAACTTTTGCAGAACGTCAACAACAAATTCCATAGGTGTGTAATCGTCATTATTAAGTATAACTTTATACATCGAAGGCGGCTTGAGACCCTCGCGCAGTTTCTCTTCTGCAAGATGTTCAAAGTTAAGCCAGTCGTTAGTGTTTCCCATAATGTTCCGTCGTAATCTGTGTTGCGTACTGGCACGAAAGCCGCATGCCATATTCAGTGTAACACGCGCGCCGTCAGGCTTCGCGCGGGTGAAAAAATATCCGTACTCTTACGGGCGCGACCGCTATCACAAATTTGGCAATAGCGTTAACTACCTCAAAGTTTAGCGATTTTATCAATGCCTGAACCGGCCGATGGCTTGACGCTCCCCCTCGTTTCTCTACATTCTACAAGCACAAGCTGATGGAGTTTTAAACAACTCGCTACAGCTTCACTACCTCACCTACATAGTAAAAAAACGTCTTGCGAGGGAACCAGAAGTATGGAGAAGGGTACAGTTAAATGGTTCAACAACGCCAAAGGATTCGGCTTTATCTGCCCGATCGGCGGCGGCGATGATATCTTTGCCCACTATTCCTCAATCCAGATGGAGGGATACAGGACGCTCAAAGCCGGGCAACAGGTACAGTTTGCTGTCCATCAAGGCCCTAAAGGTAATCACGCCAGCCTTATCGTTCCGGTGGAGGTCGCTGAAGGCATCCGGGCCTGAACCGCGCTAACACATTCTGTACAACCCGACTAAAAAATGCCAGCGACGGATGCTGGCATTTTTATTAACGTATTTGGGACACCTTATAAAGATGGGGGCTAAGAAATTTCTTTCAACCCCACATTTATCCCGCTGTGATTATTCTTAGCAGAGCGATTTTCTTCTTTGCCAAAGGATAATGAGCAGGCAATCTCAGGCTACACCATTTGTGCCTCGCACGATTAACCTGCTGAAGAAAAGCACATTTTATTTTTTGATAAGCCGGTAATAAAAGAAAGGTAAATTTCGCCTCGCCAGTGCCTGGCGAGAGAAAGATAACGCTGCGGACAGCAGCAAACGGCAGTCTGATCTTTATCAGCTCGGACGATGAGCAGTGCGCGAAGGATACCGCCTCCTGACAAAACAGGAGGCCGTTCAAAGATGTTACTCGCCGCGCAGCGCGCGTGGGAACAACAGGTTGTTTTCAGATGAATATGCAGCATCAGATCTTTGATAAATCGATCGATGCCGCTGTAGAGCGCGCGCCAGGTGGTGCAGGCGCCTTCCGGCGGCGTAAGGTTATTGGTCAGCGATTTGATCACTTCCAGCTGCTCGCCCGCTTCATTATGTTCAAATTCCATCACGGCGATAGGATCGGAAGCATGGGAGCCGAAACCCTGCTCAATCATCGGAAACAGCACACGCTCTTCTTTCATCATATGATTGCTCAGGTGCTGATAAACGTCCTGAATCACTTTGGTCAGCCCAAGCGGACAAGCGGGTTTAGCGCCATGCACGCGTTCAACCTTTTCCGCCATGCTAATCAAATCGGGCAGCTGCTGACGATGCTGGTTATGGAAGCGCTCAATAATATGTGCAATCAGCGCAGGGAGCGGCGCATTACGCCAGTCTTCTTCATTCATTTCCTGCTGCGTCAACTGCTGGAATTCTTTTTCCAGCTGGTCAATATCCAGGCCGCGTTTTTGAGCCATCTTTTCCAGCGTATGCTTACCGCCACAGCAGAAATCGAGATCGTATTGATGAAACAGCGCGGTGGAGCCAGGAATTTCAATGGCAATCTGTCCCAGAGAGAGTGTGCGTAATGACATTGCTTTTACCTCAGGATGTAATCATAAGTTGCATATTAAATGCATCTTTAACCCCGCACCACTGAATTTTGGCTTAACCTCATAAAACAGCTCTTATGGAAAAACCACTGACTGGTTGATTTCATTTACTTAATTTCCGCATAACCGCCATGACGCCAGTTATTAACAAATCCAGCGTTGGGCTTTACGACTCTGCTAATTTTCGCTAGCGTGAGGTTCGTCAAATTTACTTATGGACTTACAGGGATATGTACTCAGGCCTGCTTATTATTCTCCTACCGCTGATTATCGGCTACTTGCTACCGCTTAAATCCCACACCTTACAGCGTTTGGTTAACCGCTTACTCAGTTGGATGGTTTATATCATCCTGTTTTTTATGGGCATCAGCCTGGCGTTTCTCGATAACCTGGCGGCCAACCTGCTGGCGATTTTGCATATCGCCAGCGTCAGCGTGATCGCGATTCTGGCCTGTAACCTGCTGGCGCTGCGCCTGCTGGAAAAACGACGTCCCTGGCACCATCAACACCAGCAGGAAGCGCTGCCTTCGCGGCTTCATATGGCGCTGGAATCGCTCAAGCTGTTAGGCGTCGTGGTCTTAGGTTTTTTACTCGGCCTGACCAGCTGGACATTTTTGCATCATGCCACGCAGGCCAGCGAATATGCGCTCTTCCTGCTGCTGTTCCTGGTGGGTCTCCAGCTGCGCGGCAGTGGGATGACGTTGCGCCAGATTGTGCTAAACCGGCGTGGAATGATCGTGGCGGTCGTGGTCTGCTTAAGCGCCTTTGTCGGCGGCATGCTGGCGGCGCTGATGCTGGGGCTACCGTTAACCACCGGTCTGGCGCTGGCCAGCGGTTACGGCTGGTATTCGCTATCGGGCATTCTGATGACGGAAAGTTTTGGACCGGTGATCGGCAGCGCTGCGTTTTTCAACGATCTATTGCGTGAGCTGATCGCTATCATGCTGATTCCGATGCTTATTCGCCGTCACCGTTCGGGCGCGCTCGGTCTGTGCGGCGCCACTTCAATGGATTTTACGCTGCCGGTTTTACAGCGTGCAGGTGGCCTGGAAATTGTGCCTGCCGCGATAGTGCATGGCTTCGCCCTGAGCCTGGCGGCGCCGGTACTCATTGCCCTCTTTTCCTCCTGATAAGAAGGCGGCCAAAATTCAGGCCGCCTCCCCTTTTCTTTTTGCTTCAGATCAAATCGGCTGCAATTATCTCAGCCTCCGCTTGCCTGCCAGCCATGCTTGTCCTTATAAGTTGCATGTAAAATACAACTTATAAAGGGATACCTAAATGTTCTGTGTGCAATGTGAGCAAACAATACGCACTCCGGCTGGCAATGGCTGCGCTTTTGCGCAGGGCATGTGCGGCAAAACCGCAGAAACTTCCGATCTGCAGGATCTGCTGATTGCGGTGCTGCAGAGCCTTTCTGCCTGGGCGCTGCACGCACGTAGCGCAAATATCATTGAGCATGAAATTGACAGCTTTGCGCCGCGCGCTTTCTTCTCAACCTTAACCAACGTTAACTTCGATTCCGATCGCATTATTGCGTTTGCCGTTCAGGCGCAAAACTATCGTGACCAGCTGAAAGCCCGCTGCGCCGTTCTGGGGCTGAACGAGCCGGAACATCCGCTGGCTCATCTGTCGCTTAACGGCAGCGATGCGGAAGTATTACAGCAGCAGGCGCAGGCGTTCGCGCTGAATGCCGGTGACGACCATGAAGATATTGTCGGCCTGCGTCTGCTCTGCCTGTATGGCCTGAAAGGCGCTGCCGCCTATATGGAACATGCCCATGTGCATGGCCGCTACGATAATGATGTTTATCAACAGTATCATCAGATCATGTCGTGGCTCGGCACCCGCCCCAACAACGTCGACGCGCTGCTGGCGGAAGCGATGCACATCGGCAAAATGAACTTTGCCATTATGGAAATGCTGGACGAAGCGCAGACCACCACCTATGGCGATCCGCAGCCGGTTAAGGTCAATGTGCGTCCGGTTGCTGGCAAGGCGATCCTGATTTCCGGCCACGATCTGAAAGATCTGCAGCTGCTGCTGGAGCAAACCGCCGGCACCGGCGTGAATGTCTACACTCACGGCGAAATGCTACCTGCTCACGGCTACCCGGGCCTGAATAAATATCCTCATCTGGTCGGTAACTACGGCAGCGGCTGGCAGAATCAGCAAAGCGAATTTGCCCGCTTCCCTGGCCCGATTGTAATGACCTCCAACTGCATTATCGATCCAACCATCGGCGATTATCAAAACCGAATCTGGACCCGTAGCATTGTGGGCTGGCCGGGCGTCAACCACCTCGACGGCGATGATTTCGCGCCGGTGATCCAACAGGCGCAAAGCATGGCAGGCTTCCCGTGGAGCGAAATTCCCCATGAGATTACCGTTGGTTTCGGTCGTCGCGTCCTGCTCGATGCCTGCGATTCCATTATCGATCTCGCTACGCAGAAAAAACTGCGTCACGTCTTCCTGGTGGGCGGCTGTGACGGCAGCCGCGACAAACGCAGCTACTACACCGACCTGGCAACGGCGGTGCCGGATGATTGCCTGATCCTGACCCTTGCCTGCGGCAAATATCGCTTCAATAAGCTTGATTTCGGTACGCTGGAAGGCCTGCCGCGCCTGCTGGATGTCGGTCAGTGTAATGACAGCTACGCTGCGATTGTGCTGGCGGTCAAACTGGCGGAAAAACTGAACTGCGGCGTCAACGATCTGCCGCTGTCGCTGGTGCTTTCCTGGTTCGAACAGAAAGCGATCGTAGTGCTGCTGACGCTGCTGTCACTTGGCGTGAAAAACATCCGCACCGGGCCAACCGCGCCAGCTTTCCTGACCGATAACCTGCTCGCCATTCTGAAAAAAGAGTTTGGCATGATCCCGGTTACCACCGTTGAAAACGACCTTGCCGCGATCCTTGGCCCACAGGAGTAAACCATGAATACCACTACGCTTTGTCCCTGGCGCATGCAGGTTCACCATATTACTCAGGAAACGCCGGATGTCTGGACGCTGGCGCTAATCGACCATGACTTTTACCGCTGGCAGGCGGGCCAGTTTGCGCTGGTGCGCATCGGCAACAGCGACGAGGTACGCGCTTACACGCTCTCCTCGACGCCGGGCCAGAGCCGTTTTATCACCCTGACCATTCGCTATATCGAGCAGGGTAAAGGCTCCGGCTGGCTGACGCAGCAGGTGAAGCCGGGCGATTTCGTCTGGTTATCCGATCCGCAGGGCAGCTTTAGCTGCGAGCAGCATCAGGATTCGCACTATCTGCTGCTGGCGGCGGGCTGCGGCATAACGCCAGTAATGTCGATGGCGCGCTGGCTGCACGCGAATCGTCCGCAAACCGATGTGCATCTGATCTACAGCGTGCGCTCGCCGCGTGATGTGATCTTCGCTGAAGCGCTGCAGGCGCTGCGCCCGTGGCTGAAGCTGACGATCATCGCCGAGCAACAGCCGGAAGCCGATATGCTTGCAGGCCGCCTGACGCCAGACATTCTGGCGCAGCAGGTGCCGAACCTGGCGCAGCGCACGGTTATGATGTGCGGCCCGCAGCCTTATATGGACGCGGCGGAAAATGCGGTACGGGCGCTCGGCGCCACCAAAGTGCTGCGTGAACAGTTCACCGCCCCTGCAGCGGATGAGCTCGAGGATAACGGCGTGCGCTACCACCTGAGTAGCGCAACGCAGCAGCTGAGCAACGCTGCATTTCCGGCGGGCTGGTCGCTGCTGGCGGCGATGGAACAGCACAAGGTGCCGGTGGAAGCGGTTTGCCGCGCCGGGGTATGCGGCTGCTGTAAAACGCGCGTGGTGAGCGGCGACTATCAGACCAGCAGCACAGTTGGCCTGACGGAGGAAGAAATCGCCGCCGGTTACGTGCTGGCCTGTAGTTGTCAGCCTGCGGGCGATATCGCGCTGGCCTGATCGTTCAGACATACCCGGTTGCATAGTGACTCACCCGATCGGCGCGGCGTTGACTAGACTTTTTATCGTCTGACGTCTCGCCATCGGGATGATGGCCAACCACAGTAAGGAGCCACTATGAAGCAAACCGTTGCCGCGCTAATTGCCCAAACGCTGGAAAGCGCCGGAGTAAAACGTATCTGGGGAGTCACCGGGGATTCCCTGAACGGGCTGAGCGACAGCCTGAACCGTATGGGCACCATTGAATGGATGCCCAGGCGTCATGAAGAGGTTGCCGCTTTTGCCGCAGGCGCCGAAGCGCAAATCAGCGGTGAGCTGGCGGTTTGCGCCGGATCCTGTGGGCCAGGCAATTTGCATCTGATTAATGGGCTGTTTGACTGTCACCGCAATCATGTGCCGGTGCTGGCCATTGCCGCCCATATTCCTTCCAGTGAAATCGGCAGCGGTTATTTTCAGGAAACGCATCCGCAGGAGCTGTTCCGCGAATGCAGCCATTATTGCGAGCTTGTTTCCAACCCTGAACAACTGCCGCAGGTTTTAGGCATCGCCATGCGTAAGGCAATCCTTAACCGCGGCGTTTCCGTGATCGTGCTGCCGGGCGATGTCGCGCTGAAACCGGCGCCGGAAACCATGTCTCCCGCCTGGTATCCGCCACAGCCACCGGTTATTCAGCCGTCGGAAAGCGAGCTGGATAAGCTGGCGGCACTGCTGAACGATGCGCAAAACATCACATTAATGTGCGGCAGCGGCTGTGCAGGCGCCCATCAACAGGTAGTCGGGCTGGCCGCTACGCTAAAAGCGCCGGTCGTGCATGCGTTGCGCGGAAAAGAACATATTGAATATGACAATCCTTACAGCGTCGGCATGACCGGACTGATCGGCTTCTCCTCCGGCTATCACGCCATGATGAACGCCGATACGCTGGTGCTGCTCGGCACCCAGTTCCCCTACCGCGCTTTCTATCCCACCAAAGCGAAAATCATTCAGTTAGACATTAACCCCGGCAGCATCGGCGCCCACTGCCACGTTGATATGCCGCTGGTGGGCGATGTGAAGGCTACGCTGAATGCGCTGCTGCCGCGCCTGCAAAATAAAAACGATCGTGAATTCCTGGACAATGCGCTGGAACATTATGCCGACGCGCGCAAAGATCTGGACGATCTGGCGAAAGCCAACGACAAACAGGCGATCCATCCGCAATACCTGGCGCAGCGGCTAAGCCACTTTGCCCGTGAAGATGCGATTTTTACCTGTGATGTCGGCACGCCGACGGTCTGGGCGGCGCGCTATCTGCAAATGAACGGCAAACGTCGTCTGCTGGGCTCCTTCAATCACGGTTCGATGGCCAATGCCATGCCGCAGGCGCTGGGGGCGCAGGCGCTGGACAAGAATCGTCAGGTCGTAGCGATGTGCGGTGACGGCGGCTTTAGCATGCTAATGGGCGATTTTATTTCCGTAGCGCAGCTCCGGCTGCCGGTGAAGCTGGTGGTCTTTAACAACAGCGTGCTGGGCTTTGTGGCGATGGAGATGAAAGCGGGCGGCTACCTGACCGACGGCACCGATCTGCAAAACCCTGACTTTGCCGCCATCGCCAACGCCTGCGGAGTGAAAGGCATTCGCGTAGAAAAAGCCTCCGATTTGGACGGCGCGATTCAGGAAGCCTTCGCCCATGACGGGCCGGTATTGCTGGATGTGATTACGGCAAAAGATGAGCTGGCGATGCCGCCGCAGATCAAAATGGAACAGGCCAAGGGCTTCAGCCTTTATATGCTGCGTGCGATTATTAACGGGCGCGGCGACGAAGTCGTCGAGCTGGCAAAAACCAACTGGCTGCGGTAAAACCATAGACAATTTCTTTTACGGGCACGCAGGTGCCCGTTTTTTTGAGGAGCAGCAACGTGATTGATTTACGCAGCGATACGGTGACCCGACCGTCGCCCGCCATGCTGTCGGCGATGATCTCCGCCCGCACCGGCGATGATGTTTACGGCGACGATCCGACAGTTAACGCACTGGAGGCGGAAGCCGCACGCCTGAGCGGCAAAGAGGCGGCGCTCTTTTTACCGACCGGCACCCAGGCCAACCTGGTCGCCCTGCTCACGCACTGCCAGCGCGGCGAGGAATATATCGTGGGCCAGCAGGCGCACAACTATAAATATGAAGCGGGCGGCGCAGCGGTGTTAGGCAGCATTCAGCCGCAGCCGATTGAGGCGGCCTCTGACGGCACCCTGCCGCTGGCTAACGTGGCAGCGGCGATTAAGCCTGACGATATTCACTTTGCCCGTACGCGCCTGCTCAGCCTGGAAAACACCATCGGCGGCAAGGTGTTGCCGCTCGATTATCTGGCTGAGGCGTATCGTTTTACCCGCGAACATCAGCTGGCGCTGCATATCGACGGCGCGCGTATTTTTAATGCCGCCGTAGCACTGGAGCTGCCGCTGGAGTCGCTCACCCGCTATTGCGATACCTTAACCATCTGCCTGTCGAAAGGGCTGGGAACGCCGGTCGGCTCGCTGCTGTGCGGCGATGCGGACTATATTCAGCGCGCGCGCCGCTGGCGCAAAATGACCGGCGGCGGCATGCGTCAGGCGGGCATTCTGGCGGCAGCCGGGCTTTACACGCTGGAAAATAATGTGATGCGCCTGAAAGAGGATCACGATAACGCCCGCTGGCTGGCGGAGCAGCTTAGCGCGCTCGGCCTGCAGGTCAGCCAGCACACCAATATGGTCTTTGCACAGCTGCCATCGGAGCAGGTCGCGCCGCTGAAAGCCTGGATGGAAGCGCGCAATATCTTGATCTCTGCGGGGCCGGTAACGCGCCTGGTTACCCACCTGGATATCGATCGCGCCGCCCTGCAGCAGGTGGTAAATCAGTGGCAGGCGTTTCTGGCGACGCAGTAACCCGCAACGTAAACCGTTACGGCGCTGAAACTCTCAGCGCCGTTTTTATTGCACCGACGCTAGCGCCCGTACTTCTCCAGCAGCGCCTGCGCGATAGCCAGGGTTTCCGCATCGGCCTGTCCGGCGTAATTCGCAGGCCGGAAGTGCATCTGGAAGGCAGCGATCAGTTTCCGCTGCTGGGTCGGCGTCACCGCCGCCTTAACCTCATAGCCATATTGCTCCAGCAGCGCCAGCAACGCCTCCGGCGCCACCGGCTGATAAGGATCGCGCCCCTGCAACAACGTCGCTACACGCTGTTTCTCCGGCCAGGCGCCGATGCCCGCCGCTGCCAGCTGCGCCCAGGGAAAACGCGGCCCCGGATCCTGCTTGCGCTGCGGCGCAATATCGCTGTGGCCGACAATATTTTGCGGCGCGATCTGATAGCGGCTGATTACGTCCTGCAACAGCGGCAGCAGCGCGTTGATTTGCGCGGAGGAAAAGGGATAAAACTGGCGTCCCTGCGGTGTATTGCGATAGCCGGGATTGACCAGTTCAATCCCAATAGAGGTATCGTTAATGCGCGTGGCGCCGCGCCAGTAGCTGGTGCCGGCGTGCCAGGCGAGATCTTTTTCCGGTACCAGCTGCCAGATTAACGGCGTGCCGTGATGCTGTGGCGGCTGCGTGGGGATCAAATAATGGACGCTAACCTCTTTATCCGTCAGCGTGGCCAGCGAAGAGGGAAAATCTTCCGCCGTATAGTGGATAACGATCACCTTGACGCGTGGTTCGGCGCCAAACGCCGCCTGGCGCCTATCCACGCTATAGCCCTGGCGCTGCTCCAGGCCGGAGGTGCAGCCTGCCAACAGCAGCAGCAGGCAAAGCCCAATACCTCTCGTCACCGCGTTTTCACTGCCGTACCGCTCACGCTAACCATCAGCATACTGCTGTCCTTGCCGACGGTTTCGTAGTCAATATCGATTCCCACTACCGCATCGGCGCCCAGCGCTTTCGCCTGTGCCTCCAGCTCGGAGAAGGCGATTTCACGCGCCTTGCGCAGCTCTTTTTCATAGGCGCCGGAGCGGCCGCCAACAATATCGCGGATACCGGCAAAAAAATCGCGAAAAACATTCGCGCCGAGAATCGCCTCGCCGGTAACCACGCCGCAATAGTCGGTAATGGTTTGTCCTTCAAGGGTGGGCGTTGTGGTTAATTTCATCATCTTCTCCTTTTCCGATTCAGCTTCAGTTTAGCCCGTGCAGTTAAAAAGCAGGGCTATACTGTATGCTAAAACAAAGCTTTGCCCGATGACCATAAGGAAAATGAGATGAAAAACAAAGCGTTTGCCGCCCTGCTGCCGGCAGCTCTGCTGCTGAGCGCCTGTACCACCGTGGAGCCGGCCTATAAAGACATCGGCACGCGTGCAGCCGCTTGCGTGGATGGCGGACCGGATACCGTGGCACAGAAATTTTATGATTTACGTACGGCTCAGCCGACGCAGGGCCTGCCGGATAGCCAGCTGCTGGCGCGCTACCGTCCCTATCTGAGCGAAAAGCTGTATCAAAGCCTGTTGAAAGCCAATGCGCAAACCGATAAACCGGCCGAGTGGCGCCAGGGCGATCTTTTCTCCAGCCTGGCGCAGGGGCCGACTGAAGCCAAAGTCGCCGACGCCTCAACCATCCCCAATACCGACGCACGCAATATTCCGCTGCGCGTGACCTTAACCCGCGCCGGTGATAAAAGCGTGAGCTGGCAGGATGAAGTGCTGATGGTGCGCGAAGGCACCTGCTGGACGGTGGATGATGTGCGTTACGTCGCCAACTGGCAGCGTCCCGGCGGCGGCGCCCTGAGCCAGCTCCTCGAAAAATAATAGTGTTGGCATAGCACCGCCTGTCTGCGGTGCTATGGTTATCACGAAAAGAATAAAATCTCCCTGCTTATTCACTTCCACTTCTCTGCATTGCGGAATCTTGTGCTAGCCTTAAGGCATTCCACTGCCCATTAATAAATTTTAACGCACAATGATTGCATAACTATTCTGTGAGCGTTAAGATTCGCGGCATCAATTGCTATTCATTTTCTGCGCATGAGTATTCAACTTAACGGTATTAATTGCTTTTATGGCGCCCAGCAGGCGCTGTTTGATATACAGCTGACGTGCCCGGAAGGCGAAACGCTGGTGCTGCTTGGCCCAAGCGGCGCCGGTAAAAGCTCGCTTCTGCGCGTATTAAACCTGCTTGAAATGCCGCGTTCCGGCACGCTCAGCATCGCCGGTCATCATTTTGATTTCAACAAAAAGCCCGGCGACAACGCCATTCGCGAGCTGCGCCAGAATGTGGGCATGGTCTTTCAGCAATATAATCTCTGGCCGCATCTGACGGTAAAACAGAACCTGATCGAAGCGCCTTGTCGCGTGCTGGGTCTGGCGAAAGATCGCGCCCATGAGCGCGCCGACAAATTGCTGGAACGCCTGCGCCTGACGCCGCACGCCGACCGCTTTCCCTTACAGCTTTCCGGCGGTCAGCAGCAGCGCGTCGCCATCGCCCGCGCGCTGATGATGGAGCCTGCGGTGCTGCTGTTTGATGAGCCAACCGCCGCGCTCGACCCGGAAATCACCGCCCAGATTGTTAATATTATTCGCGAGCTGGCGCAAACCAACATCACTCAGGTCATCGTGACTCACGAGGTTGAAGTCGCCCGTAAAACGGCCAGCCGCGTGGTGTACATGGAAAATGGCTATATTGTTGAACAGGGTGACGCCAGCCGTTTTACACAGCCGCAAACCGAAGCGTTTGCTAACTATCTCTCGCACTGAGTAAGGCCATAAAGATGAAAAAAATTGTTCTTGCCGCTCTGTTAACCGGTATCAGCCTGAGCGCTTCCGCTGCCGACACTATTCGCTTTGCGACGGAAGCCTCTTATCCTCCGTTTGAATTTGTCGATGCCAATAACCAAATTAAGGGCTTCGATGTCGATCTGGCTAACGCGCTGTGTAAAGAGATGAACGCCACCTGTATCTTTACTAACCAGGCGTTTGACAGCCTGATCCCCAGCCTGAAATTCCGCCGTTTCGATGCGGTGATGGCCGGTATGGATATTACGCCGGAGCGCGAAAAACAGGTGCTGTTCAGCAAACCCTATTATGAAAACTCCGCGCTGTTTATCGCGCAAAAAGGCAAAGTGGCCGATGTCGCAGCGCTGAAAGGCAAACGCGTCGGCGTGCAAAACGGCACCACGCATCAGAAATACCTGACCGATAAGCAGAGCGATATCACTACCGTGCCTTACGACAGCTATCAGAATGCGATTCTCGACCTGAAAAATGGCCGTATTGATGCGGTATTTGGTGATACGGCGGTGGTAAACGAGTGGCTGAAGCAAAACCAGAACCTGACCGCCGTCGGCGAGAAAGTGACGGATAAAGCCTACTTCGGCACCGGCCTTGGCATTGCGGTTCGCCAGAACAAAAGCGCGTTACAGCAGAAATTCAACGCCGCGCTGGATAAAGTCAAAGCGGACGGCACCTACAAAACCATCTACAGCAAATGGTTCCAGCAGTAAGTCAATGAACGAATTCTTTCCTCTTGCAAGCGCCGCCGGGATGACCGTCGGCCTTGCCGTCTGCGCGCTGCTCGTCGGCCTGACGCTGGCGATGCTGTTTGCCGGTTGGGAATCGGTGCGCTGGCGGCCGATCGCCTGGACTGGCACCGCGCTGGTAACCCTGATTCGCGGCCTGCCGGAAATTCTGGTGGTGCTGTTTATCTATTTCGGCGCTTCGCAGCTGTTGCTGATGCTCTCTGACGGCTTTGTCATTCCGTTCGGCCTGTTCTCACTGCCGGTACAGATGCAGATCGATAATTTCGACGTCAGTCCTTTCCTGTGCGGCGTCATCGCTCTGTCGATTCTCTATTCCGCCTACGCGTCGCAGACGTTGCGCGGCGCGCTTAAGGCGGTGCCGGTCGGCCAGTGGGAATCGGGCCAGGCGCTGGGGATGAAAAAATCAGCGATCTTTTTTCGCCTGATTATGCCGCAAATGTGGCGTCACGCGCTGCCAGGGCTGGGCAACCAGTGGCTGGTGCTGCTGAAGGATACTGCGCTGGTTTCGCTGATTAGCGTTAACGATCTGATGCTGCAAACCCGCAGTATCGCCACCCGCACGCAGGAACCTTTTACCTGGTATCTGATTGCGGCGGCCATTTATCTGATTATTACGCTGCTAAGCCAGGCGGTGTTGAAGCGCATTGAATTACGCACCACGCGTTTTGAACGGGGGAACAGCTGATGCTGGCCTATCTTCCTGAACTGCTGAAAGGACTGCAGACCAGCCTGACGCTGACGGTGGCCTCGCTGCTGGCGGCGCTGATCCTTTCTCTGCTGTTTACCATGGTGCTGGCACTGAAAACGCCGGTCGTCAGCCAGCTGGTGAAAGGCTATATCACGCTGTTTACCGGCACGCCGCTGCTGGTACAGATCTTTTTGATTTATTACGGACCGGGCCAGTTTCCTTCTATTCAAAAAATTGACTGGCTCTGGCAGCTGCTTTCACAGCCCTGGCTCTGCGCGCTGCTGGCGCTGTCGTTAAACAGCGCGGCCTATACCACCCAGCTGTTTTACGGCGCGGTGCGCGCTATTCCGGCGGGCCAGTGGCAATCCTGCGCGGCACTCGGCATGACACGTCGCGATACGCTGCGTATTTTGCTGCCTTATGCGTTTAAACGCGCCCTCTCCTCCTATTCGAATGAGGTGGTGCTGGTGTTTAAAAGCACCTCGCTGGCCTACACCATTACGCTGATGGAAGTGATGGGCCACGGTCAGCTGCTCTATGGCCGCACCTATGATGTGATGGTCTTTGCCGCTGCCGGTCTGATCTATCTGTGTGTGAACGGCCTGCTCACCCTGCTGATGCGCCTGATTGAACATCGTGCGTTGGCCTTTGAACGCCGCAACTAGCAAGCAAGACTCATCCCAGTTAATAAAAAGGCGGCCAAAACCCGCCTTTTCCATTATTTATACACTTTAGTTGCATAAACATTCATTCAATGGCATCTTGTTTCTCGCCGCTGGGCAACAATCATAATGAGAGACAGGAGCATTCCCAATGAAAAAATGGTTACTGGCCGCCGCGCTGGCAGGCATTGCGCTTAACGCTGGCGCAGCGGAAAAAATTCGTTTCGCCTCTTCAGCCACCTATCCGCCGTTTGAATCTTTAAGCAGCGATAACCAAATTGTCGGCTTTGACATCGATCTGGCGAAAGCCCTGTGTCAGCAGATGAAAGCGGAGTGCAGTTTTACCAATAACGCTTTCGACAGCCTGATCCCGGCATTGAAATTTCGTCGTTATGACGCGGTGATTTCCGGCATGGATATTACGCCGGAGCGCAGCAAGCAGGTCGCCTTTACCCAGCCCTACTACGCCAACTCGGCGGTGGTGATTGCCCAGAAAGGCAAATATGCCGATATGGCGGCGCTGAAGGGAAAACGCATCGGCATGGAAAATGGCACCACGCACCAGCGTTATCTGCAGGACAAACATCCTGAAGTTAAAACCGTCGCCTACGACAGCTATCAAAATGCTATCCTCGATCTGAAAAATGGTCGTCTTGACGGCGTCTTTGGCGATACGGCAGTGGTCAATGAGTGGCTGAAGGCCAATCCCCAGCTGGGCACCGTTGGCCAGGCCGTGACCGATCCGCAATATTTCGGCACTGGACTGGGCATTGCGGTGCGCCCGGACAATCAGGCGCTGCTGACTAAACTGAACGCGGCGCTGGCGGCGGTAAAAGCAGACGGCACGCTGCAGAAAATCAACGACAAGTGGTTTGCTCACTAAATCCTGCCCGCCAGCCACAGGCGCTTCAGACCAAACCTCACTTTCTCCCGCCACGCTAAGGCGGGAGAATTTTTTCCTTGTTATGCCGACTGCCGTTCCAGCAGCGTCAGCACTTCGTAGTGGGCAGTATGCGGAAACATATCAAACAGCTGCACGCGGCGAATGCGGTAATGCGGCAGACGCGCAATATCCTGCGCCATGCTTTCTGCGTTACAACTGGAATAGAGCAGCCAGTGCGGCGCCATACGGCTGAGATAATCGCACAGCTCGGCGCCAATGCCGCGCCGGGGCGGGTTCACCAGCACCAGCTCCGGTATCTCGCCTTCTCCGCTGGCGAAACGCGTGGAGTCCAGCGCTGCGAACCGCACCTTCTCCAGCCCAATTTGCCGCGCCGAACGTTGCGCACAGGCGATTGCCTCGGCGCTAATCTCAATGCCGGTGAGCTGCATCTCCGGCGTGGCGCAGTGCAAGCCAAAGCCGCCCACGCCGCAAAAGAGATCCCACATCGCCTGCACGCCCAGCTCGCTGACCCACTGACGCGCAGTGTCATACAGGCGCGCCGCCACGGCGGGATTAGTCTGGAAGAAACTGCGTGGTCGAATCCAGAGCGGCACATGATTCAGCTGGTCGGCCAGCGCCTGGTTTTCCGTTAACGCAATCTCCTCGTCGCCTTCCAGGATCGCCATATGCACCGGCTGAATATTAGCGGAGATCACCGACAGCTGCGGTAGCTGTTGCTGCAACCACGGCAGCGCGGCGCGCAGCTGCGCCAGCTTGGCGGTGGAGCGCAGCACAAAACGCAGCATCAGGCGGCCATCCAGCGAACTTTCGCTGAGCAGCAGGAATTTCAGCTCGCCACGGCGGCGCGCCACGTTATAGGGCGTTAAGCCAGCACGGGCAATAAAGGGCTTCAGCACGGCAAAAACCGGCGCAAAGCTTGCGGGATAGAGCGGACAGGCGGTTAAATCAACCGGATCGCCGTCCCGCTGCACGATGCCCAATATCGGGCGCTCAACGCTGCCGCTGACCACCATTTTCGCCTTGTTGCGAAACGCCTGCTGCGGCGAATCCACCGGCGGCAGCCAGCGCTCAACCGGAAACGCATGCAGCAGTTGCTGCAGATGATCCTGTTTCCGTTGCAGCTGTTGAGAATAAGGTGTGGTCAGCCACTGGCAGGAGCGACAGCGGTCTGCATCGTAAAGTGCGCAATACATGTTAAAGCCTGTGATGAGTGTGGATGCCGGTGCGGGGCAGGATTGTAGCACCGGCGACTCAGCCGCGCTGGAAAAATTGCCGACTGCTGGCAGGCAGGAACAGCAACAGCAATACCAGCAGGTCGGGCATTTTATGCAGAATCAGCCGATGGAAGATCTCAAGATTGTTAGCACCGCTGATGCTAAAAATTTCCGGGTAAATCCAGCCAATGGAGGCGGTCCATAAATAGCACAGAACGATCAGCTGGGTGAGCAGATAAACCAGGCGGCCACGGCGCGAGCCGCGCATCAACGTCAGGGCGCAGCGCAGTTCAATAAAGAAAATCATCTGGCTGGCAATAAAGATCAGCGTGGAATCCCAGGCCTGGGCGCTGCGGTGAATAAAATCGGCAATGCCGTCGTAGCCCAGTTCGTTCGCCAGCAGCAGTACGCTCAGGCAACGCATAGCAATAATCGCCTGACCGGCAATAATCACCGGCACCGGCGCCTGTGGGCGGCTGATGACCGCTTTTCCGGCTCTGAACACTTCCGACATTGACCGAACTCCTTCCGTTGCGACAGCAGGCTCAGGGCTGCGCCTGAGGCCCGCTATCTATAGTGGCAAAGGTTTCGGACTTTAGCCACGTCGCGCTTTCTGAATATCCTTTACGCGCTGCTTTTCTTCATGCGCCATAAAGCGCCAGGCGATAAAGCCTACCAGCCCAACAACAAACAAAATCAGCGACGCCAGCGCGTTGATTTCCGGGTTTACGCCGCGCCGCACGGTAGCGAAGATCGCCATCGGTAAGGTGGTGGCGCCCGGCCCGGTAACAAAACTGGAAATCACCAGATCGTCGAGCGACAGCGTAAAGGCCAGCAGCCAGCCGGTAACCAGCGCTGGCGCAATCATCGGCACGGTGATCACGAAAAAGACTTTCAGCGGCGTGGCGCCCAAATCCATTGCCGCTTCCTCAATGGAGCGATCCAGCTCACGCAGGCGCGAGTTGATCACTACGGAAACGTAGGCGGTACAGAAGGTCACGTGCGCCAGCCAGATGGTCAGCATCCCGCGATCGCTGGGCCAGCCAATGGCATGGCCCATGGCGACAAACAGCAGCAACAGCGACAAACCGGTAATCACATCTGGCATTACCAGCGGCGCGGTCAGCATAAAGGCGAAGCCGGTCGAGCCTTTAAAGCGGCCGAAGCGCACGATAATCACCGCCGCGATGGTGCCCAGCACCACCGCCATGGTGGCGCTGAGCGCGGCAATAGTCAGGCTGAGCGTAACCGCGCTGATCATCGCGCTGTCCTGAAACAGCACCCGATACCAGTGCAGAGAAAAACTTTCCCAGACGGTTACCAGCTGCGAGCTGTTAAAGGAATAGGCCACCAGCAGCAGCATCGGCGCGTAGAGAAAACTAAAGCAGAGCAGCAGAATGACCAGCCGCCACGGAGAGCGAACAGCGGGCAGATTACTCATTCTTTTTCTCCCAGAGTCTTATTTTGATGCTTGTGGAACCAGATAATCGGCAGAATCAAAATCAGCAGAATAATCACCGCCAGCGCCGAGGCCACCGGCCAGTCGCGGTTATTGAAAAACTCCTGCCACAGAATGCGGCCAATCATAATGCTGTCCGGCCCGCCCAGCAGTTCAGGGATCACGTATTCCCCTACCGCCGGAATAAAGACCAGCATCGATCCGGCGATAATGCCGTTTTTGGTCAGCGGCACAATCACGCTAAAGAAGGTTTTCAGCGGACGGGCGCCAAGGTCAAGGGAAGCTTCCACCAACGAATAGTCGATACGCGTCAGCGCCGTATAGATCGGCAGTACCATAAACGGCAGATAGCAGTAAACGATGCCGATATAGACCGCCGTATTGGTATAGAGGATCGCCAGCGGATGATCGATAACGCCCTGCCACATCAGAAAGCGGTTCAGAATGCCGTTGCTGTTCAGCAAGCCCATCCAGGCGTACACGCGCACCAGAAACGAGGTCCACGACGGCAGGATCACCAGCAGCAGCAGAATATTGCGTACCGAGGATTTACTGTGCGCCACCGCCCACGCCAGCGGATAGCCGATCAACAGACAGATCAGCGTGGAAATCGCCGCCACCTTCAGCGACTGCAAATAGGCGTCGATATAGAGCGGATCGTCCGTCAGCTGCAGATAGTTGGCGAGATTAAACACCAGCGTCAGCTGATCGTCCGCCCAGCTAATCAGCTCGGTATAAGGCGGGATCGCACGCGCAATCTCCGCAAAGCTGATTTTCAGCACGATCAAAAACGGCAGCAGGAAGAACAGCACCAGCCACAGATAAGGCAGCGCGATAACCAGCTTACGGCCATGGCCCATTTTTAACCGGGTCAGCGTGCGGCTAAGGCTGCCGGGCTGCGCGACGGCAGGAGGTTGTTTCATATCTGCCCTCTTATACTGTCAGCACGACACAGCTGTCGGCATCCCAGCTGAGACGCACTTCATCGCCCCAGGTCGGCGCGCCGTGACGGAAGCGATGCGCGTTTTGCAGCTGCGCGCTGATCATCTGTCCGCTGTGCAGCCTGACATGATAAATGGATAAATCGCCCAGATAGGCGATATGCACCACTTCGCCCACGGCAAAGTTACAGCCGTCCGCCGGCACCTGCTCGCAGAGCATGACTTTTTCCGGGCGCAGCGCAATGGCGACCGGCACGTTATCCATAATGGAAACATCAGAGGCGACCTTCAGCGGATGCACCAGTCCGGGGCTGTCGATCACCAGGCCATCGGCGCGGCGCTCGCGCAGCAGCCCTTCAAAGACGTTGACGGAGCCGATAAATTCAGCGCTGTAGCGGCTGGTCGGATGCTCATAGATCTCCTCCGGTTCGCCAATTTGCACAAACTTGCCGCGGTTCATAATGGCAATACGTCCCGCCATGGTCATCGCCTCTTCCTGGTCATGGGTCACCATCACGCAGGTGGCGCCGACGCGCTCCAGAATATCCACCACTTCCAGCTGCATGCGATCGCGCAATTTTTTATCCAGCGCGCCCATCGGCTCATCCAGCAGCAGCAGTTTTGGACGCTTCGCCAGGCTGCGCGCCAGCGCCACGCGCTGACGCTGGCCGCCGGACAGCTGATGCGGCTTACGTTTGGCATACTCCTGCATATGCACCAGCGCCAGCATCTCCGCGACGCGCTCGGCAATGTCGCCTTTGGGCAGTTTGTCCTGCTTCAGGCCGAAGGCGATATTCTGTTCCACCGTCATATGCGGAAAGAGCGCATAGGACTGGAACATCATATTGATCGGACGCTGATAAGGCGGTACGTGAGAAAGATCCTGCCCGTCCAGCAGAATCTGGCCGTGGGTCGGCGCTTCAAAGCCCGCCAGCATACGCAGCAGGGTCGATTTGCCACAGCCGGAGGCGCCCAGCAGAGCGAAAATTTCGCCTTTATAAATGGTCAGGCTGACATCATCAACGGCGTGCTGCCCGTCAAATGATTTGGTCAGGTTACGGATTTCCAGCAGCGGCGTCAGGGCCTTTGCCGTTTTATGGGGATGACGGGGAATCGCGTCGTTCACTAACTTTACTCTCCGGCGCTCGGCGGAAACTCGCGGCACGCAGCCGCCCAAATGAGACAACAGAGGCCGATACCGCGCCTCTGTTGTGGTTAACCTGGCTATTGCGTCAGGCGAATTACTTACCGCTTTTGACTCGGGTCCATGCGCGTGTACGGACGCGATCGAGTTTCGGCTCCTGCACTTTCAGCACAAACAGTTTGGACATGGTTTCCGGCGTCGGGAAAATGCCCGGATTGTTACGCACCTCGGCGCTAATCAGCGGCAACGACGCCTTATTACCGTTAGCGTAGAACATCTTGTCGGAAATGTGCGCAATCACTTTCGGATCCATGATGTAGTTCAGCCACTGATAGGCTTCATCGAGGTTTTTGCATCTTTCGGGATCGCCATCATATCGAAGAAGGCCAGCGCGCCCTCTTTCGGAATGCTGTAGGCGATGTCCACGCCGTTTTTCGCTTCTACCGCACGATTTTTCGCCTGCAGAATATCGCCCGCCCAGCCGATAGCGACGCAGATATTGCCGTTCGCCAGATCGTTAATGTACTGGGAAGAGTGGAAATAACGGATATTTGGCCGCAGCTTCAGCAGCAGATCGGTCGCCGTGCCGGAGTAATCTTTCGCATCGCTGCTGTTCGGATCTTTGCCGAGGTAGTTCAGCACGGTGGCAAAAATCTCTTCAGGCGCATCGAGGAAAGAGACGCCGCAGCTTTTCAGCTTTTCAAGGTTTTCCGGCTTCAGCACCAGATCCCAGCTGTTGACCGGCGCATCTTTGCCCAGCGCCGCCTTCACTTTCTCGACGTTATAGCCGATACCGGTGGTAGCCCACAGGTAAGGAATCGCATATTTATTGCCTGGATCGTGCTGTTCCACTTTTTTCAGCAGTTCGGGATCGAGGTTTTTATAGTTAGGGAGCTTACTCTTATCCAGCTCCTGGAAAACGCCGGACTGCAGCTGACGCGCCAGGAAGCTGGAGGACGGCACCACCACATCGTAGCCGGTGCTGCCCGCCATCAGTTTACCTTCCAGCACTTCGTTGGAATCGAACACGTCATAAACCACTTTGATACCGGTTTGCTTTTCAAAATCCGGCACGGTATCCGGGGAAATATAATCCGACCAGTTATAGACGTGCAGCGTTTTCTGTTCCGCCATCGTACCGGCGGAGACCGCCATCAGCACACCCGCCACCACACCAGACAACCATTTTTTGCCGTGGTTGTTTAACATGTTTTCCTTCCTCCAGACATGGGGTCAATCTTAACGATGCAGAACAGCAGAAGCCGGTCGGCTTCCCGCATATAAAGCGACAGAATGAATCATTATTCATCGCAGGCATAACAGGAAAAACTGATAGCTCTGCGGCAGTTACCGCATACCTTATGCAGCCCCGCAAGCATAGCCGCAGGTTGGCAAACAGGCTATACCTCAGAGTAAAAAACGCCTTTTATCGATTATTTATGCATGTTTCATCTATGTGATGCGCCAAACAGGGCATAAACGGCGAGAAATATCTGGCATTAAAGGGCAAAGTGCAGAATAAAAATGTGAATTGCGCCGCTTGCCCGACGAGAATATCGGGAAGAGACGCAGAAACGGGAAGTGATGCGGAAAATGGTTAGTGCAGAATAGGCAGGCGGCTGGCGGTGAGGGCCGGCTCATCGTCTTCCGCCTCTCCCATCATCAGCAGGTTATTCGCGAAAGCTTCCATAATCACCATTGAGATTTGTTCTTCGCTCTGGCGCAGGAAGTGCGCAAACTGTCCATAAGTAATGCCCGCTTCGATTAACAGCGACTGGCAGACGATCAGCTTCGGCAGATTATCATCCTGAATATCGAGGAAGGCTTTCACCGTCAGCGAGGCGGCGTTAATTTGCGAGAGATCGCCCACCAGCGGAATTAAAGCCGTCGGTTTAACCTCGGCGAGGGCGGAAAAGAGGATGACGTTATCGACCAGGTCGATTTTGGCATCGAAAACGCCATCGAAATTCTGCATGTGCGGCAGATGAAGCGCCTGACAGGCGTCGCATTCAAACCAGGTAATGCTTTGCTGATCCAGCCAACGTCGTAATACGTCTAAGTCTGGAACGACGAGTGAATCCATATGCTACTGCCCTATATACCGCGTTGAAATAAGCGCAATAGCTTACGGAAAAAGCAAGCTGAAAACCACGCCCGCCGGTCAAAAAGGGGCATCATCCCCCGGTTTTCAGACTGAAACCGGGGCGGGCATGCTGTTCAATCCAGTCGATCATCATCGCGGCGATATTCAAACCCGTGGTGTTTTCAATACCTTCCAGCCCGGGCGAGGCATTAACCTCCATCACCAGCGGGCCGCGGTGGGCGCGCAAAATATCCACGCCTGCGACATCCAGCCCCAGCGTCATCGCCGCTTTCACCGCGATTTCACGCTCGCGCGGGGTGATTTCCACGCAGCGCGCGCGGCCGCCACGGTGCAAATTAGAGCGGAACTCGCCCTCTTTCGCCTCGCGCTCAATGGCGGCGACCACTTCATTGCCGATCACCAGACAGCGAATATCGCGCCCCTGTGCCTCTTTAATAAATTCTTGTACCAGAATATGCGCGTTCAGCCCGCGAAAGGCATCGATAACGCTCTCCGCCGCCTGCCGCGTTTCCGCCAGCACCACGCCGATGCCCTGCGTGCCCTCAACCAGCTTTACCACCAGCGGCGCGCCGCCCACCATTTCAATCAGATCGCGGGTATCGTCAGGTGAATGGGCAAAGCCGGTTACCGGCATATCAATGCCCTGCCGCGCCAAAAGCTGCAGCGAACGCAGCTTATCGCGCGCGCGGGTAATGGCGACCGACTCATTAAGCGGATAGCTGCCGCACATCTCAAACTGGCGCAGCACCGCCGTGCCATAGAAGGTTGTCGCCGGACCGATGCGTGGGATCACGGCATCGAAATGGTCCAGCGGCTTGCCGCGATAGTGCAGCGCCGCCGAGGCCGGGTTGATATTCATATAACAGGAAAGCGGATCGATAATATCGACCTGATGGCCGCGCGCCTGCGCGGCCTCACGCAGACGCTTACAGGAGTAAAGCGCCGCGTCACGGGAAAGGATGGCAATTTTCACCCAGCGGTCTCCGCACCAAATTACCGAGTTGCCCAACCCTGCTTGTGCAGGTAATCAAGAATAAAAGGCCGGCTTTCACGCACGATAGTACGGCGAATATGATTGCTGAAATTATCGCTACGCTGGTGGCTGTCGCGATGCTGATAATAGTCGTCAAGCTGACGATCGTATTCATCCAGCTGCTGTCGATCCAGCGGCTGATAGCGGTTTTCATGCACCAGCATTGTCGCAGGCATCCGCGGCTTAATATCGGGCTGCTGAGCCGGCCAGCCGAGGCACATGCCGAACAACGGCAATACATGCTGCGGCAGCTCCAGCAGTTCGGTTACCTGCCCGATACTGTTACGGATCCCGCCGATATAGACGCCGCCCAGCCCAAGCGACTCAGCGGCAACCATCGCGTTCTGGCCCAGAATCGCGGTATCAACGCAGCCTAACAGCAGCTGCTCCGCCAGACCCAGCTGCGCTTCCGGGCAGATTTGCAGATTACGCTGGAAATCGGCGCAGAACACCCAAAACTCTGCGGCCTGAGCGATATATTGCTGGCCGCCGCTGAGCGTGACCAGCTGCTCGCGCAGCGCTTTATCGGTAATACGGATAATGGAAGAACATTGTAAAAAGCTGGAGGTGGAAGCCGACTGCGCGGCGGCGATAATCGCCTCTCGCTGTTCATCGCTAATCGGTTGATCGGTAAAAGCACGAATCGAACGATGCGTACGTAACAGCTCAATGGTCGGCGTCATGTGAATCTCCGGAATTTTTTGATGGGATATCGCCCCGGCGACGGCCAAACAGTTCAGGCGCGATAGCCTGCGCCGTGCGCCACATCAGCCCAACGGCGGCGGGCAGCATCAGGACGATACCGATAAAAATAAGCGCAGTGGCGATCCGTTTGCCGGCCCATCCGGCAGGCAACGGCACCAGCTGCTGTACCACTAAAAAGGCCAGCACCAGCAGCAGGATGCCGCCAGCTTCCAGTATCAGCACCGTTTTTGGCAACTGCATGATCTGTTTCACTGCGTCGTTTCCTTCTGATGGCCTGTCTGCGGGGGTTCTATATTAAAGCGTAACTGGCACAATGCTGCATAGCCTGCACACATCATAGCAACAGGCAGCGCCTTCTTTACAAGCGCGGAGCCGGAAGGCCATGATGCGTTTACTAAGTTTAAAAGTGTGACATAATTCACACAAAAATGTGACATAAAGGAGATACCGATGCTTGCAGTGATTTTTGGTCGCCCGGGTTGCCCTTACTGCGTGCGTGCAAAAGAGCTGGCGGAGAAACTGACCGCAGAGCGTGACGACTTTAATTTTCGCTACGTAGATATTCAGGCGGAAGGCATTACCAAAGCGGATCTGGAAAAGACCGTCGGTAAGCCGGTAGAAACCGTTCCGCAGATTTTCGTTGATAAACAGCATGTCGGCGGCTTTACCGATTTCAACGCCTGGAGCAAAGCGAATCTGGGCACCGCGCTGTAAACTGCTGATGTAAAAAAACCGGCCCGCCCTGCGCGCGCCGGTTTTTTTATGGGATTTAACGCGTAATGCGCGATGCCGCCAGCGTTCGCCACAGCATTACCAGCAGCGCGCCAAAACCACACCAGAAGATTGCGCTGGTCAGCCAGGCCAGCTCCTGCAACAGCGAAGCAGAAATAAATGACTCACTTATGCCTATGAGCAGACAGCACGGCGTGGCCGCGATGGCAGCCACCAACGCCAGCGCCAGCGGCGTATGGCGGTTAATCAGCCCCGCCACCAGGCCTGGCAGCATAAACAGTAACAGCTCAGTCTGTTCGGATGAATTCCCCGGCGCATCTTCTGCGCCGCCGTAACGTGCCAGGAAAAATGTTGCGCAGTAAAGCGTCATACAAATCATTACGCCCGGCCAGCGGACGCTATACAACAGCATAAATTTTCCTCGTTTATTCCTACGAACCAGGAGCGTCAATAAATATAAGTATTCGCGTTATTCCTGTTAAATAATTACGGGATTAACGTTAATAAATATTTTGTTTCACAAGGGCTTTCTGCTGGAGGTCTGCGGAATAAATGAATAAAATGAAGCGCACTTTATCCTTACTCCTGAATAAAATTTCCAGAAGGTAACCTGAACAGCTACCCTTAGCCTTACAGGAATTAACGTTAGCCTGGAATTTCAGGCCTTTCAACAAGTTACTGGTAAACAAGAAGTTAATACGTGAATATAAACGTCGCAGATTTGTTAAGCCGTAATGATATATTGTTATTATTCGTGGTGCTGGCCTTAGGCCTTTGCCTGGGTAAATTACGTCTTGGATCCGTGCAACTGGGTAATTCCATTGGTGTTTTAGTGGTTTCACTATTGCTTGGTCAGCAGCACTTTGGAATTAATACCGATGCGCTTAGCCTGGGCTTTATGCTATTTATTTTTTGCGTCGGCGTAGAGGCTGGCCCCAATTTCTTTTCTATTTTCTTTCGCGACGGTAAAAATTATCTGATGCTGGCGCTGGTGATGGTCATCAGCGCCATGCTGCTGGCGCTGGCGCTGGGTAAAGTGTTCGGCTGGGACATCGGCCTGACCGCAGGTATGCTGGCGGGCGCGATGACCTCCACGCCGGTGCTGGTCGGCGCAGGCGATACGCTGCGTCAGTCGATGAGCGACAGCCGGCTTTTAGGGCAAATGCAGGATCACCTCAGCCTCGGCTATGCCCTGACCTATCTGGTCGGCCTGGTAAGCCTGATTTTCGGCGCGCGTTATCTGCCGCGCCTGCAGCATCAGGATCTGCCGACCTGCGCCCAGCAAATCGCCCGCGAACGCGGCCTTGATACCGACAGCCAGCGCAAAGTTTACCTGCCGGTCATCCGCGCCTACCGCGTCGGCCCGGAGCTGGTCGCCTGGGCAGATGGCAAGAATCTGCGCGAACTGGGGATTTATCGTCAAACCGGCTGCTACATCGAGCGCATCCGCCGAAACGGCATTTTAGCCAGCCCGGACGGCGATGCGGTGCTGCAGCTTGGCGATGAGATTTCGCTGGTCGGCTATCCCGACGCCCACGCGCGCCTCGATCCCAGTTTCCGCAACGGCAAAGAGGTGTTCGATCGCGATCTGCTCGATATGCGCATCGTGACCGAAGAGATCGTGGTGAAGAATAACAATGCGGTAAACCGACGCCTCAGCCATCTGAAGCTAACCGATCACGGCTGCTTCCTGAACCGCGTGATCCGCAGCCAGATTGAGATGCCGATTGATGAAAGCATTATGCTGAACAAAGGCGACGTGCTGCAGGTCAGCGGCGAAGCGCGCCGCGTGAAAAGCCTGGCCGATCGCATCGGCTTTATCTCCATTCACAGTCAGGTGACGGATCTGCTGGCCTTCTGTGCCTTCTTTATTATCGGCCTGATGATCGGCATGGTGAGCTTTCAGTTCAGCGCCTTCAGTTTCGGCATCGGCAACGCGGCGGGCCTGCTGTTTGCCGGTATTATGCTCGGCTTTCTGCGCGCCAACCATCCCACCTTCGGCTACATTCCGCAGGGCGCGTTAACCATGGTGAAAGAGTTCGGCCTGATGGTCTTTATGGCGGGCGTCGGCCTGAGCGCCGGCAGCGGCTTGGGTAAAGGGCTGGGCGAAACAGGCCTGCTGATGCTGGCGAGCGGTCTGATAGTGAGTCTGGTACCGGTGGTTCTCTGCTATCTGTTCGGCGCCTACGTACTGCGCATGAACCGCGCGCTGCTGTTCGGCGCGATTATGGGCGCGCGCACCTGCGCACCGGCGATGGAAATCATCAGCGATACTGCCCGAAGCAATATCCCGGCGCTCGGCTACGCAGGCACATATGCCATTGCCAACGTCCTGCTGACGCTGGCAGGTACGCTGATTGTGATTATCTGGCCCGTGCTGGGCGGCTAAAAATATTTTAACGATTGTTCGAACTTCTGTGCGGTCGGGCAGTCTGAATAAGTGCCACTGCTTTTCTTTGAAATCCCAAATTGTGGAGCCCGCTAATCGATGATTAGCGGGTTTTTTTATTCCTGATTTCAGACGGCCTCTTCTTAATGTTTTCTTAAGCGCCACTCATCACTATAGCCTGCCTCTATTCTGCTACGGGCACGGTCATGCAGCTGACTTCAAAGTTAAACCAAACTGAAACGTCCACTCCGATTAGGATTAAGGCGCTTTACCCTTTACCCCGACGCTTCTACGCTATCCACGCTGTTTTACTGATGGTTTTTGGCCTGCTGTTTTTGTGGTTCGCACGCGAAGGCAGCCTGGACACGATGCTGACCGGCTACTGGTTCGACCCGCTGACGCAGCGCTTTCCCTGGAAAGAGAACCGCTGGCTGGATCTGATCAATCACCGTGTGCTGAAGGATATGGTGATTGCAACCGGCGTAACGCTGCTGTTTGCCGGGCTACTGCGCCGTCAGCCGCGCTGGGTGCTGGTGGCGCTGCTGATCGGGCTGGGCCCGCTGGTGGTGGGCATATTGAAAGCGACCAGCGCACACGCTTGTCCCTGGGATTTAGTAGAGTTCGGCGGCAAAGCATTTTCTTACCCGCTGCTGGGTACGCCGACCGGGGATAGCGGTCCTGGCCGTTGTTTTCCCGGCGGGCATGCGTCGAGCGGCTTCAGTTTAATGGCGCTGTTTTTCCTTTACTGGCCTGAGCGTCGCAGAATGGCCTGGTTCTGCTGGAGCGGCGCACTGGTTCTGGGGCTGGTGATGGGCTATGGACAGATGATGCGCGGCGCGCATTTCCTTTCCCACAATCTATGGGCTGGCTGGTGGGTGTGGCTGGTGCAGTTGCTGACTTACGGGTGCATAACGCACCTGACAAAGAAGATGAGGAAGAAATAATGATGGAAGAGTTGAACCGGACGCTGTTTCTCTGGATCAACGCCACGCCGCAGTCAGCGGCCTGGTTACTGGAACTGGCGACGTTCATCGCCAAAGATTTAATCGCCATTGTGCCGCTGCTGATTGTGGCGCTCTGGCTGTGGGGCCCGCACAGCGGCATACGGGTACTGGTGCTAAAAACCGGTATCGCCCTGCTCTATGCGCTGGCAATCTCCTGGTGCGTCGGCCAGCTGTTTCCGCATCCACGCCCTTTCGCTATCGGCTTTGGCCATCAGTTCCTCTCCCATGCGCCGGATGATTCCTATCCCAGCGATCATGGCACCACGATTTTTACCTTTGCGCTGGCGTTTATTTTCTGGCATCGCGTCTGGTCAGGTCTGTTACTGCTGGGCATCGGTTCCGCCATTGCCTGGTCGCGCGTCTACCTCGGCGTTCACTGGCCGATGGATATGCTGGGCGGTTTGCTGGTGGGTATTCTTGGCTGCCTGTTTTCACAAATGGCCTGGCCCTGGTACGGTGAAGCCTTAATGAAATTGCTGCATCAGATTTATCGCCTGATCTTTTCTGTGCCGATCAGAAAAGGCTGGGTACGTAATTAATTCGCTTCTCTTTCCGGGCCTGTTTAACAGGCCCTTTTTGTCTGTCATTTATTTCTCTACCTTCCTTTTCCGCCATTCGATTTATTGCGCAAAGAGCAGGTTTGTTCACGATTTAAATAGCCGCGTTGCGCAATCTGAATATATTTAAAACACTTAACAATTTAATTCCTTGATTTATCAAATATAAAATACAAGAGCGATTAAAAAATAATCATCACCCTGCATTATTTACAACCAATAAATAAATAAAAACTCAGCTTTATCCTCCACATTTAACAACAAATCCAGAGAATAAAATTAAAAATAATTAAACAAGCAGTTTATCAGGCCAGATTTATTCTTCGCATTGTGATCGTTATCACCAATTAGGCGTATTCCAGCACTTTTAACTTATTTTCATGGTGGTAGAGTGTGCCGCGAAAATGGAAATTTCTGATATTCATTTTTTTTACCGGCGACGGGAAATTTAGCTGAATTTCGCTAAACGCCGACGGTTTTATATTCATTTGTTACTCATGGAGATGGTAATGGCCTCACAGCAAACCGCAATCCAGAACGGGCAGACGGCAATGCACGTCAGCACCTGGCGCAAAACCGACACCATGTGGATGTTAGGACTTTATGGCACGGCAATCGGCGCGGGCGTTCTCTTTCTGCCGATCAATGCCGGCATCGGCGGCCTGATCCCGCTGATCATCATGGCTCTTTTAGCCTTCCCAATGACCTACTACGCGCATCGCGGCCTGTGCCGTTTTGTCTTGTCAGGCAGCAAGCCGGGCGAAGACATTACCGAAGTAGTGGAAGAGCATTTCGGCATTGGCGCCGGGAAAATCATTACCCTGCTCTACTTCTTTGCGATTTACCCGATCTTGCTGGTTTACAGCGTAGCCATTACCAATACGGTAGAGAGCTTTCTGACGCACCAGCTGCACATTACGCCGCCGCCGCGCGCGCTGCTGGCGCTGCTGCTGATCGTCGGGCTGATGATGATCATACGTTTTGGTAAAGAAGCGATCGTGAAAACCATGAGCCTGCTGGTGTTCCCGTTTGTCGCGGTGCTGATGGTGCTGGCGCTGTGGCTGATCCCGAACTGGAGTACCGCTATTTTCCAGAACGCGTCCCTGAGCGGTAGCGGTAATGGCCTGGTGATGACCCTATGGCTGGCGCTGCCGGTTATGGTGTTCTCCTTTAACCATTCACCGATCATCTCCGCATTTGCGGTAGCGAAGCGTCAGGAATATGGCGACGGCGCCGAAGCGAAATGTTCGCGCATTATGGCCTTCAGCCATCTGATGATGGTGCTGACCGTGATGTTTTTCGTCTTCAGCTGCGTGCTGTCGCTGTCGCCAGCCAACCTGGCGGAAGCCAAAGCGCAAAACATCTCTATTCTTTCCTATCTGGCGAACCATTTTAATACGCCGATGATGGCGTGGATGGCACCTATCGTGGCGATCGTGGCGATTACTAAATCCTTCCTCGGTCACTATCTCGGTGCGCGTGAAGGCTTTAACGGCCTGATTATCAAATCGCTGCGCAGCCGTGGCAAAAGCATGGATGAGTCAAAGCTGAACCGCTTTACCGCGCTGTTTATGCTGCTGACCACCTGGCTGGTCGCCACCTGGAACCCAAGTATTCTCGGCATGATCGAAACGCTGGGCGGCCCAATTATTGCGGTTCTGCTGTTCCTGATGCCGATGTACGCTATTAACAAAGTACCGGCGATGCGTCGTTACAGCGGCGCCCTGAGCAACATTTTCGTAGTGATCATCGGTCTGATTTCGATTTCCGCTATCGTCTTCTCACTGCTGGGTTAAGTTAAATAAAGTGATAAAAAAGGCCGGCACATTGCCGGCCTTATGGTTTTCATCGCTTAAACTTATGAGAACCACTGCCCGAACCAGCCGTTCAGCTTCATCATAATAAAGTCGAACATTCGGCTGAAGAAGCTGCCTTCCTGCACCGGCTCCAGCACCACCAGCGGCCGTTGCGCAATGGTTTTGCCATCCAGCTGGAAGTTAATGGTGCCGACCTGCTGATGCTTTTTCAGCGGCGCCTGAATCTGCGGCGCGCTGAGCGTAAAGCTGGCCTTCAGGTTTTTCATCTGGCCTTTCGGAATGGTAAGGGCGGCATCCTGCGCCACGCCAAGGTTGACCTCGCTGCGATCGCCAAACCAGACGCGCTGGCTGGTAAACGGCGTATTGGCTTTAATCGGCGTAACCGTTTCATAAAAACGGAAGCCCCACGTCAGCAGCTTTTCGCTTTCACGAAAGCGGATCGCGTCGGTCTCGGCGCCCATCACCACCGAAATCAGGCGCATATTGCCTTCGGTCGCCGAGGCCACCAGGTTATTACCGGCGCCCGCTGTATGGCCGGTTTTAATGCCATCGACGTTAAGGTTGGTACTCCACAGCAGGCGATTGCGGTTGCGCTGGGTAATATTATTAAAGGTAAACGATTTCTCTTTATTCAGCGCATATTCTTCCGGCACGTCGCGGATCAGCGCCTGACCGATCAGCGCCATATCGCGCGCGGTGCTGTACTGCCCCTGCGCATCCAGCCCGTGAACCGTTTTAAAATGGGTATTTTTCAGCCCCAGCGCGCTAACGTAATTATTCATCAGCCCGACAAAGGCATCCTGACTGCCCGCCACGTAGTCGGCCAGCGCGATACTGGCATCGTTACCTGACTGAATCACTATGCCTTTATTCAGCTCCGAGACCGGAATGCGGTCGCCAGGCTTCAGAAACATCAGCGAGGAGCCTTTAAGTATGGGATTGCCGGTCGCCCAGGCGTCCTGTCCGACGGTCACCATATCATCGCGGGTAATTTTGCCGCTTTTCAGTGCCTGGCCAATCACGTAGCTCGACATCATTTTGGTCAGGCTGGCGGGATCGAGCCGCTCATCGGCGTTCGCCTCAGCCAGCACCTGACCGCTGGCATAATCCATCAGGATCCAGGCCTTAGCATCAATTTGCGGCGCGGCAGGCGCCTGTTCAGCATTAACTACAACGGGAAGCAGCAGCAGCGTGCCGCTTATCGCCAGCGAACAGAGGCTGGCGTGAAGGCGCATTTTTTTCATGTTGGAATCAGATAACCTGTGGAAATATCATAAGTTTCATAAAGATATGAAACGCAGCGTTCTACGCTAACCTGTCAGCGCATTGATTAAAACCGCTACATCGTAAAGTTTTTTAGAGTTTATTAGATAAACCTTAGCCTGCACCTTAATCCAAACCATAGCGAGTACGGCTGATTCTGATTTTGCTTAAATCAACTAAGTCGATCACAAAACTCCGCTAATCTGAACAAATCAGGTCTGAGGAGAATCACCATGGATTTAGCGCTTTTCGATTTAGATGAAACGCTGATTTGTGCAGACAGCAACAGCCTGTGGATGCGCTGGCTGGTATCACAAGGCTACGCGCCGGAAACCTTAATCGCCGAAGAACAGACATTAATGGCGCAATACCGTCAGGGATTGCTGCCGCTGGAAGCTTATATGCACCATACGCTGGCGCCGCTGGCAGGGATGGGCACGCTGACGGTCAGCGGCTGGGTGCGCCGTTTTATTCAGCGCGATATTCTGCCACGTGTCTATCCTGCCGCCAGAGAGCGGCTCGCCTGGCATCAGCAGCGCGGGGATACCGTCATGCTGATCTCCGCCGGAGGCGAGCATCTGCTATGCCCGATCGCGCAACGGCTTGGCCTGCATGGTGCGCTGGCGGTCGGCGTGGAGATTATTAACGATCGCTACAGCGGCCAACCGTGCGGCGCGGTCAGTTGGCAAACGGGCAAGGTGACGCGGCTGGCTGACTGGAGGGCGTTGCAGCAGGAGAACCGTTTCCGTCACACCTGGGCCTATAGCGATTCCATTCATGATTTGCCGCTACTGGAGCAGGCCGATTACGCCTGCGCCATTAATCCCGATGCGCTGCTGTTGCAGGAAGCGGAGCGGCGCGGCTGGGAAGTCTCCCGCTGGGTGAAATAGACACCTTCGCCTGCGCTTGTAACAACGGCTTTGGTTAACTGGTTGATTAGCTGGTTGGTTGGCTGATTAACTGGCTAGTTAGCTGTTGGCTGTTGGCTGTTGGCTGTTGGCTGTTGGCTGTTGGCTGTTGGCTGTTGGCTGTTGGCTGTTGGCTGTTGGCTGTTGGCTACCCTAACAATGCCTGGGCAGCCAACACAACCGCATGCGCTTTCCCGTTCAACATGGCAGACGCCCAGGCAATCCAGCCCGATTCGCCTGCTCAGGGTTTCAGCCCTACTTTTAGCAGCTTGCCGTTGCTTTCATCGGTCAGCACATAGAGATAGCCGTCCGGCCCCTGGCGCACATCGCGAATGCGCGCGCCACGATCCTGTAACAGCCGTTCCTCCGCCACCACCTTGTCACCGTTAAGGGTTAACCGGATCAGATTCTTTTCCTTCAGCGCGCCGATAAACAGCGAGTTTTTCCACTCAGGAAAACGGTCGCCGTTATAAAATGCCATGCCGCTGATGGCAGGCGACGCTTTCCACCACCAGACCGGTTGCTCGGTGCCAGGCGCGGTACCGCCCTGCGACTCCGGCACCTTATCGCCGCTATAGTCGATGCCCCAGGTCGCCAGCGGCCAGCCATAGTTCTTCCCCTTTGCAGGAATATTCACTTCATCGCCGCCGCGCGGCCCGTGTTCGCTCTCCCAGATTTGCTGCGTCCAGGGGTTGAGCGCCAGGCCCTGCGGATTGCGCAATCCATAAGCCCAGATTTCCGGGCGCGCATTTTTGCGTCCGACGAAAGGGTTATCGTCCGGCACCGAACCATCTGCCCGCAGGCGAATCAGCTTGCCCGGCAGCTTATCCAGCTCCTGCGAGCTGCTGCTCCGGAAATTGTCGCCAAAGGCGATCCAGAGATAGCCCTGCCGGTCGAAAGCCAGACGTGTGCCAAGGTTAGCGCCGCTGGAGAGCTTCGGCTGCTGGCGCAGCACCACTTTAAAATCCTCCAGCTGGCGATTATCGTCGCTCAGCCTGCCGTAGCCGACCACCGCGCCCGCGCGCCCGTTGCTGTCCGCTTCGGTATAGCTGAGCCAGACGCGGCGGCTGTCGCTAAAATCGGGCGCCAGCGCCACATCCAGCAGGCCGCCCTGACGCTGGTTCCAGACGTCAGGCACGCCGCCAACGGGCGATGATAATCCCTTGCCGGGTTGCCACAGCCGCAGCGTGCCCGACCGTTCAGTCAGCAAAAGGGATTTGTTATCGGGTAAGAAAGCCAGCGACCAGGGATGATCAAGCCGATCCTGCAACTGCTCCACCGTGACCTGCGCGGCCTGCAGCGACGCCGAGAGCAGCAGCGCCCCGCTTAATGCTAAAGAGAGTAATCGACGAGTCATTATGCGCTCCTTCCAGAAAACCTTGCTTAAAGGTAGCAGCAATAACCAACAAGCACGGATTACGTGCAGCGCACTGGACGGATAAAAGATCAATACCGCTTACGATTTCGTCATTTTTTAACAACTCAGCAAGAAATCGGCGCCAGTTTTCTGGCATCTTTTGTGAGTTTTTTCACGCTTTAGCGCATAAAAGCGTCAAAAACTTGCTCGAACATCAAACCAAACTAATATTTCATCAGGCGTTAAAATTTAGATTTCCCTGGTGTTTGGCCCGTCTGCTGGCGGGCTATTTTTTTATCCCCCTATTTTTTCGCTACAAACCATTGAATTTGGGTAGCTCTCTTCATCCTGTCTGACAATTTGCCCTGATCACATTATCAACCCTAACCCGCCAATGGTTTAACAAAGCAAATTTAACAAATTATTCTTATCGCTTGTCGGCGAAGCGCGTTGAACGGCATCATTCCTGAGCCATAGCGAGATCGGTACTGGTACGTAGCCTGTAAAGATCGATCGCTTTATCCCGGATCACATTCATTTTGGTTTCCGCCGCGACCAGCGGCCAGACAGATCCCTGCTGCTGCTGATAAAAGCTGGCGATCGCCGTGTTATAGCTGTCGCGATACTGGATCCAGCTGCGCTGCGCCGCCTTAATAGTGCCGCGCACGCTCTCCGGCTGGCTGTTAATCAATAGTTGATACTGCTTATTCAGTTCGCCATCCCACTGCTGAATCGCGGCGCTATAGCAACGGGCATTATCCTGAGTGCTGTTGGCGTGCAGCTTACATTCCTGCAGCTGCATATCAATATTGTTACCTGGCTGCTGCGCCAGACACAGCGCGGGCAGCGCCAGTAAAAGTAACGGCGTCAGTTTCATCGATCACCTTTTATGGCTGACGCGCAAACGGCGTGCGCGTGAGAATTTATGGTTCAAAGGGAAAACGGATGCCCCAGCGTTGACGGATATCGGTCATCAACGCCACCACATCGTTGGTCAGATAATGCAGCGGATTGCCGCCTTCGATAGCATATTTCTCCAGCGCCAGAATCTCATACTGCAGGGCGCGTTCGGTTTCACTTGCCTCAAGCGTTTCTGTGCTGCCGTCCAGCCAGCTAATCTGCGCCAGCTGCGCGCGCGGGAAATTATCCACGGTAATAAAGCCTTTTTCACAGGCGATAATCCCGCGCTTCGGCATTTTGGCGCGAAACGCCAGCGAGATGGTGACCATTTCATCCTGCGCGTTTTGCAGCAGAATGCCGCACTGCTCATCCACGCCGGTAGTGAATTTGCTGACCGAGGTTAGCAACTGGTCAGGCTGCTCGCTAAGAAAGAAACGGGCGAAAGAGAGCGCGTAGGTGCCGATATCCAGCAGCGCGCCGCCGGCCAGTTCAGGATTGAAGAAACGGTTGGTGGCGTCCGCCTCTTTGACCGTGCCGAACGAGACCTGAATCATCTTCAGCTTGCCCAGCCTGCCGCTGGCAATCAGCGCTTTTAACTGATGAAACAGCGGCATATGGAAAATCGTCATCGCCTCAGCAACAATCAGATTTTTTCAGCCGCGAGCCGGTTAATCCTCCAGCTCGCGGCTGCTGACAGTAATCGCCTTCTCCACCAGCAGATGCTTGCCCTGCTCCAGCGCCTGTTTCATATAGGTGAAGTGGCTGGCATGAGGCGTCGAGATATAGACCGCATCAATTTGCGGATCGGCCAGCAGCGCGCTGAAATCATCAAAAACCCGTTCAATACCGTAGCGTTGCGCAAACGCCTCGCCCCTTTCCCGATTGCGGGCGCCGACCGCGTAAACCTGGCGCCCCAGCGCCTGTTGCGCGGCGGCAAACTGTTGCGCAATGGCGCCTGGCCCAATAATCGCCCATCTTAACGACTTCATTTTCTTCTCCTTTTATCAGGCGTGAAGGGTAAGTGTAGTCTGCAGGCCTGGGCTTTCAGGTTTTCAACTTCGGATCGAGCGCGTCACGCAGGCCATCGCCCAGCAGGTTAAAGGCCAGCACCGTCAGAAAAATCGCCAGGCTGGGGAAGATGGCGACATGCGGCGCCATTACCATATCGGCGCGCGCCTCATTCAGCATCGCGCCCCACTCCGGCGTTGGCGGCTGTGCGCCCAGGCCGAGGAATGACAGGCTGGCGGCAGTGATAATCGAGGTGCCGATACGCATGGTGAAATAGACCACAATCGACGAGACGGTGCCGGGCAGAATATGGCGCGCGATAATTGTCCAGTCAGAGGCGCCGATGCTGCGCGCCGATTCAATAAAGGTCTGATGCTTCAGCACCAGCGCATTGCCGCGCACCAGACGGGCAAAGGCGGGAATACTGAAAATCGCCACCGCCACCACCACGTTGGACATGCCGCTGCCCATGATCGCTACCACCGCAATCGCCAGCAGGATGCCGGGAAAGGCGAACAGCACATCGCAGATGCGCATAATGATGCGATCCCACCAGCCTTCATAAAAGCCCGCCAGCAGGCCAAGTACGGTGCCGATCGCTGCGCCGATGGCCACGGAAAAAAAGCCCGCCAGCAGCGAGATGCGGGTGCCAACCAGCACCCGACTAAATATATCGCGCCCCAGCGAATCGACGCCGAACCAGTGCATGGCGGACGGCCCTTCCGTCAGCCGGTCATAGTCAAAATAGTTTTCGGCATCAAAAGGGGCAATCCAGGGCGCTATCACCGCCAGCACGATCAGCGCCAGCACAAACAGGCCAGCGACCAACGCCACGTGCTGACGACGAAAGCGCTGCCAGAATTCGCGCCACGGCGTTCGTACCCCATCGTTACGCTGCAGGGGCATCGCTTTTAACGCCGCCTCGCGTCGCCAGTTTTTCATTGCTGCTCCTTATTTGTAACGAATGGCGGGGTTAATGGCGGCATAGAGCATATCCACAACCAGGTTGATCAAAATAAACTCCAGCGAAAACAGCAGAACTTCCGCCTGAATCACCGGGTAGTCGCGCATCTCCACCGAATCCACCAGCAGCCTTCCCAGGCCCGGCCAGTTAAATACCACCTCCACCACAATCGAGCCGCCCAGCAGAAAGCCGAACTGCAGGCCCATCATGGTCACCACCGGGATCATCGCGTTGCGCAGCCCATGCTTAATTAAAACCCGCGGCTCGCGTACCCCTTTAGCGCGCGCGGTGCGCATATAATCTTCCTGCATGACCTCAATAAACGAGGCGCGGGTAAAGCGCGCCATGATCGACGCCACCGCCGCGCCCAGCGTAATCGACGGCAGAATATAGTGCTGCCAGCTATCGGCGCCAACGGTCGGCAGCCAGCCCAGCTCGACGGAAAAGATCTGCATCAGCAGCATACCCAGCGCAAAGGCGGGAAAAGAGATGCCGGAAACCGCCAGCGTCATGCCGATGCGATCCGGCCAGCGGTTGCGCCAGACGGCGGAAACAATCCCGATCGCCATGCCCAGTATCACCGACCAGGCCATGCTGGTAAGCGTCAGCCAGAGCGTCGGCAGAAAGCGCGAGGCGATCTCTTCCGATACCGGCCTTCTGGAGACCATCGAGGTACCGAAATCCCCTTGCAGCGCGTTAAATATAAAATGCAGAAACTGCTGCGGCAGCGGCCGATCCAGTCCCAGCTCCTGGCGCACCAGCTCAACGACTTTCGCATCCGCTTCCGGCCCGGCGATCAGCCGCGCCGGATCGCCCGGCAGCAGATGGACAAACAGAAAGACCAGCACCGCCACAATCAGCAGCGTCGGGATCAATCCCAACAGACGTTTCAGGAAATAGTTCAGCATGCGTTTCCCTGCGTCGCGGCCGCCAGCCTGCACGGCTGGCGGCGCGGACATTACTTCAGATCGGCTTCATCAAAATTAAAAGAGGTGTCCGGCATCATATAAAAACCGCTCAGCGATTTGGTATGCGCCGACACCAGCTTCTCCACTACCAGCGGCGCCCAGGGACGATCGTTCCAGATACGATCCTGCGCATCTTTATAGAGCTGCGCCTTTTTCGCACTGTCGGTGGTTTTCAGCGCGTCGGTCAGGTCTTTATCCACCTGTTCGTTGCTGTAAAAAGCGGTATTAAAGATCGCGGGCGGCCAGGAGGCGGTAGCGAACAGCGGCGTCAGCGCCCAGTCCGCTTCGCCGGTGGAGGCGGACCAGCCGGTGTAGAACATGCGCACGCCACTCTCTTTCTGCCCTTTGCCCTCTACTTCCGCCGCGCGCTGTCCGGCATCCATCGCCGTCACCTTCACCTTAATGCCGACCTGTGCCAGCTGTTGCTGGGTGAACTGCAGAACTTTCTGCGCGGTGCTGTGGTTATGGGAAGACCAGAGCGTGGTGCTGAAGCCGTTGGGGAAGCCTGCCTCTTTCAGCAGTTCGCGCGCCTTCGCCGGATTGTATTCAATTGCCGGGTAGCTTTGCGCGTAAGCAATTGACGGCGGCACGATGCCGGTAGCAGGCGTGGCGTAACCGGCGAAAGCAACCTTGACCAGCGCCTGGCGGTTAATAGCGTAATTAATCGCCTCGCGCACTTTCGGGTTATCAAACGGCTTCTGCGTCACGTTAAAGCTGATATAGCGCTGCATAATCGACGGCGTGCTGACTAAATCAAGCTTGCTGTTTTTCTCCAGCAGCTTCGCCTGCTCGTAAGGGATCGGGAAAGCAAAGTTGGCCTCGCCGGTTTTCAGCATTGCCGCGCGCGTGTTGTTATCGACAATTGGCCGCCAGGTGATGCTGTCGAGCTTCGGATAGCCTTTTTTCCAGTAGCCGTCCCATTTTTTCACCTTCACAAAATCGGTCTGATTCCAGGTGACAAATTCATAAGGGCCGGTGCCGACCGGATGGAAACCGATCTCTTTGCCATATTTTTTCAACGCGGTCGGCGAGATCATCGCCGCCGCCGGATGGGCGAGAATATTGATAAAGGCGGAGAACGGCTGCTTCAGCGTAATCTTCACCGTGGTTGGATCAATCACTTCGGTGGTGGCGATACTTTTGAACAGGTTATAGCGCTTCAGGTGGTTATCCTCATCGCTGGCGCGATCGAGATTGACCTTTACCGCTTCGGCGTTGAAATCGGTGCCGTCCTGAAATTTAATGCCGGCGCGCAGCTTGATGGTCCAGGTCAGGCCGTCCGGGCTCGCCTGATAGCTTTCCGCCAGCACGTTCACCAGCTTCATATCTTTATCAAAGCCGAACAGCCCCTGATAGAACGATTTCGCCACCGCCTGCGACAGCGTGTCGTTGGCATCATAGGGATCGAGCGTGGTGAAGTTCGAGCCGACGGCAATTACCGCATCCTTCGCCGCCCATGCCGGTACGGCGGCAAACTGCCAAGCAGCCCGGCGGTTAACAGCCATCTGCGGGTGGTTTGAGTGGTCATAGTATTCTCCTGTAATCCCTGTCTGAGTTATGCAAACCAGGCGGCTCAGGCGCCGCTGATGGTGTGTTTTGCCACGTAATGGTCAGCACCGACTTTAACCAGCGGCGCCACTGCAGGTTCATCGCCCGGCGCGCGCAGCGGGCTGGGCAGCTCATCCACCAGCAGCGCCCGCTCGCGTCGCCGGCGTCCCGGATCGGCCACCGGCACCGCAGACATCAGTTTGCGCGTATAGGAATGCTGCGGATTTTCAAAGATCGCCTGCCGTGGGCCGATTTCAACAATCTGCCCCATGTACATCACCGCCACGCGATGGCTGATGCGTTCAACCACCGCCATATCGTGGGAAATAAACAGAAAGGCGATGCCAAACTCGCGCTGCAAGTCGAGCATCAAATTGACGATCTGCGCCTGGATAGAGACATCCAGCGCCGACACCGATTCGTCGGCAATCACCACCTTCGGATTGAGCGCCAGCGCGCGGGCGATACAGATGCGCTGGCGTTGCCCGCCGGAAAACTCGTGCGGATAACGCCGGGCATGTTCCGGCAGCAGGCCCACCTTCTCCAGCAGCCAGGCGACGCGCTGCTCCGCTGCGGCGCGCGACATCACCTTGTGGATCAGCAGCGGCTCCATAATCGAAAAACCGACCGTCAGCCGCGGATCGAGCGAGGCGTAGGGATCCTGAAAAATAAACTGAATATCGCGCCGCAGATGCGCCAGCTGATGCGGCTTCAGCCGATCGATACGCTGGCCGTTGAAGGTGATGCTGCCCCGGCTCTCTACCAGCCGCAGCAGCGAGCGGCCGGTGGTTGATTTGCCGCAGCCCGATTCGCCGACCAATGCCAGCGTCTCTCCGGCGTGCAGATCGAAACTCACCTTCTCCACGGCGTGAACGCGCCATTTCACGCGGTTCAGCAGGCCAGCGCGAATATCAAAGCGGGTAACCAGATCGCGCACCTGCAAAATGGGCGCTTCCTGCTGCTTTACCGTATCCTCCAGCGTTTCGCTGCTTTCCTCTTCGCCCGGCAGCGGAAATTTGCGCGGCAGCGGCTGGCCGTGCATCGCGCCCAGGCGCGGCACCGCCGCCAGCAGGGCGCGCGTGTAATCCTGCTGCGGCGCGCGGAACAGCGTGGCGGTATCATTACTTTCCACTACGGCGCCGCGGTACATCACCTGAACCCGATCGGCCATTTCCGCCACCACACCCATATCATGGGTGATAAAAATCACCCCCATCGCCATCTCTTTCTGCAACACGCGGATCAGCTGCAGGATTTGCGCCTGAATAGTGACATCCAGCGCAGTGGTCGGCTCGTCGGCAATCAACAGCGCCGGACGGCAGGAGAGCGCCATTGCAATCATCACGCGCTGGCGCATGCCGCCGGAAAGCTGATGGGGAAAACGGGTCATCACGTTTTGCGCTTCGGGAATGCGCACCAGATCGAGCATGCGCCGAGCCTCTGCCAGCGCCTGCTGGTGGCTTTTGCCCTGATGCAGCCGCACCGACTCGGCAATCTGTTCGCCCACCGTAAAGACCGGATTGAGCGAGGTCATCGGCTCCTGAAAGATCATCGCCATATCGGCGCCGCGAATAGCGCGCATCTGCGACTGCGGCAGCCGCGCCAGATCCACCAGCGAATTATCACGCCGCCGCAGCCACAGCTCCCCGCTGTCGAGACGGCCGCCGCTCTGTTCGATCAGGCGCATCAATGCCAGCGAGGTGACCGATTTTCCCGATCCCGATTCGCCCACCAGCGCCAGGGTTTCGCCGCGCCGCACGTCGAGGGAGAGCTGGCGCACCGCCTGGGTGACCTGCCCCTGTTGATGAAAACTGACGCTGAGATCGCGTACCGCCAGCACGCTATCGTCGGCAAGTGAAAAAGCAGAGTGCTGCATACTGGCTCCTCAGGATCCCCGGTAGATGTTCACCACCGGGCTGGCGCCCAGCCAGCCGTAGCCGCGATACATGCCTTCGGTATTAAACGGCAGCGCGATGTTGCCGTCGGCATCAATGGCGATCAGGCCACCGCTGCCGCCCAGCGCCGGAATTTTTTCGAAGATTACGCGATCGGCGGCCTGCGGCAGCGTAAGGCCGCCATATTCCATCAGCGCGGCAACGTCATACGCCGCCTGGGTGCGGATAAAGGTTTCGCCAGTGCCGGTGCAGGAGACCGCCACACGACCGTTGCTGAAACAGCCCGCGCCCGGCAGCGGCGAATCGCCGACGCGCCCGACCTGTTTATTGGTCATGCCGCCGGTGGAGGTTGCGGCGGCAAGGTGACCCGCGCTATCGATTGCCACAGCGCCAACCGTTCCCAGTTTGCGATCGTTATCCAGCGGCGCGTTTTCCTGCGCCGCGCCGTCGTGATCCAACAGGGTTTGCTGTATGGCCTGCGCGCGTTGCAGCTGCTGCCAGCGCGCCTCGGTAGAGAAGTAATCCGCCGCCACCGGCTCCAGCCCGTGATCCATGGCAAACTGCTCCGCGCCCGCGCCGATCATCAGCACATGCGGGCTTTTTTCCAACACCGCCCGCGCTGCCAGAATTGGATGACGAATATGCGATACGCCCGCCACCGCGCCCGCATCCTGAGTGATACCATCCATGATGCAGGCGTCCAGCTCATGCGTGCCCGCATGGGTAAAAACGCTGCCTTTACCGGCATTAAATAGCGGACAGGCCTCCAGCAAACGCACCGCCTCGGTTACTGCATCCAGCGCGCTGCCGCCTGCGGCGAGGATCGTCTGTCCGCTGGCGACGATGTCGCGCAGTGCCTGTAAATAGTGCTGTTCCTGCTCCGCGCTCAGCGCCGCGCGAGCAATCGCGCCCGCGCCGCCGTGAATGGCAATGGCTGCTCTGCTCATTCGTTTTTACCCTGTGTTCTGAATCTGCCGGAAACGGCTAAATTGATGTGATGTTATGATTTTTCGGCAAATTTTGACTATAGGTAGCAGCAGGGGCGATGTAAAGCGCAAAGCCGAAGAAGGTTTAATAACAAAGCGTTATATCTCATAACCAAATTATCTTCCGGCGCAGGCAAGGTGATCGTTACGGCATTTCGCGCCATAATAGGCGCTATCTGAGGTATCTGGCCGGAGGCCAAATGGAAAGTTTTACTGCGGGATTAATCTCCCTTGAAGAAGCTCTGCAGAAAATGCTGGCGCAGCTCTCGCCGCTTACCGAGCGCGAAACCCTGTCTGTTTTTACTGCGGCTGGCCGCGTGACCGCCGCGCCGGTGATCTCGCCGCTGAACGTGCCGCCATTTGATAACTCGGCGATGGATGGTTATGCCGTGCGTCTGGCCGATCTCGCCAGCGGCGATGCGCTGCCGGTAGCGGGCAAAGCCTTTGCGGGCGCCCCCTTTACCGGTGAATGGCCCGCTGGCAGCTGCATTCGCATTATGACCGGCGCGCCGGTGCCGGACGGTGCCGAGGCGGTGGTGATGCAGGAACAGACCGAGGCCGACGGCGAACGCATCCGCTTTACCGCTGAAGTGCGCGCGGGGCAGAACATCCGGCGCGTCGGCGAAGATATTTGCCAGGGCGCCAGCGTACTGGCGGCGGGCGTGCGCCTGGGCGCGGCGGAGCTGCCACTGATCGCCTCGCTGGGCATCGGCGAGGTCGAGGTGGTGCGTCGCCTGCGCGTTGCGGTGTTCTCAACCGGCGATGAGCTGCAACCGGTGGGCGAACCGCTGGCGGCGGGCCAGATTTATGATACTAACCGCTTCGCCGTGCGGCTGATGCTGGAGCAGCTCGGCTGTGAGGTGATCGATCTTGGCATTATCCGCGACGATCCGCAGGCGCTACGCGCCGCCTTTGTGCGCGCCGATCGCGAGGCGGATGTGGTGATCAGCAGCGGCGGCGTCTCGGTAGGCGAAGCAGATTACACCAAAGCGATGCTGGACGAACTGGGCGCCATTACTTTCTGGAAGCTGGCGATTAAACCCGGCAAACCTTTCGCCTTTGGTCGTCTGAGCAACAGCTGGTTCTGCGGGCTGCCGGGCAATCCGGTTTCCGCCGCCCTCACCTTTTATCAGCTGGTGCAGCCGCTGCTGGCGAAGCTGAGCGGACAACAGCGCCCTGCTCTGCCGCCGCGTCAGCGCGCACGCGCCGTCACGCGCCTGAAGAAAACCCCTGGACGCCTCGACTTCCAGCGCGGCCTCTTTAGCCGCGGCGATGACGGCGAGCTGCAGGTCGCCAGCACTGGCCATCAGGGTTCGCATGTCTTTAGCTCATTTAGCCAGGCCAACTGCTTTATCGTGCTGGAGCGCGAACGCGGCAACGTCGAAGCGGGCGAATGGGTAGAGATCGAGCCGTTTAACGCGCTGCTGGGAGGCTGACATGCTGCCGGAGCTGAGCGATAACGAAACGCTGCGTTATAATCGGCAGATTGTGCTGCACGGCTTTGATTTCGACGGTCAGGAAAGGCTGAAGGCCGCCAGCGCGCTGGTGGTCGGGCTGGGCGGGCTGGGCTGTGCCGCCGCGCCTTATCTCGCCTCGGCGGGCGTCGGCACGCTGACGCTGCTCGATTTTGATACCGTCTCCCTGTCGAACCTGCAACGTCAGGTGCTGCACAGCGATGCGGAGATCGGCGAGCCGAAAGTGGAATCAGCCCGGCGGCGGCTGGCGCAGATCAATCCGCTGATCGCGCTGCACACCGTTAACGCGCAGCTGGACGACGCGGCGCTGGATGCGCTGGTGGCGCAGCATCAGGTGGTGCTGGATTGCAGCGATAACGTGGCGACGCGCGAACAGCTTAATCGCCTTTGCCGTCAGCGCCGTATTCCGCTGGTTTCCGGCGCGGCGATTCGCATGGAAGGCCAGATCAGCGTGTTTAGCTGGCAGGATGACAGTCAGCCCTGCTACCGCTGTATCAGTCGTCTGTTCGGCAGCGATACCCTGAGCTGCGTGGAGGCGGGCGTGATGGCACCGCTGGTGGGCGTCATCGGCTCGCTGCAGGCAATGGAGGCGATTCGCCTGCTGACGCGTTACGGTGCGTCGGTGGCGGGAAAACTGCTGATGTATGATGCGATGACGCTACAGTTCCGCGAAATGAAGGTTGCAAAGGATCCCGCCTGTGAGGTGTGCGGCAGTGCGGCCTGTGGCTGACGTTACTGGCGGCTCAGCCGTTTCCTTATCTATAGTTGAAAGATGGATAACGGAAAAGTGACGCCCTCCCAGGTGAGCGATAAGACAGGCAGCGACAGTAGCGTGGCAAAACCCGTACTGCGCCAGATGATGCTGCTGTTTCTGGTGGTCATCAGCGGCGCGGTTATCGCCATTAACGGCTGGACACTGTGGAATAGCTGGCAGCGAACCCTGCATCTGAGCGAAGAAAACGCCCGTAACCTCTCGGTATCGCTGTCGCGGCAGGCGGAAGATACTTTTCTGCAAATCGATCTGACCCTGCAGGATGTCCGCGACCGCATTAATGAAGGCGGCATCCAGAGCAACCTGCAGCAGCTGCTGCAGGCGCGCAAAGCGGCGTTGCCCACGCTCGACAGCATCGTCATCTATAACACTGACGGTTACGTCACGCTCTCCTCTTTCACCACACCACTGCCAAAAACCAACAGTGCGGATCGCGAATATTTCCGTTTCCATCAACGTTCCGAAGAGAGCGGTCTGCATATTGGCGATGTGATTCGTAGCCGTATCAGCGGCAATATGGTGATTCCGGTTTCCGCCAGGTTAAACAATCCCGACGGCAGCTTTGGCGGTGTGGTGATGGCCTCTATTCGTCTCGATTACTTTCGCCAGGTTTATGATTACTACAATCTGGGCGACCGCGATTTAATGGCGCTGATGAAGGCGGACGGTAATCTGGTTTATATCCGGCCCTACAGCGAGGCGCTGATTAACCAGAATATTTCCCTAAGCCCGCTGTTTACCCAGCTGTTAAAAACCACCGCCAGCGGCGCGGCGATCTATCGCGCGGCGGTAGATGGCAGGCCACGCATTTTTGGCTATGCCAGCCTGAAAAATTATCCGCTGGTGGTCACCGCCGGCTACGATCTGCAGGAGATCCGACAGGCGTGGATCGCCGATTCTATCGGCTTTGTGCTGCTGAACCTGGTGCTGCTGGGGCTGCTGTTCCTGCTGGGATTTATCGTTTTGCATCATATTCAGCTCAATTTGCGTAATCAGCTGGAGTTGACGGCGGTGCGCGACCAGCTGACCAATATGAATCGCACGTTGCAGGGGCTGGCGCTGGTGGACGGGCTAACCGGGCTGGCAAACCGTCGGCAGCTTGACTGGTTTTTACCCAGGGCGATGGAGCGGGCGGTGAAGCTGCGTTCGCCGCTGACAATTTTATTGATCGATGTCGATTCCTTTAAAGCCTATAACGACAGCAACGGCCATCTGGCTGGCGATGAATGTCTGCGGCGCATCGCGGAGTGTCTGAAGCGACTGCCGAACCATAGCGAAGATTTGGTCGCCCGTTACGGCGGCGAGGAGTTTATGGTGGTGCTGGCGGATAAAACGCAGCCGGAGGCACATCTGTATGCGCTGCAGGCGGTACGCGCCGTCGCGGATTTAGCCTTGCCGCATGAACAGAGCAGCGTGGCGGAAAAGATTGTGACTATCAGTATTGGTATGCACTGGCAGCCGCGCGTGTTTGCCGGTGCGTCACCGTCAGAATTTATCGATCGGGCGGATGCCGCGCTCTATCAGGCAAAAGATCGGGGGAAAAATCAGGTGTGGGTCAGCAATATGCCGCCGTCGATAGCGACAGATTAAGGCCGCCGAAACGGCGGCCTTGTTACTGGCGTCAGCTGTACGCCTGAGCTTATTACTGCGTCTCTTTGCTGCTTACTGCACAGCTTAGCTGTTACTGCGCCTTTGCTGCTTACTGCCCAGCTTAGCTGTTACTGCGTCTTTGCTGCTTACTGCCCAGCTTAGCTATTACTGCACGCCCTTGCTGAGCAGGTAATCTTCATAGCTGCCGCTGAAGTCGATCACTTTCTCCGGCGTAATTTCCAGCACGCGCGTCGCCAGCGAGCTGACAAACTCACGGTCGTGCGAGACGAAAATCAGCGTGCCCGGATACATCTCCAGCGCCATATTCAACGACTCGATCGATTCCATATCCAGGTGGTTGGTCGGCTCATCCATAATCAAAATATTCGGACGTTCCATCATCAGCTTGCCGAACAGCATACGGCCCTTCTCACCACCGGACAGTACCTTCGCCGGCTTTTTAATCTCATCCTGGCTGAACAGCAGACGACCCAGCACGCTGCGCACCGCCTGCTCATCGTCGCCTTCCTGTTTCCACTGGCTCATCCAGTCAAAGACGCTGAGATCGTTATCAAACTCTTCCGCGTGATCTTGGGCGTAATAGCCGATACGGACGTTTTCAGACCATTTCACCGTGCCGTTATCCGGCTGCAAATCGCCCACCAGCGTTTTCAGCAGCGTCGTTTTACCCACGCCGTTAGTACCCAGCACCGCCAGCTTTTCGCCCACTTCCAGCAGCAGGTTCAAATCGCGGAACAGCGGGCCGTTATCAAAGCCTTTGGTCAGCGCTTCTACTTCCAGCGCGTTGCGGAACAGCTTTTTATCCTGCTCGAAGCGGATGAACGGGTTCTGACGGCTGGAGGCTTTTACCTCGTCCAGCTTGATTTTATCGATCTGTTTGGCACGGGAGGTCGCCTGGCGCGATTTAGAAGCGTTGGCGCTGAAGCGGCTGACGAACGATTGCAGTTCGGCAATCTGCGCCTTTTTCTTGGCGTTGTCAGCCAGCAGACGCTCGCGCGCCTGGGTCGCGGCAGTCATATATTCGTCGTAGTTGCCCGGATAGATGCGCAGCTCGCCGTAATCCAGATCCGCCATATGCGTACAGACCATATTCAGGAAGTGACGGTCGTGCGAAATGATGATCATGGTGCTGTTGCGATCGTTCAGCACCTGTTCCAGCCAGCGAATGGTATCGATGTCCAGGTTGTTGGTCGGTTCATCCAGCAGCAGAATGTCAGGATTAGAGAACAGCGCCTGCGCCAGCAGCACGCGCAGCTTCCATCCCGGTGCTACTTCGCTCATCAGACCGTAATGCTGCTCCAGCGGAATGCCCACGCCCAGCAGCAGTTCACCAGCGCGCGCTTCGGCGGTGTAACCATCCATTTCGCCATACTGCACTTCCAGATCGGCGACTTTATAGCCATCTTCTTCGCTCATTTCCGGCAGCGCATAGATGCGGTCACGTTCCTGTTTGACCTGCCACAGCTCATCGTGCCCCATAATCACCGTATCCAGCACGCTGAATTTCTCAAACGCGAACTGGTCCTGGCGCAGCTTACCGATACGCTCATTAGGGTCACAGGAGACGTTGCCGGCGGTGGGCATCAGATCGCCGCCGAGGATCTTCATAAAGGTTGATTTGCCGCTGCCGTTAGCGCCGATCAGACCGTAACGGTTGCCGCCGCCAAACTTAACGGAGATATTTTCAAACAGCGGTTTGCTGCCAAACTGCATGGTAACGTTGCTGGAAACTAGCACAGGGATTGCCTTACTTAAGCGGGGGAATGTCCCGTCACGCTTCGCGCTGCAGCTGCGTTAACTGCGTCCGCCTCAGCCGTAGCTTCAGAGAATACGTCAGCGTTACCGCTTCGCTGTGGCGCGAATTATTCCGGGATAACGAAATTTGGCGGGCATTGTGCCATAAAAAAAGGCTGGCGAATACCGCCAGCCCTGGGTAACGGCGTTAACCGCCGTGGTGTTCGACTTTGCGTTTCAGCGGTGCCGGCAGCGGCGGGGGTTCGCGGTGCCGCGACAGCCAGTCGCGCAGATAGTGTTCAATTTGCTCCAGGCTGCGATTGCGCGTTTCCGGGATGCAGTTCAGTACGAAAATCGCCCGCCGATGCCGATGGCGCCAAAGATAAAGAAGGCGCCCGACAACCCTACCGAGGCCAGCATTATCGGGAACATCAGCGAAATAAGGAAGTTGGCGATCCACATGGCAAAAACGGCGCCGCCCATAAAAATACCGCGCAGGCGCGTCGGGAAAATTTCCGACAGCAGCAGCCAGGTAACCGGCGAGAGCGCGCCCTGCTGGAAACAGAGGAACATCAGCATACCGAGCAGCACCATATAGCTGCGCAGCATATCGGGCTGTCCGTTAATGGTTTCCGGCATCAGCCAACTTACCGCGCCGATAAAGAACAGGCAGGCAGTGCAGCCGAACTGCCCGATCATGGTCATGGTGCGACGGCCGATTTTACCCAGCAGCCAGATGCCGACAAAGGTCATCAGCACCGAGATAGCGCCATTGGCGATGGTAGCGAACAGCGCGGCACTGTTGCTCATACCGACGTTGGTCAGCACCGTCGGCGCATAATACATAATGGTGTTAACGCCGGTCAGCTGCTGGATAACCGCCACGCCGATGCCGATCAGAAACAGTTTAAACAGCCAGGGCTTTTTCAACTCGCGCAGGCGCGGCTTGCCCTGGTTTTCCTGCTCCTGCAGGGTTTCTTCGATCTCGGTCAGCTCCCACTCGACATCATCTTTAGCGCGGGTGCGCTCCAGCACGCGACGCGCGTCGGCCAGCCGCCCTTTCATTGCATACCAGCGCGGCGTATCGGGCATAAACATCATGCCGAACCACAGCAGCACCGCCGGTAGCGTGGCGATCGCCAGCATCCAGCGCCAGGTGTCTTCCCCGCCCCAGACGGCATTAAACGAGGCGTTGGAAATGTAGGCCAGCATCTGACCAGAGACGATCATCAGCTCCTGCAGCGTAACCAGCTGCCCACGTTTATTGGCCGGTGCGATTTCCGCAATATAAACCGGCACCGTGGCCGCCGCGCCGCCGACCGCCACGCCCAGCACCACGCGGAAAAAGACCATCCAGTGAACGTCCGGCGCCAGCGAGGTGCCCAGCGCGCCCAGCGCAAAAATAATCGCCAGCACCAGAATGATTTTCCGGCGTCCGGCGGACGAAGCGAAATGACCGGCCAGCAGCGCACCGAAGGCGGCACCGAACAGCAGCGAGCTGGTCACCAGGCCGGTGGTAAAAGGCGTGAGGTGCAGTTCGTCGCCCATGAACAGCAGTGCGCCGGAAATAACGCCGGTATCGTAGCCAAACAGCAATCCGCCCAGCGTGGCGATCACGGCGATCACTTTAACGAAGGGTTCGGCGGGCGTGCTGCTGTTTGGCCCTGAGGCTTTGCTCAGCGTGAGGTATTGTTCTTTTGGCATGATAACTCCAGCAACCTGGTTGAAGAGGAAATCTGACCTGTGCCTTAGCGGTATGGCACAAACCTGTCACAGCACAACATAGTTTATTTTTTTCATTTCAATGAATAGTGAAATATCAATTTTGCGGCAGTGGTCATACTCTTCTGCCTGAAGGCCGACGCAGGTCACACTATTTCCTTTGTAAGGTTGTTAAATGGTGAAAAAAACGTTTATTGCCGTTGGCGGCACGCGTTTCGCTATCGAGCAGAAAGGAAATATTTATTTTGAAATCGATAAAAACAGAGAGAACGTGCAGAAACCGGTTTTAACGGCACAGGCCAGCAAACCGGTTTAGCAGAGCCGCGCTAAGCGGTAAAAACGCATAAACAATGCCGGAACCGTGGCGGTCGCCGTACCTTTTCAGGCGCAGAAAGCATGGAAAAGAGAACAGACAACGGATGAGGAGGTAAAAGAAATGGCGAAGCGCTAATAAGCCGCCAGGCCAGGCCTGACGGCATGAAGTAAGAACGACTAACTGGCGGGCGTCGCCGGGCCGAAAACGTTAAACTCAGGCAGCGGAACGTTTTGATAATTCTCCCAGCCGCCGCCCAGCGCTTTATACAGCGCCACCAGATCGAGGCTGCTCTGCACCCGCGCCTGTTCCGCCTGCTGTTTCGCCTGCGCCAGCTGACGCTGCGCATCCAGCACATCCAGAAAGGTAGAGAGGCCTTTTCTGTAACTGTCGCTGGCTAAATCAAAACTGCTCTGCAGCGCGCTGACGGTTTCATCCATTTGCGTCACCCGTTCCTGATCGGTGCGGTAGCTAACCAGCGCGTTCTCCACATCCTGCAGCGCGGTAAGCACCGTTTGTCGATAGTTTAACGCTGAGTTCGCCTGCTGCGCGCGCGACAGTTTTACGCTGGAAACCAGCCGACCGCCCTGAAAAATGGGGATGGAAAGCGACGGGCCGTAGCTGTAAAAATGGCTGCTCCAGTTATCAAGATAGTCCGCATCGGTGTTGCGCACCCCTATCTGACCGGTTAGCGAGAGACTGGGGAACAGCTGGGCGACCGACACGCCGATGTTCGCGGTGGCGGCATGCAGATTCGCCTCTGCCTGTCGAATATCGGGACGACGGCGCGCCAACGTGGACGGAATGCCTACCGGGACGGCGGCGGGTAGCGCAGGCAGCGCTTTTTCCGTCATTAATTCATTATCCAGCGCGCCGGGCGGCTTGCCGAGCAGCACCGCCAGGCCATTCATCGCCTGGCGCGTTTGCGCCTGATACTGCGGCAGCTGAGCGCGCAACGAGCTGAGTTGTGCCCGCGCGTTTTCCACATCCAGCTGCGGCGCCAGGCCGTTACGCTGCTGGCTTTGCGTCAGCTCCAGCGTCTGCTGCGCAACCTCAATCTGAGTTTGCAGCGTTCGGGTGATCGACTGCGCGCCACGCAGCTGTAGATAAGCGCGCGCCACTTCGGCCTCCAGCGATACCAGCGCATCATTACGGCTTTCGAGCGATTCCTGCTGCTGCGCATCCGCCGCTTCCACCTGACGGCGTACTTTGCCCCATAAATCCAGCTCCCAGGAGGCATCGAAGCTGCCCTGATAGAGACTTACCGGCTGCGTCAGGCTATCGAGCGAGGAGCGCAACTCTGGCGCATTCTGATCCAGCTGGCTGTAAACGCCGTTCGATTCCAGCATACCTTTCGCGCCCAGCTGCTGCTTCTGCGCGGAAGCGCTGCCGTTAATCGAAGGAAACAGCCCGCCACGCGCCTGCGACAGCTGTTCGCGCGCGCCGGCAATGCGCAAGACCGCCTGTTGCAGCGACAGGTTGCCGGCGATAGCACGGTCAATCAGGCTGTTCAGCTGCGGATCGTTAAAGCTTTTCCACCAGTCTGGATTAATGGCGCTGGCCTGCGGCTTCGAAGCGGCCTGTGAAGGCAGATCGCGCCAGCTGGCGGGTGTTTGCGCCTGCGGCGGCTGGTAATCGGGGCCAACTGCGCAGCCCGCCAGCAGCAGAGATAAAGCCAGTAACGTCGGACGCGCGCGCATTATCCGCTTATTAACGTTCATGTCAGTGTGCTCCTGCGCTGCCTTCGCTTTTGACTGGCGAAAGCAGTAAACATAATGGGATCAAAATAAAGGCGACGATGCCAAGCCCGATAAAGACATCAACATAGGCAAGAATACGCGCCTGCACGATCATCTCCTGATAGAGCTGGCCGGTGGCCAGCGTCAGGGGATCGCCCGCCGCCGAGGTAAAGTCGCGTATGCTCTGCGCCCAGCGCTCGACGGTAATGTTGAATTGCTCATTCAGGGGCGTCATGTTATGCACCAGATGCGCACTGCGAACCTGCTCGCGCTCGGTAATCGCCGCGGTTGACAGGGAGATGCCGATCGAACCGGCCACGTTACGGAACATGGTAAAGAGCGCCGAGGCATCAGCGTTAAGCCGCTGCGGAATGGTGGCGAAGGCGATAGTGGTTAACGGCACAAACAGGAATCCCAGCCCAATGGACTGCGCGCTGCGCATCAAAACCAGCGTGGTGAAATCCACCTGCGGCGTAAGCCGTGAGGAGTAGAACATCGATACCGTCAGACAGGCGAAGCCGAAGGCGATAATCCAGCGCGTCTGCACCAGCGGCATCAGCTTCAGCACCAGCGGAATGGTCAATACAATCAATAACGCGCCAGGCGACAGCACCAGCCCGGACCAGGTAGCGGTATAGCCCAAATCCTGCTGCGCCAGCTGCGGCAGAACCACCGAACTGCCGTACAGAATCATCGCCATGCCCGCCATCAGCAGGCCGGAAACCCAGAAGTTACGATCGCGTACGACACCAATTTCCACCACCGGCTTGCGCGCGTACATCAGCCAGTAGATCGCGCCGGTCAGACCGATAAAGGTCATCACGCCGAAGAACTGAATAAAGTGCGAGGAGAACCAGTCCTCATCTTCGCCGCGATCGAGCATGACCTGCAGACAGCCGAGGCCAAGCGTAATCAGACTGATGCCGATGTAATCTATTTTCAGTTTGCCTTTCGCCCAGCGCCGTTCCCATGGTGGATCTTCCAGCAGCTGATAGATCGCCAGCGTCGCCAGAATGCCGACCGGCACGTTAATAAAGAACACCCAGCGCCAGCTGTAGTTATCGGTGATCCAGCCGCCGAGCGTCGGCCCAATCACCGGCGCCACGATAATCGCAATGGATGAGAGACCAAAAGCCTTGCCGCGATCCTCCGCCTTAAAGTAATCCAGCAACACCGACTGCTGCACCGGCTGCAGGCCGCCGCCGAAAAAGCCCTGCAGAATGCGAAATAAAATAATCTGCCACAGCTCGGTGGCGATGCCGCAGAGGAAAGAGCAGATAGTGAACATCACAATGCTGATCAGGAAATACTGCTTGCGGCCAAACAGACGGGTAAAAAAGGCGGAGATGGGCAGCACGATGCCGTTCGCCACCAGGTAAGACGTTAATACCCAGGTAGATTCGTCATAGCTGGAGGAGAGCGTGCCGGCAATATGCGGCAGCGCCACATTGACGATAGTGGTATCCAGGATCTCCATGAATACCGCCAGCGTCACCGTTACCGCGACCAGCCAGGGATTGCTGGCTGGCTGCCAGCTCTGACTGTGGCTCATTCCACCGTAACCTTAGGCACCACAGAGAGTCCCAGCGGCAGAGGTTTGTTCGGATCCAGGCCCTTATCGATAACGATTTTTACCGGCACGCGCTGGACGATTTTTACAAAGTTACCGGTGGCGTTTTCCGCCGGGAACGTAGAGAAGCGCGAGCCGGAGCCCATCTGAATGCTGTCCACGTGCCCTTCCAGCTCCATATCCGGCCAGGCATCTACACTGATAGTGACCCTGTCACCCGGCTTCATGCGCTCCAGCTGCGATTCTTTAAAGTTTGCAGTGACCCAAATATCGGGCGAAACCAGTGAAAAGAGCGCGCTGCCCGCCTGCACCAGGCTGCCGAGCTGCACATTACGTTTGGTCACAAAGCCATCGTAAGGCGCGCGCACTTCGGTATAAGAGAGATTCAGCTCGGCAACATTAAGCTGCGCCTGCGCCTGCTCAACCTGCTGACGTCGCGCCTCGACGTTGGTCTCCTGTTGCCGGATTTGCAGCGCCACCTGCGAGGCGACTTCCACCTGCGCCTTCGCGCTTTGCAATTGCGCCTGCGCGGAACGCAATTGCGCGCTGGCGGTATCGATATTGCGTTGGGAGGTTGCACGCGGATCGACGCCGCGTAAGCGACGATAGTCTGACTGCGCATTAAGCAGGTTGGCTTCCGCCTGCGCCTGCTGCGCCAGCGCCTGATCGCGCTGCGCCGGATACTGAACGCGCGCTAATGCCAGCTGCGCTTCCGCCTGATGCAGCTGCGCCTGCGCCAGGCCCAGTTGCGCTTTCGCCTGATCGCGCTGCGCCAGGGTATCGCGCGGATCGATCACCACCAGCAGATCGCCCTTTTTCACCCGCTGGTTATCTTTAACCAGCAGCTTTACCGCGTAACCGGAGGTTTTGGCGGCAACGGTGACCGCGTTCCCTTCGGTAAAGGCGTCGTCGGTGGTTTCTTCATTGCGCGTAGAGAGCCAGTAAAACAGCGCCACAATCAGCATTATCACCACTACGATGCCGAGGATGATGAGCGGTTTTTTGCCAGGACGCTTACGCGGCTGTTCTTCCTGCTCCTGGTTTTCATCATTATCCTGACGCGCTTGAGTATCATCTGAAGGTTTGTCGTTGGAATGAGTCATTTTTTCCATTTTTCTTGGCTGCTACGAATCCTGAAATTACGTTCAAGCTTAACAATAGGAAGAAAAATGACAAATACCAGGCTTTATTGACAATTTACAGTGGCTGTAAAGCGAGCGCGCATGAAGCGTTAAAATAAATCTGCCAGCCAGTTTCAATGTTTTGTCAGCTCAGCAGCAGCCAGAGCAGCCAGCCCGTTAACGACGCCCAAAGCAGCATTGGCAGAGAGAAGAGATGGAATTGCCACCAGATACGGCGATCCTTCGCCATCCGTAACGCAATCAAATTTGCCAGCGAACCGGGCAGCAGGCCAAATCCGCCGATATTTACCGCCCAGGCCAACAGCGTGTTAGCAGGTAAAAATTGCAGCAGCAGGATGGTTGCCGGAACGTTGCTGATAATTTGCGACAGGCCAATCGCCAGCAGAAAATGTACGCCCTCACCCGCCTGCGCCAGCGGCTGCATTCCCTGTTGCAGGGCGGGCAGACGCGTCAGCAGATGCACATCGACGAACATCGTCATGAAAACCACCAGCAGGCTCCAGTCGATTTGCAGCAGCACCCGCCGCGCCCGCAGCAGAAAAACCACGAAAATCAGCAACAGCGCCCAGGGCGCCAGCTTTAGCTCCAGCGCCGCGATAAACAGCAGGTATAGCGCCACGCTGAGCCACAGCAGCGGACGCTGCCAGCTAACCGGCTGCTGCGTCTGTTGTTCAATGGGCCGGGCGCGAAAAGAAAACCAGGTGAGCAGTAACAGGCTCAGCATCAGCAACGCGGCGGGCGGCAGCATCTGCCACATAAAGCCGCTAAAACTGGTCCCGCCGGCGCCCCATAGCAGAATATTTTGCGGATTACCGATGGGCGTTAACATGGAGCCCGCATTCACCGCCAGCGCTTCGAAAATAATCAGGCGAGTAACCGGCAGCGTGGTGCTTTGCCGCAGCGTCAGCGTGAGCGGCACCAGAATAAACAGCGCCACGTCGTTGGTTAAAAAGGTTGATAACAGCGCAGCGCCAGCGACCATAAACAGCGCCAGCGTACGTTCATGTTGAAAACGCTGGATCAGCTTGCGGCCCAGGACAGCGAAATAGCCGCTGGATTCCAGGCCGTGCGTCAGCATCAGCAGCCCGCACAGCGTAACAATGGTGTGCCAGTCTATGGCGGCAGGAAGGTCGCGCCAGTGAAAAGGCGCGATGCAGGCCAGCAGCAGCCCTAACAGCAGTAACAGGTGCAGAAAGCGATCGTGCAGAAACGGCTTAATCAGGGTTGCCATCATGGCCTTACTTTATTGGCGGCTTTCGTAAAACTGGCGGAAAACGCTCAGGGTTTCATCGCTGACGTGATGCTCAATGCCTTCAGCGTCGCGACGGGCGGTATCCGGGCTGATACCCAGCGCCAGCAAGAACATTTCAACAACGTGATGGCGCGCGCGGCTCTCTTCAGCCAGCTTTTCCCCTTCGCTGGTGAGGAAAACGCCCCGGTAAGGCACCTGTTCCACCAGCCCGACGCTGCCAAGGCGTTTCAGCATTTTAGCGACGGTCGGCTGTGACACGCCCAGACGCGCCGCCATATCAACCTGGCGCGCTTCGCCAAATTCACGAATCAAATCGGAGATCAGCTCAACATAGTCATCAATTAACTCACGGCGATGCGCTTCGCGAACCTGTCGAAACCCTTCGACATGCTCTTCTATTTCTTTTAATGGCCCGTTAATCCTGGCAGGAGCGGGCTTTGCGCGACGACTCATTCAGCTTCCTCTTATTCTTCAACCGGTCATTATCAGGCACTGCCGGTGTGTTGGTGCATCATTGTAAACCATCAGCAACGAAGCACAAATTTTAGCTAAATAGCATTAGCTAAAGGGTATAGCCAGTGCTATATTTGTTGATAAAGTAGTCAGCCTAATCTGACAGCAAAGGAGTTAGCGATGAATGAGCCTTACCTGCTGCTGTTGATGTTTCTGCTGTTTATTGCAGGGCTGTGTATCTTAATTGTCAGACGTTGATGCGGAGGTCTCCATGAACACCATGAAACGCTGTCTGGACTGTGGCAAATGTGTTCAGCGCAATCGCCAGGCTGGTGCCAGCTGGAGAACGATTTTATGCCTGCTGACGCAGTCCCCTTTTCGCCTGCGCTTAATGCTGCTGGAGCGACTGACCGGCGGCTGCCCGCAAAGCGTTGACTGTCCGCGCCTGATTTGGCGCGGATAATCCGGCGCTTTAGCGTTCACGCAATACCGGCTTTATCCGAAAACGTGTTTTCTGTCGATAACAGCCATAAAAAAACGGCCCTCTGAAGGGCCGTTTTTGTTATCCTGCCTGCGGCAAGATTAGAAGCTGTAGCCGACGCCTGCGATCCAGGTGCCAACGTCAACGTTACGGATACGGCTCTGCTCGTAGCCTACGTCGATAGCGAAGCTTTCATACGGGTTGAACTGCAGACCAGCACCGTAAGAGAAGCCAACATCGCTGGAATCAGTTTTGTTACGTGAAGCCTGCTCGTTCTGCTGGAATTTACCGTAGCCGATACCAACAACGCCGTAGATGCTTGCCCAGTCGTTCAGACGGTAAGCCGGACCACCGGTGATGCCGTAGTACTGGCCTTTGTTGTAAAAGCCGTCTTCGCTACGATCTTTCTCGGTGTAGGTGAAAGAACCGATCCAACCCAGCGGGTTAGAACCGTCTTCGTAACGATATTTCAGGTTGAAGCCGTTAGCTTTGTTCGCAACGCCCTGCATATCGCTCGGAGCGAAACCGCCAGTAACGGTGCTTTGCGCCATTGCGGAACCAGCAGAAACTGCCAGTACACAAGCCAGTGCTGAAAGACATGCAATTTTTTTCATAACCACCTCAAATGTGATAGTACTTCTCTCCTGACAACGCTGAAAATATAACAAAAGTTAGCGGGAAACTCTGCCTCGAAATCATTGTCTAACTGCCAGTTTGGTGTAACAGAAAGTTAATGAATTTCAGTATGTCATTCTTTTTTCTTATGAAAATTCCATTTAATCCCGCTTGTTTTAGCCGATTAAAAAAAGGTTCATTAAGATAGTTCCTAAATAAACCTGACGTTTCTTTACGTAAAAAAGTTGTTATTGCTCACTAATTGTCCGCCTGACAACGCAGATTTTCCAGTCCGATGCGTAAAATATCATCACGTCGCTGACTTTTTTTCGCCGATCTGTAGACTGTTCACTTCCCCGTACTTTTATGGATTGTTAAGGCTGGTAACAGGATGTCTTTCCGCGCTTTGCACAAAAACGCAATGTCCTCACAAACATTAATGCCCATCGTCGTCATTTTGATTGCGATGATTTCTATACAGTGCGGCGCAGCACTGGCAAAAACCCTTTTTCCTACCGCAGGCGCAACGGGCATTACTGCCTTACGTCTGGGCATTGGCACTATTATTCTCAGTCTGATTTTTAAGCCCTGGCGGCTACGTTTTACACCACAGCAGCGTAAAGCGCTGATTCTGTACGGCGTGGCGCTGGGCGCGATGAATTACCTGTTTTACCTCTCTATTCGTACCGTGCCGCTGGGCATTGCGGTCGCGCTGGAATTTACCGGTCCGCTTACGCTGGCCCTGTTTGGTTCGCGGCGCGCGACAGATTTTATTTGGGTGTTGCTGGCGGTGCTTGGGCTCTGGTGGCTATTGCCGCTGGGTCACAGTATCAGTCATGTCGATCCGCTGGGGGCGGCGCTGGCGATTGGCGCTGGCGCCTGCTGGGCCGTTTATATTCTTGCCGGGCCGCGTGCTGGTGCCGATCACGGCCCGGCAACGGTGGCGATGGGATCGATCATTGGCTCGCTGATTTTTGTGCCGCTGGGATTAACCTTTGCCGCTGATGGCATCTGGCAGCTCGCTATCCTGCCCGTTGCGCTGGCGGTTGCTATTCTCTCCAGCGCCCTTCCCTATTCGCTGGAAATGATGGCGTTAACGCGATTACCGGCGCGCACCTTCGGCACTTTAATGAGCCTGGAGCCTGCGATGGCTGCCCTCTCCGGTATGCTGTTTCTTAACGAGTCGCTAACGCTGGTACAGTGGCTGGGTTTACTGGCAATAATCACCGCTTCAGCGGGTTCTACCATCACCAGCCGCCCACGAAACGCCACCGTGGTTAAAAGCGGAGAAATAGCGGATTAAGCATAATACGAATAATCTTATTCAGCCTGACGTAACAGGCTGAATAAGCATTCATTTATTTTCGGTTATTATTTAACTTTACGTTTGCAGTGAGCCATTTATATTTTGATATATTTAATAAGATTTATTCTCACTTATCCCCCATTTACCGAACTCAAATAAAGACATTTAATATCAATGATTTAAATAAATAACTTACTAAGGAATTTATTTCCCGCCTCGCACTTCTGTTTTTCTCAATTTAAAAAAATTCTTTATCAGCAATTTGATAACTACTATCTGTTCGATAGGCAGCAACTTTCCTGCACATCATAAATCCGGTGCTATACTTAATCCCGTGCTTAATTAGGACAAACGACATTAGAGGATATTAATAATGAGTACCGCAAAACTGGTAAAAACGAAATCTTCCGATCTGATCTACACCCGTAATGACGTGGCAGAGAGTGAGAAAAAAGCCACCATCGAGGTACTTAATCGTCTGGTTGTCGAATTCATCGACCTGTCGCTGATCACTAAACAGGCGCACTGGAATATGCGTGGCGCTAACTTTATCGGTGTACATGAGATGCTTGACGGCTTCCGTACCGCCATCACCGATCACCAGGATACGATGGCAGAGCGTGTTGTACAGCTGGGTGGTGTAGCGCTGGGTACCGCTCAGGTTGTGGCAGACAAAACGCCGCTGCAGAGCTACCCGCTAAATATTCACAGCGTGCAGGATCATCTGAAAGCGCTGGCTGACCGCTACGGTCTGGTTGCTAACGATGTACGTAAAGCTATCAGCGAAGTGAATGACGAAGACACCGCAGATATTTTCACTGCGGCCTCGCGTGACCTCGATAAATTCCTGTGGTTTATCGAATCCAATATTGAATAATGCTGGTAAAGCTTTAAACGAGCGGATGGGAAACCATCCGCTTTTTTTATATTTTTTAGCTGGCTTTATGACTTATTTAACATTTCAATAACTCCCCGATTCACCTTCCCCGCTTTTTCTGGCTCAATCGATATCGCTTTTTGCACCAAATTATTGCAATGCACCAAAAGTGATCACCAATCTGGTGCGTCAGCAGAATAATCTGAAACAGAGAAGGTTAGCTGTCCGTTAAGCCTTTGTTTATCTGCATTAAGAAATGTTGGCATAGATTTTTCATATGACCATCGGCAACAGCGGCACATCAGGTGCCGCATCGGTAATAAGGATGAAATGATGAAGTCTGTTTTTAAGCTTTCCCTAGCTGCTTTAGCGCTAACATTTGCTGTCTCATCGACGGCTGCGGAGAAAAAGCTGGTGGTCGCTACCGACACGGCGTTCGTCCCGTTTGAATTTAAGCAGGGCGATAAATATGTCGGTTTCGACATCGATTTGTGGGATGCCATTGCGAAACAACTCAACCTGTCATACAGCCTGAAGCCGATGGATTTCAGCGGCATTATTCCTGCGCTGCAAACCCGTAACGTCGATCTGGCGCTGGCGGGCATTACCATTACCGACGAGCGCAAAAAAGCGATCGATTTCTCTGACGGCTACTACAAAAGCGGCCTGATGGTGATGGTTAAGGCCAATAATAACGATGTAAAAAGCATTAACGATCTGAACGGCAAAGTGGTCGCTGTGAAGAGCGGCACCGGTTCGGTTGATTATGCGAAAACGCATATTAAAACCAAAGACCTGCGTCAGTTCCCTAATATTGATAACGCCTATATGGAACTGGGCACCAATCGCGCGGATGCAGTGCTGCACGATACGCCGAATATTCTCTACTTTATCAATACCGCCGGCCGTGGACAGTTTAAAGCGGTAGGCGATTCCCTCGAAGCTCAGCAGTACGGTATTGCGCTGCCGAAAGGTAGCGACGACCTGCGCGAGAAGATCAACGGCGCGCTGAAAACCCTGCGCGACAACGGCACCTACAATACCATCTACAAAAAATGGTTCGGCAGCGAACCTAAGTAAGCCGCTTTTAAATAACTGTCATTACGTCAGGGATGCCCTTGCATCCCTGCGTTTAGCTATTGTCACAATGACGGATTTTGTCGGAGAAACACCATGGAATTTGACTGGAGCGTGATTTGGCCTGCTCTTCCCGTTTTGCTGGAAGGCGCCAAAATGACGCTGTTAATCTCAGTGCTTGGCCTGATTGGCGGCCTGATTATCGGCCTGATCGCCGGTTTCGCCCGCGCCTGGGGCGGCTGGCTGAGCAATAATATCGCGCTGGTTTTTATCGAACTGATTCGCGGCACACCCATTGTCGTGCAGGTGATGTTTATCTATTTTGCTCTGCCGATGGCGATTCCTGATTTACGTATCGATCCGTTCACCGCGGCGGTGGTGACCATTATTATCAACTCCGGTGCTTACATTGCGGAAATCACGCGCGGCGCGGTGCTGTCGATTAATAAAGGGTTCCGCGAGGCGGGCCTGGCGCTTGGTCTGTCACGTCGCGAAACGCTGCGCTATGTGATTATGCCGCTGGCGCTGCGCCGTATGCTGCCGCCGCTGGGCAATCAGTGGATTGTCAGTATCAAAGATACTTCGCTGTTTATTGTTATCGGCATGGCCGAATTAACCCGTCAGGGTCAGGAAATTATTGCCGGTAACTTCCGCGCGCTGGAGATCTGGAGCGCGGTGGCGGTTATCTATCTGGTTATTACGCTGGTGTTAAGCTTCGTGCTACGTCGCCTTGAAAAAAGGATGAAAATCCTGTGATTGAATTTAAAAACGTCTCCAAGCATTTTGGTCAAACCCAGGTGCTGCACAATATCGATCTGAAGATTAACCAGGGTGAAGTGGTGGTGATTATCGGGCCGTCCGGCTCCGGCAAATCCACGCTGCTGCGCTGCATTAACAAACTGGAAGAGATTACCAGCGGCGATTTGATCGTCGATGGCCTGAAAGTTAACGATCCCAAAGTGGATGAGCGCCTGATCCGTCAGGAAGCGGGCATGGTGTTTCAGCAGTTCCATCTGTTTCCGCAGATGACCGCGCTGGAAAACGTCGCCTTCGGCCCAATACGCGTGCGCGGCGCCAGCAAAGAGGCGGCGCATCAGCAGGCGAAAGCGCTGCTGGCGAAAGTCGGCCTGGCCGAACGCGCTCACCACTATCCTTCAGAGCTGTCAGGCGGCCAGCAGCAGCGCGTTGCCATTGCGCGGGCGCTGGCGGTGAAACCGAAAATGATGCTGTTTGATGAGCCGACATCGGCCCTCGATCCTGAGCTGCGTCATGAAGTTCTTAAGGTGATGCAGGATCTGGCGGAAGAAGGTATGACGATGGTGATCGTAACGCACGAAGTCGGCTTTGCCCGCCAGGTGGCTTCACGGCTGATCTTTATTGATAAAGGACGCATCGCGGAAGATGGCGATCCTGACGCCTTGATCAGCCAGCCGCCCAGCGAACGCCTGCGCGAGTTTTTACAGCACGTTTCCTGATTATCTTGTCTTTCAGAGTGGAGCCTGTGCGAGGAGCCCAGTCCGATCGTAAAGACGCAAAAAACGCCATCCCTGGCAGCTCGTCCCGCGCCTTCCCTGGCGCGGGACGCTTTACTCCTCTGCGTGGGCTCCTCGCGCCCCGGCTTATGCGTCGTCTGTACGCAACGGTCCGTCGTTTCCCTCTCCTCTGCTGATACCCTTTTCCCGGCCCGCTTTCGGTTACAATTCAGAACATTCGCTTAAAGATCAGCGTCTATACTTTTCAGGCACTGCTGCCGTACCGGTTGCCATTGAGGAGAAAGATGTTGGGAATAGATACCGCGTGGTGCCGCCTGCGCCAGGGACTTTTTTGCGCCCTTTTATTCTGTCTGCTACCGGCTGCTCAGGCCGTTTCGCTGCCTGCCGCCGCCGTCGCCAGTCAACAAACTCAGAAAGCCAGCGCCGAGCCGGCGCAGCATGAACCGACGCTGGAAGAGAAAAAAGCGGCGTACAGCGCGCTGGCCACCATTCTGGAAAACGATGAATCACGGCAGGAGCTGATCGCCCAGCTGCGCAATGCGGCGGCCAGTCCCACCACCGCCGACGAACCGGAATTAACGCCGCCGGAGGTAGCCGAGGAGGAAGAAAAAACCGTCCTGCAAAGCGTCACCGACGTAACGCGCGAATATGGCGGCCAGTTTGCCGGCAGCTTTATCCGGCTTTATCACAATATCGTTTCCGCCCCGCACAAGGCCTTCAATCAAAAAACCTTCTTCACGGCGCTAAATCATTTTCTGATGCTGGCGGCGGCGCTGTTCGCCTTTTACTGGCTGATACGTATGATGGCGATGCCGCTTTATCGACGGATGGGCCACTGGGGCCGCAAAAAAAGCAATCAGCCGGGCAGCTGGCTCCATCTGCCACTGACCATCATTGGCGCGTTTATTATTGATCTGCTGTTGTTGGCGCTGGCGCTCTTTGTTGGACAGATCCTGAGTAATAACCTGAACGCGGGCAGCCGTACCATCGCTTATCAACAAGGTCTGTTTCTGAACGCTTTTGCGCTGATTGAGTTTTTTAAAGCGGCGCTGCGGCTGATTTTCTGTCCGCGCGTTCCCGAACTGCGGCCATTTGCCATCAGCGATGTGCGGGCGCGCTACTGGCATACCCGCCTGAGCTGGCTCAGCGGCGTGATCGGCTATGGCCTGCTGGTGGTGGTGCCGATTGTCTCAAACCAGATAAATATGCAGGTCGGCGCGCTTTTTAACGTGATTATTATGGGCCTGATGACCGGCTGGGCGCTGTGGCTGATTTTCCACAACCGCCGCAGCATTCAGCGCGAGCTGATTGCGCTTTCCGAGCGGTCACTCTCGTTTTTCGCCCTCTTTATTCGCGCCTTCGCCTTTATCTGGCACTGGGTCGCCAGCGCCTATTTTATCGTGCTGTTCTTTTTCTCCATCTTTAACCCCGGCGGCAGCCTGCAGTTTATGATGTCAGCCACCTTACGCAGCCTGGTGATTATCGCGCTTGGCGCACTGGTTTCGGGCATGCTGACGCGCTGGATCAGTAAAACCATCACGCTTTCGCCGGAGCTGCGCCGCAACTATCCAGAACTGCAAAAACGGGTCAACGGCTGGATCTCTTTTACGCTGAAAACGGCGCGTATCCTGACGGTATTTGCCGTGCTGCTACTGCTGCTGAACGCCTGGAATCTGTTCGATCTCTGGCACTGGCTTACCGTAGGCGCCGGAGAAAGATTGGTGGATGTGCTGATCCGCGTCTTTATGATCCTGTTCTTCTCCGCCGTAGGCTGGACACTGTTGGCCAGCCTGATCGAAAGCCGCCTGGCTTCTGATATTCACGGTCGCCCGATGCCCAGCGCCCGCACGCGCACGCTGCTGACGCTGTTCCGCAACGCGCTGGCGGTGGTGATCAGCACCATTACCATTATGATTGTGCTGTCGGAAATCGGCGTGAATATCGCGCCGCTGCTGGCAGGCGCCGGTGCGCTGGGTCTGGCGGTCTCTTTTGGTTCGCAAACGCTGGTGAAAGATATTATCACCGGCATTTTTATCCAGTTTGAGAACGGGATGAATACTGGCGACCTGGTGACTATCGGCCCGCTGACCGGCACGGTGGAACGTATGTCGATCCGCTCCGTTGGCGTGCGCCAGGATACCGGCGCCTACCATATTATTCCGTGGTCTTCGATCACCACCTTTGCCAATTTTGTCCGTGGCATCGGCTCTTTTGTCGCCAACTATGATGTGGATCGCAGCGAGAACAGCGATAGCGCCAATGCTGCGCTACGCGCCGCCGTCGGGGAGCTGATGACGCGCGAGGATATTCGCAACTTTATTATCGGCGAACCAAACTTTGCCGGCCTGGTAGGACTGACGGAGCGCGCCTTTACCGTGCGCGTCTCGATTACCACTCAGCCGCTAAAACAGTGGACGGTGCGTTTTGCGCTGGATGAGCTGGTGAAAAAGCACTTCGACGCTGCAGGCATTAAGGCGCCGCGCCAGACGGTGCAGGTAGTGCCGACAGGCGATGCGGACAGTAACGCGACCGACGCGGCAGCGATAAAAAGCCTGCCGGCGCCGGAATAAAGAGCCTCAGGGGTGCGCTTTCATCAGGCGCGCCCGCACGGCCTCGTCCTGGAAAGTCCAGGCGATAAAGCGGCTCTGCTTCTGCCCCTGCGCCATATCGACAATGCGCACGTTGCGCGCGCCTGCTTCGGTTAACGCCTGGCGCAGCGCTGGCAGATGTTCACGACGGGAAACCAGCGAGGTAAACCAGATGACCTGGCGCGCATAGCTTACGCTTTCGGCGATCATCTGGCTGATAAAGGCTTTTTCGCCTCCTTCGCACCACAGCTCCGCCTGCTGACCGCCAAAGTTCAACGGCGCATCCTGCGCAAGACCTAAATTGCGCGTCTTACGGGCGCTGCCTTCCGCCGCCTGCTCGCTGGAGGCGTGGAACGGTGGATTGCACACCACCGCATGATAAAACTCATTTTTATGAATAATGCCGTGGAACATCTGGTTGCTCTGCGACTGACGGCGCAGGCGGATACCGCGCCGCAGCGTGGGATTGGCATCCAGAATCGCGCCCGCTGCCTTCATCGCCTGTGCATTCACTTCTGAACCGGTAAAGCGCCAGCCATATTCGCGATAGCCAATCAGTGGATAAATACAGTTCGCCCCGCAGCCAATATCCAGCACGTTAATATCGCGCGGCACCTGCTGGCCGTTATCGAGCGCCAGCAGATCGGCCAGCCAGTGCAGATAGTCGGCGCGGCCCGGCACCGGCGGACAGAGAAAACCGTCCGGTATATCCCAGCTGTCGATCTGATAAAAATGTTTCAGCAGCGCCTGATTCAGCGTCTTCACCGCCAGCGGATCGGCAAAATCGATCGAGCTGTCGCCGCGCGGCGTGGTGACAATAAAAGATTGCAGCGGCGGATGTGAGGCAATCAACGCCGGAAAATCATAACGCTGGCGATGACGATTACGGGGATGTAGTTGGTCTTTGGTGGCGGGCTGTTTCATCAGGCTCTCTCTCTGGTAACGGCGCGTAAGATACCCGCTCTGGAAAAAACCGTAAACAATTGACGCGTATTTTTTCGCACCGAACCGGCTAAGATAAATGGATAACTCACCGGTAAGGATCCTTATGTCTCGTCAGCGTTACTCCTATCAACCGCGTGTGGGCCACGGTCTGCCGCATGATCCGCTCAACTCAATTATCGCGCCGCGCCCGATTGGCTGGATCAGTTCACTCAGCGCCGCGGGCGTGCGCAACCTGGCGCCCTACAGCTTTTTCAACTGCTTTAACTATCAGCCGCCGATTATTGGCTTTGCCAGCCTCGGCAAAAAAGACAGCGTGCGCAATATTCTGGAAACCGGCGAGTTCGTCTGGAATCTGGTTACACGTCCGCTGGCGGAGGCGGCCAATGAGAGTTCCGCCTCGGTCGCGCAGGAGGTGGATGAATTCGCATTAACCGGCCTGACGCCGATGACCGGCGATCTGGTGCAGGCGCCGCTGGTGGCCGAAAGCCCGGTTAACTTCGAATGCCGTCTTACGCAACACCTGCAGCTGCAAAATGCTGATGGCGTGGCGCTGGACAGTTGGCTGATCCTTGGCGAAGTAGTAGCGGTGCATATCGATCCCGCATTGCTGGAAGAGGGAATCTATCAAACCAGCAAGGCGCAGCCGGTATTGCGCGCTGGCGGGCCCAGCGCCTGGTACGGCATCAGCGAAGCAGAGCGCTTCGACCTGGTTCGCCCCGACGCGCGCCGAAAATAGCCTGACGCTGCCTTTTCCGCGCTGGCCGATAGACTGCGCTCTGTCTCTCATCCAGAATAATTTATTCCGCCATGCAAAAAGGCGTGGCCCGCAGAGAGGACCGCTATGAGATTACCCGCAGCGTTAATTGAAGAGGCGGTGCAATGGCGCCGTCAGCTGCACGCCTGGCCGGAGCTGGGCTATGAGGAACAGGATACCGCGCGTTTTGTTGCCGAACAGCTACGCAGCTTCGGCCTGCAGGTTGCGACCGGCCTCGCCGGAACGGGCGTCATTGGCACGCTGGAGAGCGGCCCCGGCCCGGCTATCGGCCTGCGCGCCGATATGGACGCCTTGCCGATCACGGAGCTTGGCCGTTCACCCTGGCAATCGCAGCGCCCCGGCGTGATGCACGCCTGCGGCCACGATGGACATACCGCGATGCTGCTCGCCAGCGCCAAATGGCTGGCGCAGACGCGTCGCTTCAGCGGCACCGTTCACTTTATCTTCCAGCCTGCCGAAGAAAATCTCGGCGGCGCGCGCCGGATGGTGGAAGAAGGTCTTTTTCAACGCTTCCCGATGGACGCCGTTTATGCCCTGCACAACTGGCCGGGGCTGCCGTTAGGCGAACTGGCGATCAATGATGGCGCCATGATGGCGTCGCTGGATTCCTTTGAAATTACCCTGAGCGGCAAAAGCTGCCACGCCGCCATGCCGGAAAGCGGCGCCGATCCCATTGTCGCGGCCGCGCAGCTGATCATGGCGCTGCAAACCATTCCGGCACGACGGCTGTCGCCGCTGGCCTCCTCTGTCGTCAGCGTGACACAAATCCAGGGCGGCGAGGCGATTAACGTCATACCGGAAACGGTCACGCTGCGCGGCACCGTGCGCTGTTTGCAAAGCGAGGTGCGGGAGAAAGTGCGCGGGCTGATAGATGCTTTTGTCGCTGCGCTGCCGCAGCCGTTAGGCGTGAGCGGCGCCATTAGCTGGTATCCCGGCTATCCGGTTACGCATAACCATGCGAACGCCGCCGCGCTGGTGCGCCAGGTTGCGAATGCGCAGTTCGGCGCAGAGCGGGTTCACTGGCAGGTCAATCCTTCTATGGCTTCAGAGGATTTCGCCTGCATGCTGGAAGCCTGCCCCGGCGCCTATTTCTGGCTCGGCGCCGATGGCGCTGAACCTTCCCGGCCGTTGCATAACGCCAGCTATGATTTTAACGATGCGCTGATTGAACAGGGCGTGGCCTTCTGGCAGCGGCTGGTGGAAACCCATCTGCCACTGTCGGTCAACGCACGTTAATTAAGCTATTACAGACCTGCTGTCGCCAGCGCCGCCGTCAGCAGGTCAGCATATCTTTCTGGCCGCCAAACGGAGCCATTGACTCAGGCCGCCGGATAACCAGCGGCGTCCAGCGCCGCCAGCCCTTCATCCAGCGTGGCGCAGCGGCCGCTGGCGACAAAGCAACAGGCGATTTGCCAGCGCAGCGACTGCGGCACGGGACGGGATTTATCCAGCACCTGCTGGATCCAGGCAGCGGTCACCGCCGCCTCTTTGCTTTCCGGCAAAGCACAGGCCTGTTCCGGCTGTCGCGCCAGCAACGCCTGCGGCTCTGCCCCGGCGCCGTTAATCAGGCTAATGGCCGGACAGCGCAGCGGATTGGCATACACCTCACCTTCTGTGCCGTTCAGCAACAGGGCTTTTCCGCCCTGCGTACTAAAGAAGGCCGCTACGCGGGGAATATATTCGGGATGGGAAACGCTGGCGAGACGCAGCGCCGCCGCCTCGTCAAAGGGGGTAATCAGCTTCGCCAGTGAGTGGGCGCTGTTACGCACCCCCATGCGCCAGCGCAACGCCAGTTGCTTTGCCAGCGGCGGGCAAAGCGTGTCTACGGTAATAAATACCGGCTCGCCCTGCTCCAGCTTCGCCTGCGCCTGTTGCGCATTATTGACGGCGGTAATACCAAGCGCCTGAAATACCGCCTCGCTGGTGACGCGCGTCGCATCTTCGCTTACGCCATGCACCACCACCGGAAAGCCGAGGCGCGAAAGCAGCAGCGCCAGCAGCGGTGTCAGATTGCCCTGGCGACGTGCGCCGTTATAGCTGGGAATAACGATTGGCAGCGGTTTGCCGGCGGGCGGCGTCAGTTTCATGACCCGCTGTTGCAAGGCGCGATAGAAACCAGCCATCTCCGTCTCGCCTTCTCCTTTGATGCGCATCGCAATCAGCAGCGTCCCCAACTCCAGATCCGGCACTTCATCATTCAGCATGGCGCGATAGAGCTGGTAAGCGCTCTCTTCATCCAAATCGCGCGCGTGGTTTTTGCCACGGCCCACTTCTTTAATCAGTTTGTTGTATTGCAACATTTAACGCTTTTCCTTCTTTCGACGCCGGGCCGCCGGTGCGGGCTTCGCGCTGCTGATCGGTGCTATTGTCCCGTCAGGCATGGGCGGCTGCTCTATGGGGAAAACCGGCAGGGCTTTTAACAGACGGGCGCCGTACGCTTTAGTAATCAGCCGCCGATCGTAAATCACAATTTCACCGAAGCACTGATGGCTGCGGATCAAACGCCCTACCTGCTGAATCAGGTTAAACGAGGCGCTGGGCAAACTCTGCACCTCAAACGGGTAGCGCTTGAGACTTTTCAGCCACTCTCCCTCGGTCAAAATTACCGGACTGCCCACCGGCGGAAAAGCGATTTTATGAATATGGACCTGGCTAAGCAGTTCGCCCTTTAAATCCAGCCCTTCCGCAAAAGATTGCAGGCCGACCAGTACACTCGCTTCACCCTGCTGCACGCGCTTGCGATGCAATTCCACCAGCCGGTAGCGCGGCTGATCGCCCTGCACCAGCAGCATCAGCCGCAGATCGGTCAGATGGGCGAGAAACTGCTGCATCGCGCGGTTGCTGGCGAACAGCACCAACATCCCTTTATGCTGGCCAGCCTTCACCTGATGGCGGAAAAAATGCGCCATCTCCGCGATATGCTGCGCTTCTGTCGCCATCAGCGGCTCGTAGCGCATCTGTGGAATAAGCAGCTTGCCCTGCTCAACATGATTAAACGGCGAACCAAGCGCGACAAAGCGATCGCCCACTTTTTCGCTGAGACCCGACAGCTCTTGCAGACGGTTAAAGCTGTTCAACGACTGCAGCGTGGCGGAAGTTAAGACGACGTGCGGCACTTTGCGCCACAGCAGCTTTTCCAGCTGTTCGCTAACGCGAATGCCCGCGCAGTGAAAAACAAGATGCGGCTGGCCTTCGCGCAGTTCACGGCTGACCCATTTAGAAACCGGCGCACCGGAAGCCTGCTCCATCGCAGCCAGCCGCCACAGCTTGCTGATATTCTCAAACCAGCCGAAGGCGCGGTTCATCTGCAGCATAGTGCGATGCAGGCGCACCACATCATACTGGCCGCTTTTCTCGCTCAGATCGTTCAGCAGCGCTTCCGCCAGGCCGCGCAGCCCGTCGCTCAGCTTATAAAGGCGCGCGCACAAGGTCTGCAGCTCCTCCGGCAGCAGGCCCATTTCAAAGCGGTATTCGCCTTCCGCCGATTCCGGCGGCAGCCAAAGCGCCAGAATGCGCGTCAGGCTGGCAAGGTGTTCGCGCCATTCATCGCAGTGCGTTTTTAGCCGTTCCACATTCGCCAGCGGCGGCGGTGATTTAGGCCGGAACTGGGCCATGCAGGTTTCTACCAGCCGCACAAAGAGATCGAGCTGGAGGCTGGTCGAGGCCGGTGTAATATCGGCGCTGGTTTCCAGCGCATCGCGCGCCACTTCCGGCAGATGGTGACCTTCATCCAGCACCAGCAGCAGCTGTTTCGCTGGCGGCAGCACTGATTCGCTTTCCAGCGCGGCCATCACCAGCGCGTGATTCGCTACCACCACATCCGCCTGCTCAATTTCCCGGCGGGCGACAAAGAAAGGACATTCACGATACCAGTGACAGTTACGCGCCAGGCAGTTAGCCTTATCGGTGCTGAGACGTTGCCACAGCGTATCGGTAATTCCCTCATCGCAATGGTCGCGCAGACCATCCCACTGATGGCGATCCAGCGATTTCTCCAGCTTCGCGCAGAGCGTCTGCTCATCTTTGCTGGCCACCATATTCTCATCGAGAAACAGCAGTAGATCGCCCTGCTTTTCACTGTCCGTCGCCAGCGCATTCAGGTTACGCGGGCAGACATAGCGCCCACGGCCAAAGGCGGCGGTAAATTTCAGTTCGGGAATAATTTTCTGTAACAGCGGCAGATCTTTACTAAATATCTGATCCTGCAGCGCGACGTTTGCGGTGCTGATCACCAGCGGCTTCTCTTCGGCGCGGCCTACGGCGATGCCGGGAATAAGATAGGAAAGGGTTTTGCCCACGCCGGTTGGCGCTTCAATCGCCAAATGACGCCCGTCATCGCCAGCCAGCGTTTTCGCCACTTCGGCAATCATCTGGCGCTGCGGCGCGCGCGGAATAAAATCGGGAACCTGCTGCTGCAGCGCTTTGTACCATTCGCCAATTTGCGCTTTTAACGCTGCGGTTAATGCCATCTTGCTCTCTTCCTGCGTTGATACCCTGTATTTTTACACAGTATGAGGCGGACGTCAGCCGCTTATCGGCAAATGTGGAAGCTGGCTTCCAGGATTAACGGCGGCGCCAGGCCGCCGCGTGAGGGCGTCAGGCCAGACGTTTATACATAACCGTGGTGGCATCCATTACGCCTTCCGTTGATTGCGCGTAATAAGGAATAGCCCCGGCGATCTCCCAGCCCAGCGACAGATAAAGCAGGCTGGCAATATCGCCGCTGCGGGTATCCAACACCATCAGCGTGCGCCCGGACTGCTTTACCCGCTCTTCCGCCAGATACATCAGCTGACGCGCAATCCCCTGTCGGCGCGCAGCGGGATGTACTAACAGTTTGCTAATTTCCGCACGATGGCGACCGTTAGGCATCAGATTCCATACCACCATCACCGTGGCGACAATGCGCTGCTGTTGACGCGCCACTATCAGCAGCCGCTCATTCTGATCGAGGCCGCTTAGGGTATCGAGCCAGAAATTTCGCATTATTTGCCGATCGTCGGCATCGATAAATCCCACGCTGGCACCGTCGCTGACGCAGCCCTGCAATACATCGGTCAGCGCTTCCAGCTCGCTCTGCGCCTGCTGTTTATTCAAAACCTGATATTCGATCATCGACTCTCCGCCAGTGAGTTACGCGCCGTTGAACGCAGGCGCAAAAGTTTAGCAACCCTTAACTAAACCTTGAGAATCCCTGCTTTTGTGGCGCCGATCAAGTTGTACAAGTAAAAAAAGCATATACAACTTGACGTACCTCCGTTAAGGTTAATGCAGATAATGTATCTGCAGAGTAAGTTGAGGCAGCAAATGGCCCTGTACAGCATCGGCGATGTCGCTGAACGCTGTGGTATAAACCCCGTAACGCTACGCGCATGGCAGCGTCGTTATGGGCTGCTTAAGCCACAGCGTACCGAGGGCGGACACCGGCAGTTTGATGATGAAGATGTTCAGCGTATCGAAGAGATTAAACGCTGGATAGAGAGTGGCGTACCGGTAGGAAAGGTAAAAGCGCTCATGGAAGGCGAGAACGTCGATAGCCACGATGGCTGGATGGCGCTTCAGGAAGAGGTGATGAGCGTACTGCGGCACGTTCGCCCTTCCAAGCTGCGGGTTAAAATCGCCGCGATGGGGCGTGAATATCCAGTTGACGCGCTGATCGATCACGTTTTTGTGCCGGTACGTCAGCGTCTGGGACTCGATCAAAATACGGCGAAAGCGATGTGCAGTTTGCTGGATGGTGCCCTGATCGATTACGTCGCCTTCTGTCTGACCGGCGCGCGCAAAAAGGCCGGGAAAGATGCGCTGCTTATCGGCTGGAACGTGGAAGATCGCACCCGTCTCTGGCTGGAGGCATGGCGTCTTGCCCAGCACGGCTGGCGTATCGATGTGCTGGCGGAACCGCTGGAGAATCCCAGACCGGAGCTGTTTCCCGGTCAGCAGATTTTCGTGTGGACAGGAAAAAAGTTAACCCGCCGTCAGATAGAGCAGTTTGCTCACTGGCATGAGCAGGGCTTCTCTATCAACCTGCACGAAGCGGGCTGAAAATGACGTAAATTGCCTGGTCGCCAGGCACGGATCGCGTTATGATCTGCCCTCTTTTTTTATCGTTACAGGCAGCACAATGAACTGGCAAAAATTCCTGGTTGGCACCCTCTTTTTTATCATGGCCGTCGGCGGCACCGGTGGTCTGATGCTGGTCGGCTACACCATTATTTTGCATTCCCGCTAAAACAGCGTTGCAGGCGCTCGAAGAGCCGGTCTACCACCAGCGCCAGTAGCGCCGTCAGCACCGCCCCCTGAATAACATACGCCGTATTAAACCCGCTCAGGCCGATAATAATCGGCGATCCCAGGCTTTTCGCGCCAACCGTTGAAGCGATGGCGGCGGTACCGATATTGATAATTACCGAAGTGCGTACCCCGGCGATAATCACCGGCGCGGCCAGCGGCAGCTCGACGCGTGTCAGCGACTGCCAGGCGCTCATGCCAACACCCTGCGCCACTTCACGCGCGCTGGCGGGCACCGATTCAATTCCCGCCAGCGTGCCCTGCAGAACCGGCAGAATGCCATACAGCAATAGCGCAATAATCGCAGGCTGTTCGCCAAAACCGATAACCGGCACCGCGACGGCCAGCACCGCTACCGGCGGAAAGGTTTGACCGGCGGCGGCCAGGGTTTCCACCAGCGGACGAAACTCACGTCCGCTCTGGCGCGTCACCGCCACGCCCGCGCCGATACCGATCAGCGCCGCGCCCAGGCTGGAAAGACCAACCAGCCGCAGATGAGCCAGAGCCAGTTGCCAAAAACTTTCCTGCTGATAGAGCGGACGATCGAGCTGCGGAAACCAGCGGGCAAACAGCGGGCCGCTCCAGGGCATCAACAGCAACAAAGCGATAAACAGTGCGATCAGCCACAGCAGAGGATCGCGCAGCCACCTTTTCAGACGTCCACTCATGCGCTCTCCCGCTGACGCAGCAAATCGCCAAAGTGCAGCACGCCGAGCGGCGTGCCCTGTCCATCCACCACCGGCAGCTTATCGGTTTGACGGGCAATAAACTGGGAAAGCGCCTCACGCAGCGACATTTCCGCCGCTATCGGCGACGTTTCCAGCCACTCGCCGCGTCGGGCTGCTGCACCGGCGCTTCCCAGCGCCAGCAAGCGCACGCCCAGTTCGCTGCGGCCAAAAAAGTCGCGCACAAAATCGTTGGCGGGATGCGTCAGCATTTCGATCGGTCTGCCCTGCTGCACGATACGCCCGCTGTCCATCAGCACAATTTTATCCGCCAGCGTCAGCGCCTCATCAATATCGTGGGTTACCAGCACAATCGTACGGCCGGATAAGCGATGAATACGCAGCATCTCCTGCTGCAGCGCGCCGCGCGTCACCGGATCGAGCGCGCCAAATGGCTCATCCATCAACAGCACTTCTGGATCGGCGGCCAGCGCGCGCGCCACGCCAACCCGTTGCTGTTGTCCGCCGGAAAGCTGGTGCGGATAACGATGAAGCAGATCCGCCTCCAGATTCAGCAGCGTCAACAGCTCGGCAATGCGTTCCTGCTGTTGCGCCTGCGGCCAGTTCAGCAGCCCCGGTACGGTGGCGATATTTTTTTCCACCGTCCAGTGGGGAAACAGCCCGATTGACTGAATGGCGTAACCCATCCGACGCCGCAGCGTCTGTGGATTAAAGCCGCGAATCTCCTCGCCGGCGAACTGGATCGTGCCCTTGTCGTGTTCGACCAGCCGGTTAATCATTTTCAGCGTAGTTGATTTGCCGGAACCGGAGGTGCCGATCAGCACGGTAAATTCACCGGCGGCGATGTGTAGATCGATCTCATCCACCGCCGCCTTGCCGGCAAAATATTTGCTGACCTGTTTAAACTCAATCATAAGGTCTTCCTTTCCAGCAGCGAGATAGCGATGTTAAACAGGGCATCCACCAGTACCGCCAGCGCAATAACCGGAATGACGCCGAGCAATACCAGCTCCAGCGCGCTGCTGAGCAGCCCCTGGAAGATAATAGCGCCGAAGCCGCCCGCGCCGATTAAAGCGGCGATGACCGCCATGCCCACCGTCTGTACGGTGACCACGCGCAGACCGCTGAGCAACACCGGCAGCGCCAGCGGAATCTCCACCTGCCAGAAAATCTGCCCGCGCGACATGCCCATACCGGCGGCGGTTTCGCGCACGCCGGATGGCACCTGCTGAAGTCCGGCCACCACGCTGCGTACCAGCGGCAACAGCGCATACAGCACCAGCGCTATCAGCGCCGGCGCCAGGCCAATGCCGCTGACGCCCAGCCGCGCAAGCCAGGGAAAATGCGCGGCCAGCCCCGCCAGCGGCGCAATTAGCAGGCCGAACAGCGCCACCGAGGGCACGGTCTGAATAATATTGAGGACAGAAAAGATGGTGGCCTGCCAGCGCGTACGTCGATAGCAGAACAGCCCCAGCGGTACACCCAGCAATAGCGCCGGAACGAGCGTGGCGATCAGCAGCAGCAGGTGGCGTGACAGCGCCTGATCGAACACATCCTGGCGGGTCGCGTACTCTTTCAGCAGCGCCAGCTGATCGAGCTGGCCGCCAGCCAGCAGCAGAATCAGCGGCAGCCAGACCTGCATGTTCAACAGCAATCGCCACGCGCCATTGCGCGTCAGGCGCAGCACGCTGTCGGCGGCAATCAGCAAACAGAGCGCGCCCGCCGCCCACAAGCCGCTGCCGAAGCTGGTGCGGGAGAGCGCGCTGCCCTGCCCGGCCAGCGTCTCAGCGGCATGACCACCCAGCGCCACCAGCAGCGTCAGCAGAATTTCACTGAGCGCCAGCGTCAGGATCAGCGTGGGTCGATTCAGCGGTTGCCATGCCAGCAACAACAATAGCGGAACGATAAGCGGAATCAGCCAGCCCGCGCCGCGCAGTAGCTGGGAGAGCATCACCGGCTGGCCGGAGACCAGCCGGTTCGGCGCGAAGCTGACAAAAGGTAAGGTAAACAGCGCCGCCGCCAGCAACACAACCAGCAGCAGCAGCACGCGGTTACGGGGCCATCGCAACATCAGCAGCGGCTATCGGATAAGAAAATCACAGCAATTTCTGCTGCTGGAGCCAGTCGGTTGCGACTTTTTTCGCATCCTGACCTTCAACGGCGATTTTAGCGTTTAGCGACTGCAAGGTTTTTTCATCCAGCGCGCTAAACACCGGCTGCAGCCAGTCGGCAACCTCAGGGTACTGTTTCATCACCGCCGCGCGGATAACCGGCGCGGGCGCATAGATTGGCTGAACGCCCTGCGGATCGCTTAAGGTTTGCAGGCCCAGCGCCGCCACCGGCCCGTCGGTGCCATAGGCCATCGCCGCGTTAACGCCGGAGGTCTGTTGCGCCGCCGCCTTGATGGTCACTGCCGTATCGCCGCCCGCCAGCGACAGCAGCTGATCCTGCTCCAGCTTAAAGCCATAGGCTTTTTCAAAAGCGGGCAGCGCATCGGCGCGTTCGATAAATTCAGCGGAGGCGGCCAGCTTAAAGGTACCGCCCTCTTTCAGGTAGCGGCTGAGATCGGCCAGCGAGGTCAGATGCTGCTCTTTTGCCAGATCGCCACGCACCGCAATGGTCCAGGTATTATTAGCGGGCGCGGGTGTCAGCCAGACCAGCTGATTTTTCTGCGCGTCCAGCGTTTTCACTTTTTCATAGCCCGCCTGGGCATTTTTCCAGGCTGCATCGCCCGCCAGATTAAAGAAAAAGGCGCCGTTGCCGGTGTATTCAGGATAAATATCCAGCTCGCCGGCGGTTATCGCGCCGCGCACTACCTGCGTATTGCCCAGCTGAATTTTATTGACCGTCGGAACGCCATGCTTATTCAGTACCTGCAAAATGATGTTGCCCAGCAGCGAACCTTCCGTATCAATTTTCGAACCCACGCGCACCGGTTCGGCGGCCTGAACAGCGCTGGACAGCGTCATCAGGGCGGCGAAGGCGAGCAGGCCGCGACGCGCAGCAGCAAAAGCCATGGCAATTTTCCTTTTTAGCGAAGTTAACCTGTCAAAGCGTAGCGCAAATATTTTCGGGCGCGGAATAAATGGCAAATTTCTGCGAGGCGCTACGCAAGCTTAAACGCAACAGAAGTAAGTTATAACCAGATGGAATTTAAGCTCTCACATCATGACGTTATGCTCAGACCCCCAATAATTATTAATTTTGCATAACATCATGACTGAAATTATCACTGCGCCGACGTCAGAAGCGTCGGGCCGTTCTGCCGCCGGGGAGACCGCCTGGATACGCCAGCCTGCCGATGTTTCACAGCTGGTCAATACCAGCACGCAGGCGCGAAATAATGCGCATATTGTGATCGCCATCGCGCTGGGCGGCGTTTTTCTGGACGCCTACGATCTGGGTGCGCTGGCCTTTGGCATGAAAGATGTGGCGCGCGAGTTTAACCTGACGCCCGCCGCGACGGGTATGGTCGCCTCCGCCATTACCTTCGGCGCGATCATCGGCGCGCTGATCGGCGGCTATCTGACCGACAAGATTGGTCGCTATCGCGTGTTTATGGCGGATATGTTTTTCTTTGTGGTCGCCGCGCTGGCCTGCGCCTTTGCGCCCAACGAATATGTGCTGGCGGGCGCGCGGTTTGTGATGGGGCTGGGCGTGGGGATCGATTTGCCGGTAGCGATGGCGTTCCTTGCCGAGTTTTCGCGGCTTAAAGGACGCGGCAATAAAGCCGCCAGCATCGCCATGTGGTGTCCGACCTGGTATGCCGCCATCAGCATCTCTTATCTGCTGGTGCTGGTGCTGTACGCCACGCTGCCGGCCAGCCATACCGACTGGCTGTGGCGTTTGATTCTGGGCTTTGGCGCGGTGCCGGCGCTGTTGATTATCGCCATTCGCAGCCGCTATATGAGCGAGTCGCCGGTCTGGGCGGCGAATCAGGGCGATCTGCACGGCGCGGCAGCAATTTTACGTCGTGCCTGGGGCATTAACGCACAGGTCGCCAGCGACGCGGACGTACGCGTGCAACAGCGACCACGCCGGGCGGGCTGGCGCAACTACGGCGCGCTGCTGCGCGGCGTTTACCTGAAGCGTACGCTGCTGGCGACGGTCATCTCTGTCGCCTCCTCGTTTGCCTATAACGCGGTCGCCTTCGGGCTGCCGGTGATTATTTCCAGCTTTCTGGCACAGTCAATGCTGACCACCATTCTGGTCTCGCTGGCGTTGAATTTGCTGTTTGCATTTGTCGGCGGGCTGCTGGCGGTGCGGCTGGTGCCGCGTCTCGGTGCCTGGCGAATGACGGTGGCGGGCTACGTTTGCCAGTTCGCTGCGCTGCTGGGGCTGGCGCTAATCGGACGTCCTGAGGCGCTACCGGAAGCGATAACCGCTATCGCCATGCTGGCGCTGTTCCTGTTCGGTCAGGGATTTGGCCCCGGTTCGCATACCATGACCTACGCCTCGCTGAGCTATCCGGTTTCGCTACGCGGCGTCGGCGTCGGGCTGAATCAGACACTAATGCGCGCCAGCTCAACGCTGTCGTTGTTCCTGTTTCCGCTGCTGACAGCATGGCTGGACACCGGCGTGTTCTGGGTGATTGCACTGGCGCCGCTGGCCGGTTTGCTTGCGCTGCTGCTGGTGCCTTGGGAACCGTCGGGCTACGACGTCGATGCGGAGGATTTTGCCAGCCCAACGCGCTGAGTAAACTGCGTCAGCTGGGCAGGAATGCGCGCAAAGGTATATAAAAACCAGGGGGTAAAGCGTGAGGGATCGTGCGTTATCTCCTGCTGAATCGCCTCCAGCGAGAGCCAGCGGCAGGCGTCCGCCTCGTCCGGGTTAAGCTGCGGCGAAGCGTCGCTCAGGGCGAAGAAAACGTGACCATATTCATGCTCGGTCAGCCCGTTGCTCAGCGGCAGGTTATAGCTCAGCTCAAACATCGGCGTCAGCGTCAGATTCAGGCCCATCTCCTCGTTCAGGCGGCGTTCTGCCGCATGCTGCGTGGTCTCATGAGGATAAGGATGGCCGCAGCAGGTATTGCTCCACAATCCGCCGCAGTGATATTTGCCACTGGCGCGGCGCTGCAGCAGCAGCTCCAGCCGGTGGTTAAAGACATAAACCGTTACCGCCCGATGCAGCAGACCTTTTTCGTGAACTTCCAGCTTTTCCATTTTACCGGTAGGGCGATCGAGGTGATCGACAAGGATAACTTCAATGGCGGACATGCAGGCTCCTTCAGATTATTCCCAACTATTGTGGCACATCTGTCGACGCATAATCGTAAAAAAAGTCCCTGTAGTTATCACAATATGTAGCGAAAGTTACCGCGATCAAAAAAGCGCTCCGCTGCCGTTACCGGCGGCGAAGCGCTCTGTACCTTGCCTGATGCGTCAGGGCTGTACGCCCGCGCGTAACCGTTGCTTAAAGTTTGAAACTGGTGACCACCTGCTCCAGCTGCACGCTCTGCTCTTCCATCGCCTGCGCGGCGGCAGAAACCTGTTCTACCAGCGCGGCGTTCTGCTGCGTGGTGCTGTCGAGCTGGTTAATCGCGGTGTTGACCTGCTCAATGCCCAGACTCTGCTCACGGCTGGCGGACATAATTTCGCTCATCAGGGTAGTGACACTGCTTACGCCCTGCATCAGCTCATCCATCGTCTTACCGGCTTCGTTAACCAGCTGGCTACCCGCATCGATATTGGCCACCGAGGTTTCAATCAGCTTTTTAATTTCACGCGCCGAGTTGGCGGAGCGCTGCGCCAGATTGCGCACTTCACTGGCGACCACCGCAAAGCCGCGGCCCTGTTCACCGGCGCGTGCCGCTTCTACCGCCGCGTTCAGCGCCAAAATATTGGTCTGGAAGGCGATGCTGTCGATTACGCTGATGATATCCACCACCTTACGGGAAGATGCATCGATCTCGCCCATGGTCGCCACCACCTGACGCACCACTTCCGTCCCGCGCTCGGCGACTTTTGACGCCTCGCCTGCCAGCTGGTTGGCATGGGTCGCGTTATCGGCATTCTGACGCACGGTGCCGGTTAACTGCTCCATCGACGCCGCCGTTTCCACAATCGAACTCGACTGCTCTTCGGTGCGGGCGGAGAGATCGAGGTTGCCGCTGGCGATTTCACGCGACGCCGAGGTGATCGCCAGCGCGCTGTCGCCCACCTGACGGATCAGCCCCTGCAGGTAGCTGATAAACTGGTTAAAGCTCTGCGCGACGGCGTTAAATTCCGGGCTGTTGCTGGCAGGCAGACGCTGCGTCAGATCGGCGCCGCCGGTGGAAAGCGCCAGAATATTGCTGTTAAGCAGGCTCAGGCGTTTCATCATGCTGCGAATAAAGCCCAGCAGCACCAACAGCAGCACAATGGCTAACGGGATCTGCACCATGCCCAGCTGGGAAATCATCGAGTGGGTTTGCTGCGTCAGCAGGCTGGTCGGTACATCGCTGGCCAGATACCACGGGCTGCCCGCGATCGGCTGGACAAACAGAGTACGATCCCCTTCTTCACCCTGATACTGGCTCTCTACCGGCTGTTTGCCGGCGCTTGCCAGCAGCGCTTTCAACGGCGCGGCCATCGGCAGATCCAGCTCGCTCAGATTCTGTAGCTTCGGCGTGCCGTCCACCAGCGCTGCATTGCCGACCACTTTGCCATCGGCCTCCACGATCAGCACGCGACCGTGAATCGCTTCGCCCATCTCTTTCGCCAGATGATTAAAGAAGCCCAGCGTGACGTCGATGGTCGCAACGCCCCAGACCGTACCGTTGCGATAGATCGCCATGGCGCAGTTGGTGCGCGGCTGCGGGCTGGCGGCGTCCTGATAGGCGTTTGCCCAGGCGCAATGCCCTTTGCTGGCGGCAAGGCCCGCTTTGTACCAGGACTGCTCGTAATAGCGATCGGATTCCGGTGAGTTCCAGAAAGTGTTTACCTGAAGCTGGTTGTTCGCGTCACGGGCAAAAAAGGTGCTGAATTTTTCCCGACCCGCCTCGCGCATATTTGGCAATGGCCAGATGCCGCCGCCGAACACGTTACTGTCCTGATACTGATTGACCAGGGCAGGCAGCAGGCTATCAATAGCGGCGCTGTCCAGCACGCTCACCGCTTCGGTAATGGTACGCTGCTGAGCCTGTACGCGGTTCATCTGTTCGACGATCCGCGCGGCCAGCGCATCCACCTCATAGCGCACCAGGCGCTCTTCATTTGTTTTCAGCTGAGGGGCAACAAAAAAATTGATAACCGCCACGGTAACTACCATCAGCACAATAAAAAATGCCACGATCGCAACCGTAAAGCGGGCCTGCGTTGTTTTTAACATGTCCACACCACTTAACGGAAAGGGCCCGATTGCCCTTCTCGTGTTAACGGCATGTAAAAATATTACTTGAGGTGACCGCGATCATATTTTGCAAAAGTGCCTGGCGCGGTGCGGCGGGATTACACTTCCTGCTCAACCACTTGCTGGCGCGGACGGAAAATATGGCTGGAGCCGTACTGCAACAGGCGGGAAACCAGTTCAATGCCGCCAGCGTCATCCGCCTGGGCGAAAGCCTGCTCAGCGGCAGTCACCGGCGTTGCCCACAGCAGGTTGACCCGTTCGCCTTCGCGTTTCGGCAGCGCAAACTGCCCACCCTCCGCGCCCAGCTCGGCGGAGAGCAAAAAGCCTTCAAAGCCCACCGGCGCCACCGAAGAAGGCAGCGTATGGCCTTCACCCAGCCAGTTCAGGCTGCTCCAGGGATAGTGCGCATAGTTCGCCAGCGCGCTGGCCATTTGAATGGCGTTATCTTCGGTCATCACTTCCGCATCAATCGCCATCGCCAGCTCGGTGCGGCGATATTGCGGTGCCAGATCTTCATAGAGAAAATCGACCCACGGCATCGGACGGATGCACATGCCAACGGTGAAGAAATACCAGACGCCCTGATGATAGTGCTGAGAAATCGCCATCGGCGGCCACTGGCCCTGATCGATAGCATAATATTTCAGCGACGGGCCATAGTGCCCCTCATAACACTGCACCAGATCGTGCTGAACCGGCTGCCAGAGATGGCCATCATGCCAGTCGCGCCAGAACTGCCGATGCGCCAGCGCCTGCGCATAGTAATGGTTGGTTGAAGCCGAGCCGAGCGGTGCGGTCAGGCGATTCTCTTTGATACAGCCTGCGGAAAAACTCACCTGTTTCGTCTGATAAAGGCTCCAGCCGGGGATCACTGCCAACAGCTGCCCCTGATACCAGACGGCGGTGCCGTCGTCGGTCGGCTCCCAGATAATTTGCAAACCGGCGGGATCGAGCGGCGGCTCGGCTTCCAGCGTGCGGCAGCAGTCGGCGCTCAGCAGCGGCGCAATCCCCTGCTCTATCGCAGCGCGATCTTCTTCAAACGGCGCAGGCAACAGGTTACGCAGCCAGCAGCCGCGCACCGCAAAGCGTGAGCGAAAAGGCTCGGTGGGCCAGATATAAAAATAGGCGGCCCGTTCAGTCTGTTCGATGATGGCGGTTAACGTCTGTTGCTGATTAGTGACCTCAGCAATCAACTGCGAATATGTCATAGTGCCTCAACGCAACGTGGAGGGATCCAGCTTCCCCTAGAGTAGGGCAGGATCCGCTTTATCGCTACGTAGCGGCAAGGGTAATAATCTCAAAAATTGCGCCCTGTGCGCCGCATCGCGCGCGGAAAAGCGCCGTTTCGTACCGACCAGCGCAGCAGCGCGGCCAACATGCCGATACGTCGGTCGAGGGTGGCCTGGCGGCGCGTGCTGAAGGAGACACCGCTCATCTGCTGCGCCCAGTCAGGCAGCAGCGCCATACCCGCCTCCATCAGCGTACCCATCACCAGCTTCGCGGGCCAGCTCGGCGCGGGCGCCTGCAACAGCAAGCGGATCACTTCGCGGGTCCGTTCGTCACAGCAGAGCTGCGGGCGCATCTGCGCTATCCACTCTTCTACCGCGCGGCGGCTTTTCGGCACCTCGCGGGCGCCCAGCGCTTCCGCTACCCGCGCCGCTTCCGCGTAATAGCGATCCTGATCGGCAGCGCTGAGGGATGGATTTTTAAAGCGCAGATGAGCGGCCAGAAAAGATCGCGCCTCGGCGACGTGAACCCAGGTCAACAATACAGGATCGCTGGCGGCATAAGGCTTGCCGTAATTATCAACGCCCTCCACCTGCAGATGAATGCGTTTAACCCGTTCAATCAGCGTCAGCGCATCGGCCCGATTGCCAAAGGTGGTTACAGCCACAAACTGGCTGGTACGGCGCAGACGACCCAGCATATCGGTGCGAAACGATGAGTGATCCCAGACGCCCGCCAGCGCGGAAGGATGCAGCATCTGCAACATTAGCGCGCTGATGCCGCCGCACAGCATGGAGGTAAAGTCGCCATGTACCGGCCAGACGATGCTGTCCGGGCCAAACAAACCGGGATCGCCCGGCGGCTGCGAGAGATCGAACTCATTAAGCGAGAGACCGTTAAGGCGAAAAACCTGTCTTTCGATACGTCTGCGTAATAATTCCATTGTATTTCCAACACTTCAGGCTCAGCCGCTGCGTTCTGCAATAAGAAATCACACTCTTTTACGCAGTATTACGCTTAAGCTAACCCTTTGATTAATTTGATTTAAATTTTATAAGCAGCGAAGAAATAAGCATAACTCTTTATCTTTCATCTGTTTGTAAGCGAAACGCAGATTATTTGCCTGCCCGCGAGCCTTCTACCAGGCTTTTATGGCAAACAGCAGTACATCGAAACACAATGATAGGGAGACAAGCGTTATGACTATGCAATCACTTAACGACCTTTTTGTTCATACCCTGAGCGATGTTTACAGTGCTGAAGTCCAGCTCACCAAAGCGCTGCCTAAAATGGCAGAGGCCGCCACTGAAACTAAACTGGTTGAAGGCTTTAAACAACATCTTGAAGAGACGAAAGGCCATATCGCCCGCCTGGACGAAGTCATCCAGTCTCTTGATAATGTTGAGATGGAAAACGTGACCTGTGTAGCTATGGAAGGGCTAATCAAGGAAGGCGAGGAGATTATTCAGGAAGTAGAGGAAGGGCCGGTACGTGATGCGGGCCTGATCGTAGCCGCCCAGAAAGTCGAGCATTATGAAATTTCCAGCTACGGCTCGCTGATGGCGCTGGCCAAAAATCTGGGCTACGACAACGTTATCTCTATCCTGAACAATACCCTGGAAGAAGAAAAAGCGACCGATGAGAAGCTGACCATGCTGGCCGAGCAGCAGGTCAACCAGCACGCCGCCTGACGGGTGATTGCAACGAGGTCTCTCGTTGGCCGTTTTTAGCAGAGCATAAACAGACCGATCGGTTGGCTGCCGATCGGTTTTTTTATGGGCGCGCTATAGCACGCCCGCGTTTTCTCGTGCTGAGCGAGATGGCCCGCCTGCGGGCCATCATTTCGCACTTTCAAAGCGGGTCCGCCACCGGTTTTTTATTAGCCTTGTCGATCATGGTTGCGCCCCAGCGTTTTTTCATCTTCAGGCACAGCAGATTCAGATAGTGCAGCGGCGCGATCATCGGGCGCATAAAATCGATCATTAAAATCACCCTGCTCTCATCCGCCTCGTTATAAACCTCATGTTCATAACAATCATCCAGCACAATGCTCTGGCCGGTCTGCCAGGTATGATATTCATTCATCACCCGGATATAAGGCGAGTTTTTCTGCGGAATTTTAATGCCGATATGATACCGCAGGATGCCGGCATAGGGGCCTTCGTGCGCCGCCAGCGTGACGCGCGGCTCCAGCACCGCCACGGTGGCGTTAATGACATTTGGCATCTGCCTGACCAGCTTCAGCAACGTTGGACAATCCAGCTGCGCCCGCGGATTCTCCTCCCACATAAACCAGGCGTAATAGAGCTTCCAGTTTTCGGAAACCTCGGCGGCGCGCACCGGATCGATCTCCTTATAACGCGTCAGCTCGCGCTCATTAATCAGTGCGCTAATCTCGCGGTGAATATCGGCAAAGTGCGTCTCGATTTTCAGGCTTTCCGGGAACACTTTATGGGCGGATAACAGCGGCGGGCGTCGGTTGCCGCCAACGGAAAAAAGAAACAGCTTATTTAACAATGTGCGCAAAAACGCGTTGTTTTTACTGATTGATCCTTTCATGCCCGTTTCTCCTCATGATGAGTTTGCGAATCAATCCACTGTTCAACCAGCGGCAGGGCCGAGCGCAGCGCGGCAGGCTCCTGTTCGCCAATTAAAATAAAGCCGGGCCGCTCGAAGGAGTTGCCGATCGCCTTAGGTGGCTGGCCGTTATCCAGCTGGCACTGCACACGATCCAGCCCCACCTTAGCGGCCAGCGCCTGGGAAATCGTCTGCGGCGGAATGGAATGGAACAGCGCGATATAACTCATGGCGCCATAGCGCTGGCGTCGTCTGCGGGTCTGAGCGTCGGGCTGACCGCTAAAGGCGTAGCGCAGGGTTTCCGCCACCAGGTTGACGCCAGAGACTTTATTCACCATATCCCAGATATAGTCGCCGCCCGGACGGTTATTAATTTCAATCAGCTGGATATCATCGTCCTGGAGCTTGACCTCAATATGCATCGGGCCATGATGGTGACCAATCTCATCCAGTAGTCTGGTGATATAGCGTGCCAGCCGCGCAAATGTCTCCTCCGGCAGCGCCGCCGGATAGATATGGCACTGTTCCACCAGGCTGCCGGGCGACAGGCGCTTATCCGTCACGCCAATCAGTTGATGCTCACCGCGTAAGCTAAGCGTCTCCACGCTGTATTCAATGCCGTCGACAAATTTCTCCACCAGCACCTGGCGATAGTCCTGCTGTTGCAGATAGCGGAAGAAGGTTTGCGCATCATTTAATGAGGCACAAATTTTGTTAATACTTCCTCCGCGTCAGCGCGTTTAGAGTGAATCAAAATCGCGTCTGCCCCTGCCGCGTGATAACGCTCGGCGCGCCGCAGCGCTTCCGCCATTCCTAATCCAGAAATTAACGCTTCGGTGCGGGCAACAATCACAAAATCGTCATCGGTTTGCGCGTCTCTGGCTGCCTGAATTTTTGAGCAAAAATCAGAGATGTCCGCCAGCTGCTGCTGCTCGCCGAGAAAGGAATTCATTTTGGGAAAGATTTTGTCCTCGATGCAGACGCCGGACACGTTCTTCTGACAGAGCTTTTTCATCAGGCGAATCACGTTGTGGTAATTGCCGAAACCGGTATCGCCATCCAGCAGCACCGGAATCTCAACGTGGTCGGTGATGAATTCCACCACATCCAGCACCTGTGTCCAGGAGGCTTCGTTGCGATCGGATAACCCCAGTGAGGCTGAGATAGTCAAACTCGACGCCCATAAACCAGCAAAACCCGTCTGCTCGGCGATTTTGGCGCTCAGCGCGTTATGGCTTTCCATTAAAAAGAGAGTTCCGGGCTGGCGATCATGGCGCGTAGTCGTGCATTTTTTGTCGTTGTCATGTTGTTTGCCCACTTTTTTCATTAACAAAAGTTAACATTATGAAAGTTAGGTTATTGAAATGTTACTATTCTGTTAAGGGCAATCTGATTAAATCGGTGAATTATTATGTTATTTGAAATGTGAATTTATTCACAATTAACCCCTTAAATTATTGTTTTTAAATAAAATTTTCTTAATTTATATATTGATTTCAAACAGTAAGGTAAAAATATTAATCTACGAATTACTTGAAAATTTAACATTCTCTCTGTTAAATTTAACAATTATGCTTATGGACAAAGATGTTCCGCAGGAATTGTCCGGTGAGGAAACTATGAAAGAACACGCATCTTTGTTAAGCGATGAACTCACCTTTCGACAAATCATCGCTACCTTTCCCCAGCCCGTAATCGCCCTGCTTTTTTTTACCTTGCTGACTCGGGTCAGCTATTTTATGGCCTGGCCCTTTTTATCGATTATCCTGACCCGTACCTGGCATCTGACGCCGGTAATGATCGGCGGCGTGATGTCGGGCTGCGCCGTGATCGCAGTCGTGTTGGGTATTTATGGTGGTTCGCTCTCGGACCGCTGGGGACGGAAGCAGATTCTGGCGCTGGGCTGCCTGCTGGCGATTGTGGGCTATGCGGCCATTGGCCTGGCGAATAACGTATGGATTTTTGCGCTGGGTTTGCTGCTGACCGGTATCTCCTTTTCCTGGACCGACGCGCCCAGCCGCGCCCTGATGAGCGATCTGTTAATCGATGCCCGCCGGCGCGAGCTGGCTTTGCAAATACGCTATTTCGCCGTGAATATCGCGGCGGTCAGCGGCCCGTTAATCGGCATTCTTTTTGGCCTCAATTCGCAGAAAATGACCTTTCTGCTGACTGCGCTCTCCTACGTGCCGTTTTTGTGGTTTGCGCTGTGGCAATTTCCCGCCGCTACAGCCCCGCTCAATCAGGAGGCTGCCTTGCCAGCCCATCCGGGCTTCGGACAAATCAGCCAGATTATTCTGCGCGATAAGATCTATCTGCTGGCGCTGATTTGCAGCATTGTCTGCTACCTGATCTATGCGCAAATTGAATCGGTGGTGCCGCAATATTTACTGATGCTGGACAGCACGCAGGCGGTCAACCTGGTTACGGTAATTCTGGTCACCAATGCGGTCAGCGTGCTGGCGGCGCAGCTTTATCTGGTGCCGCTGTTGGCAAGAGTGGCGGCGGGCCAGCGCATTATCATCGGCGCGCTGATTTTCGCCGCTTCGCAATTTCTGTTCTGGATTAATGTGACAACTAATCTCTACTGGTGGGGACTGGTAGCGGTGGTGTTCAGCATTGCCGAGGCGATTTTACTGCCTAACCTGAGTATTTTGCTGGACAGGCTGGCGCCGGAGCGCTATCGCGGCGCCTACCTTGGCGCCTCCTCGCTGGTGGTGCTGGGCCTCTCTCTCGGCCCCTTTGTCGGCGGCACCCTACTGGAATGGAGCGGCAGAGGCGTATTTATTGCCATGGCGCTGCTAAGTTTGAGTATTGTCTTTATGATGCTGATAACCAAAAAAGCGATAAACGAACGGATTGGGGAAAACGGATGAAAGAGAAGATTACCTTAGTAACCGGCGGCGCACGCGGGATCGGGCGCGCCACCGCCCTGCTGCTGGCGCAGCAAGGGCACGCGATCTGCGTGGGCTATCGTACCCGTCAGGCGTGTGCGGAAGAGGTCGTTGCGCTGATCCGCGACGGCGGCGGCAAAGCCATTGCGGTACAGGCGGATGTTGCCGATGAAGAGCAAGTAGTGGCGCTGTTTCAGCAGATCGATCGCGATCTCGGCTGCTTAACCGGCCTGGTGAATAACGCCGCCATTTTGAAGCAGCAGGCCAGCATCGAACAGCTGGATGCGGCGCGTATCGCAGAGGTGTTTGCCACCAACGTCAGCGGCAGTTTTATCTGCGCGCGCGAGGCGGTAAAGCGCATGGCGCTGCGCCACGGCGGCCACGGCGGCGCGATCGTGAATGTCTCCTCCGCCGCTTCCCGGCTCGGCGCACCGCATGAATATGTGGATTACGCGGCCTCGAAAGGCGCGCTCGATACGCTGACTATCGGGCTATCGCTGGAGGTGGCTGCGCAAGGGATTCGCGTGAATGCTGTGCGTCCGGGCTTAATTTATACCGAGATGCATGCCGACGGCGGCGAGCCTGGGCGCGTCGATCGGGTAAAAGCGCATCTGCCCATGCAGCGCGGCGGCCAGCCGGAAGAGGTCGCGGAGGCTATTGCCTGGCTGCTGTCAGAGAAAGCATCCTATGTGACCGGCAGCTTTATCGATCTGGCGGGCGGCAAATAAGCCGCCGCGCCAGATCGGGAAATGGCAATTAACAGAACTGCTTTTTGCGCTTAAAGCAGAGGGCTTTCAAGCTGGTCAGAAAAGTGTTTCCTGTGGGTGACCGAAGCCCTTTTCGTGTGTAGCAGGCCTTTTCCACCTGTCAGGAACGCTGTTTCTTGCGAATGTTTAAAGCCATTTTCCGCGCGTGAAGCAGGCATTTGCCCGCGCGTTCAACTGACTGAAACCACAAAAAAACCGACCGCGTTACCGCGATCGGTTTTTTATTACGGCTTACCGGTAAGTGAACCATGCCAGCCCAAAGGTAAACCCGCGCTTACCGCTTACAGGTAAGTAAATTCCGCGTTCTGCGTTCTTACCGAATCCAGGCCAATCATTACTTTGAACTTGCCTGGCTCCGCCACGTGCTGCATCTGCTGATTCCAGAACTTCAGCGCATCCACATCAATCGGGAAAGTCACGTTCTGCGATTCGCCTGCCTTCAGCATAATGCGTTTAAAGCCGCGCAGCTCTTTGACCGGACGGCTGATGCTGGCGACTTCGTCGTTCAGATAGAGCTGCACTACCGTCGCGCCGTCACGCTTGCCGGTATTGGTGACCGTCACGCTGGCCTCCACTTTGCCGTTGCGCGGCATGGTCGCGGAGGAGAGCTTCACTGGCGACAGCGTAAAGCTGGTGTAGCTCAGGCCGTAGCCAAACGGGAACAGCGGCCCATTCGCCGCGTCATAATAGTGCGAAGTATATTTGTTCGGCTTTTCCGGGTTGTAAGGACGACCGGTCGGCAGATGGTTGTAATAAATCGGGATCTGGCCCACCGAGCGCGGGAAGGAGACTGGCAGCTTACCGGACGGGTTATAGTCGCCAAACAGCACATCGGCGATAGCGTTGCCCCCTTCCGTACCGCTAAACCAGGTTTCCAGCATCGCATCGGCCTGCTGATATTCATGGGTCAGCGCCAGCGGACGCCCGTTCATCAGCACCAGCACCAGCGGCTTGCCGGTGGTTTTCAGGGCCGCCAGCAGTTTACGCTGAGTTTCCGGCAGCGTCAGATCGGTGCGGCTGGAGGCTTCGTGCGCCATGCCCTGCGCTTCGCCCAGCGCGACCACGACCACATCCGCTTTCTTCGCCGTTGCGACCGCTTCGTCGATCAACTGCTGCGGCGTGCGGCTGTCTACCGTGACCGCCTGCTCATACAGGTTGAGAAAATCCTGAATGCCTTTGTGATCGGTTACGTTGGCGCCTTTGGCGTAGAGTATCGTCGCCTTGTCGGCGGTGGCGTTTTTCAACCCCTGCAGCAGCGTTACCGACTGTTTCGCCACGCCCGCCGCTGACCAACTGCCCATAATATCGCGCTGGCTGTCCGCCAGCGGGCCGATCAACGCGATAGTGCCCGCTTTCTTCAGCGGCAGTGTCTCCAGACGGTTTTTCAGCAGTACCATGCTTTTGCGCGCCACGTCGCGCGCATCGTCACGGTGCAGGCGGCTTTCGGCATTGGTATCCGCCGGATCGCTGCCTTTCGGCCCCAGATGGCTGTAGGGATCGTTAAACAGTCCCATATCATATTTTACGTTCAGCACGTGGCGCGCCGCGTCGTCGATCTCCTGCTCTGACACCACGCCGCGCTTCACCAGCCCCGGCAGATATTTGCTGTAATACTCATCGCCCATGCTCATATCGATACCGGCTTTCAGCGCTACGCGCACCGCATCTTCCGGGTCGCTGGCGACGCCGTGCTTGATCAGCTCCTTAATCGCGCCGTGATCGCTGATAGTGATCCCTTTGAACTTCCACTCATCGCGCAGCAGATCTTTCAGCAGCCAGCTGTTGGCCGTGGCCGGTACGCCGTTAATCGAATTCAGGGAGACCATGACGCCGCCGCTGCCCGCGTCCAGAGACGCTTTGTAAGGCGGCATATAGTCCTGGAACATGCGCTGCGGACTCATGTCCACGGTGTTGTAATCGCGTCCACCTTCGATAGCGCCATACAGCGCGAAGTGCTTGACGCTGGTCATCAGCGCATAGCGATCCGCCGGGCTTTTGCCCTGCATCGCCTCGACCATCGCGCTGCCCATTTTCGCCGTCAGATACGTATCTTCACCGAAACCTTCGGAGCCGCGGCCCCAGCGCGGTTCGCGCGTCACATCCACCATCGGCGCCCAGGTCATATTCAGGCCGTCGTCCGCCGCTTCATAAGCTGAAATACGCCCAACGCGGCTTACCGCATCGAGATCCCAGCTGGAGGCCAGCCCTAACGGAATCGGGAAAATGGTGCGCTGGCCATGTACCACGTCATAGGCGAAGAACAGCGGAATTTTCAGGCGGCTGAGCTGCATCACCTGATCCTGCATCACACGAATGTCGGGACGGGTTACGGTATTAAAGATGGCGCCAACCTGTCCGGTTCTAATCATCTCGCGGATCGCCTCTTTCGGGTTATCCGGGCCGACGCTGATCAGCCGCAGCTGGCCGATTTTTTCATCGAGCGTCATTTTCTTCAGCAGGTCGGTAACAAAGGCGTCGCGCGCGTCGGGCGTCAGGCGATGCGGGCCAAAAAGATCGTCAGCAAGGGCGGGCTGCACTGCCAGGGAAACAGCAAGGCTCAGGGAGTAAATCCATTTCATCAGATTGGGCTCTCAACAAAAACGCAGGATATGACGGGTCGTGTTAACGCAAAGATCGGCACAGTTTGCCACAGGATGAGAATAGCAGGTAGTTTTCCCGGCGGACGCTTTTGTGCCTGAGCTGCTACAGTAAATTTGTCACACATAACAGGACAATGGATATGCAGCCTCACAATCACTCTGCCAGTCAAACTCTGATTAATGAACTCCGTCGCATCGTCGGCGCCAGCCATCTGCTGACCGATCCGCGTAAAACCGAACGCTATCGCAAAGGCTTCCGCTCCGGTCAGGGCGAAGCGCTGGCGGTGGTCTTTCCCGGCTCGCTGCTGGAGCTGTGGCGCGTCCTCAAGGCCGCCGTCGCGGCGGATAAAATTATTCTAATGCAGGCGGCCAATACCGGGCTGACCGAAGGTTCCACGCCCAACGGCAACGATTACGATCGCGAAATTGTGATCGTCAGCACGCTGCGTATGGATCGTATTCAGCTGCTGGATAAGGGCAAACAGGTGCTGGCGTTTCCCGGCAGCACGCTGTTTCAGCTGGAAAAGATGCTGAAACCGCTGGGACGCGAACCGCACTCGGTGATCGGCTCTTCCTGCATCGGCGCCTCGATTCTCGGCGGCGTCTGCAATAACTCCGGCGGCGCGCTGGTAAAACGCGGCCCGGCCTATACCGAAATGGCGCTTTATGCCCAGCTCGATGAGCAAGGCCAGCTGAAGCTGGTTAACCATCTGGGGATTGAACTCGGCAGCACGCCGGAGCAGATCCTGGGGCGGCTGGACGATGAAACCTGGCGCGAGAGCGACGTGCGCTACGATTCCCGCCAGGCCTCCGATCATAACTATGTTGAGCGCGTGCGCGACGTGGAGGCGGATACGCCGTCGCGCTTTAACGCTGACGCCAGCCGCCTGTATGAGGCGTCCGGCTGCGCCGGAAAACTGGCGGTATTCGCCGTGCGGCTGGATACCTTCGAGGCGGAGAAAAAACAGCAGGTCTTTTATATCGGCAGCAACGATACGGCGGTGCTGGAGGATATTCGCCGCCATATTCTCGCCCACTTTAAAAATCTGCCGGTGGCCGGTGAATATATGCATCGCGATATGTATGACATCGCAGAAAAGTACGGCAAAGATACCTTTATTATGATTGACCGGCTGGGCACCGATAAGATGCCGCGCTTTTTCACTCTAAAAGGCCGCATCGACGCGATGCTGAGCCATATTCCGCTGTTCCGTCCGCATTTTACCGACCGCATGCTGCAGAAGCTGAGCGCGCTGTTTCCCACGCATCTGCCGAAGCGGATGAAAACCTGGCGCGACCGCTATGAACATCACCTGATGCTGAAAATGTCGGGCGACGGCGTGGAGGAAGCGCGTCAGTATTTAAAGGATATTTTCCGCGAGGGCGGCGGCGATTACTTTGAATGCACTGACGAAGAGGGATCAAAAGCCTTCCTGCATCGCTTTGCCGCAGCCGGTGCAGCGGTACGCTATCACGCGGCGCATCACGATGAAGTGGAGGATATTCTGGCGCTGGATATTGCGCTGCGCCGTAACGATCGCGACTGGTTCGAGAAGCTGCCGCCGGAGTTCGACGATAAGCTGGTGCATCGCCTCTATTACGGCCACTTTATGTGTCACGTTTTCCATCAGGATTACATTGTGAAGAAAGGCGTGGACGCCCACGCGCTGAAAGAGCGGATGCTGGAGATCCTCAATCAGCGCGGCGCGGAATATCCGGCGGAGCATAATGTCGGCCACCTCTATGAGGCGAAGCCGCAGATGAAGGCCTTTTATCGCCAGCTCGATCCGACTAACAGCTTCAATCCCGGCATTGGCAAAACCAGCAAGCTGAAGCACTGGGCTGGCTGCGGCTGCGATAGTGAGCGGCCCGCCGGCTAGCCGCCCTGCTGATGCGCAGCGGCGGTTTTACGCTGGCGGCGAGTCACACCAGCCAATGCCGCGGCCCCTTGTCGCGAAGCCGCCTGGCTAAAAGGCGGCTTTATACAGGCGGCGAATATCACCAGCGCATGTCGCCGCCTCTTTTGCCTTGCCGGTAAACCGCCCTGCTTAGCTTTGCTGCGGCTCTTTCACCACCATTTCGCCATTCTTCTGCTCGATTATCATGGTTTGCGGGCGCGACAGCACAATGCCCTCTTTGCGCAGACGCGTCAGAATATCGAACAGCAAATCGCTTTTCGCACCGCCGATTTGGCGCTGGTTAGAGACGTTGCCGGTGACGCTCAGCACAATGCCCTGCGGCGTCAGATCCTTAAAGGTAACCGACGGTTCCGGTGTCTCCAGGATGCGCTCGTTATCTCTGTAGACGCCCAGCAAAATCTCGCGCACCTGTACCGGATCGATATCCAGCGGGAACGTCAGCGTAATGGTCACCACGCCCTGGGCGTTGCCCATGGTGGCGTTACGCACGTTCTGGGAGATGAGCTGCGAGTTCGGCACAATGACCGTAGATTTATCGCCCAGCTGAATCTCCGTGGCGCGCACGTTAATCCGGCGAATATCCCCTTCGATGCCGCTGATGCTGACCAGATCGCCCACTTTAACCGGGCGTTCGGTCAGCAGAATCAGGCCGGAAATAAAGTTTTTAACGATCTCCTGCAGGCCGAAACCGATACCGACCGACAGCGCGCTGACGATCCAGGCCAGCTTATTCCACTGAACGCCCATGGTGGAAAGCGTCATCAGAATAACCAGCACATAGCCGACATTGCTGAACAGCGTCACCAGCGAAACGCGCATGCCGGTATCCATGGTGGTTTTCGGCAGGAAATCTTTATCCAGCCAGCGGCGCACCGAACGCAACGCATAAATACCGATAATCAGGCACAGCAGCGCGTTAACCAGATGCGCCGGCACGATATTGAGTGACTCCAGTCCTTTGCCGCCCCAGAACTCCACCGCTTTTTGCAGCAGTTCTATCGGTGTCGAGGTGCCGAAGGTGCCGTTCAGCACCGCCACGACAGCAAACAGCAGCAAAATAGTTTTGCCGAGCGCGGAAAGCAGCGCCGCCGCCTGCGACAGATGGCGCTCGTCGATATTCAGCGAGGACTGCATACGCCTGCCGGTCAGGCTGTTCACCGACAGCAGCGTTTCACAGCCATCGCTGACCAGGTGACTCAGGAAATAGAAGGCGCCGCAGACAATGCCCAGCCAGATCAGCTCATAGCTAAGAAAGCGCGCCAGCGTGACGTAACCGATAATCAGTGACAGCATAATCGCCAGGCCAATCAGCGTAATCGACATCTGCACCAGACCGACCAGCGTTGATTTCGCCTCCGGCGCCTGCCCTTGCTGCACCAGTTTGCGGCGCACGCGGCTGGAACGGAAGCTGATAGAGAGCGCGGTGGCGCCCACCAGCAGCGCGGTCATGCCGTTGGCCAGAATGGTGGTGCCGACGCTGGTGCCGACGGTGCTGTTCAGCGCTTCCACCGTCTGGAAAATAAACACCAGCAGCGCGGTCAGCGGCGGAAAAGGCCTCAGCGCCTGCGCCACTTCATTGGAAATCGCTGGCAGCCGCCAAGAGGGACGACGCGTCGAGAGAAAGGCGCGTCCTAAGCCAGCAATCAAACCACAGAAGACGCTGAGCTGTACCAGACGATCGGCAAAGCTCTGCACATCATCTGTCACTTCGTCGCGCCGGGTAAACGCCTGGTCGAGGAAGTTGAACGCCAGCACCACCGCTACCAGCGTGGTCAGCGCCACCGCCGCCGCCAGGAAACTACGGCGCAGGCGCCCTTCCGGCAGCTTGTTAATGCTGATCCAGGCGAGGAACTCTTCACCGTAGCGACGTCCCAGCGTGGCGATCAGAATGGCGGAAACCAGCCATAAAATCGTACCCGCCCGCCAGCCCGGCTCCCAGGCGAGCGCGACGCTGTCGGTCAGCTCGTTGCGGAAATTCGCCAGCCGCTCGCCGTCCGTCTGCTGCATACTGACCAGCGGCGCCCAGAAACGCGGCCCAAAGATACTGCCGGAATTAAGCGCCAGCTGGGTTTTCAGGTTATCGCGCCGCAGGTTGACGATTTGCGCGCTGAGGTTCAGGGAGCCGCTTTTAATCGCCTCCGCCTGTTTGATCTGCTCATCCAGCTTCTGCTTTTGGCTTTCCAGCGCCTTGCGCTTACGCGTCACTTCCGGCGTCTCTTTTACGCCGCTGTCCGCTTTCGGCACTGGGCCGAGAACCGCCAGCTGCGCCATCAGCTGCTGATGCTGCGGGATCAGCGCCTGCCCCAGCGTATCGGCGTTGCCCGACAGCTCCAGCGCCATATCGTTTAGCTGAGAAAGCTGCGCGTCATTGGTCTCGCCAGAGACCTGCCCTTTGATTTTGTCGAGAATTTTCTGCATCTTCGGCAGCTCGACCGCCGCATTCAATTTAACTGCGGTTTCTTCTTCTACCGTCGCCGATTCATCATCGGCGACATCCGCTGCGTGAATGCCCAACGGCGCCAACACCAGCAGCGCCAGCAGGCTGGCCCGCATTAATCGTAACCACTTTGACATCGAACGTCGTTCCATTCTGTTTCTGTTCCACGGCCGCGCCGCGATCGCGCGCCAGTGTATGCTTTTGCCCGCCGCTTCACTATAGGAGAGCGTTAAGAAAAGTCGTAGTTTGCAGATAAGAAATGGTTATGACTCGTTGCGCTGCGCTTATGGCAGAGTAGCGTTTTCCTTCCGGCATAAGGAGACGCCATGTCCCAGCCCACTGAAATGCTGATCCGCGACGCGCAGGCGGCGGATATTCCCGCAATTACTGATATCTACGCCTGGCACGTGCTGTATGGCTGCGCCTCTTTTGAGGAGACGCCGCCCGACGCAGCGGAAATGCACGCCCGTTTTTTAAAGGTGCAGGCGCAGGAGATGCCTTATCTGGTGGCGGAGCAGGCTGGCCGCGTTATCGGTTTTAGCTATGCTGCGCCTTATCGTCCGCGTCCGGCTTACCGCTTTAGCGTTGAGGAGTCGATCTATCTGGCGCATGACGCCGCCGGACAAGGCATCGGCAGCGTGCTGCTGGCGGCGCTGATTGCGCGCTGCGAGCATGGGCCGTGGCGACAAATGCTGGCGGTGGTTGGTAACGGCGAGCAAAACGTCGGCTCGCTCAGGCTGCATCTGAAGCTGGGATTTCGCCAGGTCGGCGTATTAAAAGCGGTGGGATTTAAGCATGGCGCGTGGCGCGATACGCTAATTATGCAGCGCACGCTCTCCTCCGCTGCCGGGGCAGCGGAGGCGTAACGCACTATTCGACGCTGCTGTCGTCGAGGCTGTTGCTGGCGGTTTGCGCGGTTTTTTGCTGCTTATAGGCCAGCGCCGCCGCTGGCACCGGCGCGGATTTGCCAGTTTCCAGCCAGTCGCGCAGCCGTTTCGCATCGGCAAAATGGGTATATTTGCCAAAGGCGTCCAGCACCACCAGCGCGACCGGACGCTGTTTAATCACCGTGCGCATGACCAGGCAGTGTCCCGCCTGATTGGTGAAACCGGTTTTCGTCAGCTGAATACGCCAGTCCGGCTTATAGACCAGATGGTTGGTGTTACGAAAAGGCAAAACATAATCGGGATTGCTGAAGCGCGCCATCTCTTCGTGCGTGGTGCTGAGCTGGCCCAGCAGCGGATATTTTTTGGTGGCGATCAGCAGCTTTGTCAGGTCGCGGGCGGTCGAGACATTATGAATCGACAGGCCGGTCGGCTCGACATAATGGGTATTGGTCATGCCCAGCGCGCGCGCTTTGGCGTTCATGGCGCGAATAAAGGCATCATAGCCGCCGGGATAGTGGTGCGCCAGGCTGGCGGCGGCGCGGTTTTCCGAGGACATCAGCGCCAGCAGCAGCATATTCTTCCGGCTGATTTCGCTTTTCAGACGCACGCGGGAAAAGACCCCGCGCATCTCCGGCGTATGGCTGATATCGACATTCAGCATCTCATCCAGCGGCTGGCGCGCATCCAGCACCACCATTGCCGTCATCAGTTTGGTAATCGAGGCGATCGGTCTTACCCGATCCGGGTGGCTGGCGTACAGCACTTTATTAGTATCAAGATCGACGATCATCGCACTGCCGGAGGCAATTTGCGGCTGAGAGAGCGGCGCAGGCGTGTTTAATGGCGAAGCGGCTAACGCCTGGCCTGCCACTCCCTGTGCGGAAAAAAGAAAAGCCAGGCTCAACAACGAATAACGAAATTTTGCGGGCATCGTTTAACAACTTACCGGATTAAGATTGCGCGCTGTGTGCAAACACAGGCTGCCGGCGCGGGGATCAGGCGGTGCGACGGCTGGCAGACGGAATAATACGTCGGGCACTCGGTAAATTCCTATCGAAGATTCGTTTCCGGGCGTAAACAAATCGGCGCTGCCCGCAGCGCCGATTATTATTTAACTTCACCACAGCGGTTTGCGCGCGCAACGCGCGTTATCCGAGCTGATAACCGTAGCCCCACAGCAATACCGTCAGCGCCAGCAGCGCTTCAAACAGCAGAATGCCGATAGCCAGCGTAGAGCCGGAAAAGCGCAGGCTCTCGTCGCGATCGATATTCAGCAGCGGAGGAATGCCGACGTAGAGCAGATAGCCGGTCCAGACCAGCGCCACCGCGCCTGCCAGCAGGCAGAGCCAGACCAGCGGATAGAGCGCGATAATCCCGCTGAGAAACAGCGGCGTGGCGACATAGCCGGCAAAGACCGTACAGCGTTGCACGCTGGGCCGCTGCGGATAATCCCGCGCCATCCAGTGAATAATTCGCCCCATTACCGCCACGCCACCGAGGATCACCAGATAAAACAGCACGGCAAGAACCAGCCCGGTGGAGAGATCGAGCGGCATGGTACGCCCACCGCCCAGATGCCAGCCCAGCTGCGTGGTGCCAATCAGCGAGCAAATGACCGGAATCGCCGCCATTAACAGCACATGGTGCGTGTAGTGATGGGAGACACTTTCGTTTTCCCGTTCGATTGTGCGCATTTCCCGATCGGGATGCACCAGAAGACCCCAGACATGGTTCATCGCTTTGCTCCTCTGCTGCTTCTGACCGTGCGCAGCCGCGCGACGGTTTCTCCTTAAGTATAATGCAGCTGGCTATTTTTTCACCAAAGCAGGCGCCGGCGCGAGCGCGTCCTGCGCGATTTTCGCAAGGTGGGCTTAACGGGGTGTACACTTACCCTGACGCCAAAATAAAAAGGACGGTAAGTTTTGCATTTCGATATTAATCAGCTCATTGAACAATATGGTTATCTGGCCGTCGTGATTGGCTGTATTGCCGAAGGGGAAACATTCGCGCTGCTTGGCGGCGTTATGGCACATGAAAAACTGCTGCGCTACAGCGGCGTGGTGGTGGCGGTGATGGTCGGCGGCTTCCTGGGCGATCAGCTGCTTTACTATATTGGCCGTCATTTCGGATCGCGCATTCTGCGCCGTTTTAAAAAACATCAGGGCAAGCTGAAACGCGCCAACCGGATGATTCGTCGCTATCCGGTGCTGTTTATTATCGGCGTGCGTTTTATGTACGGCTTTCGCGTGATCGGGCCGATTATTATCGGCGCCAGCCGCATCAGCCCGCTGAAATTTGTGATTTTTAACGCCATCGGCGCGTTTATCTGGTCGCTGGTGTTTGTCACGCTCGGCTATTTTGCCGGTGAGATGATTACGCCGTGGCTGCACCGCCTCGACCACCATTTGAAGCACTTGCTGTGGCTGGCGGCGGCGGTGGCGTTTGTACTGCTGCTACGCCTGGCTTTCCGCCACTGGTCGCGTCGTCACGATAATGATTAACCGCCGCGCAACCTATAAGCGCGGCGGATGAAGGTCTCTTAAAAATTAAGCTGCGCGCGCGCATTGTAAAAACGCCGATAGCCCAGCCAGGCGGCGATAATCGTTGAGATCGCCGCCGTGCCCAGCAGCATAAAGGTCACCATAATCTGGTATTTAATCGCCTGTACCGGATCGATACCGGCGAAAATCAACCCCGACATCATGCCCGGCAGACTGACCAGCCCAACGGTTTTCGCCGCGTCCACCGTCGGGATCATCGCCGCCCGAATACTTTCCCGCACCAGCTGCGCCGAGGCGCGTTTGACCGACGCGCCGAGACTCAGCATCTCCTCGATTTGCTGGCGATTATCGGCAAAGCGCTGGTTCAGCTGGGTATAGCATAAGCCTACCGCCACCATCCCATTACCGGCGATCATGCCGGAAACCGGAATTACCTGCATCGGCACGAAGGCGAGCGCGCCGCTCAGCACCAGAATGGTCAGCGTCAGGCCGGTGCCGGTGCCAATCGCGATCAACGAAATCAGGAACGCCTTGCCGATGCGCTTGCTGCGTTTGCGCGCGTTCAGCGCCGCGTTAACGCAGATAAACAGCACCATTAGCAGTGTCAGCCAGCGGTTATTGAAATCAAACAGATAGTGCAGGACGTAGCCGACAATCGTCAGCTGGATAATGGCGCGCGTGACGCTCCATAAAATATCTTTATGCAGCCCCAGCTTCTCTTTCTGGCTGACCAACAGCGCCACCAGCACCAGCATAAAAGCCAGCGCCAGCGACGTATTACTGATAGCGGGATGGTTCATTGTGTGGCTTCCATGCGGGTTAATGCGATAACGCGGGCACCGTCACCGGTCTCCTGCCCGTCGTGGCTAATCCAGAGTACGCTCATGGCGTGCTGCGCCATGGTTTGCTGAATAAGCTGTTTAACTCTGGCTTTATTTTCCGTATCGAGCGCGCTGGTCACCTCATCCAGCAGCAGCACCGCCGGAGGAAACTGCAGATGACGCAGCAGCGCCACCCGTTGCCGCTCGCCGCCGGAAAGTCCGGCAATCGGCTGCTCCAGCATCTCCGGCGCCAAATCAAGCTGCGTCAGGCTTTGCTGCAATGCCCGCTTTTCCGGCTGCTGCTGACGCAGCTGCCAGGGAAACGCCAGGTTGTCATAGACGGTCGCGCCAAACAGCTGCGGCGTCTGAAAACAGTAAGAGACCTGCTGACGCCAGCGTTCCGGCGACAGCGTGCCGACCTCCTCGCCGCGCAGCGCGACGCTGCCGCTGTCAGGCGAAAGCAACGAGGCGATAATTTTCAGTAAAGTGGTTTTCCCGCTGCCGGAGGGGCCGGTCAGCCAGACAAATTCATGTTGCTGTAAAGTGAAAGAGACCGGCGCCAGCAGCGTTTTACCCGCCAGCGAATAGCTGACATCACGCACCGCCAGCAGAGGAATTTCCATAGACATACATGCTTCCTTCTCGATTTTGCGGCCAATCATAACGCGGAAGGAAGCGGAACGGAAAAGCAAAACGGGACGGCCAGGCCGCCCCGTCGTCATAAAACCTTATTCCTGCTGCGCGGCGGCAAACTGCGGATTGGCCAGCATAAAACCGCCGTCGATGATAAACGACTGACCGGTGGTATAGGTTGACCACTCGGAACAGAGCCAGGCGACCATGCTGGCGATTTCACGCGTATCGCCGGGGCGTCCGGCGGGAATATGCGGCAGCGACACCTTGTGCGCGTCCGCGTTCTGCATATTGTTCATTGGCGTGGCGATGGCGCCAGGCGCTACCGCATTCACTAAAATTTGATGCGGCAACAGGCTCAGCGCCATCGCTTTGGTCAGGCCGCCCAGCGCATGTTTCGCTGCGGTATAGGAGACCGAACCCGGCAGCGGCGTATGCTCATGCACCGACGTGATATTAATAATACGCCCGCCATCGCCCTGTTTTACCATCTGACGTGCGGCAATCTGCCCGCAAACAAACGCACCATCGACATCCACCGTAAAAACTTTGCGCCAGTCGTCAAAAGCAATATCCAGGAAATCACCTTCAACGTTGGTGCCAGCATTATTCACCAACGCGTCGATGCGTCCCAGCCGGGTAATCAGCGCCTGCAACGCTTCTCCGCCCTGCTGCGGATCGGAGAGATCCAGCTGCGTCAGCTCCGCTCGCCGTCCCAGCCGACGCACCTCTTCCGCCGTCTCCTGCGCGCCGCGCTCATCAGAACGCCAGGTGATGCCAATATCGTAACCCTGCTCGGCCAGCATGACCGCGCAGGCTTTTCCGATGCCGGAATCCGATGCGGTGACTACGGCGACTTTGTTTGTCGACATCGCTTTACTCCTCTGTTGCGCTTAATAAATGAACAGCAAGTATAGCCGTTCATTTCGCATGCGCCGTCACGTTGGCGCCAGCCTGGCTATAGTAATCATTTACCGCGCGCAACCGGGGACAAGCATGGCTGAGATTAAACGACCGATCGATAACCACGGCGTCATTGGCGATCTGCGCACCTGCGCGCTGGTCGCAGACGACGGCACCATCGACTATTTTTGCTGGCCCAACCTCGACAGTCCATCGGTATTTACGGCCCTGCTGGACAGTGATGAAGCGGGCCTGTTCAGCCTGACGCCGGCCTGGAAAGCGTGCCGACGTCAGCAGCTCTATCTGCCCGATACCAATATTCTGCAAACGCGCTGGCTTGCCGCCGAAGGCGTGGCGGAAATTACCGATTACATGCCGATTTGCCAGCGCAATGACAGCCAGCCGCGTATTATTCGTCGCCTGAAAATGGTGCGCGGCCAGGGGCGCTTTTTCCTGCGCTGCGCGCCGCGCCATGATTATGCGCGCGCCACCACCAAAGCAAAGCTTAAGGATAACGCCGCGCTGTTCAGCGCTGAGGGCCAGCCCACGCTGCGTCTGACCTCCACCGTGCCGCTGAGGCTCGATCGCCAGGCGGCGGTAGCGGAATTCAGCCTGCAAACCGGTGAGCATGCGGAGTTTATTTTCGGCTGCGCACAGGATGAGCATCTGGACAATCTGCAAACCGATATCTGTTTTCAGGAAACGCTGCGCTACTGGCGTAGCTGGTGCCAGCAGAGCAACTGGCGCGGCCGCTGGCAGGAGATAATGAAGCGATCGTCGCTGGCGCTGAAGCTGCTGACCTCCTGGCAGCACGGCTCTATCGCCGCCGCCGCGACCTTCGGCCTGCCGGAAGAGCCAGGGGGCGAGCGCAACTGGGATTACCGCGCCTCCTGGATCCGCGACGCCTCTTTCAGCGTGTATGCGCTGATGCGCCTCGGCTATGTCGATGAGGCGAAACGCTTTACCCACTGGGTCGGCCACTGCGTGGAAAACAGCCATCACGATAAAGAGCGGCTGCAAGTGATGTACCGCCTCGACAGCGGCACCGAGCTGCACGAAAGCGAACTCACGCATCTTGCTGGCTATGGCGATTCGCGTCCGGTACGCATTGGCAACGACGCCTGGCGGCAGACGCAGCTCGATATTTACGGCGAGCTGATGGATGCGGTTTATCTTGCCAATAAGTATGGCGAGGCGATTTCCGAACGTGGCTGGCGCAACGTCTGCAGCACCATCAATTATATCTGCGATCACTGGCAGGAGCCGGACGCCGGGATCTGGGAGATGCGCGGCGAGCCGCAGCATTTTCTCCATTCGCGCCTGATGTGCTGGGTGGCGCTTGACCGCGCGCTGCGCCTCGGCATGAAGCGCTCGCTGCCAATGCCCTACGAGCGTTGGGATCGTGAACGCAGCGCCATCCGCGAGGATATCTGGCAAAACTTCTGGAATGAGGATCTGGGACATTTTACCGCCACGCGCCACGGCAAATCCCTTGACGCCTCCATGCTGCTGATGCCGCTGGTGCGCTTTGTCGGCGCGACCGATCCCGACTGGCTGGCGACGCTGGATGCGATTAAAGCGAAGCTGGTACGCGACGGCATGGTCTGGCGCTATGACCGCGAAGAGACGCCCGCCGACGCGCTGGCCGGACGCGAAGGATCTTTCGTCGCCTGTTCGTTCTGGTACGTGGAGTGCCTGGCGCGCGCCGGACGCGTTGAAGAAGCGCACTTTGAGTTTGAAAAGCTGCTGAGCTACGCCAATCCGCTGGGCCTCTACGCCGAAGAGTTCGATTTTCACGGCTTCGCGCTGGGTAATTTCCCGCAGGCGCTGAGCCATCTGGCCTTAATCAGCGCCGCTTTTTTCCTGAACCGCAAGCTGGACGGCGACGATCCGCAGTGGCAACCCTGAAGGTAAAAAACCGGCTCGGCCCAGGCAGGATTGCGTTAAATGACATAGAGTTAATGAAAGATGATGTGATAACGAAAAATCCTGATTCCACAATCAGATGTTATGCACATATAATGTGCAGCCGGTCATACTGGCCGCACCTGGGTTGACTATCTAACAAGCCTGTAATGGCATTAAACAACTGAAATAAGATGAAAAAGAGCATTCGCGCGATCGCTTCACTGGCAGTAGCACTGGTGGCATTCAGCCAGCAGGCGCTTGCTGTGGTTTACCCCCTGCCGCCGGCTAACAGCCGTCTGACAGGCGAAAACCTGGAAATTACTATCCCGCAGGACAGCAAACTTCCGCTGGAAGCCTTTGCTGCGCAGTATCAAATGGGCCTGAGCAATATGCTCGAAGCCAACCCTGGCGTTGATGTTTATCTGCCGCAGGCCGGTTCTAAACTGATTATTCCTCATCAGTTAATTCTGCCTGACGCTCCGCGTGAAGGCATCGTGATCAACAGCGCCGAGATGCGTCTTTACTACTACCCGAAAGGCACCAAAACGGTCGTAGTGCTGCCGATTGGTATCGGTGAGCTGGGCAAAGATACGCCGGTAGACTGGACGACCACCGTGCAGCGCAAAAAAGCGGGCCCGACCTGGACGCCAACCAAGAAGATGCATGAAGAGTACGCCGCGCGCGGCGAGACGCTGCCTGAGGTGTTCCCGGCTGGCCCGGATAACCCGATGGGACTTTATGCGCTTTATATTGGCCGTCTGTATGCCATTCACGGCACCAACGCCAACTTCGGTATCGGCCTGCGCGTAAGCCACGGCTGCGTCCGTCTGCGCGCTGACGATATTAAATGGCTGTTCGACAATGTGCCGGTTGGCACGCGCGTACAGTTTATCGATCAGCCGGTGAAGGCGACGGTCGAGCCGGACGGTTCGCGTTACGTCGAGATTCATAACCCGCTTTCCACCACGGAAGAAGAGTTTAAATCTCGTGCGCCGGTACCGATTAATCTGACGCCAGCAGTCAGCAAAATCATCGCTGATGCCAGCGTTAATCAGGCGATTGTCGATCAGGCACTGAAAGCGCGTTCCGGTATGCCGGTGAAAATCAACGGCGCAGCCGAAGAAGCACCGATGCAGCCGGTAGTGCCAGAAAGCGCGGGCACCGTGGCGCCAAACCAGACGTTGCCAGCTAATGCCGCCGAGCAAAACGGCAACGCGGCGCCCATCAATCAGGCTCAGCCTGCGAATAACGGCGCGGCACCGATTGACCAGGCTCAGCCTGCGCCCGTGGAGCCAGCGCAGCCTGCTCCAGCGCCTGTAGAACCAGCACAGCCGGTTGACGGCAATAGCGGTTCCTGACATAAAATTTCTGACCAGGGGCGATGCGCAGCATCGCCCTTTTTTTTACCATTTCACGCCCAGACCGGTAGTAAAGCGCCGTTCATTCAACGTGTCCCTGGTGCCGCTGACAAAATCGCGGGCGTAGCCGATATTCAGCGTTGACCAACTGGTCAGGGCATAACGCAATCCCACCTCGGCATCCAGCGTAAAAACGCCCTCCTCATCCAGCGAATGCCCCGCTTCGCCGTGGCTGAACAGGATAATCTCTTTGCCGCGCAGATAGCGCTGATAATCCCAGCGCAGCGAAGCACCGTAATGACTGTCAACACTGCCATCGCTGTAGCCATAGCCAAAGGCACCCGCCAGCAGCGAAAGCGAAAAGGATCCCAGCTCGTTATCCCAAAACTGATAGCCGGGGCCGGTGCCGATAAGCGCCTGATGCGCCAGATCTTCCACCCAGTCGCGCTTATAGCTGGCGCGCCCCTGCCAGAAAAACTGCTCGCGGAAGGTATAGTCGAGCGCGTAGCGCAGGCTGTAATTATTGGTGTTAACGCTGGCATCCTCTTTTTCACGGTTCCAGGTGGCGCCGAGATCGTGACGCCATTTGCCCTGGCTGATTTTGCTGTTAAAAGCAAAGTTGGTGTCCTGAGTTTGCGTCGAGGCGTGCTTCAGGTTGATGCCGGCGTCTACGTTGCCGTTCCACTTCAGCCGATCGCTTCTGACTTTAGCCTTCATAAACTCATCGATCCGTGAAACCGAAACCTTTTCCTCATCCTGTTGTTCATTGATTACCGTCAGGTAACCCGGTTCGGCCGCCGCCAGCCTGACGCTGTAATTTTCTCCGGTCTGGCTGTTACGCAGCGTAATCGCATTTTTACTGTCCAGCGTGCTGACTGCACTCCAGTTCAGCGACAGCGTGCCGCCCCAGCTGGTATCCATAATCAGTTTGCCATCGCTGAGCGAACGCACAGTGCCGCTCAGGCGATCGCCATTGCTTAGCCAGACGGTGTCGGCCACGGCACCGCTGCAACAAAGGAGGCTAAGCCAGGCGGCAGTTAAAAAGAATCGGGATATTTTTGAAGAGAGCATGGCTGGTTTTTGAGGTCTCTGCGGGCGAAGGAGTAAGCCTGGCAGCGAACCGGGGGCAGGAAAAGAGAAGATAATTCCGAAACTTATCTTTGCACAATGAGGATAACGGCGGACCTCTGATATTTCAGGTTAGCACCAGCGGCTGGCAGAGTTCGTAACAGAGATAAAGGCATAAGCTTATTGGCTGAAACGGTACAGGTTCGACAGCATTCATCTCAGAGCAGCCGCTATTTATCTAAATATTGAATTAATTATTTTTGAATTATTATCTCCCTATTCGTGAAAAATTAAAAAATAAAGGAAAAGAGTTCACATTCAACGAATATTTTATTGACGCGCCACGCGCTTTAATAATCTTCGCGTCACCTTAGCTGTAAAATAATAATAATTTTTGCTCTTTTGCCTCACCAGGGAACCTTTATCTACCAACGCCGCTGCCGCCGGCCATTTCGCTGGCGGCGCGGTTTATTTGCCTGTTAAAGCTTCTGCTACTTAATGACGCTTGTTGAGAATAATACGCGTTTCCAGCGCATTAAATAAAGCTACGCCCTTAAAGCTCAGGAATATATTTATTATTGTTTATTACTCGCTGAATTGGCGTTGTTCTTATTTTTCACCATAACAAATTTCCCGCCTGCTTTATTTCCTGACGTCCGGTAATGTCACAGAAATCACCGCGTCATGATCCTGTCATATTACAAGCGTATCACGGCTGTAGTATTTCACGATTTTACGGCCCGATATGAGCGACTACAGCATTTTTAACCGTTACACGTCACGCTTCCCGACGCTTTATCCGGCACGTTCTCGTCGGCAGCTACGCTTACTGACGGTCATCTTTGCCCTGCTGCCGGTTGCGGCAACGGGTTGGATGATGATGCAGCTGAATCTTAATGAGATCGCCAGTCATGGGTTTGGCACCACGCTGCTGCTGAGCGGCGCTCTGCTGTTGGCGCTCGGTTTTGTCTTTATTAATGGGGTTCACGATACCGCTAACGCCGTAACGACGGTGATCTATAGCGGCACGCTTTCACCCGCCCGCGCGGTATTCATTTCCGCCATCGCCAATATGCTGGGCGTCCTGCTGGCAAGCGGCGTGGTCGCCTGGGGCGTGATGTCGCTGCTGCCGCCGGAAAGCCTGCTGCAGCTCGACGTCCGCCACGGCTATGCGTTGATTTATGCCCTGCTGCTGGCGGCTATTAGCTGGAATCTCGCCAGCTGGTATTTTGCTATTCCCTCCTCCTCTTCTCAGGCGCTGCTGGGCGCAATGCTGGGCGTCGGCGTCGCCAGCAGTCTGCTGAATGGCGATCGCACGCTGAGCGGTATCGACTGGCATCAGGCAGGCTGGGCGGGCTGGGCGCTGCTGCTGTCGCCACCGCTGGGATTTGTGGCGGCCGCTCTGCTGCTGTGGCTGATGAAAACGTTGCTGGCTAATCGTCAGCTTATTCAGCCCAGCGATTTTCGTCGCCCGCCACCGCTGTGGCTACGCGGCATGCTGATCCTGACCAGCAGCGGCGTCTCATTCGCTCACGGCGCCAACGACGGACAAAAAGGAATGGGATTGATCATGGTGATTTTGCTGATTGCCCTGCCCGGTGCTTTTGCGCTGAATCGCACCTTGCCAGAGCGCGAGCTGGCCAGCCTGACGATGCTGACCGCCCAGGCGCAGGCGCAGCTGCCGCAGCGCAGCGACCTCTCTCTGTCGGCAGCGCAGGCGCGACTGAGTGACTATCTGGCACAGGAGCGCGGGCACGGCGAGCTGCTTCCGGCGCTGGGCAACGTGACCAGCAGCCTGCATCAGCAGCTTAGTATCATTAAAAGTTTCAGCCAGCTTCCTGCAGAGCGGGCTACAGCGCTGCGTCTGCAGATGGCGCTGGTCGGTAAAACGTTGCGCCAGCTGTTAAGCAGCCCGGCACCGCTCACCGATAATCAGCGCGCGCTGTTAACGACGCTGGCGGGCGAGCTGAATCATGCCAGTAGCGGGATTCCGTGGTGGGTAAAAATCATGGTAGCGCTGGCGCTGGGTTTGGGCACGCTGATCGGCTGGCAGCGCATCGCCATCACCATTGGTGAACGTACCGGCAAAACGCCGCTCAGTGCAGCGCAGGGTGCCAGCAGCGAGTTAGTGACGATGTCCACGCTGGGCCTGGCGGAGCAGTTTGGTCTGCCGGTCTCTACCACGCAAATTTTGACCTGCGGTGTGGCGGGCAGCATGGTGGCTAACCGCAACGCGCTACAGTGGCCAACGCTGAAACGTATGGGACTGGTCTGGCTGCTGACGCTGCCGGTCTGCGCGCTACTGGCGGCGCTGTTCTATACGCTGTTTATTACGCTGTAGAAAGCGCCGCCCTACGATTCAGACTCAACTTTAGCACTAGCGACACAGATAAAGCTTTCAGCCTGCAACAACGCACCTGTGATTCAGACGCGGCTGAGTACTTCACTGCGTGAATGTCGCCACAGACGCAGCGTCAGCAGCATGGCCGCCAGCACCATCAGCGCGGCGGCGGGCCAGATGGACATTATCCCGAGATGATTAATCAGCAGCCCCGCCAGCGGGCCGGTAAGCCCCAGCGCTAAATCAAGAAAGGCGGAATAAATGCCGAGCGCTGCGCCCTGATTCTGCACTTCAACCTGCTTAACTGCCTCCACGCCCAGCGCCGGAAATACCAGCGAAAAGCCTGCGCCGGTGAAAAAGGCGCCAATATCCACCAGCCACGCGCTATCAGCCTGCCAAATCAGCAGCAGCCCTGCGCACTCCAGCGCAAATGAACAGGCGGAAACCGGCAGACCGCCGAAACGGGTAATGGTGCGGCTGAAAGTCAGGCGCATCAGCACAAAGCCGATGCTGAACAGGCTGAGCGCGAAGGCGGCGCCCTGCCACTGACGGCTGGCGAAATAGAGCGTAATAAAGGTGGCAATCACGCCGAAGCCGATGGTTCCTAGCCCGAGGCCCAGCCCGTAAGCCCAGACTCTGGACACCACGCGATGAAAAGGGATACGCACGCCGACGGCCACGCTTACCGCCACTTTACGGCTGGCCAGCAGCAGACCGACCACGCCCATCAGCGTCACCAGCGCGGCAAAGCCGTGAATTCCCATCAGGGCATTGAGCGCCACGCCGGTCGGCGCGCCCAGCGCCATCGCCAGATAGGTGGCGACGCCATTCCAGGAGATCACCCGCGCCGTATGCGTGCTGCCAACGATATTCATGCCCCAGAGCGTCGCGCCGGTACTGCTGAAGCTCTCACCGACGCCAAGGAAAACGCGCCCAACTGCCAGCAGCGTCAAACTGAGCCACGGCGTTGCGGTCGCCAGCCCCGCCAGAATGGTCAGCACACCGCTCAGCCCGCAGCAGCACATGCCCGCCATTACCACTTTTTTCGGCCCTAACGCATCCGCCAGCCGCCCGGACTGCGGCCTGCTTACCAGCGTGGCGAAATATTGCACGCTAATAATCAACCCCGCCATCAGCGAGCTGTAACCCAGCTGGTTATGAACAAAGCCGGGCAGCACCGCCAGCGGCAGGCCAACCGAGAGATAACAGAAAAAGGTGAAAACAATCACGGAGAGAATACGCCGGTTAAGCTGGGCGTTGGTTAAAGCTGGAGTTGTCGGGGCCATGGGCATTCAAAAGCTGGGAGATGAAAACACATCATACGCCAGCCCTGCGGTTGAAAGGGAATTTTTATAATTATGTTACAAAACATCGCTAATCTGGCACTGACGATCGATCGCTGCGGCGATCTCCGCTGAGCTTTTGAGCGTGCGCACCGTGGTAAACAGGGCCTCCGCCTGCGGATACGCCTTACGCAAATAGCCAAGCCACTGCTTGATGCGCGCTACGTGATACATGCCGGTGTCGCCCTGCTTTTCCAGCCGGGTATAGCGATGCAGCAGCGCCATCACCTGCGGCCACGCCAGCGGCGGCTCATTATATTTCACCACCCGGCTCAGGTTCGGCACGTTCAGCGCGCCGCGTCCGATCATTACCGCATCGCAGCCGGTGATCGCCATGCACTGCTGCGCGCTCTGCCAGTCCCAGATTTCGCCGTTGGCAATTACCGGAATACGCAGACGCTGGCGGATTTCGCCGATTGCCTGCCAGTTAATCGCCTCGGCGCGATAGCCATCTTCTTTCGTACGACCATGCACCACCAGCTCGCTGGCGCCCGCCTGCTGTACCGCATCGGCAATTTCAAAGCGACGATCGCCAGAATCCCAGCCCAGGCGCACCTTAACCGTGACCGGCAAATGCGCAGGTACCGCTTCACGCATCGCCTTCGCGCCACGATAAATAAGTTCAGGATCTTTCAGTAGCGTTGCGCCGCCGCCGCTGCCGTTGACCAGCTTCGACGGACAGCCGCAGTTTAAATCGACGCCCCAGGAACCCAGCGCCACCGCGCGTGCGGCATTCTCCGCCAGCCACTGCGGATGCTGGCCCAGCAGCTGGATTCTGACCAGCGTGCCGGACGAGGTTCGGCTCTGATGCTGGAGTTCCGGGCAGAGCCGCAGAAAAGATTTTACCGGCAACAGCTGATCCACCACGCGCAAAAACTCGGTGATACAGAGATCGTAATCATTCACTGAAGTCAGCAGTTCGCGCACCAGAGAATCCAGTACGCCCTCCATCGGCGCCAGTAACACCCGCATGACAGATACCTTTGAAAAAATTGACGCGCAAGTTTACGCCTTTTGCGCAGAGGTGAGAATCACCTGAGCCCGCGTTTATTGCCGGAGCGGATAAAAAAACGGCTACCCTGAGGTAGCCGTGTTCAGCAAAGCGGAATTAACGATTGCCGGAAGGCTTATCGCTGCGTCCCTGCGCGGAACGCTGACCGGAAGGACGACGCGGCTGCGCGCCATCACCGGACAGGCGACGCGGATGGCTGCTGTCGCCCGAAGTCCGGCGCGGCTGATTGCCTTCGCTGGAAGTGCGGCGTGGCTGGCCTTCACCGGACGCACGGCGCGGTTGGTTGCCTTCGCCAGAGGTACGGCGCGGCTGACGCTCGCCGGTCGCAGACTGACGCTGGCGATCGCCGCCCTGTGGACGTCCACCCTGACCGCGACCACCCTGGCTACGACCGCCGCCGCCGCCGCCGCGCTGCTGGCGGCCATTGATAATCGGCTCCGCTTTAATGCTCGGATCCGGCTCAAAGCCCGGCTTCGCCAGACGCGGAATTTCACGTTTCAGCAGGCGTTCAATATCACGCAGCAGCTTATGTTCATCGACGCAGACCAGTGAAATCGCTTCGCCCGTTGCCGCCGCACGCCCGGTACGACCGATACGGTGAACATAATCTTCCGGCACGTTCGGCAGCTCATAGTTGACTACGTGCGGCAGCTCTTCGATATCCAGACCACGCGCCGCGATGTCGGTAGCGACCAGCACACGAATCTGTCCACCTTTAAAATCGCTCAGGGCACGGGTACGCGCGCCCTGGCTTTTATTGCCGTGGATCGCCGCCGCGGTGATGCCATCTTTATTCAGCTGTTCGGCCAGATGGTTGGCACCATGCTTGGTACGGGTAAAGACCAGCACCTGCTGCCAGTTGCCCTCACCGATCATCAGCGACAGCAGTTCCCGCTTACGCTTTTTGTCCACAAAGTGAACGTGCTGAGTAATCTGTTCAGACGCGGTATTGCGGCGCGCCACTTCAACCTGGCTGGGATTATCCAGCAGCTTTTCCGCCAGCGCTTTAATCTCATCGGAGAAGGTCGCGGAGAAAAGCAGGTTCTGACGTTTCGCCGGCAGACGTGCCAGCACGCGGCGAATATCGTGAATAAAGCCCATATCGAGCATGCGATCCGCTTCATCCAGCACCAGGATTTCCACCTGGGAGAGATCGACCGCATTCTGCTGCGCCAGGTCGAGCAGACGGCCCGGTGTCGCCACCAGCACATCCACGCCGCCGCGCAGTTTCATCATTTGTGGGTTAATGCTGACGCCGCCGAAAACCACCAGCGAGCGCAGGTTCAGGTATTTACTGTAATCGCTGACGTTTTCGCCGACCTGCGCCGCCAGTTCACGCGTCGGGGTCAGGATCAGCGCGCGTACCGGGCGACGGCCTTTCGCCGCCGTTTTTGCGCTCAGACGCTGCAGGATCGGCAGGGTAAAACCAGCGGTTTTACCGGTGCCGGTTTGCGCGCTGGCCATCAGATCGCGGCCTTCCAGTACCACCGGGATTGCCTGACGCTGGACGGGAGTAGGCTCAAGATAGCCTTGCTCGGCAACGGCACGCAAAATATCGGCGTTCAGGCCGAGAGAATCAAAGGACATAGGGGTTTAACTCCGGTTCCGCCCTGACCGTCGTTAACGGTGCAGTTTCCAGGGGGGAAAATCATGACGCTTGTTGAGCAAGCGGTTGAAAGGGCACAAACTACGGTGCGTAATGAGATCAGTGTAACAGTTTACACGTCGTGGGGATAGCAGTGCGCCGCTGTCATGTAAAAAAGGCGTACGGCAGAAAAAGCCGGGGCCGCATAATGCGGCCCCGATAAGTGAAGAAACTGGGATTAGCTACGCTTCTTTTCAATGCGCGGCGGCGGCTCTTTCGCCAGCAGCGAAACCAGCGCAGGGCCTAACAGCATCACCACGCCCAGGCACGCCAGCAGCAGGTTGTTATGCAGAACGCGTGAAACCAGGAACAGCACCAGCATAGCGGCGCCAAAATAGTAGGTGGTGGTCATCTCTTCTAAAAAATCGCCGGTGCGACGCAAACGTGGAATACGCTGCGTTAACAGCATGGCGACAAACACCGTGGCATACGCCGCCACCAGTACACTGCTCACTTCGACCAACGCCCTTTCACGCCAGCCCCAAACCAGAGCGACAAGCATCAACAGATGTAAAGAAATATGCAGGCAGGGTTGGCCGGTAGCGATCTGTATACGGTTAAACAATTTCATCCTCTTCTCCTGACAACGACTGAACGCTGCCCAAGTTGTCGGCAAAGCCGATGACGAATGTCCTCAATGTAACGTAGTTTTCGGACAATGCCGCAAATCGCGGCGGAAGTCAGCGCCCTTTTGTGACAAAGACTACACTTTATCGGAAATCAAAACAAAAAGGAGAGCGCCCCCAGTATGTCACAAAAAGCGCAAGGATTTTCCTTTAAAGTCCTGACAATTAATACACATAAGGGTTTCACCAGCTTTAACCGGCGCTTTATTTTACCTGAACTGCGTGAGGCGGTACGCGCCACTTCCGCCGACATTGTTTTTTTGCAGGAGGTGATGGGAACCCACGCCGTGCATCCGCTGCACGTGGAAAACTGGCCGGACACGCCACACTATGAGTTTCTCGCCGATACGATGTGGAACGATTTCGCCTACGGGCGCAACGCGGTCTATCCTGAAGGTCATCACGGCAACGCGGTACTTTCCCGCTTTCCGATTATCGATTATGAAAACCGTGATATTTCAGTGGCGGGTACGGAAAAACGCGGCGTCCTGCACTGTCGGCTGCAGCTGCCGGAACAGGATCAAATTCTGCACGTGATGTGCGTACATCTTGGTCTGCGCGATGCCCATCGCCATGCGCAAATGAAGATGATGTGCGAAATGATTGACGCCCTGCCCGCCGACGCGCCGCTGGTGGTTGCGGGCGATTTTAACGACTGGCAGACGCGCGCGAATAAAATGCTGAAACGCTGCGCCAATCTGGATGAGGTCTTCAGCTATAAAAGCGGGCGTCCGGCGCGCACCTTCCCGGCGCGTTTCCCGGTATTGCGGCTCGATCGCATTTATGTGCGCAATGCCAGCGCCAGTCATCCCAGAGCATTACCGATGCGGCCCTGGTCTCATCTTTCCGATCATGCGCCGCTGGCGGTGGAGATTCACCTATGACAACAAGCTGGCGCGACGGTAACCGTATCCAGCTACTGGAGAACGGTGAACAGTTTTTCCCGCGCGTATTTGGCGCGATTCAACGGGCGCAACAGAGCGTGCTGCTGGAAACTTTTATTCTGTTTGAAGATAACGTCGGCAAGGCGCTGCATCGCGAACTGCTCGCGGCTGCGAAGCGCGGCGTGAGAATAGAGATGATGGTTGATGGCTACGGCTCGCCCGATCTGTCGGATGAGTTTGTCTCCAGTCTCACCTCGGCGGGCGTGCGCTTTCTCTATTACGATCCGCGTCCGCTGGTGATGGGGATGCGTACCAATGTTTTCCGACGGCTGCACCGGAAAATTGTGGTGGTTGACGGCGTGATCGCCTTTGTCGGCGGTATCAACTTTTCCGCCGAACATAACAGCGATTATGGCCCGGAAGCCAAACAGGATTACGCCATCGAAGTGAAAGGGCCAATTGTTGATGATATTGGCCGCTTCGTGCAGGAGGCGATCGGCAGTGAAGCGCCGACGCATCGCTGGTGGGGACACCGCTCCCATCGTCCGGCGGTCAACCAGCGGCCAGGCGATGCGCAGGCGCTGTTTGTTTATCGCGACAATCATGAACACCGTGACGATATTGAGCAGCACTATCTGGAGATGCTGAGCAACGCGAAGGAAGATGTGATTATCGCCAACGCTTACTTTTTCCCTGGCTATCGCCTGCTGCGCGAAATGAAAAACGCGGCGCAGCGTGGCGTGCGCGTGCAGCTTATCGTGCAGGGCGAGCCGGATATGCCGATTGTAAAGTGGGCGCGGAGCTGCTCTATAACTATCTGGTGGAGGGCGGCGTCGAGGTTTATGAATATATCCGTCGTCCGCTGCACGGCAAGGTGGCGGTGCAGGACCAACAGTGGGCCACGGTCGGCTCCAGCAATCTCGATCCGCTCAGCCTGTCACTGAATCTGGAAGCAAACCTGATTATTCACGATCGTCAGTTTAACCAGACGCTGCGCAATAATCTGGAACGCCTGCTGCAGGAGGATTGCGTGCGCGTGGAAGAAGACAAGCTGCCGAAGCGCACCTGGCTACAGCTGAGCAAAAGCATCATTGTGTTCCATTTCCTGCGCCACTTCCCCGCCATTGCTGGCTGGCTGCCCGCGCATACGCCAAAAGTAAAGCAGGTGCCGCCGCCGGTTCAGCCGGAACTGGAAACCCAGGATCGCGTTGGTAGTGATAAACAAGGGGTCAAATCCTGATGTCAAAAGCTCATCCCAAATGGAAACTGGCCAAGAAGATCCTTACCTGGCTGTTCTTTATTGCTGTTGTCGTACTGCTGGTCGTCTACGCCCGTAAAGTTAACTGGGAAGATGTCTGGAAGGTCATCGTTAACTATAACCGTGTGGCGATTCTCAGCGCGGTCGGTCTGGTGATCCTGAGCTATCTTGCCTACGGCGGCTACGATTTGATTGGCCGTGCCTACTGCGGCCATAAGCTGGCCAAGCGGCAGGTAATGCTGGTCTCCTTTATCTGTTACGCCTTTAACCTGACGCTCAGCACCTGGGTCGGCGGCGTGGCGATGCGCTATCGCCTCTATTCGCGTTTGGGGCTGAGCGGCAGCACCATCACGCGGATTTTTTCGCTCAGCATCGCTACCAACTGGCTTGGCTACATTTTGCTGGCGGGGATTATTTTTACCGCCGGCATGGTGCCGGTACCGCCCGGCTGGTTTATTGGCGAAGGTACGCTGCGGCTGATTGGCGGCCTGCTGGCGCTGCTGGTGATCGCTTATCTGGCCGCCTGCGCCTTTTCCAAACGCCGCCGCTGGACGATTAAAGGGCAGAAGCTGGCGCTGCCGTCTCTGCGCATGGCGCTGTTTCAGTTCGTTATCTCCAGCGCGAACTGGATGGTGATGGGCGCTATTATCTGGCTGCTGCTGGGCCAGAGCGTCGATTATCCGGTGGTGCTGGGCGTGCTGTTAATCAGCAGTATCGCCGGGGTGATAATTCATATTCCGGCAGGCATCGGCGTCCTGGAGGCGGTTTTCCTGGCGCTGCTGCGCGGCGAACATGCCGGTCACGGTCAGATTATCGCCGCCCTGCTCGCCTATCGCGTTCTCTACTTTATTGTGCCGCTGCTGCTGGCGCTGGTGCTTTATCTGTGGCTGGAAAGCCGGGCGAAGCATCTGCGGGTGAAGAACGAGCAGAAAATGCGGCAGGAGGAGCGTAACGATCAAGAGGCGACAAACAACCTGCGCCGCGAAGGCATGGAGCCAGATTTAAGCCCTCATGAGAAAACGGTATAGAGCAGCAATATAAACAGCGCCCAACAAAAAGGCCGATCTTGCGATCGGCCTTTTTCTTTACTGCCTCAACATAGCCTGACGGCGGCGCGGTGGAAACTGTCTCCACTTTAACGGCGATTGCCAAAGATACGCAGCAGCATCAGGAACAGGTTGATAAAGTCGAGATAGAGCGTCAGGGCACCCATGATCGAATAACGACGCAGATTTTCTTTATCACGCGTATCGATATTTTCGCCGATCGCTTTCAGCTTCTGGGTGTCATAGGCGGTCAGGCCAACAAACACCAGCACGCCGATATAGGTAATCGCCCACATCAGCGCCGGACTTTTCAGCCAGAAATTGACCAGCGAAGCCAGCAGCAGACCAATCAGCGCCATAAACAGAATGCTGCCCATTTTGCTTAAATCGCGTTTGGTGGTGTAACCCCAAAAGCTCATGGCGCCGAACATTCCGGCAGTAACAAAAAAGGTGCTGGCAATGGATGAATAGGTATAGACCAGGAAAATACTGGCCAGCGTTAAGCCGGTCAGCGCCGAATAGAGCATAAACAGCGCGGTAGCCACCGCCCCGCTCAGCTTATGCACCAACCCCGACAGCACAAAAACCACCGCCAGCTGCGCAATTACCAGCCCAAAAAAGGTCATGCGGCTGGCAAACACCAGCTCCATCACCGCTGGCGTATTGGCCGCGTACCAGGAAATAAATGCGGTCAGCAGCAGACCACAGGTCATCCAGCCATAAACCTGCGCCATATAAGTTTGCAGGCCAGTATTGGCGCGCTGCACGATTGTATCCTGCGAGTGTGGAAATCGATCCATAGATCCCCCAATGGTGTTGATGGATAAGTTTACCAAGTGTGGCATAGATCTAATGGATTATGCCATTTCTCTCGCTTTTCATCGGCGCAGAGGCGGCGGCATAACGGTTAAAGTTTACCCGGTTAGCTGCCGATAATTGCTGCAGAAGGAGCGTTGCTGACAGGAGGTTATTTTACTTTTAACCTTTTCCGGGGAACGCCATGTCTACCATTTCTTCCGCCCGGCGCAAAATGCGCACCCGAACCCTGATGCTGCTGACCGGCGTCGTGACGATCTCCCTTGGGTTTATCCTTACCATCGGCCTGCTGAGCAGCCAGTCGCGTCAGCAACAGCGTCAGCTGGCGCAGGATTATCTGCAACAGATCGCTAAAGCTAATGCGCAACAGGTACAGAATAAGCTCGACGAGGCGCTACATACGGCGCGTGCGTTGCGCACCGACGCCTGGAGTTTAAAAGAGGCAGGCATAACGGATCGACGGGCGCTCGATCAACTGTTGCTGAACACACTGCAGGCACATCAGGAATATCTCTCGATCTCGCTTGCTTTTGAACCCAACGCCTTTGATGGCAAAGATGCTGAATTTACCGGTCAGCCCGGACAGGATCCCGCCGGGCGCTATGTTCGCTATTCCACCCACGATAAGGATGGGCAGGTCAGCGTGCAGAATCTGCTGGATTACGAACATCCCGGCAGCGGCAACTACTATCTGCTGCCGCGTCAGCGCATGAAAGAGGTTATTCTGGAGCCCTACCTCTATCCCTATGACGGTGTGGATGTGATGCTGACTTCTATCGCCTCACCCATTATCGTGGATGGTCAGTTTAAAGGCTCAGTGACCTCTGACATCTCTCTCGCCACGCTGCAAAAAACCATTAGCGCCATTAAGCCCTGGCAGGGCAAAGGCTATGCGCTGCTGCTCTCGCACGAGGGCAAAATCATCGCCGGTCCGGATGCGGCGCAGGCGGGCAAAGCCTGGCAAGGCAAGCAGGAAAACAGCGTTGCGGTACATGAATATCAGGATGCGTTTCTGAAAGAGGCGGCCTTTATCAGCTGGCAGCCGGTTGCCATCGGCAACAGCGGCACGCCGTGGCGGCTGGCGATTGTGGCGCCGGTAAGCGAAGTGATGGCGGCAGCCAACCGTCAGCTGATCTATGCGCTGATTCTGATGCTGGTCAGCATTGTGGTGGTATGCGGCGTGCTGGGACTGATCTTCAGCCGCAAAGTGGCGCGTCCTATCGGCGGCGAACCGGCAGAAGCAGCCAGTCTGGCGCTGGCGGTCGCGCAGGGTGATTTAAGCCGATCCATCGCCGTACAGACCCATGACCAGCAAAGCATTTTCTACGCCATGCAGACCATGCAGCAGCAGCTACGCAATATGGTCGGAGAGATAATAACCGCCAGCGCCTCGGTGCGCAGCGGCGCCAGCGAAATCGCCAGCGGCAACCTCGATCTCTCTTCGCGTACCGAGCAGCAGGCATCTGCCCTGCAGGAGACAGCGGCCAGCATGGAGCAGTTAACCGCTACCGTGAAGCTCAATGCGGATAACGCGCATCAGGCCACCGAGCTGACCGGCAACGCGACGGCCGTCGCCGGACGCGGCGAGGCGCTGGTACAGCAGGTGGTTGAGATTATGGCGCAGATTGACGAAAGCTCGCGCAAGATTGGTGATATTACCAGCCTGATTAACAGCATCGCCTTCCAGACCAATATCCTGGCGCTGAATGCCGCCGTTGAAGCGGCGCGCGCCGGTGAACAGGGACGCGGCTTTGCGGTGGTAGCCTCCGAAGTGCGCAATCTGGCGCAACGCTCGGCCGGAGCGGTGAAAGAGATCTCGGCGCTGATTGAGGAATCGGCTGCCCGCGTCAGCGCCGGCGTGGCGCTGGTTAACGAAACCGGTAAGACCATGAAAACCATGACCGAATCGGTGGCGGCGGTGCAGACGATTATCGGTGAGATCGTCAACGCCTCGGACGAGCAGTCGCTGGGCATCAGTCAGGTCAGCGTGGCGGTCAATGAGATGGATGGCGTTACGCAGCAGAACGCGGCGCTGGTTCAACAGATGTCGGCTGCGGCCGCCTCGCTGGAAGAGCAGGCGCGCCAGCTGGCGGATACCGTTTCCACTTTCCAGCTGGAGCAGCATGGTTAAGGATGCCGAATGGCGGAAGGCCGTCGCCTCTTTCAATGGAAACGGTATGGCTGCGGAAAATTGCTGAATGGCGGGATGCCGTTTCACCATCCAGAGGAAGCGGCATGGCTGCCGAGATTGTTGTCCGGCAGGAAGGCACATCCAGTTGAAAATGGTCTGGCTGATGCTAACGTTGTTAACCAGCCAGATGCCGCCTCACCTTCCCGACCGGTGCAACACTGCCAGCTTCGCCGCGCCGCCCTGAAATCGCGTTGTCGCCCGCCCCTGACGTTAACGCCAGGGGCTTTTTTATTTAGCCCGCGCCATACATTGCTGGTAACGACTGTTTACGCGCTGGGCAAACCAGGCGGTAGTCAGATTGCGGGTGATTTTCGGGCTTTCCAACCGGATACCCGGCAGTATCGCCCGCGGCAGTTTGCGGCCCGCCTGCTTATCGGCCAGTGCGAACACCTGCTGCCACAGCTCGCTTTTCTCGAACTCCAGCTTATCACCCTTCTCCAGATCGCGGCGAATCGCGCGATCGCTCATATCAATCTGCCGGGAGAGCGTACGCACCGCCAGCTCGGTAGCACCCGCCTTATCGGAGCCGTACAGGATCAAATCGCCGTCCAGTGCCAGCTTCATGCCGGTAGCGCGCGCCACCGCCGCCTGAAATGCGGCGTTGCGGCTGGCGTACCAGCCGGCGTTAAAGTCGGCGAAACGGTAAAGCGGCTCGCTATAGCTGACCGGATAGCCCAACAGATGTTTTACGCCGAACCAGATGCCGCCGTGACGCGTAAACACCTCCTGACGCACCGAGGTTTCAATCGGCCACGGATAGCCCTCTTCATGCGCCTCGGCAAAAGCGATGCTGACCTGCATCGGCCCGCCGGTATGGATCGGATTAAGATTACCAAACAGCGTCTGCCCCATCGGCACCATATTAATAAAATCGTCAAAGATGGCGCTCAGCTCTTTTTCCGTGCGCACCTTGTCCAGACGGTCGGCGTAGCTGCGCCCGTCAGGCGATTTGATCAGCAGCGCGGTGCGCACCAGAAAAGCGGGAATATGCAGGCGCGCCGCACGCTTATCGATCTCGCCCCAGGCGATTTTCGGCAGGCCCGGCACCGGCGAATCGGCGTTAAAGTTGGTTTCCTGATCGGCCACGGCGATGGTCGCGCAAATATTGCTGTCGCTGGCTTCAATCTCCTGGGTGCGGAACGCGGTCGCGATGTCGCTCGCCCAGTCCGATTTCTGCCGTACATCGCCCGGCAACAGCGCTGAGATACGCGCCTGCATCTGCTGCGGCGTTTGCTGCAGCGTCTTTGGTTTGCTGGTACAGCCCGCCAGCGCCAGCAGCGCCACGAGCGGAATAAGTCGAAATAGCTGAGGTGACATACCTGTCCTTATGGGTTGACGTTAAGCGCACCTTAACCACTGCCGCTGCGAAATGCCAGCCCTGCTCCGCTTCATTCACTGTGCTGGCCGAACTAACTAAGGCGACTTCATACAATGATGCTCGGAAGTGACATTAGCCAGGTTATTTCAATGTTTTTATCTGGCGCAGTTTTTTTAATATCCCATGTCACGACAGTTTCTGCCCGTGCCTTTCTATTTCAGGAATTTGCACTAACGTTAAGTTTTGTTAATTGTTATGACAGGAGTTGCTGATGAAAACCTCATGGCTGCCGCTGGCTGCGGCGATGATACTGGCTGGCTGCGGCGGCAATAATACGCCGACGCAGGTGCAGACGCCGGGCGCACCGACCTCAACAAAAATGAAGCTGCTGGATACCGGCGCCGCCGCGATGCAGTCGCGCCCGCCTATCGACGCCATTAATGCCTATCTTGACGGTTTCCACTTCTACAACGGTGATAAAAACGGCCAGATGGAAGCGCATCACTACGTTACCATTCTGAACGACGATGTGATGCAGGCGCTGATTTATGACGGCAACACGCGCGATGCGCGCCTGATGGGCGTGGAATACATTATCAGCGAGCGGCTCTATAAGACGCTGCCGCCGGAAGAGAAAAAGCTGTGGCACAGCCACAGTTACGAAGTGAAATCGGGCACGCTGGTCGCGCCAGGACTACCAGATACAGCAGACAAAGCGCTGATGACCAAACTGGTGAACACTTACGGTAAAACCTGGCACACCTGGCATACCGATCGTGATAAAACGCTGCCGTTTGGTATTCCGGCGCTGATGATGGGCTTTACCGCCGATGGTCAGCTCGATCAGCGGCTGCTGAAAGATCGCGATGAGCGCATGGGGATTGATACGCGCAAAATGCGCCAGCAGCGCGCCGATATCGTGGCGCATCCGGTAGTGAAAGGCGCGAACGCCTGGCAGGATGGCGAGACGATCCAGCTACAGCGCGTCGAGGGCGGCGGCGAACACGCCCACGGCAGCACGGAATTTGGCCCTTCAGAACAGACGAAGCGCCATAAAACGGGCAATTAATCCCAGCGACCGGCCGCCTGCTGGTCGCTGTCGCGCGCCTCAACCCAGCGGTCGCCTTCGGGCGTCGCTTCCCGCTTCCAGAACGGCGCGCGGGTTTTCAGGTAATCCATAATAAACTCGGCAGATTCAAACGCCGCACCGCGATGGGCGGCGCTGACGCCGACAAAAACGATCTCATCGCCGGGAAAAAGCTCGCCAACGCGATGAATCACGCTTATACGCTGCAGTGGCCAGCGCTGACGCGCCTCTTCAACAATCTCAGCCAGCGCCTTTTCCGTCATGCCGGGATAATGCTCCAGCGTCAGGGCGGAGACGTTATCGCCCAGGTTGTGATTGCGCACTTTGCCGGTAAAGGTCACCACGGCGCCATCATCATTGCAGGCGGAAAGCCATTGATACTCTTCAGCCATGGCAAACGGCGCCTGGCCGACGCGAATGCGGGTAGCCATCTTAACCTCCGGTCACCGGCGGAAAGAAGGCCACTTCGTCGCCGTCCTGCACAGGATGTTGTAACGAAACCAGCGTTTGGTTGACCGACGCCAGCAGTTTGCCCGCGCTTAACGCCAAATCCCAACGATCGCCGCGCGCCGCCAGCGCCGTGCGCAGTTCGTCCACCGTGGCGTAATCTGCCGGTAGCGACAGCTCAGCAGTCTCCACCAGCTCGCGTACCTGCGCGAAAAACAGCACCTTAATCATGTTCCACCGCCTGAAAATCGCCCGATTTGCCGCCGCTTTTATGCAGCAGGCGCACCGATTCAATCACCATATCTTTCTGCACCGCTTTACACATATCGTAAATGGTCAGTGCAGCCACGGACGCGGCGGTCAGCGCTTCCATCTCGACGCCGGTTTTGCCGGTCAAGCGGCACACCGATTCAATACGCACCCGCTGTTTTTCCGGCTCGGCAGTCAGCTCGACCTCAACCTTACTCAGCATTAGCGGATGACAGAGCGGAATCAGCTCCCAGGTACGTTTTGCTGCCTGAATCCCGGCGATGCGCGCGGTGGCGAACACATCGCCTTTATGATGGCGGCCTTCGATAATCATTTGCAGCGTTGCGGGCGACATTACCACGCAGGCTTCCGCCCGCGCTTCGCGCAGCGTTTCCGCCTTGGCTGAGACATCAACCATATGCGCTTCGCCAGCGGCATTAATATGGGTTAGTTGCGACATAATCAGGATTTTTTCAGATGTGAAACAAACTGGCAGGGACGGGTTCGCGCGTCCAGCTGCTCGCAGATGATACGTTCCCAGGCGGTACGGCAGGCGGAGGTCGATCCCGGCATGGCGAAAATCAGCGTCTGATTGGCCATGCCCGCCACCGCACGCGATTGCAGGGTTGAGGTACCGATCTCTTCCCAGGACAACATGCGGAACACTTCGCCGAAACCTTCGATTTCGCGGTCGAACAGGGGCAGCAGCGCTTCCGGCGCGCAGTTTTTGCTGTTAAAGCCGGTGCCGCCGTTAATTAAAATCACCTGGATATCGTCGCTGGCGATCCAGCTGGAGACCACGGCGCGAATGCGATGCAGGTTATCGGCGACAATCGCATGATCGAGAACCTGGTGGCCCGCTTCGGTCGCCGCCTCGCGTAAATAGTCGCCTGAGGTGTCATCGGATGCGTCACGCCGATCGGAAACGGTTAATACCGCGATCTGTAACGCCTGAAATTCCATCGTGGCTTTGCCCATGCTTTCCTCCAAGGTTAGCCGCCAATAAATGAGAGATTTTGCGTGATGCCTGTGTTGCCCTGATGCAGGAAGTGCGTCTGCTTTTTGTGGCCCAGGCTGGCGGCAATGCGCGCCTGCAGCTCCGGCTGCTGCGCATCGGAGGCCAGCAGATCGCGCAGCGGCACACCGCCGTCGCCAAACAGGCAAAGATGCAGGTTGCCGATGGCCGACACGCGCAGACGGTTGCAGCTGGCACAAAAATCCTTCTCGTACGGCATGATCAGCCCGATTTCGCCCTGATAGTCAGGGTGCCAGAACACCTGTGCCGGGCCGTCGCTGCGCGCACGTATCTGGCGCTGCCAGCCCTGCTGAATCAGCTGATCGCGGATCACTTCGCCGGAAATATGATGGCGACGGAACAGGTCGCTGCCCTCGCCGGTCTCCATCAGCTCGATAAAGCGCAGTTGAATCGGTCGATCGCGGATCCAGTCAAGGAAGGTTTGCAGACTATGATGGTTTACATCGCGCATCAGCACGCTGTTGACTTTGACCTTGCTGAAGCCCGCGTCAAAGGCGGCATCGATGCCGCGCATCACCTGGTGAAATTTATCCTGGCCGGTGATGGCGTGAAATTGACGGGCGTCAAGGCTGTCGACGCTGACGTTAATGGAAGTGAGACCGGCGGCGCGCCAGCGCGCGACATCGCGTTCCATGCGGTAACCGTTGGTGGTAACCGCCAGCTGGCGAATGCCAGGGTTCTCGCGTACGGCGGCGATAATATCGACAAAGTCGCGGCGCAGGCTGGGCTCGCCGCCAGTCAGCCGGACTTTTTCCGTACCGGCATCGGCAAAGGCGCGCGTAACGCGACGGATCTCATCAAGCGAGAGGAAACTTTTGTTGGTCGCGCCCTGCGGCTTATAGCCATCGGGAAACAGTAGGTGCAACGAAAATTGCACACGTCTGTGATCGACAAACGCAAGTAATAGAACTTGCGTGCATAGGAATCAGTAAATTGGGTCACCAGAACACCTTTCCAAAATGGGAGATGCAGTCATTTCTTTCTGCACCCTGGCAGCTCGCGGCTGCGGCCAGTGCCCCGTATCTGCTGACGTAGGCGCAAAGGCTTGAGTGTGGTTTTGCCTGTTAAACAGGAATGCGCAAATAGTAGCGCTATTTGTCGGGGCATGCCACGTTCAATTTCGCTATATAAATGAATATATATCGATAGTTCAACGCTTTTTCCTGCACGATCGCTTCATTTTCTCTGATATTGCTTTTTAAAACCTGCAGGCGAGGCGCGAACGATGATTGCTATAAGTCAACAATGCGTTTTATTTGCAGAATAACGGGCGACGCAGCGCGGGAGCGAGAGTATTCAAGCGCGTGATAAACCATTATCCTGTCGCCTGCCGACGGTTGAGGTTACCGTCACTTTTTGTCAGGAGAATTATGCGTAATCGTACCCTTGCGGATCTGGATCGGGTGGTGGCTCTCGGCGGCGGCCATGGCCTGGGGCGCGTGATGTCTGCCCTCGCCTCTCTGGGTTCACGTCTGACCGGCATTGTCACTACCACCGATAACGGCGGCTCTACGGGCCGGATCCGACGATCGGAAGGCGGCATTGCCTGGGGGGATATGCGTAACTGCCTGAACCAGCTGATTACCGAGCCGGGCGTGGCCTCCGCGATGTTTGAATACCGTTTTGCCGGTAACGGCGAACTGGCCGGGCACAACCTCGGCAACCTGATGCTGAAGGCGCTGGATCATCTGAGCGTGCGCCCGCTGGAAGCGATCAACCTGATCCGCAATATGCTGAAGGTTGACGCGTTTCTGATCCCGATGTCGGAGCAGCCGGTTGATCTGGTCGCCACCGACAGCGAAGGCCATATGATTTACGGCGAAACGGAGATTGATACGCTGGTGAAGCCGCCGCAGGATCTGATGCTGCATCCAAACGTGGCGCCCACGCGCGAAGCGATTGAAGCGATTGCCGAAGCGGATCTGATTTTGATTGGGCCAGGCAGCTTTTTTACCAGCCTGATGCCGGTGTTGCTGATGGATGAGATGACGCAGGCGCTGCGCCGCACACCCGCGCCGCTGATTTATATTGGCAATTTAGGCCGCGAACTCAGCCCGGCCGCCGCCAGCCTCCGGCTGGAAGATAAGCTGGCGATCATGGAAAGGTATATCGGCAAGAAAGTAATTGATGCGGTGGTTGTCGGCCCGCATGTGGATATTCAGGGCGTGCAGGATCGTCTGATTGTGCAGCAGCCGCTGGAAGCGGCGGACATTCCCTATCGTCATGATCGCCAGCTGCTACGCCTGGCGCTGGAACAGGCGATTCAGGGTCTTGGCTAAACCGCCGCTCGCTCCCCGGCAAAGATAAAAAGTTATATCCCGCCAGACCGTACCTTATCCATGCAAAAAGAAAAGCCGCCACCTTTTCAGGCAGCGGCTTTGCTACGTGCGCTTAAGAAGCAGCGATAAAAAGTTCGCGCAGCTGATGCAGCTGGTCGCGCACGCTGGCGGCCTCTTCGAACTCCAGATTCTGCGCATGCTGTTGCATCTGGCTCTCCAGCTGATGGATCTTCTTCTGCAAAGCCTGCGGCGTCAGCGCCATATAATCTGCCTCAGCCTCGGCGGCGCTACGGCTGGTGGTTTTACCGCGCGTTTTCCCTTTCGTCACGCTTTTGCCCAGCTCAAGAATATCGGTGATCTTCTTGTTCAGGCCCTGCGGCACAATGCCATGTTCGGTATTGTATTCCATCTGTTTTTCGCGACGACGCTCGGTTTCGCTAATCGCTCTGGCCATCGACGGCGTAATTTTGTCGCCGTACAGAATCGCCTTGCCGTTCACGTTACGCGCCGCGCGACCAATGGTCTGGATCAGCGAACGCTCGGAGCGCAGGAAGCCCTCTTTATCGGCATCCAGAATCGCCACCAGCGAAACTTCCGGCATATCCAGCCCTTCCCGCAGCAGGTTGATGCCGACCAGCACGTCGAATTTGCCGAGGCGCAGATCGCGAATAATCTCCATGCGCTCAACGGTATCAATGTCGGAGTGCAGATAGCGCACCTTCTCGCCATGCTCTTCCAGATACTCGGTCAAATCTTCCGCCATGCGCTTGGTCAGGGTGGTTACCAGCACGCGCTCGTTGATCTCCACGCGCTTGCGGATCTCCGACAGCAGATCGTCCACCTGCGTCGCCACCGGACGCACTTCGATAATCGGATCGAGCAGTCCGGTTGGTCGCACCACCTGATCGATCACTTCGCCACCCGATTTTTCCAGCTCATAGTTGCCCGGCGTAGCGGAGACATAAATGGTCTGCGGCGCCAGCGCCTCAAACTCCTCGAACTTCATCGGACGGTTATCCAGCGCCGACGGCAGACGGAAACCATATTCCACCAGCGTCTCTTTACGCGCGCGGTCGCCGCGATACATGCCGCCGATCTGCGGAATGGTGACGTGCGACTCATCCACCACCAACAGGCCATCCGCCGGCAGATAGTCAAACAGCGTCGGTGGCGGCTCGCCCGGCCCGCGCCCGGAGAGATAGCGCGAATAGTTTTCGATGCCGGAGCAGTAGCCCAGCTCATTCATCATCTCCAGATCGAACTGGGTGCGCTGCGTCAGGCGCTGCTCTTCCAGCAGCTTATTGTTGGCAAGCAGGGTCTTACGGCGATCGGCCAGCTCAACTTTAATCTCTTCCATCGCCTGTAAAATACGTTCGCGCGGCGTGACGTAGTGCGTTTTCGGATAGATAGTAAAGCGCGCCACTATCGAATCGATCTGGCCGGTCAGCGGATCGAACAGCGACAATCGCTCAACTTCCTCATCGAACAGCTCGACGCGCAGCGCCAGGTCGTCAGATTCCGCCGGGAAGATATCGATCACTTCGCCGCGTACGCGGAAGGTGCCGCGCTGAAACGCCTGATCGTTACGGCTGTACTGCAGCTCCGCCAGGCGGCGCAAAATGCTGCGCTGATCGATAATCATGCCGCGTGACAGATGCAGCATCATTTTCAGATAGAGATCGGGATCGCCCAGACCATAAATCGCCGAAACCGAGGCCACCACGATCACATCGCGGCGTTCCAGCAGCGCTTTGGTAGCGGAAAGACGCATCTGCTCGATATGTTCGTTTACCGAGGCATCTTTCTCAATAAAGGTATCGGAGCTGGGAACATAGGCTTCCGGCTGATAATAGTCGTAGTAAGAGACGAAATATTCCACGGCGTTATCGGGGAAAAACTCTTTCATCTCGCCATACAGCTGCGCCGCCAGCGTTTTGTTGGGCGCCAGCACCATGGTCGGCCGGTTAAGATCGGCAATCACGTTGGCTACGGTGAAGGTTTTCCCGGAGCCGGTCACCCCCAGCAGCGTTTGGTGCGCCAGACCGTCCTCAAGCCCCTCTTTCAGACGACGTATCGCCTCTGGCTGATCGCCGGAAGGTTGAAAGGCGGAGTTAAGTTTAAAGGCTTTACTCATTAGGCATGATCTCTGCTGAAGAATTGCACGGACAGGAGGGTAATTTTACTCCGCTTCGATGATTTTTCCAGCGCGCAGCACTGGATAAATAATCAGTTATTTTGCCCGATTGCGCTGAAAAAGGCAAAGCGACAATTCTAAGGCTTATCATTACATGGGGATAATATTAAGGCATGCAAGGTTATCCCCAAGCGCGCCTGGCATTTAACATTTGTCAATAGGCGCAGCGCAAAACCCGCAGCGGAAAAAAGCATGGAAAGCCACAGGCTTGATTTTAATTAACTTGCTGAAATAAAAGAATTTATAAATAAAGCCCAGTTTAGCGCCAGTTCAGGAAAAAGCCGCGCCCGCTCTGGTCTGCAGGTTGTTTTCACTTGGTAATGCACATGGTTATCCACAGGAATAGTGGATAACTGTTTACAGGCCCCGCGACAACGGGGATGGGTAAAAATCCCCTCAGCGCGGTAACAGAGATGAAATATTTTTTTTTCGCCTTTTTCGTGTTCAGCTAAGGCTAAATTTTTCTCTTTAACGCCTGCTATCCGGCGCGATAACGCTTTTCATGGCTATTACGTCTAACGGTTATTAATAAACTTTCCTGCCTTATTACGGATCCTTTGCACCATAAGCGTTCTGAAAGCGGCACTGTCAAAGTGCATCCGGTTTATTACCGGATTAAATAATTAAGCAATTCTGACCATTTCCTGCAAACCAACCAGGATTAGGGCCTGCTTTTTCGGCGGTGGGCTGCTGTTGGCCTGAGGATTGCAAGTAAAAATGGACCTGGCGTCGTGGCAACCACGCGACGCAAAGAGGAAAGGTGCGATGACTTCGCCGATTTCTGTTTCCGGTCATGCTTGCAGTCCGGCTGGCAGAATGATTTTAACTGTACGGAAGGAGAGTAGCAGATGCTGAGTTTACGTTCGGTTAATCAGTTCTACGGCAAAAATCATATCCTGTGGGATGTGGATCTCGATCTGCCGCCCGGAACCTGCACCGGCATTATCGCCCAGCCGGGCATGGGCAAAACTACGCTGGTGAATTGTATTATGGGCCACCTGCCGGTAAATAGCGGCACCATGGTGTGGCAGCAGGCGGGAGCGGCCCCGCAGGATCTCCTGATGCAGCCGGCGACGACGCGTGCGCGGCTCGGCATCGGCTATGTGCCGCAGGGCCGCCAGATCTTTTCGCAGCTCAGCGTGGAAGAAAACCTGCAGATTGCTCTGCTGGCGGGGCAGCAGGATCGCCACTGTGCGATCCCGTCGCTGGTCTACGATCTCTTTCCCGCGCTGTGGCCGCTGCGCCATCAGCGCAGCGGCGATCTGCCACTGGCGCAGCAGCAGCACCTGGCGCTGGCGAGAGCCTTAACCCTGCAGCCCAAACTGCTGATTCTGGATGAGCCGACCGAAGGCATGTCGCCGTGGCTGGAAGAGGAGATGGGCAATTTGCTGCATCGACTGAATCATGAGTTCGGCCTGACAATCCTGCTGCTGGAGCAGCGTATTTCGGTTATTCGTCGCGTCGCCGACTACTTTTTATTGCTGCACCGGGGACGCAACGTGGCGCAGGGCCACGTTGCGGATCTGAATGAAAGCGTGGTCGATAAATGGCTGGCGGTAAGCTGAGGTTGCAGCTTACCGATATTGCTTTGGGGTTAGCCTTCTCAGGCTGCTGGCGTCGGCAGGCGCAAATAGTCGCCGAGCCGCGCCTCATCGATATTTTCCAGCCAGGGAATTTCGCCCAGCATCGGTGCCGGCAGGCGCTGTTGCAGCGTGGCGAGATATTCCTGATGCCGACGGCCCGGCGGCTCGACATCGTTCGCGATCCAGCCCGCCAGCGGCAGTCCCGCATTTAAAATCGCCTCGGCGGTCAGCAGCGCATGATTGATGCAACCGAGCTTAACGCCCACCACCAGAATCACCGGCAGCTGCTCCTGTTTCACCCAGTCGGCATAAGTCTGACGCTCGGAAAGCGGCGTATACCAGCCGCCAGCGCCTTCCACCAGCACCCACTCCGCTTTTTCACGCAGGTTATGCAAGCCAGCAGAGAGCGTCGCGAATTCAATGGGCTGCCCGGTATCGGCACTGACAATATGCGGCGAGGTGGGTTCGATAAACACCAACGGATTGATCTCTTGATAGCTGAGCGGCAGGCTACTGTTGCGCTGCAGCGCCAGCGCATCGCCGTTGCGGATGCCTTCTGCCGTCATCTCGCTGCCTGAGGCCACCGGCTTATAGCCGGCGGTGGCAAAACCTGCGCGATTAGCCGCCTGCAGCAGCGCGCTACTGGCCACGGTTTTGCCGACTTCGGTATCGGTTCCGGTCAGGAACCAGCAATTACTCACAATCAATCACTCCGGTAATCAGTTGATAAGATAACAGATAGCCCTGCTCATCCTGCGGCCAGTGCTGGGCCAGCTGATGCAGGCGCTGACGCGTCAGCAGCCCGCTGGCGCGTCCCTGATGAATATGGGTGGCGCCGATCCCCTTTAATGAATGCAGCGCGCTCAGCACATCGGGAAAATGCTGTACTACCGTTTCACAATGCAGCCGCAGCGCCATACCCGCGCCAGCCTGCCGGATAGCCGACTCGGAAAGAAAACGGTTTACGTGCTGATAATCATCCACCGCCTGCCAGGCGCTACGCACCTCCTGCAGCGAGGCTTCCGCCAGCGTGGAGAACAGCACCTGTCCGCCGGGGCGCGTCACGCGGCAAAGTTCACGCAGCCCCTGCGCCAGGTCGTCACACCACTGCAGCGCCAGATTGCTCCAGCTCAGATCGACGCTGTGGCTTTGCAGCGGCAGCGCCTCAATATCGCCCAGCAGATAGTGATGGGCGCTGGCGTCTCGTCGCGCCTGCGCCAGCATGCCCGGCGAGAGATCAAGCGCAATCACCTGATGTCCCTGCGCGCGCCAGCGCCGACTGAACCAGCCGGTACCGCAGCCCGCGTCCAGTACACGCCCTGCCGCCGCTGGCGGCAGCAGCGCCATCAGCCGCTCGCCGCTGTCACGCTGGAAGTTGGCAAAGCGATCGTAACCGTCTGCCGCGCGACCAAACGCCTGCGCCACCGCCTGTTTATTGATTTTGTGTGTCATCCAGCGCCTCCAGAAGCCGATCGATGTCTTCCGCCGTATGGCTGGCGGTCAGCGTAATACGCAGGCGAGCCGTGCCGGGCGGTACGGTAGGCGGCCGGATCGCCGTCACCCAGCAGCCGCGCTGACGCAGCCGTTCAGAAAGCCGCAGCGCCTGCGCCTCTTCGCCCACCAGCAGCGGCTGAATCGCGGTAGAAGATGGCAATAGCGTCAGCGCGAGCCGATCGGCGCCCGCGCGAAAACGGGCGATATTCTCCGCCAGCCGCTGGCGCTGTTCGTCGCCTTGCTGTACCGCCTGCAGCGCCGCCCGCAGCGCTTCTGCCTGCGCAGGCGGCATCGCCGTGCTGTAGATCAGATGGCGGGCAAACTGCAGCAGATAATCTGCGGTCGCGCGATCGCACAGCAGCGCCGCGCCGCTCACGCCAAAGGCTTTGCCAAAGGTGACCACCAGCAGCTCCGGCCTGATGCCCTGCTGCCAGCAGCTGCCGCGTCCCTGCTCGCCCTGCACGCCGATGCCGTGCGCATCGTCCACCAGCAGCCAGCCGCTCGCCTGCTGCGTCAGTTGATGCAGTGCGGCCAGCGGCGCGCTGTCGCCATCCATACTGAATACGCCCTCGGTTACCACCAGGGTTTCGCCTGCCTGCGGCGCGCTTAACAGGCGTTGCAGGCTGGCCGGTTGGTTATGGGCAAAACGGCGCAGCGTCGCCGGGCTCAGGCTGGCGGCCTCCAGCAGCGAAGCGTGCGACAACTTATCTGCCAGAATGCGATCGTCGCGCATCGCCAACGCACCAATCACTGCCTGGTTGGCGGCGTAACCGGAATTGAACAGCAGCGCGCATGGATAGCCGAGCCAGTCAGCCAGTTCCGCCTCCAGTTCAGCGTGCGGCAACGCATAGCCGGTAACATGGCCTGATGCGCCCGCGCCGACGCCGTAGCGCGCCGCGCCCTGCTGCCAGGCCGCGATAATGCGCGCATCGTCGCTCAAACCAAGGTAATCATTGCTGGCGAAATTGCGGTAGCGTTTGCCGTTATGCAGCAGCCAGCCGGCACGGCTCTGTGCCAGCAGGCTGCGCTGGCGTAAGCGCTGCTGCCGCTGCCGTTCGTCCAGCGCCGCAGCAATGCGATGTTGCCAGCTCATTACAGCGCCGCGTTGTAAAACTGCGTGGTATCGGCCTCGATCAGCTGCTGCGCCAGCGCCTGCTGCTGTTCGTTATCGCCCGCGCGGGTATGGGTATGTTCAGGGTTGAGGCCCAGCTTGCGGAACAACAGCAGATCTTTATCCTCTTCCGGGTTCGGCGTGGTCAGCAGCTTGCAACCGTAGAAAATAGAGTTGGCACCCGCCATAAAGCACATCGCCTGGGTCTGCTCGTTCATCTGCTCGCGTCCGGCGGAGAGACGTACGTGCGAGGTTGGCATCATAATGCGCGCCACGGCGATGGTGCGGATAAAATCAAAGGGATCGACATCCTCGTTATCCGCCAGCGGCGTGCCTTTCACCTTCACCAGCATATTGATCGGCACGCTTTCCGGCGGCGTCGGCAGGTTCGCCAGCTGCACCAGCAGCGCGGCGCGATCTTTGACCTCTTCGCCAAGGCCGACAATGCCGCCGGAGCAGACTTTAATGCCCGCCTCGCGCACTTTTTCCAGCGTATCCAGCCGCTCCTGATAGGTACGGGTGGTAATAATATTGCCGTAAAATTCCGGCGAGGTATCGAGGTTGTGGTTGTAGAAATCGAGCCCGGCCGCGCCGAGACGCTGCGCCTGCTCATCGTTCAGCGTGCCGAGCGTCATGCAGGTTTCCATGCCCATCGCCTTCACGCCCTGCACCATTTTTTCGAGGTACGGCATATCGCGATCGTTGGGGTTTTTCCACGCCGCGCCCATGCAGAAACGCGAGGAGCCCGCTGCCTTCGCCTTGCGCGCCGAGGCCAGCACCTCCTCCACTTCCATCAAACGCTCCGCTTCCAGTCCGGTTTTATAACGGGCGCTTTGCGGGCAATATTTGCAGTCTTCCGGGCAGGCGCCGGTTTTGATCGACAGCAGCGTACTCACCTGCACCTGTCGTGGGTCGAAGTGCTGCCGGTGAACCTGTTGCGCTTCAAACATCAGCTCAAGAAAAGGTTTATTAAACAGGGCCTGAGCCTCTGCCAGCGTCCAGCGCATTGCCATTGCTTACTCCAGAAATTGTCGTTTTTATGGTGCTACCTGATGTAGACTTGTAAACTAAATCTTTTTATTTTGGTTTACAAGTGATCATGACATCTGACGATCTCGCCTTTGACCGCGACCATATTTGGCACCCTTATACCTCCATGAGCGAACCGTTGCCCTGCTATCCGGTGGTCGGCGCGCAAGGCGTTTATTTAGAACTGGCCGATGGCCGCCAGCTGGTGGACGGCATGTCCTCCTGGTGGGCGGCGATTCATGGCTATAACCATCCGCGCCTGAATCAGGCGCTGCAGCAGCAAATGGCGCAAATGTCGCACGTGATGTTTGGCGGCATTACACATCCTGCTGCCGTGGCGCTCTGCCGCCGCCTGGTGGCGATGACGCCCGCGCCGCTGGAGTGCGTGTTTCTGGCGGATTCCGGCTCGGTAGCCGTTGAAGTCGCAATGAAAATGGCGCTGCAATACTGGCAGGCGCGCGGCGAGAAACGGCAGCGCTTTTTAACGCTGCGGCGCGGCTATCATGGCGATACTTTTTCCGCCATGTCGGTATGCGACCCGGAGAATTCGATGCACAGCCTGTGGCAGGGCTATCTGCCAACGCACCTGTTCGCGCCCGCGCCGCAGTGCCGTTTTGACGATGCCTGGGATGAGCAGGATATTGCCGACTTTGCCCAACAGATCGACGACCATGCCGACAGCATCGCCGCCGTGATCCTGGAGCCGATCGTGCAGGGCGCAGGCGGCATGCGCTTTTATCATCCACGCTATCTGCAAGCGGTACGCGCCCTGTGCGATCGCCATCAGATACTGTTGATTGCCGATGAAATCGCTACCGGCTTTGGCCGCACCGGTAAGCTGTTTGCCTGCGAACATGCCGGTATCGCGCCCGATATTCTCTGCGTAGGGAAAGCGCTGACCGGCGGCACCATGACGCTTTCCGCCACCCTGACCACCCGCGAGGTTGCCAACACCATCAGCAACGGTGCGGCGGGCTGCTTTATGCACGGGCCAACCTTTATGGGCAATCCGCTGGCCTGTGCCGTGGCCGACGCCAGCCTCGCGCTGCTGCAGGAAGGCGGCTGGCAAACGCAGGTGGCGAATATCGAGCAGCAGCTGCGTGCGACGCTGCTGCCGCTGGCCGCGCATCCACAGGTCGCCGACGCGCGCGTGTTGGGCGCGATCGGCGTGATTGAAAGCCGTCATCCGGTCAATCTGGCCGCCATCCAGCGCTTCTTTGTCGAACGCGGCGTCTGGATCCGCCCTTTCGGCAAGCTGATTTATGTGATGCCGCCTTATGTGATGACGCCCGCGCAGCTGGAACAGCTGACACAGGCCATTCACGCCGCGCTCGATCGGCCAGCGCTCTTTTCAGACGCCTGATGCGGGCTGACGCAAAGCGTGGGGCGGCGTGATGCACTACGCTTTTAGCATCCCCATTTGCACAGGAGTAAATGATGTCACAGCAAAAAGAGAGCAACCGTCAGGTTATCCTGACCTCACGTCCGCACGGCGCGCCGACCGCCGATAACTTCCGCCTCGACACGCAGCCGGTTCCCACGCCTGATGAAGGCCAGGTTCTGCTGCGGACGGTTTATCTCTCACTCGACCCTTATATGCGCGGTCGCATGAGCGATGCGCCTTCTTACGTGCCGCCTTTTGCCGTCAATGAAGTGTTGGGCGGCGGTACGGTGGCGATTGTCGAAACGTCGCGTCATCCCGATTACGCTGCGGGCGACTGGGTAGTGAGCCAGAGCGGCTGGCAGGATTATGCACTGTCGGATGGCAGCGACCTGTTTAAGTTACAGGGCCCGGTGCTGGAGCATCCTTCCTGGGCGCTCAGCCTGCTGGGAATGACCGGTTTTACCGCCTATATGGGACTGCTGGATATTGGTAATCCGCAGCCGGGCGAAACCGTGGTGGTGGCTGCCGCCACCGGCGCAGTGGGCTCGGTAGTGGGACAAATCGCGAAGCTGAAAGGCTGCCGTGTGGTCGGCATTGCCGGTGGCGAAGAGAAATGCCGCTATGCGCAAGAGACGCTGGGCTTTGACCACTGCGTCGATCACCGCCGCGACGATCTTGCTGAGCAGCTGAAACAGCACTGCCCGGACGGCATTGATGTCTATTTTGAAAATGTCGGCGGCAAAGTGTTTAACGCCGTACTGCCGCTGATGAACACCAAAGGACGCATTCCGCTGTGCGGTCTGATCGCCGACTATAACAGCACCAACCTGCCGCAAGGTGAAGACCACCTGCCGCTGTTCCAGGGCGCGATTCTGCGTAAACGCCTGCGCGTGCAGGGTTTTATTATCACTCAGGATTATGGCGATCGCTTTGACGAATTTTTCCGTCAGATGAGCCAGTGGATCGCGGAAGATCGTCTGGTATTGCGTGAACATATCGTCGACGGGCTGGAGCAGGCGCCGGAAGCCTTTATCGGCATGCTGGAAGGGAAAAACTTCGGCAAGCTGGTTATTCGGGTGGCAGACGATCAACCGGGAGAGCAGTCATGAAAATTTTGATGGTGTTAACCTCGCACAACCAGCTGGGCGACACCGGCAAAAAAACCGGCTTCTGGCTGGAAGAGTTCGCCGCGCCTTATTACATCTTTAAAGATGCCGGCATCAGCGTGGTATTGGCTTCCCCGCAGGGTGGCCAGCCACCGCTCGATCCAAAAAGCGATGCGCCCGATGCGCAGACCCATGATACTGAACGCTTTCGTCAGGATATTGCCGCGCAGCAGGCGCTGGCGAATACGCAACGTCTTGAAACTATTGATGGCAGCAAGTTCGACGCGGTATTTTATCCCGGCGGCCACGGTCCGCTCTGGGATCTGGCCGAGGACAAACACAGTATTGCGCTGATCGAAAACCTGTTTGCCAACGGCAAGCCAGTGGCGGCGGTGTGCCATGCGCCTGGCGTGCTGCGCCATGCGAAAAAGCCGGACGGTACGCCGCTGGTGGCCGGTAAACGCGTTACCGGCTTTACCAACAGCGAAGAACAGGCGGTTGGGCTGACCCATATTGTTCCTTTTCTGGTGGAAGATGAGCTGAAAAATCAGGGCGGCCTGTTTGAGCGCACGGAGGACTGGGGCGTGTGGGCAATCACCGATGGTCATTTGATTACCGGACAGAATCCTGCCTCATCGGCCGCAACCGCAGAAGAACTTTTAAAATTTTTGCATCGATAACAAACGGAGGTGCGATGAGGATTTACAGCCATAATTTCAACGACGGAGAGAAGATGCCGGAGCGCCATGTATTTAACGGCATGGGCTACCAGGGCGATAATATTTCACCGCATCTCGCCTGGGATGAGGTGCCGGATGGCACCAAAAGCTTTGTAGTGACCTGTTACGATCCCGATGCGCCGACCGGTTCTGGCTGGTGGCATTGGGTGGTGGCGAATATCCCCGCTGAGGTGACCGTGCTGCCGCAGGGCGCGGGATCGGGCCAGACGGCGCTGCCTGAAGAGGCGATTCAGACGCGTACCGATTTTGGTAAGGCGGGCTACGGCGGCGCGGCACCACCGCAGGGCGAAAGCCATCGCTATATTTTTACCGTTCACGCGCTGGACGTGGAAAAAATCGAGGTCGATGAAAACGCCAGCGGCGCGATGGTGGGCTTTAACGTCCATTTCCACCGCCTCGCCAGCGCGTCGATTACGGTACTTTACAGCTAATACTATCCGGCGGGGCGCTATTGCGCTCCGCCAGCCGCCAGCCGTTTGAACTCCTCTTTGGCTTTAATCATCTGCTGACTGAACTGCGCGTTGCTGTGCAGCCTGGCCACCACGGCCGCTGCCATAATACGTGCGGCATCAATATCGCTTTGCCAGTGATAGCCGCAAATTACCCGACTTTCGCCAATCTCCAGTCCGCGTCGCATGATTTCCTGCTGACGTGCCGGATTGATCTCCGCCAGCACCAGTGCTAACGCCCAACCAATAGTGGTATGGCCGGAAGGATAAGAGCCTTCGCCCGCCAGCGTTTGCTCATCCTCCTGGCGACAGGTCGGCACGCCGTAAAAAGAGAACGGTCGTATGCGTTGCTAATGTTTTTTCGCGCTGGCGGTAGCCCAGGTTCCCGCATCTTCTTTCATGGTAATCATCAGGCGGTAAATTTCAGGCGCCTGTTCTTTACTCAGCGGATAGTCAAACGCATCGGCAAATAGCAGCGGAATATTTTCCGCTTTAACATTCGCATCCTGCCAGGCAAGTTTGCCACGCGCGGTTCTGCGCTGCGCAACGCCCCAATCGTACATCGCCTTATCCCGCAGGAAATCAACGCTGTTAAAGTCGGGCGGCGGCGGCAGTATAGCCAGGCTATCCGGCGCTTCTGAGGCAGTTAAATAGTGAGGAACCGCTTCTGCACCAGCGGCGGTGGAAAACAGCAGGCTGAACAGCAGCAGGGATGGGCAGATATTGCGTAGCGGGGTCATGATAGCTTCCTTGTTGAGTAATCTCCGCGGTTAGGTCAACCCGACGGCGAAATAAACACAACCCGGAAAGTGCAATAATTTGATCTGACAAAAAATAACCTGCCGCAACGCAGCCGAAACTGCGATGCGGCTCAAGTTTTACAGCGCGTGGATCACCACCCACATCGGACCCTGGCCGACCGCGTAGCGTGCCAGCGGCGTTAACAGCCCCTGCTCGCCGCCGATGCGGTAGACTTCGATATGGTGCGATTTCTGCCCGGCCGCCACCAAATATTGTCCGCTTTGATCAATATTAAAACCGCGTGGCTGCGTTTCGGTCGGCTGATGCCCTTCCAGCGTTAATAATCCGCCATCTTCGCTGACGCTAAAGATTGTCAGGGTGCTGGAGGTACGATCGCAGGCGTAAAGATGACGGCCATTCGGCGTTAAGTGAATATCCGCCGCCCAGCGCGTGCCGGTGAAATCAGCAGGCTGCATATCCAGGCTCTGAACGCACTCGACCTCGCCGTTAGCGTTGCGCAGCTGCCAGACGTCTACCGTGCTGTTAAGTTCGTTAACGCAATAGGCGTACTGCTGATTTGGGTGGAATACCATATGACGCGGGCCTGCGCCCTCGACGGTTGTCACCTGCGGTTGCTGATGCGGCGTCAGTTTACCCGTAGCGTGAACATCAAACAGGCAGATACGATCCTGCTTCAGCGCCGGTACGAACAGCGTCTGATTATCACTGCCGATATTGGCGGAGTGGCAGCCTTCCAGACCATTAATCACCTGGCTCGGCTCCAGCGGCACGCCGTCGGCACCAATCGGACTGATGCTGACGCAGGCGTCGTTATAGGAGCCGCAAAACAGGAATTTGCCCTGGCGATCGGTCGAGATATGCGTCGGGCTACCGGGCAGCGATGCCTGGCCCGCTTCGCTCAGAGTGCCATCTTCCGCGATGCGGTAAGCGATAGTGCGGAACTGCGGGCGCACGCCGACATATAAAAAGGGCTGGGTTGGATTGACCACCATCGGCTGCACCTGACCGGCGACGTCCACGACCTGCAACAGCGTCAGCGCGCCCTCCTCGCTCATACGCCAGACGTGAATCTGCTGGCTTTCGGGACTGGCGGTATACACAACTTGCTTCATGAATTCTCCTTGTCTTATTACCTGTAATTTTTTACCTGAGGCAAAGGGTAGCGCGTTTTACCACGCCCGTCGGATTGTTTCTGCCGCTGTCATTTGGTGCCCGGCGTCGCAGGGTGTAACATCGCTGCTTTGCTAATAATGACTGGCGGAATTAACTATGAGCTATCGCGTGATTGCCCTCGACCTTGACGGTACGCTGCTGACGCCGCGTAAAACTATTCTTCCTGAATCTTTGGCCGCGCTGGCCGAGGCGAAACGGGCCGGGGTGAAAATCCTGATTGTGACCGGACGTCATCACTGCGCCATTCATCCTTTTTATCAGGCGCTGGCGTTAGATACACCTGCAATCTGCTGTAACGGTACTTATTTGTATGATTATCAGGCAAAAAAAGTGCTTTCCGCCGATCCGCTGGCAAAACCACAGGCACTAAAAGTAATTGAAATGCTTGATCAGCAGGCAATCCACGGACTGCTGTATGTCGATGATGCGATGCTCTATCAGACGCCGACCGGTCATGTGGAGCGCACGCTCTTGTGGGCTGAGTCGCTGCCGCCTCATCAGCGTCCGCTGTTTTTGCAGGTGCCCGATTTAGCCGCCGCCGCACAAGATGCGCAGGCGATCTGGAAGTTCGCCCTTTCTCATCCCGATACGCGAGCGCTACAGCAGTTTGCCGATAGCGTCGAACAGGAGCTGGGGCTGGCGTGCGAATGGTCGTGGCACGATCAGGTGGATATTGCGCAGGCGGGCAACAGCAAAGGCAAACGCCTGGCGGAATGGGTGGCGTCACAGGGGCTGGAGATGAAGGATGTGCTGGCGTTCGGTGATAACTATAACGATCTCAGCATGCTGGAAAATGTCGGGCTGGGCGTGGCGATGGGCAATGCCGATGAGGCGATTAAAGCACGCGCCGCGCGGGTGATCGGCACCAATCTCGAACCGGGTATTGCCGAGACGATCCGCCGCGAAGTGCTGTAATCGCAGGCGGCGTTTTTCCGCCGCTGAAGGCGTTTCTTTGCCTGGCGGAGCCGATCGGGTTGCCGGCTCCGCCCGCTTTATACGCTGTCAGGCATCAGGAGCTGATTGAAACGCTTTTAATCTGGGCAAACAGCCACATTCCCGGCTTGATCGCCAGTTCATCGCGCGCCCAGGGCGTAATACGCGCCCACAGCTCGCTGGCACCGATGCGCAGTTTGACCTCGACCTGCTGATTATCCACCTCAATCAGCTCGCTGACCTGGGCAGGCAGCACATTACGAATGGTGCTGTTCAGCGGCGGTTGAAGCGTTAACGACACATCCGCCGACTGAATACGAATACGCAGCGGCGTTTTCTGCGGCGCGTCGACACGGCTGACCCAAATATGCTGATCGCCCAGCGAAAGCGCGGTCATCGCGTAATCGGGATGCTGCTCCAGCACCTGTACGCGCAACACGGTGCTTTGTTCGCTACGCGGCAGCCACGGACGCAGCGCGCTGCTGCTCCAGACCTCCTCCAGCGTGCCGGAGGCTTTCACTTGTCCGTTGTCCAACACCAATACCCGATCGGCCAGCTGTAAAATCTCATCCAGGCTATGCGAAACATAAAGCAGAGGAATATCCACCTGCTTCGCCAGCTTTTGCAGATAGGGCAGCAGTTCGCGTTTGCGCGGCAGATCCAGCGCCGCCAGCGGCTCATCCATTAGCAAAATATCGGGCGCGGTAAGCAGCGCGCGGCCAATGGCGACCCGCTGTTTTTCACCGCCGGAAAGCGACCAGGGAAAACGATCCAGCAACTCACCGATGCCCAAAAGATTGACCAGTGCATCAAACTGCGGCTGGCGGCTTTTCGCCATGCCGTAGCGCAAATTGCCGCGCACCCGATAATGAGGAAAGAGGCGCGCCTCCTGAAAGACATAGCCGATGCGCCGTTTTTCCGGCGGCAGCCAGACTTTTTCCTCAGCATTGCTGAGCGTGCGGCCATTCAGGCGAATAAAACCCTGCTGCGGCTGCGCCAGCCCGGCGATAGCGTTGATCAACGAGGTTTTTCCCGCGCCGGAGACGCCAAAAACGGCAGTAATGCCTTTGGCCGGCAGCTGAGTATCGATCTGCAACGTGCTGTCGCCCTGTTGCAGCGTAAAATTAAGTTCCAGCATCAGCCCCCCAGACGCTTACGGCCCCAGCGGGCCAGCCATTCCGACAGCAATAGCGAGATCAACGCCAGCGCGATAGCAATCAGGCAGAGCCTGGCGGCGTTGGCTTCGGCCCCCGGCATTTCTAACAGGGTAAACATCGCCAGCGGAATGGTGCGGGTTTCGCCAGGAATATTAGAGACAAAAGTAATGGTGGCACCGAATTCGCCCAGCGAACGGGCGAAGGCAAGAACGGTGCCGGCGATCAGTCCGGGCAGCGTTAATGGCAGCGTGATGGTAAAAAAAACCCGCCAGCGACCGGCGCCTAAGGTGCGCGCCGCCTGCTCCAGTTTCGGATCGACCGCTTCCAGCGCCAGGCGAATTGCCCGCACCATCAGCGGCAGTGCCACCACCGCGGCCGCTAACGCCGCGCCGCGCCAGCTAAAGGCAAAGCTGATGCCGAACCAGTCATACAACCATGCGCCAAGCCAGCCGCGCCGTCCCAGCGACAATAACAGCAGATAGCCCACCACTACTGGCGGCAGCACCAGCGGCAGATGAATCAGGCTGTCCAGCAGCGCTTTGCCGCGGAACTGACAGCGCGCCAGCAGCCAGGCGAGAAAAATGCCTAACGGCAAACTGGCAATAACGGCAATGGCAGAGACTTTCAGGCTGAGTTCAACAGCCTGCCATTCAACATCACTCAGTATCATTAGCGTGGGGTAAATCCATATTTTTTAAATATTGCCGCCGCCTCAGGTCCTTTGAGGTAGTCATAAAACGCGCTGACCATGGGCTGACGATGATCTTTAACGATGGCCATCGGATACTCAACCGGCTTATGGCTGTTTTCCGGGAAACGTCCCACCACCGTCACGTTTTTGCTGGCTACGGCGTCGGAACCGTAAACGATGCCGTAAGGCGTTTCGTTACGTTCCACCAGCGCCAGTGCGGCTCGCACATTATTGGCGCGCGCCATAACCGGCGACAGCGTATCCCAGGCTCCAAGATTTTGTAAGGCCTCTTTCGCATAAATTCCTGCCGGAACATGGTCCGGGTCGCCGGTAGCGATACGCTGGCCTTTTAACAGGCTTTTCCAGTCGGTATTTTTATCGATGCTGACCGCTTTGGCATGGGCATCTGCAGGTGCGATCAGTACCAGATCGTTGCCCAGCAGCGTGTAGCGGGAATCCTGCTCAATGCTGTTTTTCTGCGCCGCGTAATCCATCCACTGCTGATCGGCAGAAATAAACAGATCGGCGGGTGCGCCCTGCTCTATCTGGCGCGCCAGCGTTGAAGAGGAAGCATAAGAGGTGACGATTTTTATCTCATGCTTATTTTTTTCATACTGGCTGACAATATCCTGTAGCGCGTTGGTCAGCGACGCCGCCGCAAAAACAGTGATATTTTCCGCCGCCACGGCGTGGCCTGCGACGCTCAGGCTGATGGCTGCAGCGCCCAGCCAGTGACCCCATTTAACAACAGACATAGTTTTCTCCCGGTTACGTTATGTAGCGCATACTATAACGATACCGGGAAGGCTGTCATACGTTTGATCAAAGCGAAAGCGCGGAGAGCGAAAACAGCAGGGCCGACATCATGTCGGCCCTGCGATAAAGAAAGAGAGTGCGGTAAGCTTACTGACGATGCTTTGCCGGTTGGTCATTACGATGACCGAATTTTGAAATGACGTTAAAGACTTCGCCAAGGCCATAGATCAGGCCAAGGATAATCGCCATTACGATCGGCACCATGATCACGGCGACAGCAAGGCTTTTTAATAACTCCAGCATAGTTGCCTCGTTTATTGCGGTAAAAAAACTATTTTAACCAATGTGATAAAAAACGCACTGGCCTTTTGTGCGCTTTACCTTTCCTTAAACGGCGCGCCGTAACGCCGTGACACCCTCTGCCGCCTCTTTTACAATTGCGCCAGGTTCACTTTACAGGGCTTCGTATGCAGGCTGATATTTCACTGATTATTCGACTACAGCAGAAGCTGTTTGCCGATCCGCGCCGGATTGCGCTGCTACAGCAGATCAAGCATACCGGTTCCATTAGTCAGGGCGCAAAGCTGGCGGGCATCAGCTATAAAAGCGCCTGGGATGCGATTAATGAGATGAACCAGCTGGCGGAGCGCACGCTGGTAGAACGCGCCACCGGCGGCAAAGGCGGCGGCGGCGCGCAGCTGACGCGCTACGGCGAACGTCTTATTGAACTGTTCCGTTTGCTGGAGCAAATCCAGCAGAAGGCCTTTGATGTGCTGCAGGACGATGGGCTGCCGCTGGATAGCCTGTTGGCCGCGATTGCCCGCTTTTCACTGCAGACCAGCGCGCGCAATCAGCTGTTCGGTACCGTGCTGCACCGCGATGCAGAGCAGGTGCAGCAGCATCTGGAGGTGTTGCTGGCCGATGGTCAGACGCGCCTGAAAGCGGCCCTGACACGCCAGAGCGCCGATCGTCTTCAGCTCAGCGCCGGAAAAGAGGTGCTGCTGTTAATTAAAGCGCCTTGGATTGAAGTCAGCCGAGACGCCTCCGGGGCTGATAATCAGCTCCCCTGCACTATCAACGCCATTGAACGCGGCGAGCAGCAGAGCGAAGTGCTGATGAGCCTGGCGAGCGGCGAGACTTTATGCGCCACCGTTAGCAATGAGCAAGTCGCCCAGCAAAATCTACAGCCAGGCGCCGTGGTAATAGCACATTTTAATGCCGATCGGGTGATTATCGCGACGCTGCTCTGAATCCGTTATGGCCGTTTGACAAGCCTCCAGCCAGCCATTAGAAAGGTTTTTCACGCTGCAAAAAACGGAATGAAAAATGGCTACGTTGCAAATTTCGCAAGGCACGTTTCGTCTTAGCGATACCCGAATACTGACGCTTAACGATTTAACGCTGCAAAGCGGCCAAAGCTGGGCTTTTGTGGGGGCGAACGGCAGCGGCAAATCTTCGCTGGCGCGCGCGCTAACCGGTGAACTCCCACCGTTACAGGGCAGCGTTCAGCATGATTTTGCGCGCCCGACGCGCCTGTCGCTGGAAAAGCTGCAAAAGCTGGTGCAGGAAGAGTGGCAACGTAACAATACCGATCTGCTTAGCGAAGGCGAAGAGGATACTGGCCGCACCGCAGCAGAAATGATTCAGGACGAGGTAAAAGATGCGGCGCGCTGTCGTCAGCTGGCGCAGCTGTTCGGCATTGAATACCTGCTGGATCGCCGCTTTAAATATCTCTCCACCGGCGAAACGCGCAAAACCTTACTCTGCCAGGCGCTGATGGCTCAGCCCGATCTGCTGGTGCTGGACGAGCCTTTCGACGGGCTGGATACCGCTTCGCGCGCCAGCCTTGCCGCGCTGCTTGAGGAGCTGCATCAGCAGGGCTATACGCTGGTGCTGGTGCTGAATCGGTTTGATGATATTCCCGCTTTTGTTGAGCGCATCGGCGTGCTGGCGGAGTGCCATTTAACGCATGTCGGCGCACGCAGCGAGGTGCTGGAAGAAGCGCTCATTGCACAGCTGGCGCACAGCGAACGTCTGGCCGGAATGGCGCTGCCGGAGGCGGATAATCCTGCGCAGCAGCCGCAGCTGGCGCCCGATGAAGCGCGGATCGTGTTGAAAAACGGCGTGGTGAGCTACAACGACCAGCCGGTGCTGCATGGCCTGAGCTGGGAAGTAAAACCAGGCCAGCACTGGCAAATCGTTGGGCCGAACGGCGCCGGGAAATCTACCCTGCTGAGTCTGGTTACCGGCGATCATCCGCAGGGCTACAGCAATGATTTAACGCTGTTTGGACGGCGGCGCGGCAGCGGCGAAACCATCTGGGATATTAAGCAGCATATCGGCTACGTCAGCAGCAGCCTGCATCTGGATTATCGCGTCGCCATCAGCGTGCGCAACGTTATTCTCTCCGGCTATTTTGATTCCATTGGGCTTTATCAGGCGGTTTCCGATCGGCAGCGAACGCTTGCCAATAGCTGGCTGGCGCTGCTGGGCATGGAAAAGCTGGCGGATGCGCCGTTTCATAGCCTCTCCTGGGGCCAGCAGCGGCTGGTATTGATTGCGCGTGCGCTGGTGAAACATCCGACGCTGCTGATCCTTGATGAGCCGCTGCAGGGACTGGATCCAATTAATCGACAGCTGGTACGCCGTTTCGTTGACGTGCTGATTGCCGAAGGCCGGACGCAGCTGCTGTTCGTTTCACATCATGCAGAAGATGCGCCGCAGTGTATTACTCATCGTTTGAGCTTTGTGCCGCAGGATGGCCGTTATGGATATCAGATCGATGCGCTGAGCTAAAGGGAAGGCCCGGTGACGCCGGGCCGAAGCTGTTGCTGTTGCTGTTGCTGTTGCTGTTGCTCAGGCCGCAGAAAATGCTTTTTTGCCTGACTTGCCTAACCTTCCTGCTTACCCTGCCATCCTGGTTGCCAATTTTCAGTTACCCAGCTTCACCGCTTCACCGCTTTACCGCTTTACCGCTTTACCGCTTTACCGCTTTACCGCTTCACCGGCGATCTTACCGTCTTCGTTTTTCCCGCATCCCTTTCTTTTCCATGCCGTCTCTGCTCTTTTCTTTATTGCCGCGTTTAAGCGTATGACCGCAATTTGAACAAGTGTAACCGTTACCATATTTTCCTCATGCAAAATAAAAGCCCTGCGCCGCATACGCCATGCCATCTGGCAAATAAGAATTTTCAGCTTGTGTAAACGATTCCATTTATCCAGACTGGATCACGCTTTCGCGTTTTACACTGTGCTATTTTTTTATTCTGCGATTAAGTCAGCTATCAGGACACAACATGGAAAAATTCAATCCGGTCGATCACCCGCATCGCCGTTACAATCCGCTGACCGATCAGTGGGTACTGGTTTCTCCGCACCGCGCTAAACGCCCATGGCAGGGCGCGCAGGAGGCTCCGGCCGTACAACAACTGCCGAAACACGATCCCGACTGTTTCCTCTGTCCGGGCAATACGCGTGTCACCGGCGATAAAAACCCTGACTATTCCGGCACCTACGTTTTTAAAAATGACTTTGCCGCGCTAATGGTTGATACGCCGGAAGCGCCGCAGAGCGACGATATGCTGATGCGCTGTGAAAGCGCACGCGGCACCAGCCGGGTCATCTGTTTTTCGCCAGATCACAGCAAAACGCTGCCGGAGCTGAGCCTGACGGCACTGGAAGAAGTGGTCAGCACCTGGCAGCAGCAAACCGCCGAGCTGGGCCAGCACTATCCATGGGTACAGGTTTTTGAAAATAAAGGCGCGGCGATGGGCTGCTCTAACCCACATCCTCATGGTCAGGTCTGGGCGAACAGCTTTCTGCCGAATGAAGTACAGCGCGAAGATCAACATCAGCGCACTTACTGGCAGCAGCACGGCTCGCCGATGCTGGTGGATTACGTGGCGCGTGAACTGAAAGATGGCAGCCGCACCGTAGTGGAAACTGAACACTGGCTGGCGGTGGTGCCCTGGTGGGCCGCCTGGCCGTTTGAAACGCTGCTGCTGCCGAAAACCCATATTCTGCGTCTGGTGGATCTCACCGAGGCGCAGCGCAGCGACCTGGCGCTGGCACTGAAAAAGCTGACCAGCCGCTACGATAACCTGTTTCAGTGTTCCTTCCCCTACTCGATGGGCTGGCACGGCGCACCGTTTAATGGCGAAGAGAACAGCCACTGGCAGTTGCACGCCCATTTTTATCCGCCGCTGCTGCGTTCAGCGACGGTACGTAAATTTATGGTTGGGTACGAAATGCTGGCAGAAACCCAGCGTGACTTAACCGCAGAGCAGGCAGCGGAGCGCCTGCGTTCTGTCAGTGATATTCATTTCCGCCAGACGGGAGACTCAGAATGACGTTAAAACCACTACCGCCCAGATTTTCCAGCAGCAGTTCGGCTATCAGCCGACCCACACGATTCAGGCGCCGGGCCGCGTCAACCTGATTGGCGAGCATACCGACTACAACGACGGTTTCGTGCTGCCCTGCGCGATCGATTATCAAACGGTGATCAGCTGCGCGAAACGCGACGATCGCCAGGTGCGGGTGATCGCCGTCGATTACGATAACCAGCAGGACATTTTCTCGCTGGATGAGCCGATCATGAGCGTGAAAGAGCCGATGTGGGCTAACTACGTGCGCGGCGTGGTGAAACACTTACAGCAGCGCAACAGCAATTTTAACGGCGCCGATCTGGTGATTAGCGGCAACGTGCCGCAGGGCGCAGGCCTGAGTTCCTCCGCCTCGCTGGAAGTGGCGGTCGGCACGGTGTTCCAACAGCTTTATCATCTGCCGCTGGATGGCGCTGAAATCGCGGTGAACGGCCAGGAAGCGGAGAACCAGTTTGTTGGCTGCAACTGCGGCATTATGGACCAGCTGATTTCGGCACTGGGTAAAAAAGATCATGCGATGCTGCTCGACTGCCGCACGCTGGGCACGCGTGCGGTGCCGATGCCGAAAGACGTGGCGGTAGTGATTATCAACTCCAACTTCCGCCGCAGCCTGGTCGGCAGCGAATATAACACCCGCCGCGAACAGTGCGAAACCGGTGCGCGCTTCTTTAGCCAGCCCGCGCTGCGTGATATAGATATTGAACAGTTCCGGGCGGTCGAGCATGAACTGGATGCGCAGGTCGCGAAACGCGTTCGCCATGTGTTGACCGAAAATGCACGTACGCTGGAAGCCGCCGAAGCGCTGAGCAAAGGCGACCTGAAACGTATGGGCGAGCTGATGGCGGAGTCACACGCTTCCATGCGCGATGACTTTGAAATTACCGTACCGCCAATCGATCTGCTGGTTGAGCTGGTGAAAGAGGTAATCGGCGATAAAGGCGGCGTGCGCATGACCGGCGGCGGCTTCGGCGGCTGCGTAGTGGCGCTGATGCCGCTCGATCTGGTCGAGCCGGTCAAAGCGGCGGTCGCCAGCCAGTACGAAGCCAAAACCGGCATCAAAGAGACCTTTTACGTCTGTCAGGCATCGGAAGGAGCGGGACAATGCTAAACGAGGCAACGTCACTGGCGCCCGATGGGCAGCCGTGGCGCATTACCGTGCTGCGCAACGGCAACGGAATGGTGGCCACTTTTATGGACTGGGGCGCCACCTGGTTGTCGGCGCGTGTGCCGATGAAAGATGGCAGCGTGCGCGAGGCGCTGCTGGGCTGCGCCACGCCATCCGATTACCTTAACCAGACCGCCTATCTCGGCGCGACCGTCGGGCGCTATGCGAATCGCATCGCCAATGCCCGCCTGAACGAGGCCGGCATTACGCTGCTGGCGAACCAGGGCGCGCATCAGCTGCACGGCGGGCCGGAAGGCTTTGACAAACGGCGCTGGCAGATTGTCAACCAGAGCGAAAACAGCGTGCGTTACCGCATCGATTCGCCCGATGGCGATCAGGGCTATCCCGGCAATTTAGTGGCGCAGGTGGAGTACCGTCTGGATGATAATAACTGCCTGACCATCAGTTGGGAGGCGCAGGTCGATCGGCCCTGCCCGGTCAATCTGACCAACCACGCCTATTTCAACCTGGATGCGCATCACGGCGATGCGCGCCAGCATACGCTGCAGCTCAGCGCCGACAGCTATCTGCCGGTCAGCAGCGAAGGCATTCCGCGCGCGCCGCTGCAGCCGGTGGAGAACGGCGGCTTTGATTTCCGCCAGCCAAAATCCATTGGCCGCGACTTTTTGCAGGATGAAGATCAGCGCCTGGTGCAGGGTTACGATCACGCCTTTTTGCTCAATCCGCGCGAGGCGCAACAGCCCGCCGCACAGCTCTGGTCGGCGGACAGCAAACTGAAGCTAACGGTACACACTTCGGCATCCGCGCTCCAGTTCTACAGCGGCAATTATCTGGAAGGCACGCCCGCACGCGACCAGGGCAGCTATAATGCATTCCAGGGCATCGCGCTGGAAAGCGAGTTCCTGCCGGACTCGCCGAACCATCCTGAATGGCCTCAGCCTGACTGTTGGTTACAACCAGGTGAAACCTATTACAGTGTTACCCGCTATACATTAACGGCGGAATAACAACAGGCTGAAAAACAGGCATCGCGCAGGCTAACTACTTACGCCCTGCGTAGATTTCCGCTATGGTAGGGCACTATCAATTGCCGTGCCGCGCGCGACGGCAATATAATGCTTTCATTATCATACGAGCGTTAAGGAGTTAAGCTATGGCTGTAACTAAGCTGGTTCTGGTGCGCCACGGCGAAAGCCAGTGGAACAACGAAAACCGCTTTACCGGATGGTACGATGTTGATCTTTCCGATAAGGGCCGCGGAGAAGCGAAAGCAGCAGGTCAGCTGCTGAAAAAAGAAGGTTTTACCTTTGATTTCGCTTACACCTCCGTACTGAAGCGCGCAATTCACACCCTGTGGAACATTCTCGACGAACTGGATCAGGCCTGGCTGCCGGTTGAAAAATCCTGGCGTCTGAACGAACGTCACTACGGTGCGTTGCAGGGTCTGAACAAAGCTGAAACCGCTGAAAAATATGGCGACGATCAGGTGAAACAGTGGCGTCGCGGCTTCGCGGTGACGCCGCCGGAGCTGGATCGCAGCGACGAGCGTTTCCCTGGCCACGATCCGCGCTATGCGAAACTGACCGCTGAGCAGCTGCCGACCACTGAAAGCCTGGCGCTGACCATCGAACGCGTAATTCCTTACTGGAATGAATCCATTCTGCCGCGCCTGAAAAGCGGTGAGAAAGTGATCATCGCCGCGCACGGTAACTCTCTGCGCGCGCTGGTGAAATACCTGGACGATATGAGCGAAGAAGAGATCCTCGAACTCAACATCCCGACCGGCGTACCGCTGGTTTATGAGTTCGATGAAAACTTCAAGCCCATCAAACACTACTATCTGGGCGACGCTGACGAAATCGCAGCGAAAGCCGCAGCGGTAGCGAACCAGGGCAAAGCGAAGTAATTCGTTCTGCATAAAAAACCCGCCGATCGGCGGGTTTTTTTATTGGCGCTTATGCGCTGCTTAGCGGGTTTTAAACGCCCCGGCGCGCTTTTACCGCTGCCGCCAGCTGCTGCAACACCTTCTCGGTATCTTCCCAGCCGATGCAGGCATCCGTCACGCTTTTGCCGTAAACCAGCGGCTCGCCGCTTTCGAGGCTTTGATTGCCTTCAACCAGATGGCTTTCAATCATCACGCCGATAATGCTCTGTCCGCCGCCGCTAATCTGCTGCGCCACATCGTCAGCCACCACCATTTGACGCTGGAACTGCTTGCTGCTGTTCGCATGGCTGAAATCGATCATCACCTGCGCCGGCAGGCCCGCTTTCTCCAGCCCCGCTTTCACCGCGCTAACATGCTGCGCGCTGTAATTCGGCTCTTTGCCGCCGCGCAGAATAATATGACAGTCGCTATTGCCGCTGGTTTCCACAATCGCGGAATGGCCATATTTGGTGACCGACAGGAAGCAGTGCGGCGAACCGGCGGCGTTAATGGCGTCGATCGCCACTTTGATGGTGCCGTCGGTGCCGTTTTTGAAGCCCACCGGACAGGAAAGCCCGGAAGCCAGCTCACGATGCACCTGAGATTCGGTAGTACGCGCGCCGATGGCGCCCCAGCTCATCAAATCCGCCAGATATTGCGGCGTAATCATATCCAGGAACTCGCCTGCAGCAGGCAGACCGGTATCGTTGATCTCCAGCAGCAGCTTACGGGCGATGCGCAAACCGTCATTAATCTGGAAGCTGCCGTCCATCATCGGATCGTTAATCAGCCCTTTCCAGCCCACCGTCGTACGCGGTTTTTCAAAATAGACGCGCATGACGATTTCTAATTCGCCGCTCAGGGATTCGCGCAGCGTCAGCAGGCGCGACGCATACTCTTTCGCCGCGTCAACGTCGTGAATAGAACAGGGGCCGATAATCACCAGCAGGCGGTCATCTTCATTTTTAAGAATTTTGTGGATCGCCAGGCGGGAAGCGGCGACGGTCGCGGCCGCTTTTTCCGTGGCCGGGAATTTTTCTAATAACGCAACCGGCGGTAAAAGTTCTTTTATCTCTTTGATTCTTAAATCATCATTCTGGTAATTCATAAGCTATCCATTCATTATTTTGCCCGGTGTGTAACGGGCACAAGCTGCCCAATTTATCCCGTGAATACCCTGCTGTAAATCGCCTTTGCGCCAGCACGGCAGCCAGGTGATTTGCGTTTCTTTGGTTCCTTACTACACTTTTAACCGTTAGTTCTTAAAAATTTATTATTTTCATCAGATGTTTTCGTCAGACGTTGTCTGGGCGATATATTGTTTCGCCTGCATGAAAAGATGATTTAAAAGTTCTATCAGGTTTCGTCAGCAACTATCAATAATTAACGGGAGCATAATTATGAATAAGTTTGCAATTGCAGTCCTGACAGCAGCAATGACGCTTGGCAGCGGCGCCGCACTGGCGGCGACGGGAAATAACGGCACAGCCAATCAGGCAGCGGACGCGGGCGCAGTGGCTCCAGGCGCCAAAGAGAATCTGCCGCCAAATAATGTAGATAACAGCAAAATTAATAACTCCGGTCTTAATCAAACCGGTTCGGGCAGCAGCACGCCGACTGCAGGCAGCAATGGCATGTCTGCCGATGAAATGGATCAAAATGCGCAGTGTAAAGACGGCAAATGTCCTAACGTGAATGAAAAAGTTCAGACACAGCAGGGCGGCGGCGATGTTGACCGTAAAACCGACGGCACGACGCAGTAACAGGTTTGCCCTGTTGAAAATAAAGAGAGCTGCGGCTCTCTTTATTTTTGTCCGGTAAATAACGTCACGCTTTTGTTTTAATGATATTTCCCATCCGGCCGTGCCGATTGCTTCTGGTAAAGTATCCGCTATTCTGACGTTCTGATAATTAAAGAAGCATAGCTATGGCGCATCTGTTACTGATTGACGACCACCCGCTGGTGCAGGTTGCACTTAGCGCAGCCCTGACCACCGCGCCCATTCCCCTCAGCCTTGCCGCCGTTGACAGTGAAGCAGCCGCCTTTCAGGCTCTGCAGCAACAGCTTCCGCAGCTGGTCATTCTTGATATAAGCCTGCCAGACAGCAATGGCATTGAACTGCTCAAGCGGTTAAAACGCCGTTTTCCGACGGTATCGGTTTTAATTTACTCCGCGCAAAGCGAACGGCTTTATATGCAGCTGGCGCAGGCGGCAGGTGCCGCCGGTTATGTGGTGAAAAGCCAGAGTATGCCGCAGCTGTTAAGCGCTATTCTGGCGGTGTTAGGCGGCCAGACCGCCTTCCCTGCCGATCTTGCCAGCAGCGAAGCGCCGCTGTTAACCAGCAAAGAACAGCAGATTCTGTCGTTGCTGGCTCAGGGTTTTTCTAACCTGCAGATCGCCCACCAGCTGCATATCAGCAATAAAACCGTCAGCACCCACAAAAAGAATATTCTGGAGAAAACCGGAGCCAGCTCGGTGCTGGATCTGGCCGCCCTATGGAAAGCTCAGCAATAGTTCGCCTGCTGCTGCTGGCGCTGCTGATATGCACGCCCGCCTCTGCCGCCTGGCGCCCGGTCAGCAGCATGCCGTTGCCGCAGGAATTAATGATGCCGAGCGGCACCACGCTGCCCTGGCGTAAAACGCTGCGCGTGGGCGTCCTTCAGGCCAGCAGCGCGCCCTGGAATATGTTTGTCGGCAAGGATTTATATGGCATCAACGCTGATTATCTGATTGCGCTAAGCAATCTGACCGGCGCAACCTTTACCGTCTCCAGTTATCCCGACGGTGCAGCGCTGTTGAAGGCGCTGCGTCAGGGCAAGGAAGATCTCGCTTTTGGCGTGCCGCGACAAAAGCACGCCGACGATCTTTACGCCACGCACGCCTGGTTTACCACGCCCTTGCGCATCTACCGCAGCCGTCAAAACCAGCGCCCGGTGATGTTCAATTCGCAGAACGCGCGCATTGCCGTTAGCGCCAGTACGCTGCAGCAGGTCGATCCGCAATTTGTCCGCCAGCACCGTTGGCAAACCTACAGCAGCGATTTGCAGGCACTTTATACGCTGTTTAACCAGCAAAATGATTATGTGGTGGCGGACGAAACCAGCGCCGGATTCCTGCTCGGCCAGTTACAGCAAGGGCAGATTTACCAGATCGCCTCATCGCTGAAGCCAGGCGAGCTGAGTCTGTATGCCATTACGCCGCAGGCTGCGCTGCGCGATGCGCTTAATCAGGCAATCCGTCAGCTTCCGCTGGAGGTGATTAACGGTATTCAGGGACGCTGGAGTATGTCGCTGCCGCGTTACTCCGATACCAATACGCTGCAGCTGACGACGATGGAAAAGAGCTGGCTGCAACAGCATCCGCAGGTGGTTTACAGCGCGCTGGCAGATAACTATCCCTGGAGCTACCGCGACGCGAACGGCGAGGCGCGCGGCTATAGCGTCGATTTACTGAATGCCGTGGGGCAAAGTACCGGGCTGCGCTTTATGCCGCTGTGGGTCAACAATCCGCAGCAGGCGCGGGAGCGGGTCGCCTCAGGTCAGGCGCTGATTGAACTGGTGCAGCCGCTCTCTGGCAACAGCGAGCTGGAAAGCAGCACATTGCCGGTCTGGCGTGCGCTGTGGGGCGTTTATGTCGGCTCGCTATCGCCGGATATCACCCACTGGCGCGATTTGCAGGGGAAACGCATCGGTATTCGCCGCGGCGATTTAGCGCAGCAGCTGATTCCTGATGGGCTTCAGGTGCAGGCTTTTGACGACGGCCCAGGGCTCTATAACGCGCTGGCTAACGGGCAGCTGGATGCCGTTGTGGATAATGTTCTCTCGGCGCGCTGGCTTATTCAGAGCCGTTACGGCGGCGCCGTGCGCTTCGCCTTTGCCGCCAGCGATACCGCCTGGCCTATTGCCATGGGCGTTAACGCGCAACAGCCGCTGCTACGGGCTATTCTCGATAAAGGGCTGCAACAGATCCCGCCCGATACCCAGCAGCGAATGCGCGAAGCCTGGAGCAATGAAAACCAGCCCGGCGGCGCCGAGCGCGGCGCGATGCGTTCCGTTTCGCTGGCGCTGTTTATTGCCGCGCTGGCGGCGATTGCGCTGCTGCTGACGTTACTGATCCGACGCTGGCGGCAACAGCGCCAGGAAGCGCGTCAGCGCCGAAAGATAGAACAGGAGCGCGAAGCGGCGCAGCGCGCGAATCAGATGAAAAGCCAGTTTCTGGCCAGCGTCAGCCATGAACTCCGCACGCCAATGCAGGCGATTCTCGGCCTGCTGGAGCTGGAAATGGCCCGTCAGCCGCAGGCTCAGAGCCTGACGCTGATCCACAGCAGCGCCACCTCGCTGATGAGCTTGCTGAATGATTTGCAGGATCATTCGCGCATTGAAAATAACACCTTTAGCCTGCAACCTGCGCCGCTGAGCCTGCAGCAGTGGCTGGACGATTTGGCTAACTTCTGGTCACCGCTGATGCGGCCAGACGGCCCGCAGTTTAGCGTCGCGGCCCTGACGCCGCTTCCCCGCAGCGTGCTGCTTGACGGTGGTCGTCTGCAACAGATCGCCACCAATTTAATCAGTAACGCGGTGAAGTTTACCGCGCACGGCGCGATTACCCTGACGCTGGCCGTCAGGGATACGCAGCTGACGCTCTGCGTTACCGACAGCGGCAGCGGTATTCCGCTGGAGGAGCAGGAGCGATTGTTCGAACCCTGGTACCAAACACCTTCTGGTCGTGCCCGTTCGGTACAGGGTAGCGGGCTTGGTCTGTCAATTTGCCGTGAAATAGCGCGGCGCATGGGCGGAGAGATTACGCTCCGTTCTGCGCCCGGCACAGGCACCACGGTTACCTTAACGCTGCCGTTGACCTTAGCGCCTGAGATGCCGTCAGCGGCGCCGACGTCTGCCAATGCCGATCCTTCGCTGCGGCAGCTGAATATCGCCGTCGTTGACGATCATCCGACCAATTTGCTGGTTATTCAGCAGCAATTGCACTGGCTGGGCGCTGAAGTTGAGGTTTTCGCTGATGGCCGCGCGCTGTTGCGGGCAACAGAAAAGCGCCGCTTCGACATCGTTTTTATCGACTACAATATGCCGCGTCCTGATGGCCCGACGGTGGCGCGCATTTTACGACGGCGCGAGCGCCATACAGCACAACACACGCGGCTGATCTATTGCAGCGCCGATGCGCAACTGGCGCAGCACCCGGAGGCCTGGCGCGATGCCGATGAGATAATGATCAAGCCGGTCAGCCTGAACGCTCTGCGCGCAGCGCTGAGCAACCGGCCCCCAACAGATGCGCTGGCGGGCCTGGAGCAGCAGCTCTGGCAACTTGCCAACCAGGATCGCGCCTTCTTACCCGCCGTTATCGCCACGCTGCGCCAGACGCTGCAGGAAGACAGCGACGCCATCCGGCTGGCGCTGGAGCAACAGGACTGGGAAACGCTGGCGAAGCGCGCCCATCGTATGAAAGGCAGCTGGTTGCTGGCCAACATCAGCGAAGGCGAGCAGCGTTGTCAGCAACTGGTCGAACAGGCGCAGGCACATCTCGACTGCCGGGAAAGCGTTAATTTACTGTTATTATTAACAAGCAATTTATTAACCAGGCTGGAAACCTATGACGCATCAACATTCGCATTCCGAACATGACGGCAATCTTTCACGATTGCGCGCCGCTTTCATTGTTACCGCGCTGTTTATGCTGGCTGAAGTGGCAGGCGGCCTGTTTTCCGGCTCGCTGGCGCTGCTGGCCGATGCCGGACATATGTTGACCGATACCGCAGCGCTGCTAATGGCGCTGCTGGCGGTTCAGTTTGCCAGGCGTAAGCCAAATGCCAGCCATACGTTCGGCTGGCTACGCCTGACGACGCTGGCCGCGTTTGTGAATGCCATGGCGCTGCTGGTGATAACCGTGCTGATTGTCTGGGAAGCCGTGCGTCGCTTCTGGCAGCCACAGCCGGTGGCGAGCGGCATTATGCTGGGCATCGCCATCGCTGGTCTGCTGGCGAATCTGCTCTCTTTCTGGCTGCTGCATCGCGGCAGCGGTGAAAGCAATATGAACGTGCGGGCGGCCGCGCTGCATGTGCTGGGGGATTTACTGGGATCGGTAGGTGCCATCGTCGCCGCGCTGATCATTATGTTTACCGGTTGGACGCCCATCGATCCTATTCTGTCGATAGTGGTGTCCGCGCTGGTATTGCGCAGCGCCTGGACGTTGATGAGAGAGAGCCTGCATGAGCTGTTGGAGGGCGCGCCCGCTTCTATTGATGCCGAGAAGCTAAAGCGTGATTTAACGCTGAATATACCGGAAGTGCGTAATGTCCATCATGTGCATCTGTGGCAGGTTGGTGAAAAACCGGTGGTGACATTACATGTGCATGTGATCCCGCCCTACGATCATGATGCCCTTTTACAGCGTATTCACCACTATCTGCACCAGCGCTATCAGATCGATCACGCGACCGTGCAGATGGAATATCAGGCCTGCGCCGGAGAGGATTGCGGTCTGACGTTGGGCGCGACTTCGCACGCCCATCACCACCACCATCATCACTAAGGATTTAACGGGCGCGTGCCGTGCTGGCGCGCGCTCTTGATCCACAGCCAGCTGCCGTTAAGCGCGATCAGCGTCAAAATCAGATACTCCAGCGCCATTGCATACACGCCCTGACGGGCGAATATCCAGACGCTAATCACATCAATGATCACCCACAGCAGCCAGTTTTCTACATATTTGCGCGTCATCAGGATCATCGCCACCACCGACAGTACCATCATGGTGGAATCCCAGAACGGGAAGGCGTCAGGCTGCAGCTCCGGCATCGCCACCTTCAGCCCCAGCGCCTGCATCAGCATGACCGCCAGCTCGGTAAGAAACGCGAAAACCGGATCGATCCATATTGTCATCAATGCGATAGCCGCCACGCTGCCCGCTCCCCAGGCTATCGCTTTGCCACGCGGCAGCCAGCGGATTTGCAGCGCCACGCCATTGTCATTCTGTCGGCTCCAGGCGTACCAGCCGTAAAGATTGGCGGCAAAAAAGAAGAGCTGAAGCAGCAGGCTGGCGTAGAGCTGGATCTGGAAAAAGATAATGGCGAACAGCGTAACGTTGATCAGCCCGAACAGATAATTGCTGATTTTTTCGCGGCTGGCCAGCCAGATACAAAGCAGGCCCGCCAGCGTACCGACGGCTTCAATCCATGAGAGATCGTAGCCGCCTTTGCCCAGCGGGATGTGAACCAAAATATTCTGCGTGCTGAAAAATTCCATACTGCCACCCCGGTTTATGCCGTTCAGGCATTCCCTTTGACGTTAAGTTTAAGATCCGCAGCAAACGACAGCATACGATTGAGCGGCAGCAGTGCGCGCTCGCGCAGCGCGGCATCCACATGAATTTCATGCGCAGCCCCGCCCTGCTCCAGCCCTTCAGCAATCGCCTGCAGGCCATTCATCGCCATCCACGGACAGTGCGCGCAGCTGCGACAGGTTGCCCCCTCGCCTGCGGTCGGCGCCTCAAGCAGGACTTTTTCCGGCACCGCCTGCTGCATCTTATAGAAAATGCCGCGATCGGTGGCAACAATCATTTGCGGGTGCGGTAAGGTTTTCGCCGCCTGGATCAGCTGGCTGGTGGAACCGACCGCATCCGCCAGATCGACAATCGCCTGCGGCGACTCCGGGTGAACCAGTACCGCCGCCTGCGGATAAAGCCCTTTCATCTGCTGCAGCGCCTGGGTTTTAAACTCATCATGTACGATACAGGCGCCCTGCCAGCACAGCACGTCGGCCCCGGTTTGCTGCTGCACGTAGCGGCCAAGATGACGATCCGGTGCCCAGAGAATTTTTTCGCCCAGGCTGTCGAGATGTTCAATCAGCTCAACGGCAATGCTGGACGTCACTACCCAGTCGGCGCGCGCTTTTACTGCCGCCGAGGTATTGGCATAAACCACCACGGTACGGTCGGGATGGCAATCACAGAAGGCGTTGAACTCGTCAATCGGGCAGCCAAGATCCAGCGAGCATTCCGCCTGCAGAGTCGGCATCAGAATCGTTTTTTCCGGGCTGAGAATTTTCGCCGTTTCTCCCATAAAACGCACGCCCGCCACCAGCAGGGTTGAGGCGGGATGCGCGCTGCCAAAGCGCGCCATTTCCAGCGAGTCCGCCACGCAGCCGCCCGTCTCTTCCGCCAGCGCCTGAATTTCCGGATCGGTGTAATAGTGCGCTACCAGCACTGCATTACGCTCACGCAGCAGCTGTTTGATCTTTTCACGGTAAGCGCTTTTTTCTTCGGCGTTTAAACGGGCAGGCTTGGGCGGGAAAGGATAGAAATTATCGAACTCAGGCAACAGGCTCATTACAGCGTTCTCGTTTTATCAACTTAACTTATTCAGCATTTATACCGCTTTATAACGGTATAAAACCCACATCGGTTTTGTATGCTAAACAAGATAAAGGAAAACGCGACGGCTGTCGCCCATTTTACGCGGCGCGTTGCTAACCGCTCCGCACCGGCGCTTTACAGACTCAGCAAATCAGGCTTTTCAACGGCTAACAGAAAGGCTTTCGCCTCCAGCCCTCCCGCAAAGCCGGTCAGCTTACCGTTGGAACCAATCACCCGATGGCAGGGCGCGATAATCGAAATGGGATTTCTGCCGTTCGCGGCGCCGACGGCTCTGACCGCGCCGGGATGACCAATTTCGCGCGCGATCTCTGCATAGCTGCGCGTTTCGCCATAGGGAATCGCGGTGAGCGCCAGCCAGACCTTTTTCTGAAATTCGGTGCCGCTAAAATCGAGCGGTACGGTAAATTCCCGCAGCTCGCCGGCGAAATAGGCGTTAAGCTGCCGTTCTGTTTCCAGTAATAAAGGATGCTGCGGATCTTCCTCTACCGGCGTCAGTCGAATACGTCTTAATTCATTCGGCCACAGTACCGCTGCCAGTCCGCGTTCGCTGGCGAACAGCGTCAGCTCGCCGACCGGCGATACCATTTTTTTGCTGTAATAGCCCATTTCCTCTCTCCTCGATACTCCGCTCAGTCTGCTCATTATCACGCATTTTATGCTGCTTTCCGGCTGTTTTCGGTCAGCAGAATAAAAAAACCGCATGTCCGAAAACGGCGAGTTTTATACTCGGTCAGAACCTAAAATAAAGTTAACTATCCGCCGTGGAGCAAAAAGATGATTAACGATGATACCGCTTACCAGGCGCTTACCTCCAAAGATACGCGCTTCGACGGCCTGTTTTTTGTTGGCGTCACCTCCACCGGCATTTATTGCCGTCCGGTTTGTCCGGTCAAGGCGCCGCGACGGGAAAACTGTCTGTTTTTTGCCAGCGCGGAAGCCGCGGAGAAAGCCGCTTTCCGTCCCTGTTTACGTTGTCGCCCTGAGCTGGCGCCGGGCAATGCGCCGGTGGATAGCGCGCATCGCATTACTGATTTGCTGTTGCAGCGTATCGATGAAGGGATGATTGATGAAGTCAGCAGCCTGGAGGAAGTCGCCGCCTGGTTTAATCTGAGCCTGCGGCAGCTGCGACGCATTGTACAGCAGGAACTGGGTGTCTCTCCGCTGGAGTTGAAACAAACCCGGCGCCTGCTGCTGGCGAAACAGCTGCTGACCGAAACCCGCCTGCCGATTACTGAGATCGCTTTCGCCAGCGGCTTTAGCAGCCTGCGACGCTTTAATGATGTATTTAACGCGCGCTATCGTATGCCGCCGGGTCGTCTGCGCAAAGAAGCCGCGGCCGGAGAAAAGGAGATTGGCCAACTGGATGCTTCCACGCTGCTGCTGGGCTATCGCCCGCCTTATAACTGGCAAACCATTCTCGATTTCCTGCGACTGCGTGCGCTAAAAAATGTGGAATGGGTCGATGGTGACAGCTATACGCGCACGGTGCAGCTGGGACGTTATCGTGGCTGGATTCGGGTTACACATGCAGCGGCGAAGAATGCACTGCAGGTGACGTTTTCCCATACGTTGACCGGCGCGCTGCCTCTGCTGCTGCGCCGCCTGCGTAACTTATTCGATCTCAATGCGCATCCGCAGGCTATTGACGAATGTTTGCGTCAGGATCCGCTGCTCACCGCAAGTATCGAACGCGATCCGGGACTGCGCGTGCCAGGCGCCTTTGACGGCTTTGAGATGACGGTGCGCGCCGTGCTGGGTCAGCAGATTACGGTAAAAGCGGCCACGACGCTGGGCGGACGTTTTGTCGGCGCTTTTGGCGAGGAGATTACCACCCCTTTCCCTGAGTTGACCCGGCTGGCACCGCAGCCGCAGCGGATCGCCGAAGCAACTATTGATGAGATTGCCAGCCTGGGCATTGTGAGCGCGCGGGCACGCTGTATCCTGGCGCTGGCCGCCGCCTGCACGAGCGGCGAGTTGCAGCTGGATAGCTGTACGCAGCCTGAGGAGATGATGCAGAAGCTTAAACAGCTGCCGGGCATCGGTGACTGGACGGCGTCTTATATCGCGATGCGCGCGCTGCGCTGGCCGAATGCGTTTCCCGCAGGCGATGTGATTATACGTCAGAATCTGGGCAGGGTTAGCGCTAAGCAGGCGGAGGCACGTTCGTTGGTCTGGCAGCCGTGGCGCAGTTATGCGGTGATGCATATCTGGAAGAATCTAACGCCGCCAAAATGATAAAGCGTTGGCAAGGTCTCGCATACGCTCGACCCGAACCTGCTACAGGTTCTCATCCTGCCGATTTTGCATAGCAAAAAGGCGCCTTTAGGGCGCCTTTCTACACTGGTGGGTCGTGCAGGATGACTCGGCTTCGCCTCGCCCTTCGGGCCGTTGCCGCTGGCAACGTTGTCTCGCGATGCTTGACCCGAAACTGCTACAGGTTCTCATCCTGCCGATTTTGCATAGCAAAAAGGCGCCTTTAGGGCGCCTTTCTACACTGGTGGGTCGTGCAGGATTCGAACCTGCGACCAATTGATTAAAAGTCAACTGCTCTACCAACTGAGCTAACGACCCGATGGTGGGTGATGACGGGCTCGAACCGCCGACCCCCTCCTTGTAAGGGAG
>NZ_CALNWY010000003.1 GCF_940807255.1 Mixta sp. Marseille-Q2659 | reverse complement strand
CTGCCACGATAACGCGGTTGCAGAAAGCTTTTTCCAGCTACTGAAACGCGAGCGGATAAAGAAAAAGATCTACGGAACGCGGGAAGAAGCCAGCAGCGATATTTTTGATTACATCGAAATGTTTTATAACAGCAGGCGTCGGCATGGTTCGAGTAATCAGATGCCACCTTCTGAATACGAAAACCAGTATTATCAACGACTCGGAAGTGTCTGGATTATCCGTGGCGATTCAGTCAGCAGCTCAATAACCTGGTCAGACATCGGGACAACATGGATGCGGCGTCCCTTCATTACAGAAGCGTCAATGGTTATTAACCTGTTCTCAAAGTCGACGTTTTTCTATACCATCGACCGGAGTTCCTTAGTGCGCAGCACAGTATAGTGAAGAACCTGAGTTGCTATCTTGGCTATAACGCTGCCGCCGTAACCGGTCAACGCCCGCTGAAACTCGTGAATACGATTCATGGGCAGGAAAGGGAAGTTCTCTTTTCTGTATCCTTTAAGAGCATCAACTAAATCTGGCGCTGGGTTATATTTAGCCCGGCCGGTAATAATCGCATACCGGAAAGCCTCTCCGCACCGCCGCCGCGCTTTATCCGCTCGTTCCATTGCGCCCCGATCTTCAAAATGGCGTATAACCTTCAGCAAAACCATTGGCTCTACTTCTTCCATTTTCATATGCCCGATGATTGGCAGAATGTCATCATCGAACATCCGGTGCATCTCATCAGCATAACCGTGAGACCAGACATTGGACTTATGCGCGTGCCATTCGTTGAAAATGTCCGAGAATGAATCAGCGACAGCTTCTTTTTCTTTCTTCTTTATCGCCTGCTTCTGCTCAGCTAGGTCCACACCATTAAGCAGCTTCATCTTTGCATCAGATTGCTTCGCTCTGGCTTCCGTCAATGAAATCTCAGGGTAGGGGCCAATGACCAGCGTCTTCTCTTTCCCCTCAAAGCGGTAACGCAGGCGCCAAACCTTCTTACCTGAAGGCGGAACGAACAGGAACAGACCGCCAGCATCAGCCAGGCGATAAGGTTTCTCTTTGGGCTTTGCTGCCTCAATTTGTTTGACGGTAAGCATGCGGGCATAAATCGGTGAGTATTTTTAACTATGCCCGCCATAAGCCCACAAAGGGTTGGTGTAGTCAACGGATGCGGGGTAACGTTGGGTAACGTCGAATATGCGTTATGGCTTTGTTTAAAGGGAGTTTGGTGCTTTGAGGAAATGTCGGGTAATGTGAATCTGGCGTCCCCTGTAGGAATCGAACCTACAACTAGCCCTTAGGAGGGGCTCGTTATATCCATTTAACTAAGGGGACAGCGGCGGGCAGTATAGCGCAATTTGTTTCGCAGATTAACCACTTACCCGCCTGACTGCTTATTCTGTCAGCAATTTAATCGTTTACGCCATTTTGCTGGCTATCGCAGCTGCGTTTTTCACACCTTTATCTGCTACGTTTTGAAGTATCCCGCTGGCTTATTTCAGCACTTTTATAGCGGCATTCCGGCGGACGCAGCTGCTTATTTCAAAGCGAACAGCAAGTTGTTCCAGCGGACGCAACTGCTTATGTCAAAACGGGCAGCAAGTCGTTTCAGCGGACGCAGCCGTATATTTCAAAACGGGTAGTAAGAAATTCCGGCGCTCACCGCTGTTTATTTCAGGGCTGGCAGCCCGATTGTCCAACCAGTAAAACGGCCAGACCCTGGCCGCTTTTCCGCCCCTTGCTCCTTTCTGTATTACGATTTTTCACGCTGTTGCGCCTGCTCCTTGCGCTCCCGCTCCTGCTTTTTCTGCTCCGCTGCCGCCTGCGCTTTTTGCTTGTTACTCATATCATTGCGAATCTGCGCATGACTGATTAGCGCAAAAATAAAGGTGCCGCCGATAATATTCCCTGCCAGCGTCGGTAGCGCGAAAGGCCAGATAAAATCCTGCCACGGCAGCGCGCCGGTAAACACCAGATACCATACCTCTACCGAGCCCACCACAATATGCGACAGATCGCCCAGCGCCACCAGCCAGGTCATCATCACGATCACCAGCAGCCTGGCTGAGCCGGCGGAAGGAAACATCCACACCATCGTGGCGATAATCCAGCCGGCAATAATAGCGTTGGCGAACATCTCGGCGGGTGGATTTTCCATCACCTTCTCGCTGATATGGGTAAAGGCGAGACGCGTCGCCTCATCAAAAACCGGCATATGCGCAAAGGCCAGCGCGGCAAGAGCGGTACCGATTAAGTTACCCAACAGCACCATGCCCCACAGGCGCAGCAGCAACAGAAAATTGCTGCCGGTCGGCGTGTGCATGATTGGCAGCACGGCGGTAACAGTGTTCTCGGTAAACAGCTGTTGGCGCGCCATAATCACAATAATAAAGCCGAAGGTATAACCCAGATTCTCCAGTAAAAACGCGCCCGGAATCCCGGCCAGATGTACCTGAAAAATACCTTTCGCCATCAGCGAAGCGCCCATTGACAGTCCGGCGGCAATGGCAGACCACAACAGCGCCATGCTGTCGCGCTCCAGCTCCTTCTCACCGTCCTGACGGATCTGCTCATGGATGGCCGCCGCCCGTGAAGGAAGCTGCTCCTCATCCACCTCAATCTCTTCGCCCTGATCTTTTTCTTCGCTTTCTACTTCCGGCTCGTCATGTTGCTGTTGTTGTGACGTCATACTTACCCCAATGATATTGAATGCTGTATTAAGCGTAGCCAGTTTTTAAGTAAGCAAAATGTGACTTAATTTTAGAGAAAAAGTAACAAGGCTTTAATGTCGATGTATTTATCAACAAAAACGTGATCTTTTGCACGTTAATTAATCATATCAGCGACTTCTGAATGGGCGAGCGCACTTCGGCACCCTGGTGACTTATGGTATTATCGCGGCCCGATTCAATAGCGCGATATTTTCTTCCCATGCTGCAAGCCGTCAATCTGACCTGCATACGCGATGAACGTGTGCTGTTCAATAACCTCAACATTACCGTCAATCGCGGTGATATTGTGCAGATTGAAGGGCCGAACGGCGCGGGTAAAACCTCTCTTTTACGGCTGCTGGCCGGACTAAGCAGCGCCGAGCAGGGCGAGGTGCTGTGGCAGGGCGAGCGGCTCCGGCAGCAGCGCGAAACCTGGCACCGCAATCTGTTGTTTCTGGGACATCATCCCGGCGTAAAAAGCGTTCTCTCTCCGCTGGAAAATCTCACCTTTTATCATGCTGAATGTGACGATGATCAGCGCTTCGCCGCGCTCGAAGCGGTGGACCTGGTGGGCTTTGAAGAAATAGCCGCCGCTCAGCTCTCTGCCGGACAGCAGCGCCGCGTCGCGCTGGCGCGCTTATGGCTGAGCCAGGCGCCAGTCTGGATCCTTGATGAGCCTTTAACCGCCATTGATGTTCACGGCGTGGCAACGCTGATGGCGCTGTTCGTGCGTCATGCACAGCAGGGCGGCATGGTTATTTTAACAACGCATCAGCCGCTGCCCGCCGCTGACTGGCCGCTGCGCAAAATCAGCCTGACGGCAGGAGAACTGGCCTGATGTTATGGCGTATTATCGGCCGCGAACTGCGCATCGCCTTCCGCAGCGGCGCGGAAATCATCAACCCGCTGTGGTTCTTTCTGATTGTTATCACGCTGTTCCCGTTAGGGATTGGTCCGGCACCGCAGCTGCTGGCGCGTATCGCGCCGGGCGTGGTTTGGGTTGCCGCCTTGCTTTCTTCGCTGCTGGCGCTGGAACGGCTGTTTCGCGACGATTTTACCGACGGTTCGCTGGAGCAGCTGCTGCTGTTGCCGACGCCGTTGCCGGTAACGGTACTGGGAAAAGTTATCGCCCACTGGCTGATCACCGGTCTGCCGCTGCTGCTGCTGTCGCCGCTGGCGGCACTGCTGCTGTCGCTGGATTTTGCCAGCTGGCGTGCGCTGGCGCTGACCTTACTGCTGGGCACGCCGACGCTCAGCCTGCTGGGTGCCATCGGCGTGGCCTTAACCGTCGGGCTGCGGCGCGGCGGCGTACTGCTTAGTCTGCTGGTTCTGCCGCTGGCAGTGCCGGTACTGATTTTTGCCAGCGCGGCCATTGATGCCGCCGGAACCGGCCTGCCGATAAGCGGCTATCTGGCGATCCTGGGCGCAATGCTGGCCGCCAGCGCCTCTCTGGCGCCCTTTGCTACGGCGGCGGCGTTACGCATTAGCCTGCATTAGTCGCGCGGCTATCGATTTATATTTTTACTGTGAGCAATAACAATGTGGAAATGGTTACATCAGCTGGCTAAGCCGGAGCGGCTTTATCAGTTTAGCGGCCGACTGGTACCCTGGTTTGCGCTGCTGACGATCGGCGCGCTGCTAACGGGCTGGGCCTGGGGATTTGGTTTTGCGCCCGCCGACTATCAGCAGGGAGAAAGCTATCGCATCATCTACCTCCATGTGCCCGCCGCTATCTGGTCGATGGGTATCTACAGTTCAATGGCGATAGCCGCTTTTATCGGCCTGGTCTGGCAGATGAAAATGGCGGATTTAGCCGCCGCTGCGATGGCGCCGATAGGAGCGACCTTTACTTTTATCGCGCTGATTACCGGCTCCGCCTGGGGCAAACCGATGTGGGGTACCTGGTGGATTTGGGATGCGCGCCTGACCTCGGAACTGGTGCTACTGTTCCTCTATATGGGCGTCCTCGCGCTCTATAACGCGTTTGACGATCGGCGTCTGGCCGGGCGCGCCGCCAGCATTCTCATTCTGGTAGGCGTGGTCAATATTCCCATTATCCATTTCTCCGTGCAGTGGTGGAACACGTTGCATCAGGGGTCGTCCGGCATGTTGCAGCAGGCGATTGCGCCGGCGATGCGCACGCCGCTGCGCTGGTCAATTATCGGCTATCTGCTGCTGTTTATTACCCTGACGCTGATGCGGCTGCGCAATCTGATCTTACTGACCGAGCGCCATCGTCCCTGGGTCGCCGCGCTGGTGAACAAAGGAGGACGTTCCGCATGACGCCTGCATTTTCTTCCTGGCACGACTTCTTTGCCATGGGCGGCTACGGCTTTTATGTCTGGCTGGCCACAGGCTTTACGCTGCTGTCGCTAATCGTGCTGGTCACGCACACCTTATGGCAGCGCCGTCAGCTGTTAAAAAGCGTCCGGCAGTATCAGGCGCGTGAACGCCGCATCCGGGCGGCCAAAATGAAACAGGCCGTCAGCGAAGCGGCAGGAGAGTGATGTGAATACCCGTCGTAAAAACCGCCTCTATATGGTCGTGGCGATTCTGGTCGGCCTGGGCGTGGCGACCGCGTTAGTAATGTACGCGCTACGTTCCAATATCGATCTCTTTTATACTCCCAGCGAAATTCTCTATGGCAAAGGCGAGGCGCATACCCGTCCAGAGCCGGGTCAGCGCCTGCGTGTCGGCGGCATGGTCATGCCCGGCAGCGTGAAGCGTGATGAAAAGACGCTGCGCGTTTCGTTTAAGCTGTATGACGCCAACGGTGTGGTCAGCGTCAGCTATGAAGGCATCCTGCCCGATCTGTTCCGGGAAGGGCAGGGCGTGGTGGCGCAAGGCGAACTGCAGGCGGGCAACCTGATTAATGCGAAGGAAGTGCTGGCGAAGCACGATGAAAAATATACGCCGCCGGAAATTGCCGATGCGATGCAGAAAAACCACAAAGGAACGGCGGCTGCGACGCTGTCGCAGGGTGATCGCTTATGATGCCGGAGATTGGCCATTTTCTGCTTTGCCTTGGCCTGGCGCTGTCATTATTGCTGAGCGTTTATCCGTTATGGGGCGCGGCGCGTCAGGATAGCCGCCTGATGGGCCTGGCGCGACCGCTGGCCGTTGGCCTGTTTTTCTGCGTCGCGGGCAGCTTCTTGCTGCTGGTCCACGCCTTTATTGTCAACGACTTTACCGTAGCCTACGTCGTCAGTAACTCCAACAGTCAGCTGCCGCTTTATTACCGCATTGCCGCCACTTGGGGCGCCCATGAAGGTTCTCTGCTGCTGTGGGTACTGATGCTCAGCGGCTGGACGCTGGCGGTTGCCGCATTTAGTCGGGGCATGCCGCAGGATGCCATCGCGCGCGTGCTGGCGGTGATGGGCATGATTAACTTCGGCTTTTTGCTGTTTATTATTTTTACCTCCAACCCTTTTACCCGCACGCTGCCCGATTATCCGATTGACGGTCACGATCTCAATCCAATGTTGCAGGACATCGGGCTGATTTTCCATCCGCCGCTGCTCTATATGGGCTACGTCGGCTTCTCCGTCGCCTTTGCTTTCGCTATCGCCTCGTTGATGGCCGGACGGCTTGATACCGCCTGGGCGCGCTGGTCGCGTCCGTGGACCATTGCGGCCTGGCTGTTCCTGACGATCGGTATTGTGCTGGGCTCGGCCTGGGCCTATTACGAGCTGGGCTGGGGCGGCTGGTGGTTCTGGGATCCGGTGGAAAACGCCTCCTTTATGCCCTGGCTGGCTGGCACCGCGCTGATTCACTCGCTGGCGGTTACCGAAAAGCGCGGCACTTTTAAAGCCTGGACGGTGCTGCTGGCGATCACCGCCTTTTCCCTGAGTCTGCTGGGCACCTTCCTGGTGCGCTCCGGCGTACTGGTTTCGGTACACGCTTTTGCCTCCGATCCGGCACGCGGCATGTTTATTCTCGCGTTTTTAGTGATCGTTATCGGCAGCTCGCTGCTGCTGTATGCAGTAAAAGGCGGACGCGTACGCAGCCGGGTGCAGAACGATTTCTGGTCAAGGGAATCCTTTCTGCTGGGCAACAACGTGCTGCTGATCGCTGGCATGCTGGTAGTACTGCTGGGCACGCTGCTGCCGCTGGTGCATAAACAGCTGGGGCTGGGCACCATCTCTATCGGCGAACCGTTCTTCAATACCATGTTTACCTGGCTGATGGCGCCGTTCGCGCTGATGCTGGGCATCGGGCCGCTGGTGCGCTGGCGACGCGACGAGCCGCAAAAGCTGTGGAAACGGCTGGCGTTGGCGCTGCTGACAACGCTGTTGCTGTCGATATTGCTGCCGTGGCTGATGCAGGATCGGATTGAAGCGATGACGGTGGTCGGTCTGATGATGGCGTTGTGGGTCATTATTCTGACACTGATGGAGCTGCACGAACGCGCCACCCATCGTCACAGCCTGCTGCGCGGCCTCCGGCAGCTGTCGCGCAGTCACTGGGGCATGGTGCTGGGCCATCTGGGTGTCGCGGTGACGGTGATCGGCATCGCCTTTAGCCAGAACTACAGCGTGGAACGCGACGTGCGCATGAAGGCGGGTGACAGCGTTGATATTCATCGTTACCACTTTGTATTCCGCGATGTGCATGAGCTGAACGGGCCGAACTACAGCGGCGGCGCGGCGATTATCGACGTGACGCGCGATGGCAAAATGGAAGCGACGCTGCGGGCGGAAAAGCGTTACTACAGCGTGGCGCGTAGCATGATGACCGAAGCGGCCATCGATGGCGGCCTGACGCGCGATCTCTACGCCGCGCTCGGCGAGGAGCTGGACGACGGCTCCTGGGCGGTCCGAATTTATTACAAACCTTTTGTGCGCTGGATATGGTACGGCGGCCTGTTTATGGCCTTCGGCGGTCTGCTTTGTCTGCTCGATCCGCGTTATCGCAGCCGTAAAAAAGCGCAACGGGAGCTGGTATGAACAAGAAGATACTTTATATTCCGCTGATCCTGTTTCTGCTGCTGGCGCTGGCGCTGATGTGGCAGCTGACGCGCAACGCTGACGGCGACGATCCCACGCGGCTGGAATCGGCGTTAATTGGCAAGCCGGTGCCGCTGTTTAAGCTGGAATCCCTCGACAATCCCGGTACCGTTTACGATCAGGCGGCGCTGGCAGACGGCAAGCCGCTGTTGCTGAACGTCTGGGCCACCTGGTGTCCTACCTGCCGTGCCGAGCATCAGTATCTGAACACGCTGGCGGAGCAGGGCGTGCGCGTGGTGGGACTGAACTATAAAGATGACCGCGCAAAGGCAGTGAACTGGTTAAATACGCTGGGAAATCCCTATGCGCTGAGCCTGTATGACGGCAGCGGGATGCTCGGCCTGGATCTCGGCGTGTACGGTGCGCCGGAAACCTTTTTGATCGACGGGCAGGGGATCGTGCGCTATCGCCATGCGGGCGATCTCAATGCGCAGATCTGGCAGCGGGAAGTGGCGCCGCTGTGGCAAAAATATAGCAGGGAGGCGGCAAGATGAGGCAGCTGATAATGTTGCTGGCGGGGCTGTTGTTCAGCCTGAGCGCGCTGGCGGCGATTGATACCTGGCAGTTTGATTCTGCCGAACAGGAACAGCAGTACCGCGAGCTAACCGCTTCGCTGCGCTGCCCGAAATGCCAAAATAACAGCATTGCCGATTCCAACGCGATGATCGCGGCGGATATGCGTCTGAAGGTTTACCAACTGCTGAAGCAGGGCCAGAGCGAAGCGCAGATCACGCAATATATGATCGATCGCTACGGCCATTTCGTGACCTACCAGCCGCCGGTCACACCTTCCACATTGATTCTGTGGGCCGGCCCGCTGCTGTTTATTATCGCGGGCGGACTGGTGATTTTCTTACGCAGCCGCCGTCAGCCTTTGGCAGATGAGACGCTGGACGAGGCTGAGCAGCAGCGTCTTAAAGCGTTGTTAGATGACAGGAAATCGCCATGACTCTTTTCTGGATAGTGCTGATCGGCCTGTTGGCAGCCGCGCTGCTGTTATTGCTGGTGGCGGGCTGGCGCAGCGCGCGGCAGGTGCCTGTCGATCGCGATACGTTGAATAAAACTTTCTATCAACAGCGGCTGCATGAGCTGGAGCAGGATGAAGCGCAGGGCGTTATTGCCGCCCGACAGCCGATGGTGCAGGAGCTGCAGCAAACGCTGCTGACCGATATTCCTTCCTCCTCGTCGCAGCCCGCGCGTCCGCTTGGCCGCTGGGTGCTGCTGCCTGGCGCTTTTTTGTTGGTGATCATTAGCCTGGGCTGTTATCTGAAAACCGGTAGCCTGCCGGGCCTGATCGCCTGGCAGCAGGTGCAGGATGGTTATCCAGCGCTGCGCGCCCGTCTGCTCGATCCGCAGGCAAAGCCGCTATCGCTGGAAGAGCTGGCACGGCTGGGGTTAGGGCTGCGTACGTCGCTGCAACAGCATGGCGGCCAGCTGCATGACTGGCTGATCCTCGGACGTATCGGCATGGTGCTGAATAATCGCGATACCGCCGTTGAGGCTTTTCAGCGCGCGCTACAGTTGGCGCCAAATAACGAAGAGGTGAAACTCAGCTATGCTGAAGTGCTGACCCGCTCCAGCGATCCGCAGGATAACCGGGAAGCGCAGGGGATGCTGGATGAAATGCTAAAGCACGATCCTGCTAACGTACGGCTGCTAAGCCTGGTAGCATTCAACGCGTTTCAACAGCAGCAGTACGATCGGGCGATTGATGCCTGGCAGCGCATGCTGACGCAGCTGCCCGCCGACGATGCGCGCATCGCGCAGGTTCAACGCAGCATTCAGCAGGCAAAAACCGCCGCTGGTCTGCAAACCAGTCAGCTGGCATTAGGCGTCACGCTGTCGTCTGCCGCAGAAAAAATGTTACCGCCGGACGGAGTCATGTATATTTCTGTTTCCGACGGTGTTTCACCGGTTCCGGTGGCAGTGAAGAAGCTGCCGCTGAGTCATTTTCCGCTATCGCTGACGCTGGATGACAGTAATGCCATGATGCCGGAACGTCTGCTTTCGGCGCTGCATCAGGTTAAAGTTCGCGTGCGTATTGCGCGCGACGGCAGCGCAACGCCCCGGTCTGGCGACTGGTTTGGCGAAAGTGCGCTGGCACCTTTTGACGGTCATCAGCATCTTGCTGTTGAAATTAATCAGCAGCTGCCCTGAAGCGGTAAGCACTCAATTAAACAGGGAGAAGATTATGAACTACCGCCTGACGGGGCTGGCGCTGGCAAGCCTATTACTGGCAGGTTGCGCCAGCTCGCCGAAGAATGATGAACCGCAGGGGCGTTCCGATCCACTGGAAGGGTTTAACCGCACGATGTTCAATTTCAACTACAACGTGCTGGATCCTTATGTCGTGCGCCCGGCTGCGGTGGCATGGCGCGACTACGTGCCGGTTCCGGCGCGTACCGGCATCAGCAACTTCCTGGGCAACCTGAACGAGCCGGCGGCGATGGTGAACTCCTTCCTGCGCGGCGATCCCTATCGCGGTATGGTTCACTTCAACCGTTTCTTCCTGAATACCGTGCTGGGTCTCGGCGGCTTTATCGATGTTGCCGGCATGGCTAACGATAAGCTGGCGCGCGAAGAGCCGCCGCGCTTTGGCGGCACGCTGGGTACCTGGCCGTTGGCTACGGTCCTTATGTGGTGCTGCCCGGTTACGGCAGCGCGACGCCACGTGAAGATGGCGGTGACTATGTGGATACGCTCTATCCGGTGCTGGGCTGGCTAAGCTGGCCGATGACGGCGGGCAAGTGGTACTGGAAGGCGTGGAAACCCGCGCCCAGCTGCTTGATTCCGATGCGATTTTGCGTAATACCAGCGATCCTTACGCCTTTGTACGTAACGCCTATTTCCAGCGTCACGATTTCCTTGCCAACGGCGGCAAGCTGAAGCCGCAGGAGAACCCTAACGCGCAGGCGATTCAGGGCGATCTCGACGAGATCGACGCGGCGGAGTAAGTCAGCAGCAGGTAAATAAAAAGGCGGGAGCATTCCCGCCTTTTTACAACACTGAACTCAAGGTGCAGGGCGTCCGGGCAGAAGAGTAAAGCGTCCCGCACCAGGGAAGGCGCGGGCCGAGCGGTCAGGGATGACGTTTTTTGCGTCTTTACGATCGGCCCGGACGCCCTGCGCATGCACCAGCAGTGCTAAAGAGGCGATTCCCCGCCTCTTTAACCAGACTATCAGAAACGATAGTTAAAGCTGGCGCCGTACAGCCAGGCTTTCCCTTCTGAATCAAACTCATAAGGTGTAACAGCGCCGTTACGCGCGGTGGCCACCGGATCGACACCTTCACGTACGGTCACTTTCTGACCGTGCATATAAGAGATGCCCACGTCTACCGAAGCGTTCTCATTAAAGGCGTAAGAGGCGCCGGCGCTCAGCCACAGACGATCCTGATCGGGAATGGAGATAGAACGGTTATCGGCCGGAACCGGGCTGTCATCAAAGGCGATACCGGCACGGAACGTCCAGTTCTGGTCATAGAAGTAGGTCGTACCGAGTGCAATGCGGTAGGCATCGCGATAGCTTTCATCTTTATAAAACAGCTCCTGGCCGCTGCTGCCGGTGGCTTTCAGCTCCTGAAACTGGCTCCAGCTGGTATAAGCCAGACTATAGTGAACCGCCCACTGCGGCGCGACTTTATGGTAGCCGGAGATCTCCCACATTTCCGGCAGATTCAGGGTCAGTGAACCTGGAATCGTGCTGCCGCTGGTGCCGTAAGGCAGGCCAATCGCACCGGTAATCGGATTTAGCTGTGAAGGAATTGAGCTTTTATAATCACCGTCGAAATCAATTTTCACTTCCGAACGGTAGGTCAGGCCGAAGCGGTTGTTTTCATCCACTTCATACAGAATTCCGGCATTCCAGCCGTAGCCCCATTCGTCGCCTTTCAAGTGCGCGACCTGTGTATCCGCCGCCGCTGCAGGCAGACCGTAAGCAGGCAGCACGCCGCCATATTCGCCCAAATAACGTTCAATTTTAGCGCGCGCATAAACTGCATCAAAACCGACGCCGAAACTGAAATGCTCATTCATGCGCCAGGCGGTGCTGAGATTAAGGTTGGTGGTCAACAGATCGGTTTTACCGCCGTAGGAACCCGCTGCGTAGTCATTATTAAATTCAGTGGCCAGCCCGTAATTAGTGGTAGCGGAAGCGCCAATCCACCATTGATCGTTAATCGGCTGCACATAATGAATATTTGGCACCCATTCTGTCGGGGCAATATTATCCGCTTTCAAACTATTTCCGGCGCCACTATCACCGTCAATATTAACGTCGGGATCGATAAATACCGCGCCAATGGAAAACATCGGGCGATCCATTAATGCCATGGTTGCCGGGTTACGGCTGGCGGATGCGGCCGTATCGCCCATTGCGCCTTCGCCTGAATAAGCGCGGCCAAGGCCAATGCCGGAGAATTCATTGAGCTGGAAGCCCGCTGCGTAAAGGTTCGAGGAAGCTATTGCCACTGCCGCTGCCAATGATGACTTTGCAAACAGGTTTTTATGGTTCATGACCACAACCTCATTATGGGATTATTATTAATTTCTGTTACTACACGTAACAAGGGACCGGGGATTCTAGAGGCTGATATACAACGGACAAATCAGACCAGTGCGCACAGTATAGGTCTGACCTGTGTAGATGTTGCAATATTGTTTTTTAAATATGTCAAATATGATCGGAGAAATAAGATCCGCTTAACAAAATCGTACGCTTTCCCGACACAATTGCGCGCTAATCCTGCGCCAGATCAATAATGTTAGTGATTGCGTTCACACTATTTAGCGCTGTGCGAAAGGCGGCGTAAAATATCGGCCAGTTAACAGAAGCCGTTTGAAACGGAATAGTGGGAGAAGACGATGAGTGATGCTTTAAATAAATGTAGCGCTAACGAAACGGCGGCCTGCTGCTGTGTTGATGTCGGCACCGTAATGGATAACAGCGACTGCACCGCTTCCTGGTCACGGCTGTTTGAAAACCGTCAGCAGGCGGAAGAGATGCTGGCTACGTTGACCGAAAAAGCGCGCAGCGTTGAATCTGAACCGTGCGAAATTACCCCCCGTTTTACCGAACAGCCTGACGGTGTACGTCTGGATGTGGATTTCACCTTTAGCTGCCAGGCGGAAACCCTGATCTTCCAGCTCGGCCTGCGTTAAGCTCTGGTAGTCGGCGCGGTGAAAACACGGCGCCGTTTTTTTCTCCTTTTCTTGCCGCCTTCCTGATGTTTCCTTGCTGAGCGCCGTCGCCGCGCGCTTATTTTCTTTTACCGGCAACTGTGCCGCTGCTCTCATTTTCTATCCGCGCCGCTGGCACCCCATAACAAACTGATTACACTGCTCAGGTCTGACCTCTTTGGCAATGATGCTGCGGTCGCGGTTAACAGGTGAGAATAATGAGCAGAGCGCTTCCTTTGCTGACGCGTCAGGGCGATCGCATCGCCATAACCCACGGGCTTCGCACCCCTTTTGCGCGTCAGGCGACGGCACTGCACGGCATTCCGGCGGTGGAGCTGGGTCGGATGGTGGTCAGCGAGCTGATGGCCCGCAGTGAAATCCCGGCAGATGTCATTGAACAACTGGTGTTCGGGCAGGTTATCCAGATGCCTGAGGCGCCGAATATTGCGCGCGAAATCGTATTGAGCAGCGGGCTGAATGTGCAGACCGACGCTTATAGCGTCAGCCGCGCCTGCGCTACCAGCTTTCAGGCGGTGGCGAACCTGGCGGAAAGCCTGCTGGCGGGCACCGTCAGCGCCGGTATCGCTGGCGGCGCTGATTCCTCATCGGTATTGCCCATCGGCGTCAGCAAAAAGCTGGGCCGAACGCTGGTCGATCTGAATAAAGCGCGCACGCTAAGCAAAAGGCTCAAGTTGTTTAGCCAGCTGCGTCCGCGCGATCTGCTGCCGGTGCCGCCAGCGGTTGCCGAATATTCCACCGGTTTGCGCATGGGCGACACGGCCGAGCAGATGGCGAAAAGCCACGCGATCAGCCGCGAACAGCAGGATGCGCTGGCGCACCGCTCTCATCAGCGCGCGGCGCAGGCCTGGCGCGAAGGCAAGCTTGCCGATGAGGTAATGACCGCGTACGTGCCACCGTGGCGCGCCGCTTTCCAGCAGGATAATAACGTGCGCGAAAAGAGCGCCGTAGATGATTATGCCCGGCTGCGGCCTGCCTTCGATCGTAAACATGGCAGCGTGACGGCGGCCAACAGCACGCCGCTCACCGATGGTGCCGCCGCGGTAGTTTTGATGACCGAATCGCGGGCACGCGAGCTGGGCATCACGCCGCTCGGCTATCTGCGTAGCTACGCCTTTACCGCTACCGACGTCTGGCAGGATATGCTGCTGGGCCCCACCTACGCCTCGCCACTGGCGCTGGATCGCGCTGGCGTAAGCCTCACCGATCTGACCCTGATCGATATGCACGAAGCCTTTGCCGCCCAGACGCTGGCTAACCTGAAGCTGTTTCAGGATGCGCGCTTTGCCCGCGAGGTACTTAACCGTCCTCAGGCGCTGGGTGAGGTCGATGAGGAAAAATTTAACGTTCTCGGCGGCTCCATCGCTTACGGACATCCTTTTGCCGCCACCGGCGCGCGCATGATTACCCAAACGCTGAATGAGCTGCGTCGACGCGGCGGCGGCCTTGGTTTGGTGACGGCCTGCGCAGCGGGCGGGCTGGGTGCGGCAATGGTACTGGAGGTTGAATAAGGTTATGGAACAGCAATCCGCATTTTATCTGAGCGTGCGTAGCGACAATATCGGCGTCATCGTGATCGATGTGCCCAACGAGAAAATGAATACCCTTAAAGCGGCTTTCATTCCGCAAATTCGCGAGGTCATCAACCAGGCGCGCCAGCATCCGACGCTGGCCGGTTTAGTCTTTATCTCCGGCAAGCCCGATTCATTTATTGCCGGTGCCGACATTAGCATGATCGATGCCTGCCGCAGCGCGGACGACGCGCGCAAGCTGGCCGAGCAGGGACAACACATTATGGCGGAAATCGCCGCGCTGCCGGTGCCGGTCGTCGCGGCGATCCACGGCCCCTGTCTGGGCGGTGGACTGGAGCTGGCGCTGGCCTGCGATCGCCGCGTCTGCACGCTGGATGAGAAAACCCGGCTGGGCCTGCCGGAGGTGCAGCTGGGCCTGTTGCCCGGCAGCGGCGGCACACAGCGACTGCCGCGGCTGATTGGCGCGTCGCAGGCGCTGAATTTAATCCTCACCGGCAAAGCGCTGCGCGCGAAGCAGGCGCTGAAAATGGGGCTTGTCGATGAGGCGGTGCCGCACGCTATTTTACTGGACGTGGCGGTGAAGCTGGCGCTGAAAGGGAAAAGAGAGCGTCGCCCGCTGCCGCTGCGTGAGCGCCTGTTAAATGGCCCGGCGGGACGCGCCGTGCTGTTCCGGCTGGCGGCGCGTCAAAGCGAAGCGAAAACCCACGGCAACTATCCGGCTACGCGGCGCATTCTGGAAGCGGTCAGAACCGGACTGGAGCAGGGCATACGCGCCGGTCACGAGGCGGAGGCGCTCGCCTTTGGCGAACTGACTATGACGCCGCAGTCGGCGGCGCTGCGCCAGCTGTTTTTTGCCAGCACCGCGCTGAAAAAAGAGTATGAGGCGGAGTCAGCGCCGCTACAGCGCATCGGCGTGCTGGGTGGCGGGCTAATGGGCGGCGGCATTGCTGCCGTGACCGCTGCCAAAGCAGGGCTGCCGGTGCGCATAAAAGACATTCGCGTCGAAGGCATCAATCATGCAATGAAATATAGCTGGGATCTGCTGAGTAAAAAGGTTAAACGTCGGCAGCTGACCGCCGCCGGACGTCAGCGGCAGATGGCGCTGATCACCGGCAGCACCGACTATCGCGGCTTTGCTCAACGCGAGCTGGTTATCGAAGCGGTTTTCGAAGATCTTTCTTTAAAGCAGCAGATGGTGGCGGAAGTCGAGCAGCACTGCGCGCCGCATACTATTTTCGCCTCGAATACCTCCTCTCTGCCGATTGCGCAGATCGCCGCGCGCGCTCAGCGCCCGGAAAATATTATTGGCCTGCACTACTTCAGTCCGGTCGATAAAATGCCACTGGTGGAAGTGATTCCTCACCAGGGCACTTCTGCCAGCACCATCGCTACTACGGTTGCGCTGGCGAAGCGGCAGGGTAAAACGGCGATTGTGGTGGCCGATCGCCCTGGCTTTTATGTCAACCGCATCCTGGCGCCCTATATAAATGAAGCAATGCGCTGCCTGCTGGAAGGCGAGCCGATTGAAACGATCGATGATGCGCTGGTGCGGTTCGGTTTTCCGGTTGGGCCGGTACAGCTGCTGGATGAGGTAGGCATTGATGTCGGCACTAAAATCCTGCCGATTCTGGAGCAGGAGTATGGCGAGCGGTTTGCTGCGCCCGCAGCGTTCGCCGCGGTGCTGAAAGACGATCGTAAAGGGCGCAAAAACGGGCGCGGTTTCTATCGCTATGACGGCGGCAGCAAGAAACGGCAGCCCGATAAATCCCTCTATTCGCTGCTGCATATTCAGCCGCAGCACCGGCTGGATGGCGCGCTAATTGCGCAGCGTTGCATGATGATGATGCTCAATGAGGCGGCGCGCTGTCTGGATGAGGGAATCGTACGTAGCCCGCGCGATGGCGATATCGGTGCCGTGTTCGGCATCGGTTTTCCGCCTTTCCTCGGCGGGCCTTACCGTTACATGGATCGTCTTGGGGCCGCCAACGTGGTAAACACATTAGCTAACTTGATGCATCAATACGGCGATCGTTTTGCCCCTTGCGAGGCGCTGCGTCAGCGCGCCGAGCGCGGAGAAAACTTTTACAATTCATTGACTGAAACGAATACCCATAATGATTCAGCGGCTTAGCCAGGCCGCTGTTTTGTTGCATCAGGCGGTGGATTCCGACAATAGCTCGTTTAATAAACAATCGGTTGACTATACTCAAGTCATTAGGTTACAACACAGCGTTCATTCGCAGAATGAAGCGTCGGTCAGCCTGATGATCCGACGATTTTGTTAAACAACAGCGGTGCTTTATGCAAGTTTTTATCATGCGTCACGGCGACGCTGCACTCGAGGCAGCCTGTGATTCGGCCCGGCCTCTGACCCATTGCGGCTGTGACGAATCTCGCCAGATGGCGAGCTGGCTGAACAGCCAGACTCTGGATATTGAACGTGTGCTGGTAAGCCCTTACCTGCGGGCTGAACAGACGTTAGCAACGGTACGTGAAGCTCTGCGCCTGCCGCAGCAACAAGAGGTTTTGCCTGAGCTGACGCCGGGCGGCGATCCGGCGCTGGTGGCCTGCTATTTACAGGCGCTGGCGAAGGAAGGGGTGAAATCGGTTCTGGTGATTTCGCATCTTCCTCTGGTGGGCTATCTGGTTTCCGAACTCTGCCCGCAGGAGCCGCCGCCGATGTTTGCCACCTCGGCTATCGCCTGCATCGACTTTGATGCCGACAAGAGCGAAGGTGTCTTAAAATGGCAGGTCAGCCCCTCTAAGCTGGCAAAAGCGATCTAAGCCTCTCTGCCGTCAGGGTAACTCTGGCGGTTGCCACTCCTCTACCTCTATCAGCACCAGTAAAGCCGCATCGCCACCGAAGGCTTTGGGTGCCTGATGAAATGCCATTACATAAGGGTGCTGCGCCAGCCAGAGCGGCGTCTGCTGCTTCAGAATATGTTTGCCGTGGCCGTGCATCACGCTGGCACAGAAGATATGTTCGCGCCGACAGGCGGCGATCAGGGCGCCCAGCTCCTGCTTGGCCTGCTGCTGCGTCAACCCGTGCAGATCGAGAAAAATTTCCGGGGAATAGTCGCCGCGCCGCAGCTTTTTTAACTCATAGTGGCTGACGTCGCTGCGCACATAGCGCACCGGTCCTTCCTCCGCCAGCAGCGGCTGAAACTCATCGGAAAAATAGTGGCTGTTATCCGCCTGCTCCGACAGCTGCCGCTTCAGGGAAACTTCCGTTTTTTTACGCGCGGGTTTATGAACCAGCGTGTCCTGTTTCAGCTTACGGGTGCCGGTCATCAGCTGACGAAACAGGGCTTTATCATCGTCGCTGAGCTGCTCTTTTTTCTTCATAGTGCCTGATTTCTGAGGGTTAAAAGTGGTCGGCTGCACGGCCTGCCGGCTACGATAACCCGCATTGTAAACAAAAGTCAGCTTTTTCACCTCGTCGCGCTGAATTCTCGTTCGCTTCATGGCAAACTACCCGCCGTAATTACGGAACGGCCTGTGGAGGGCAACGTGGACAAAATTTTCGTCGATGAAGCAGTGAATGAGCTGCATACCATTCAGGATATGCTGCGCTGGGCGGTGAGCCGTTTTGCTGCCGCCAATATCTGGTATGGCCACGGCACGGATAATCCCTGGGACGAAGCTGTTCAGCTGGTGTTGCCAACCCTTTACCTGCCGCTGGATATTCCTGAAAAGATGCGTAACGCGCGTCTGACCTCCAGCGAGCGCCATCGCATCGTTGAGCGTGTGATCCGCCGCGTGAACGAGCGCATTCCGGTCGCTTATCTCACCAATAAAGCCTGGTTCTGCGGTCACGAATTTTATGTCGATGAGCGCGTGCTGGTGCCGCGTTCACCAATTGGCGAGCTGATTAACAGCCGCTTCGCCGGATTAATTAACCGCTCGCCGCAGCATATTCTCGATATGTGTACCGGCAGCGCCTGTATCGCTATCGCCTGCGCCTACGCTTTCCCCGAAGCGGAAGTGGACGCGGTGGATCTCTCTCTCGATGCGCTGGCGGTTGCCGAGCAGAATATCGAAGAGCATGGCATGATTCATCAGGTTACGCCGATCCGTTCCGATCTGTTCCGCGATCTGCCTAAGCTTCAGTACGATCTGATCGTCACCAATCCGCCTTATGTGGATGCGGATGATATGGACGATCTGCCGAATGAATATCGCCATGAGCCGGAGCTGGGGCTGGCGGCGGGCAGCGACGGTCTGAAGCTGGTGCGCCGCATTCTCGCCTGCGCGCCGGACTATCTGCAGGAAGATGGCGTGCTGATTTGCGAAGTGGGTAACAGCATGGTGCATATGATGGAGCAGTATCCCGATGTGCCTTTCACCTGGCTGGAGTTCGATAACGGCGGCGACGGCGTATTTATGCTGACCCGTCAGCAGATTATCGATGCGCAGCATCATTTCAAATTCTTCAAAGATTAATCGCACAATAACGGAGCCGAGATGGCAGGCAACACGATTGGAGAGATTTTTCGCGTCACCACCTTTGGTGAGTCGCATGGTATCGCGCTGGGCTGTATTGTTGACGGCGTACCGCCAGGCATTCCGCTAACCGAAGCGGATTTGCAGCACGATCTTGACCGGCGGCGTCCGGGAACGTCGCGCTATACCACGCAGCGCCGCGAACCGGATCAGGTGCGTATTCTGTCCGGCGTGTTTGAAGGCGTCACGACCGGCACCAGCATCGGGTTGCTGATTGAGAATACCGATCAGCGCTCGCAGGATTATGGTGCGATCAAGGATCTGTTTCGTCCCGGCCATGCGGATTACACCTACGAGCAAAAATATGGTCTGCGCGACTATCGCGGCGGCGGGCGCTCTTCCGCCCGTGAAACGGCAATGCGCGTGGCGGCCGGTGCCATCGCTAAAAAATATCTGCAGATGAAATTCGGCGTGCAGGTGCGCGGTTACCTGGCACAGATCGGCGACGTTGCCTGCGAACTGAAGGATTGGAGCCAGGTAGAGCAGAACCCGTTTTTTTGCCCCGATCCCGAAAAATTAGAGGCGCTTGATGAGCTGATGCGTGCGCTAAAAAAAGAGGGCGATTCCATCGGCGCGAAGGTAACGGTCATGGCGGAAAACGTGCCGGTCGGCCTCGGCGAGCCGGTCTTTGATCGCCTGGATGCCGATCTGGCCCATGCGCTGATGAGTATTAACGCGGTAAAAGGTATCGAAATCGGCGACGGCTTCGCGGTAGTGAATCAGCGCGGCAGCCAGCATCGTGACGAGATCCGCGCCAATGGCTTTCAGAGCAATCACGCAGGCGGCATTCTCGGTGGTATCAGCAGCGGCCAGACGGTCATCGCTCACCTGGCGATGAAGCCGACCTCCAGCATTACCGTGCCGGGCAAAACCATTACCCGCCACGGCGAAGAGGTGGAGATGATCACCAAAGGGCGTCACGATCCCTGCGTTGGGATCCGCGCGGTGCCGATCGCTGAAGCGATGATGGCGATCGTGCTGATGGATCATCTGCTGCGTCATCGCGCGCAGTGTGCGGACGTTTCCACCACCATTCCCCGCTGGTAACGCATGAAAAGAACGCTATCCATACTGGGCGCGTTGCTGCTGAGCGCTTCGGCGCTGGCGGCGACGCCCTGGCAGAAAATTACCCATCCGATCCCCGGCGCGCCGCAGGCTATCGGCGCTTTCGCCAACGGCTGTATTGTCGGCGCGCAGGCGCTGCCGCTGAATAATCCCGCTTATCAGGTGATGCGTCAGGATCAGCGCCGCTATTTTGGTCATCCCGATTTGCTGCTGTTTATTCAACGTCTGACCACTCAGGTGCATAACCTTGGGCTGGGGCAGGTGCTGATTGGCGATATGGGCATGGCGGCGGGCGGACGTTTTAGCAGCGGGCACGCCAGCCATCAGAGCGGGCTGGACGTTGATATCTGGCTGCAGTTGCCGAAAAAACGCTGGACGCCGCAAATGTTGCTGAAGCCGCAGCCGCTTGACCTGGTCAGCCCTGACGGCAAGCGCGTGGTGGCGCGCCACTGGCAGTCGGAGATCGACAGTCTGATTAAGCTGGCGGCGAAAGATGAGCAGGTTACGCGCATTTTCGTCAATCCCGCGATTAAAAAGCAGCTCTGTGCTGATGCGGGCGGCGATCGCGACTGGCTGCGCAAAGTGCGCCCATGGTTTGGTCATCGCGCCCATATGCATGTACGCCTGCGTTGTCCGCCTGATAGCCTTGAATGTCAGGATCAGGCCGCGCCGCCGCCGGGCGACGGCTGTGGCGACGAGCTGGAAAGCTGGTTCCTGCCGAAGAAACCGGGCAGCGGATCGCCGGTGAAGCGTGAGCCGCCGCCGCTGCCGCCATCCTGTCAGGCGCTGCTGGATAAACATCTACTTTAGGAAATGTCATGGACTGGTTGGCCGTTACGCCGCAGATGATAGCGGTGCTGTTCTTTGTCGCCATGCTGGCTTCGTTTATCGATTCGATCGCTGGCGGCGGCGGACTGCTTCCCGTGCCCGCGCTGCTTTCCGCCGGGCTTTCACCTGCTCAGGTTTTGGCGACCAACAAGTTGCAGGCGGTTGGCGGATCTTTTTCCGCCAGCCTCTATTTTGTCCGGCGCGGCGCGGTATTGCTGCGTGAGCAGCGGCTGAATATCGCCATGACCTTTATCGGCGCGGTGTGCGGCACGTTGCTGGTGCAGCATGTGCGCTCCGATTTTCTGCGCCAGGTATTGCCGTTGCTGATTATCGGCATCGGCCTCTATTTTCTGCTGATGCCGCGCCTGGGCGAAGAAGACCGCCAGCGGCGGCTGCATGGTTTGCCGTTTGCGCTGGTCGCGGGCGGCACGGTCGGGTTTTACGACGGTTTTTTCGGCCCCGGCGCCGGTTCGTTTTATGCGCTCGCGTTCGTGACGCTGGCCGGTTTTAATCTGGCGAAGTCAACCGCCCATGCCAAAGTGCTGAATTTCACCTCGAACTTTGCCAGTCTGCTGTTTTTTATCGTCGGCGGCAAAGTGGTCTGGAGCGTCGGACTGGTGATGCTGGTGGGGTCTATTTGCGGCGCACGGCTTGGCGCGCGCATGGTGCTGTCACGCGGGCAAAAACTGATTCGTCCGATGGTGGTGATTGTTTCGGTGGTGATGAGCAGCAAGCTACTGTATGAGGATTACGGCGCGGCTATCGGTCACTGGCTAAGCCATCTGGCGGGATAATGCTCGTCATTGCGCGCGCTTAATGCGACAATTTGCGCGTTTTTTTCAGCTGATACAAAAATATATGAACACAACGCATCAATACCAGGACCTGATTAGCGTTTTCGATCGCTGTTTCCAGGATGATTTTCAGACCCGTCTAATTAAAGGCGATGATGAACCGATTTATCTTCCGGCGGATGACGCGTCACCCTGGCATCGCGTGGTGTTTGCGCACGGCTATTACGCCAGTGCGCGAAATTTCTCACTGGTGCATTGCCGGTGCCGAACGTCGCAAGCTGGTAGATTTTGGCTACTGGTACTGTCCTGACGGACGCGACGCCGATACGCAGAACCAGTTTGAATCCGTTGAGATTAAACCGCAGGCGCTGGAGTGGATGTTCAGCGTGGCGGCGGGCTTCCCCTTCAACGTGAGTTGTGACAATCTCAATGGCGATCATGAGCCGGACCGCATTGCGTTTCAGCGTAAAGTTCATGCTCAGGTTATGCACTATCTTGAAAACGGCATTCCGGCCCGCCCGGCCCGTTTTATCGCTGAACTCCAGCGTTTTTATCACACGCCCCCGCTGACGGCGGCGCAGTTTCCCTGGCCGGAAGATCTGCGCTGAACGGAGGCGCGACTTAATGAGGAATTGAGATGATCGCAGAATTTGAAGCGCGTATTCTGGCCCTGATTGATGATATGGTCGAGCATGCCAGTGATGATGAGCTGTTTGCCAGTGGCTACCTGCGCGGTCACCTCACTCTGGCGGTAGCGGAACTTGAGCAGAGCGGCGAACATACCGCCGAAGCGTTACAGATTCAGGTGCAGAACAGCCTGCAAAATGCCATTGCCGCCGGTGAACTTTCGCCGCGCGATCAGGCGTTGGTTATCGGCATGTGGGACAATCTGTTTTTGCAGGCGCGTCAGCCGGCGTAAAGACTTTTATGTGAGTGTTTGGTCAGGCGCGCTAAATTTTCAGACGTGCCAGCCGCGTAAAAGTTATCAAAGGCGATCTGCGGACTGTTTGAGGCTGCAGGTTATGTGTTTGCGAGAGAGAGCGTGTCTGTAGGGATAGCGTGTCTGCGAGGGAGGCCCCGGCCTTCCGTAAAGACGCAACATCCGTCATCCATGACAGGCTCGTCCCGCGCCATCCCTGGCGCGGGACGCTTTACTCCTTGCCGGGGCCTCCCTCGCTTTAGCTTCAGGTGTCGCCTGTTGGATCGCCGCCTCAGTTTCAGGTGTCGTCTGTTAGTTCTCGCCTTAACCTACCGGTTTACCCTTTAGCAACTTACGTACCCAGTAACGGTTGGGGCTTAATGCTGCCAGCGTCTCGCGATCCAACGGCACTGGCTCATCGCACAGCTGAGCTGCCAGCACTTCGGCTGCCAGCGGGCCGCTGCATAAGCCGCGCGAACCCAACGCGCCCAGCACAAACAGCCCCGGCCAGGTCGGCGCGGAGGCGATGTTGGCCTGGCGTTTGCGCTGAGCGGGCAGGTCGGCATACTCGGCTAACGTGGCCGCGTAATTCGGCAGGTTGCCCGCCATCGGCAAATGATCGCGCGTTGCGCAGCGCACGCCGTTACGCGCTTCGCCAGCGCTGACGTCTACCGCCGCCGTCCATGCGCAATCGGGCAGGCAGTGCAGCAGGCGCTGACGGTTTTCCTGCTGATCCTCTTCACGATAGTGGGTAGAGGTATCGCCGCGATGATAGCTGGCGCCGATGCAATGCGTGCCAAACTGCGGGCTGACCGGCGTCAGATAGCCTTCATAACAGAGAACCTGTTTCAGATCGGCTAACCCAGCGCGTGAAGGAATATGGCTGACCTGTCCGCTTACCGGATAAACCGGCAGCTTTTCGCTCTGCACCAGCGCGGTAATAGCGTGGCCGTTTGCCAGCACGACGTTCTGATGCTGCGCCGTCGAGGCGTCGCCAAATTGCAACTGCCAGCCGTCTGCGGCCTGTTCGAGCTGGACTAAACGATGCTGCCAGTGAACTTGCAAACCCTGCTGCTGCGCCAGCTCAAACAGCGCGGCGGTCAGTTCCGCCGGGGCCAGCCAGCCGCCGTCAGGGTAGTGAATACCGCCGCAGCCGGTGGCAACGCCAGCCAGCCGTTCGGCCTGCTCAACGTCAACGCCGAGTGCCAGCGCTTCCGGCAGCGCCATTGCCAACATCTGCTGAATTTTATCGTGGCTCTTTTGATCCCATGCCAGCTGCGTTACGCCGCACCAGTCATGGGCAAAATCGACCGGCAGCTGGTCATAAAGTCGGCGGGCAAAGGTGAAGGCGGCGGGAAAGAACTGCGCCAGCGCCGGATCGTGCTGATTGAGCAAAGGATAGAGCGCGCCCTGACGGTTGCCGGAGGCGTTTTGCGCAGGCAGTTCATCGGCGCAGTAAAGCGTGACCGTTTTACCGCGGCGCAGCAGCGCCAGCGCCATCAATGCGCTGGCAATGCCGCCGCCGATCAGCGCAATATCATCGCCAGCGGCGGAGGTGCGCGCGTACCAGGGCGCGGAGTGGGGTAGCGCAGGTGCTTCAGCCAGCGTGCCGCACAACATTTCGCGCTTGTGGCCGAAGCCTTTGCGTTTGGTTACCGCAAAACCGGCCTGCTCGAGTCCACGCCGCACAAAACCCGCCGCGGTAAAGGTGGCAAAGCTGCCGTCAGCCTGCGCCAGGCGCGCCATCGCGCTAAACAATTCCGGCGTCCACATCTCAGGATTTTTCGACGGCGCAAAACCATCCAGAAACCAGGCGTCCACGCTGCGCGCCAGACTGTCATCAAAATGATGAATAAGCGTATTAACATCGCCAAACCAGAGATCCAGCGTGACGCGCCCGCCGTCCAGCAGCAAACGCTGACAGCCGGGCAACGCCAGCGGCCACTGCGCACGCAGCTGGGCGGCGTAAGGTTCCAGTTCCGGCCAGCGCGCGTGGGCGGCGGCAAGATCTTCCCGCGTCAGGGGAAATTTCTCCATGCTGATGAAGTGCAGACGCTGTAGCGTTGCCTGCGGCTGCTGCTGGCGAAAGCAATCAAAAGCGCGCCACAGCGTAAGAAAATTAAGGCCAGTGCCAAAGCCGGTTTCGGCGGCAACGAATAGCGGACGTGGATGCGTGGCGAAGCGGGCAGGCAGATTATTGCCGCCCAAAAAGACGTATTGCGTCTCTTCCAGGCCGTTCTGATTAGAAAAATAGACGTCGTCAAATTCTCGGGATACAGGTGTACCCTGATCGTTCCAGTCTAGTTTTGCGTGTTCTATCGGGATGTTTTTCAACGGGAATGGCTCACTTATCAGGCAGTGCCGCGATTTTAGCGAGAGCGGTCACATCACGCAAATTTACACAGGAATTTTGCTGATCGGACTTGTTCGGCGTACAAGTGTAAGCTAGAGTGCGTGTCAAATCCTAATTATGAGATGGAAGAGGTATTTTTGATGAAACGTGCAGTGATTACTGGCCTGGGGATCGTTTCCAGCATTGGCAACAACCAGGAAGAAGTCCTGGCATCTCTGCGTGAAGGTCGCTCCGGCATCACCTTCTCTCAGGAGATGAAAGATTCCGGCATGCGTAGTCACGTCTGGGGTAACGTTAAACTCGATACTACCGGCCTCATCGATCGCAAAATCGTGCGCTTTATGAGTGACGCGTCCATTTATGCCTACCTTTCAATGGCTGAAGCGATCAAAGACGCGGGCCTGAGCGACGAGACTTACCAGAATAATCCGCGTGTGGGCCTGATTGCCGGCTCTGGCGGCGGCTCTCCGCGTTACCAGGTGTTTGGCGCTGACGCGATGCGTAGCCCGCGCGGCCTGAAAGCGGTAGGCCCGTATGTGGTCACCAAAGCGATGGCTTCCGGCGTGTCCGCCTGCCTGGCAACGCCGTTTAAGATTCACGGCGTTAACTACTCTATCAGCTCCGCCTGCGCCACTTCCGCACACTGTATCGGTAACGCGGTAGAGCAGATCCAGCTGGGCAAACAGGACATCGTTTTTGCTGGTGGCGGCGAAGAGCTGTGCTGGGAAATGGCTTGCGAATTCGATGCAATGGGCGCGCTGTCAACCCGCTATAACGATACGCCGGAAAAAGCCTCCCGTACCTATGATGCCAATCGCGACGGTTTTGTTATCGCTGGCGGCGGTGGCATGGTGGTTGTGGAAGAGCTGGAGCATGCACTGGCGCGCGGCGCGCATATCTACGCTGAGATCGTCGGCTATGGCGCGACTTCTGACGGTGCGGACATGGTTGCTCCGTCTGGCGAAGGCGCGGTGCGTTGCATGAAGATGGCCATGCAGGGCGTGGATACACCGATCGACTACATCAACACGCACGGTACCTCAACGCCGGTTGGCGACGTGAAAGAACTGGGCGCGATTCGCGAAGTGTTTGGTAACGATCAGCCAGCTATTTCCGCGACCAAAGCGATGACCGGCCACTCACTGGGCGCTGCAGGCGTACAGGAAGCGATCTACAGCCTGCTGATGCTGGAGCATGGCTTTATCGCACCGAGCATCAATGTTGAAGAGCGCGATCCGGCGGCGGAAGGATTGAATATCATTACCGAACCGACCGAGCGCAAGCTGACCACCGTGATGTCCAACAGCTTCGGTTTTGGTGGCACCAACGCCACCCTGACCATGCGTAAATATCAGTAAGCGCATTAACATTATCAGCCCGGCTTTTGCCGGGCTTTTTTGTATCTGAAAGCGCCGTTTTTCGATTCTTTTGCGAGGCGGTGCGCATTCCTGACCGTCGCGGCAAAAAATCCGCCCAGACCATTGGTGCAGTACGAATATCTCTATTACACTGCCCACCGTCGTCGGGCTGTACCGGCGACTGGCTCGTTTATCATCAGTTAACAATATCGTCATGATATTGCGTAAGCGTTTACGTTAACCAACGCCCCCTTCCAGCGCGCTGCGCTGGCTCCGTGGGCGCGTTTGGTGGATGCGCCCGTAATATTCAGGAGAACCGTGACGAATGTCCGAGACGACAATCAATTCTTCTTCCAAAGGTACGGCGCTGATTGCCTGCACCTCTTTCGCTGTCTTTTTAACCTATCTCACCGCTGGGCTGGCGCTGCCGGTAATTCCGCTGTTTGTGCATCATGAGCTGGGCTACAGCAACGTGATGGTCGGCGTGGCGGTAGGGATCCAGTTTTTAGCGACGCTGTTAACGCGCGGGCTGGCCGGAAAACGGGCCGATCGGCACGGGGCGAAAATCACTACACAGCAGGGCATGCTGGCGATCGCGCTGGTGGGCGTTGCCTATTTGCTGGCAGCGCAGCTGACGCTGCCGACAGCGGGAAAATTTGCGCTGCTGGTGGTGGGACGCCTGCTGCTGGGGTTTGGCGAAAGCCTGCTGCTTACAGGGAACCTGACCTGGGGATTGGGGCTGGTTGGGCCGAAGCGATCCGGCCTGGTGATGTCCTGGAACGGGATGGCAATTTATGGCGCGCTGGCGGCCGGTGCGCCGCTGGGATTGTGGATCCATGCGCGCTGGGGCTTTAGCGGGCTGGGCATCGTCGCGCTTATTTTACCGCTGCTGTCGCTGGCGTTGAATCTGTGGATTCGGGCAGTGCCGGCGCATCACGGTGAACGTCCTTCGCTGTGGCGCGTAGTGGGGCAAATTTTATCGCCGGGCAGCGCGCTGGCGTTACAGGGCGTTGGTTTTGCGACTATCGGCACCTTTACCTCGCTGTGGTTTGCCGAGCGCCACTGGGGTAACGCGGGCTTTACCCTGAGCGCCTTCGGCGGCGCGTTTGTGCTGATGCGCATCTTTTTCGGCAGCCTGCCCGATCGCCTTGGCGGCATTCGCGTCGCAGTAGTATCGCTGATTATTGAAGCCGCCGGTTTAGTGGTATTGGGATTCGCCACCAGCAGCTGGATGGCGCTGGCGGGCGCGGCGCTTACCGGCTGCGGTTGCTCGCTGGTGTTTCCGGCGCTCGGCGTTGAGGTGGTGAAACGCGTGGCGCCGCAGGTGCGCGGTACGGCGCTGGGCGGATTTGCCGCCTTTCAGGATATTGCTTACGGCATTACCGGACCATTGACCGGTCTGCTGGCGACCTCGCTGGGCTACGGTTCGGTCTATCTTGCCGCCGCGATCTGCGCCGCGCTCGGTATGCTGCTGTCGCTGTTGATGGCGCGCCAGGCTTGAATGTTGTCGTTGCTGATAGCGCGCCAACCCAGCAAAGGCCGCACGGCGTTTATCGATCCTGAAAAAGCGCCGTCAGCTTATTGACACCGTGAATTATTTCCGCGCGTTCCAGCGCGGAAAAGCCGAGCAGCCAGCCCTGTTGTTCAGGCTTATCGTCCAGCCAGCAGGGCGACAGCCGCGGCAACAACAGCTGCTGGCGCGCCGCCCGCACGGTCAGCTCCGCTTCATTTCCCTCGCGTAATAAAACCGTCATTTGCAGGCCGCCGCGGCAGGGCAGCACCTGCAGCCGATCGATCAACTGTGATGTAAGGCGCTCCAGCAGTAAATCGCGTCGGCTGTGATAAAGCTGGCGCATCAAGCGCAGATGCGCCGCGTAATGTCCCTGTTCGATAAATGCCGCGGTCACCGCCTGCGGCAGCTGCGCGCTGTGCCCGTCCATCACGCTGCGTAAGCGGATCAGCGGTTCAACCAGCGGCTCCGGTACCACCATCCAGGCGAGACGCAACGAAGGAAACAGCGATTTGGAAAAGGTGCCAAGATAGAGCGTGCGCTGCGGCGCCAGGCCCTGCATTGCTGGCATCGGCTGTGCGTCATACCAGAACTCGCTGTCGTAGTCGTCTTCAATAATCCAGCTCTGCTGCTTTTCCGCCAGTGCCAGCCAGGCCAGCCGCCGCTCCAGACTTAGCGCCGATCCGCCAGGATAATGATGTGAAGGCGTCAGGTAGATCAACCGCGGCGCGCCTTCCCTGGGTATCGCGCCCTGTTCATCAACCGCCACGCCGGTAATGCGTGCCCCGGCGCTGAGAAACGCATGTCGCGCGCCCGGATAGCCGGGATTTTCCATCCAGACCTCCTCGCCACTGTCGAGCAATAACAGCGACAGCATCTGTAACGCCTGCTGTGAACTGGTCAGTACGATGATCCGATCCGGCGTACAGCGCACGCCGCGCGCCTGGGCCAGGTAAAGGCTTAAGGCCTGGCGCAGCGGTAGCCAGCCTTGCGGATCGCCGTAACGCATCAGCGCGCTGCCGTGCAGCTTTTGCTGCCGCGCCGTTAGCCTGCGCCACAGATCGTGCGGAAAAGCGCGCAACTCCGGTGAACCTGCTGCAAAGGCATAAGGAAACGGTGGATCCTGACAGGCGCCGCTGGCCACCACGGCTGCCGCGCGCGCCGACGGTATAAAGGGCAGCGATGCGCACTCGTTACCGGTGGGAGAAGGGCGCAGGGCTATCGCGACGAAAGTTCCTTTACCGGTTTGGCGCTGCAAATAGCCTTCGCTCTCCAGCTGGCTGTAGGCCGCCTCTGCCGTTACGCGCGACAGCTTCAGCTCCGCCGCCAGCAGGCGCGAAGAGGGCAGACGGCTGCCCTGCGGCAGGCTGCCCTCGCCGATCGTCTGACGCAGGGCGCTGCAAAGACGATCGCGGCGGGTAGCGCCGGTTTGCCCGGCGTAGAGCATTAAAATGCGGGCGCTAAGGGATGCCATAATGGGTCTTATCAGCAAGATAAAATCGGTATCAGCCATCATACCGAAGTGCCGGTATGATGACAGAAAAACCACCGGAGAAAGATGATGTCCATAATGTCCAGCGTTCTTGCTTTTCCCCCGCCCGATGCCGCCTCCAGTGCCGAGTGGCTGGCGCACAAGCTCTCTTATTACGCCGATGCCTGGGATGTGGCTGAAGATTTAGCCAATGGCGTCACGGAAATCGTGGTGATCGACGCGCGTTCGGTGCAGGCCTGGCAAGCGGGGCATATCTGCGGCGCGATCAGCTTTCCGCATCGGGAGATGACGCCGGAAAGCCTGGCACGCCTCGATCGCAGCAAGGTTTATATTACCTATTGCGATGGTATTGGCTGCAACGGTTCGACCAAAGCGGCATGGAAACTGGCGTGCGCCGGGCTACGCGTTAAGGAATTGATTGGCGGGCTCGATTTTTGGCGGCGCGATCGTCATCCGGTCGTAACGGGCGATGCGCCGGGCGAATGGCCGCAGCAGAAAAACGTCGCTGACTGCGGCTGTTAATCAGAACAGTAGCCAGAGCAGGCCAATCGCCAGCAGCACAATCAGTGCGGCCAGCGCCGGTCGGTTGGCCAGCGGCTGCAGCGGCGCGGGCAGCCAGGGAACCAGCGGATTATAAATCGGCTGCGGGTTCAGGTCGCTGGCGGAGCGCAGCGTCTCGCTTTCGCCGCTGCGTTCAGCGCGGCGCGTAAACAACAGGTTAAGCAGATCCTGCGCCTGCGCGGCGGTCAGGATCGTCTGCGGCGTCGCCTGGAAATTTTGCTGACTGTACTCTTCCAGCATCTGCTGCTCAACGCGATCCAGCGGGTGTTTCAGCGCCGTCTCCAGCATATGCAGCGTGGGCGCATGTTGCTGGCTCAGTGTCTGGCGCACCTGCAAATATTGTGACAGCAGCGGAAAGTGGCGTAACGGGATAGGATCGCCGCTTTTCAGACCGACCAGCTTCAGCGCCGATGACCAGACCGCTGAGGATTGCTCACCGGTCGCCGCAGCCAGCTTAACCACCTGCTGATTCAACGTTTGATGCTCTGCCGGCAGCAGAGAGCGATCGCTGTTGCGCGTAAACTGCGGCTGCGGAATGGTCATCTGACCGTTCTGCAACATCGTCAGCACCTGACGCAGCTGATCCGGCGACAACGAGCTGAGAACCGTATGGCCAAACTGCTGACGAATAAAATCGCTCACCGCCTGACGATTATTGCCCTGCGGCAGCAGGTCGGTTAGCTGCTGTAGCAGTTGACGAGTGGAGTGATTATTTTGTACCTGCGTCAGCCTGCCATTAAGAAAGCTTTCGGCAGCGGGAAAATGGCGCGACTGCAGCTCTGCATCATTCCTTACGCCCACTTCGCGTCGCAGTCCGGCCCACAGTTCAGGCGCTTTTAAGGTACTGAGCGACATAATGCGCACAATCAGCCGTTCCAGCGTGGTGCGCTGTGCCGGAGAGAGCGGTTGTTCGCCAGGTGTGCCGCCGCGAGGTGGCTGGCCGGGTACAGTTGTGCGATCGCCCTGGGGCGCGCCGGGGCCAGTAAGAGGCTGCATGGTGGAATCCTTAAAACGGCGGGTCAATATCCGGGGCGCGCCGGAAAACCAGAGAAGGGCGCTATGATAGCAATCCCGGCGAGGAAAATGTAGGGGCGAAGCCGCATTCAGGAAGGATAAATTCATCATTGCGGCGGTCAGGGCCGACGCCCGGCGACAGCGCGCCAAACGTCGGTAAAAAAGCCGCGTTTCAGACGGTGGGATCTTTGGCCGTTCGTCGTGAACTTTCCAGCGGAATACGCAGGCGCTGGGCCACAATCACGCCGAACAGCGTAATGCCGCCGCCGATAAAGTGGTAGCTGTGCAGCGTTTCATGCAGAAACAGTACGGCGATAATAGCGGTAAAGATCGGCACCAGATTCATAAAAATGCTGGTGGTACTGGCGCCCATCCGCAGCACGCCCTGAATCCACAGGAATGGCGCGATAATGGAGGCGGGAATACCGGCGAACAGCACCAGCGGCAGATTATTCGCATTAAGCGTGACGTCGGGAGCATGGAGAAAGTTCGGCGTTAGCAGCAGCACGCCAAAGAAGATCTGCACGTAAAGGCTCTGCCAACCCGGCAGGCTAATGGCCCAGCGTTTGGTCAGGACGCCGTACAGCGCATATGACGTTGAAGCAGCAAACATCATCAGTTCACCTGTTCCCAGGCCGTGCGTCAGTAGCTGAGCCGGATTGCCCTGGCTGACCAGCCATACCAGCCCGCTAAGAGAGAGCAGGGTACCCAGCAAAATGCCCAGCGTCGGCGCGACGCGCAGGATAAAGACGCTCAGCAGGACGGTCAGCAGCGGAATCAGCGCGTTCAGGATGCCCATAAATAGCGCGGTGACACTGTGCGCTGCGTAATAGGTCAGGCATTGATACAGCACCATGCCCAGCAGGCCCAGCACCAGCAGCTTCCACCAGACCTTCAGCACTTTACGCCGGTTGCGCCAGACGGCGGGCAGCACAAACGGCGTTAGCGCCAGCAGCGCCAGCAGCCAGCGGTAAAAGGAGATTGCCGCCGGATCGATCGCGCCAGCGGAAAGTTTGCTGACGATGGCGTTAACCGACCAAATCAGCACGGCAAACAGGGGAAATAAAAAGCTCATGACGGTTTCGTTAATGTTACAGAGAAAGCGGGAAGTGTACGCTTGTCCGTTTTAAGACAGATAGTTAAAATCAGACAAAATTAATTCCCAACCGGACAGATTATCACTCACGCAAACCGGAGATATTGTGGTTCAGCTTGCTTATCAGGAACCGGTTCACGCCAGCGATTTTCGTTTTTTCCTGCGTTATGAAGAAACGAATGCCCGCACGGAATATTTGCCGCATCGTCATCGCTGGGGACAGCTGATTTTTGTCGAAGGTAATGTGCTGCAAATGGAGGTAGAGGGCAAACGCCTGCTAACGCCTGCCGCGTTTCCGGTCTGGATCCCGCCTGAACATCAGCATGCCAGCTACAATCATAAGCATATCCGGCTGCTCACCTTTAATGTCGCCGCGGAATACTGTAGCGGTATGCCGCAGCACGCCTGCCTGATTCAGGCCGGGCCTATCGTGAAAGCGATTATGGCCGACTTCGCTGTACGTCAACTTTATCTGCCGCAGACGGAGGCCGATTTGCGTCTGTGTGAAGCGGTGCTGGACCAGCTGTTAATCGCCCCGTTTCAGGAGAGCTATTTGCCGCGGTCCGATGACAAATATCTGGCTCCGGTATTGCAGGCGCTGGAAAGCAATCCTGGCGATAACCGCACCGTAGCGCAGTGGGCGCAGCAGGTTTATACCACCGAACGTACGCTGGCGCGACGCTGCCAGGCCGAGCTTGGCATGTCGTTTAGTGAATGGCGTCAGCGCCTGCGTTTTCTTCATGCTATTTCCCTGTTGGAGCAGGGGAAGTCGGTACAGGATATTGCACTGGAGCTGGGTTACAGCTCCGCTTCCGCGCTAATCGTGATGTTTCAACAACAGGCAGGCACCACGCCGGAGCGTTATCGGGCGCGGCACCCGCCGGCATGAATTCCGCTCTTGAATATGGCAACATAGCCGACAATTTTTCAGCTGATGCAGGAAAGCCGTAGTGAAAATTCTGGTAGATGAAAATATGCCTTACGCCCGCGAGCTGTTTAGCCGCACCGGCGAGGTGGTCGCGGTGCCCGGACGTCCGGTTCCGACCGCGGAACTGGCGGATGCCGATGCGCTGATGGTGCGCTCGGTCACCAAAGTGAATGAGGCGCTGTTAAGCGACAAGCCAATAAAGTTTGTCGGTACCGCCACTGCCGGCACCGATCACGTTGATGAGGATTTTCTGGCGCGTGCCGGCATCGGCTTTTCCGCCGCGCCGGGCTGTAACGCCATCGCCGTGGTTGAATATGTTTTCTCCGCGCTGCTGATGCTGGCGGAGCGTGACGGCTTTCAGCTGACCGATCGCACCGTGGGGATTGTCGGCGTCGGCAATGTCGGCGGTCGTCTGCAAAAACGACTGGAGGCGCTCGGCATTAAAACGCTGCTGTGCGATCCGCCGCGCGCCGATCGTGGCGATCGTGAAGATTTTCAGCCGCTGGAAAAGCTGGTGGCGGAAGCGGACATACTGACGTTCCATACGCCGCTCTATAAAGACGGGCTTTATCAAACGCTGCATCTGGCTGATGAAGCGCTGTTGCAGGCGCTGAAGCCTGGCACGATTCTGATTAATGCCTGCCGCGGGCCGGTGGTGGATAATCAGGCGCTGCTGCGCGTATTACAGCAGCGTCAGGATTTGCGTGTCGTGCTGGATGTCTGGGAGCCGGAGCCGGATCTGAACGTGGAACTGCTGGCGCGCGTGGATATCGGCACCGCGCACATTGCGGGCTATACGCTGGAAGGTAAGGCGCGCGGTACGACGCAGGTCTTTGAAGCCTGGACGCGCTTTCTCGGCCAGCCGCAGCAGGTTGCGCTGGAGACGTTGCTACCCGCGCCGGAGTTTGGCCGCATTAGTCTGCACGGGCCGCTCGATCAGCCAACGCTAAAACGTCTGGCTCATCTGGTGTATGATGTGCGCCGCGATGATGCGCCGCTACGAAAAGTCGCAGGTCAGCCCGGCGAATTTGACCGCCTGCGCAAGCAGTATATGGAGCGCCGCGAATGGTCATCGCTGCGGGTCGCGTGCGATGACGCCGATGCGGCGGTGCTGCTGCAAAAGCTGGGCTTTAACGCGGTCCATCAGCCAGCATAACCCTTATGATTTTTCCGGCGGCTTTCGGCGGGGAATAATCTGAATCAACGGGCGGTGAATATCACCGCCTTCTGTTTTTATGTCATTGTCTGGAGTAAACCAACATGTCTGACGGCTGGAATATTGCGCTTTTAGGCGCGACAGGCGCAGTAGGGAACGCTTTACTGGAGTTGCTGGCCGAACGCCAGTTCCCGGTTGGTGAAATGTATTTGCTGGCCAGCGAGCGCAGCGCCGGCGAAAGCGTACGTTTTGCCGGTCAGTCGCTGCGCGTGCAGGATGCCAGTGAATTCGACTGGGCGCAGGCGCAGCTGGCCTTTTTCGTCGCCGGTCGCGAGGCCTCGGCGCGTTACGCCGATGAAGCGGCCAGCGCCGGTTGTCTGCTGATCGACAGCAGCGATCTGTTTGCGCTGGAGCCGGATGTGCCGCTGGTGGTGCCGGATGTGAATCCGCAGGTGCTGGCTGACTACCGCAACCGCAACATTATCAGCGTAGCGGACAGCCTGACCAGCCAGCTGCTGAGCGCCATTAAGCCGCTGATCGATCAGGCGGGTATCGGTCGCCTGCAGGTGACCAATCTGCTGTCGGTCTCGGCGCACGGCAAGGCGGCGGTGGATTCGCTGGCGGGCGAAAGCGCGCGCCTGCTGAACGGGCTGCCTGCCGAAGATCATCACTTTGGCCGCCAGCTGGCATTTAACGTGCTGCCGCAGCTGCCGGATAGTGAGGGTAGCGTCGCCAGTGAACGCCGCCTGGTCGATCAGGTGCGTAAAGTGCTTCAGGACGAAGGGCTGCCGATTGCGGTCAGCAGCGTGCAGGCGCCGGTGTTCTATGGCAATGCGCAGATTGTGCATCTGGAAAGCCTGCGTCCGCTCTCGGCGGAAGAGGCGCGCGATGAGCTGTCGCGCTGCGACGATATCCTGTTGTCAGAAGAGAACGACTATCCGACGCAGGTGACCGATGCGTCTGACAACGCCGACCTGAACGTCGGCTGTCTGCGTAACGATTACGGCATCCCGGAGCTGCTGCAGTTCTGGTCGGTGGCCGATAACGTGCGTTTTGGCGGCGCGCTAATGGCGCTGAAAACCGCCGAGCGGCTGGTACAGGAGTATCTGTACTGATGACGCAGGTGGTTAACCCGAACGTACAGAAACTGGCGTTGGGGATTGAATATGATGGCAGCCGCTATTATGGCTGGCAGCGGCAGCAGGAAGTCCGCAGCGTGCAGGCGCGGCTGGAGCAGGCGCTGTCGCAGGTGGCTAACCATGACGTGACGGTATTTTGCGCCGGACGCACCGATGCAGGCGTTCATGGCACCGGTCAGGTGGTGCATTTTGAAACCACCTCGGTGCGTAAGGATGCCGCCTGGACGCTGGGCGTTAATGCCAACCTGCCGGACGATATTGCCGTGCGCTGGGTCAAGGCGGTGCCGGAGGATTTCCATGCGCGTTTTAGCGCCACGGCACGACGTTATCGCTACGTGATTTATAATCACCGGCTGCGTCCGGCGATTTTGCACGGTGGCGTCACCCATTTTCATCAGCCGCTGGACGTTGAAAAGATGCAGCGCGCCGGGCAATGCCTGCTGGGTGAAAACGACTTTACCTCGTTTCGCGCGGTGCAGTGCCAGTCGCGTACGCCGTGGCGTAACGTGATGCATTTGAATGTCAGCCGCCACGGCGCGTATGTGGTGGTGGATATTAAGGCCAACGCCTTTGTGCATCATATGGTGCGCAATATTGTCGGCAGCCTGCTGGAAATCGGCTGCGGCAATCAGCCCGAAGGCTGGATGGCGGAGTTGCTGGCGGCCAAAGATCGCACGCTGGCCGCGGCGACGGCAAAGGCGGAAGGACTGTATCTGGTCGCCGTTGATTACCCGGAACATTTTGCTTTGCCCCGGCCTCCGATGGGGCCGTTGTTTCTCGAAGATTAACTTTCAGGCGCTGCCGCTCACTAAGGAAGAGTTATGGATCTAATCCGTTTTGTTGTCGATTTTATCCTGCATATCGATGTTCATATGGCCGAGCTGGTGGCGCAGTATGGCATCTGGGTGTATGCCATTCTGTTTCTGATTCTGTTCTGTGAAACCGGGCTGGTAGTGACGCCCTTTCTGCCTGGCGATTCGCTGCTGTTCGTTGCCGGCGCGCTGGCGGCGCTGCCGGATAACGATCTCAACGTGCATATGATGGTGACGTTGCTGGTGATCGCGGCGGTCTTGGGCGATGCGGTTAACTACACGATAGGACGGCTGTTTGGCGAAAGGTTGTTCAGCAATCCAAACTCGCGTATTTTCCGTCGCAGCTATCTGGATAAAACCCACGCTTTTTACGAGCGTCACGGCGGAAAAACCATTATTCTGGCGCGCTTCGTGCCGATCGTCCGCACCTTTGCGCCGTTCGTCGCGGGCATGGGACATATGTCCTATCGCCATTTCGCGCTGTTTAACGTCGCCGGCGCGCTGCTGTGGGTGCTGCTGTTCTCTTATGCGGGCTATTTCTTCGGCGCCCTGCCAATGGTGCAGGACAACCTGAAGCTGCTGATTGTGGCGATTATCGTGGTATCGATATTGCCGGGCGTAGTGGAAGTGTGGCGTCATCGTCGCGCGGCGCGCCAGCAAAAACAGCCATAGGCCAACGGCGCGCACCGGTAAGACCAGATTTTTATCCACAGCGCGTAATGGTTATGGTTTAATGAGCGACATTTATGGTCTGCTGAAGACGGCTTCAGCAGCAACAAGAAAAACTGGTCTCACCAGGTTCAAACAGAAAGGTCATCAATGAGCTGGATTGAACGAATTCTCAATAAGAGCACAATTACCCCGTCGCGCAGAGCAAACATTCCTGAAGGGGTCTGGACAAAATGCGACAGCTGCGGGCAGGTGCTTTACCGTGCCGAGCTGGAGCGCAATCTGGAAGTTTGTCCGAAATGCGACCATCACATGCGTATGCACGCGCGCGAGCGCCTGCACAGCCTGTTAGATCAAGGCACGCTGGTTGAGTTGGGCAGCGAACTGGAACCGAAAGACGTTCTGAAGTTCCGCGATTCCAAAAAGTATAAGGATCGTCTGGCTGCGGCGCAGAAAGAGACCGATGAAAAAGATGCGCTGATCGTGATGAAAGGCACGCTACACGGCATGCCGGTCGTGACCGCCGCTTTTGAATTTGCCTTTATGGGCGGCTCAATGGGTTCCGTGGTTGGCGCCCGTTTTGTGCGTGCCGTTGAGCAGGCGCTGGAAGACAACTGCCCGCTGATCTGTTTCTCCGCCAGCGGCGGTGCCCGTATGCAGGAAGCGCTAATGTCGCTGATGCAGATGGCGAAAACCAGCGCCGCGCTGGCAAAAATGCGCGAACGCGGCCTGCCGTATATCTCCGTGCTGACCGACCCGACCATGGGCGGCGTTTCCGCCAGTTTCGCCATGCTGGGCGACCTGAACGTCGCGGAACCGAAAGCGCTGATTGGCTTCGCCGGCCCGCGCGTCATTGAGCAGACGGTACGTGAAAAACTGCCGCCGGGCTTCCAGCGCAGCGAATTCCTGATTGAAAAGGGCGCGATCGATATGATTGTCCGTCGCCCGGAAATGCGCTTTAAACTGGCGAGCCTGCTGGCAAAAATGCAGAATCTGCCTGCGCCGCTGCCGGACAGCAATGAGCTGCCGGATGAACCGAAAGCGGAAAGCCAAGAGGCCTGACAGATGATGGAAAGGCGTCGCTCACGGCGCCTTTCACCAATGAACCGTAACTTTGTGAACGGGATCCATGGAAAATCTTCACCTTCCTCAAGCCACGTCGCCTCTGGCCGCGTGGCTTTATTATCTTGAGCGTCTGCATACGCAGGCCATCGATTTGGGCCTGACGCGCGTTGAACGTGTCGCTCGCACGCTCGATCTGTTAAAACCCGCCCCCTTTGTTTTCACCGTTGCCGGAACTAATGGCAAAGGCACCACTTGCCGCACGCTGGAAACGCTGCTGATGGCCGCTGGTTATCGGGTCGGCGTCTACAGCTCCCCGCATCTGTTGCGCTATACCGAACGCGTGCGCGTTCAGGGCGATGAGCTGCCGGAAGCGGCGCATACCGCCAGCTTTGCTGCGATTGAAGCGGGACGCGGCGACACCTCGTTGACCTATTTTGAATTCAGTACGCTGTCGGCGCTGCAGCTGTTTAAACAGGCGGCGCTGGACGTGGTTATTCTGGAAGTGGGGCTGGGCGGACGGCTGGATGCTACCAATATTGTCGATGCGGACGTAGCGGTTATCACCAGTATCGCGCTGGACCATACCGACTGGCTGGGGCCGGATCGGGAAAACATCGGCCGTGAAAAGCGGGCGTGTTCCGGGCGGCGAAACCGGCGGTGGTCGGCGAACCCGATATGCCGCAGAGTATCGCGCAGGTGGCGCAGGAAAAAGGCGCGCAGCTGTTACAGCTGGGACGCGACTGGCGCTGGCAGCAGCTGGAAAGCGGATGGCGTTTCAGCGATGAGCGTATCACGCTGACGGAGCTGCCGCTGCCGCAGGTGCCGCTTCCTAACGCAGCGACGGCGCTGGCCGCGCTCAGTGCCTCCGGCCTCAACGTCAGCGAAGCCATTATTCGTCAGCATCTTGATAAAGCAGTGTTGCCGGGCCGTTTTCAGACCGTAGCGCAGCAGCCGCAGGTGATTCTGGACGTAGCGCATAATCCTCATGCCGCAGGCTATCTGGCCGGACGCCTGGCGCAGCTGCCGAAACAGGGCAAAGTGCGCGCGGTGGTCGGTATGCTGCACGATAAAGATATTGCCGGAACCCTGGCCTGCCTGGCACCGCAGGTAGACCAGTGGTATTTGGCGCCGCTGGAGGGCCCGCGCGGCGCCAGCGCCGACGAGCTAATGGCGGCGCTGGCGACGGATCGGGCGCTGGCTTTTAGTTCTGTTACCGAAGCCTGGCGGGCCGCTATGCAGCAGGCCGCTGAGCAGGATATTGTGCTGGTTTGTGGATCATTCCACACCGTAGCGCAGGTCATGGAAGCGATGGAAACGGAGAAGGGCAGTGGCAAGTAAGTTTCAGAACCGTTTAGTCGGCACAGTAATTCTGGTGGCGGTTGGCGTCATCGTATTGCCGGGCCTGCTGGACGGGAAAAAAAAGCATTATAAAGAGGAGTTCGCGGCGATTCCGCTGGTGCCGAAGCCGGACGATCAGCAGGACAGCGATATGGTGCCGCCGGTAACGCAGTCGCTGCCTTCACAGCCGCCGGAAGGTGCAGGCGCGGCAATTGAGGGCGGGCAAAACCGGCCGCCGCAGTCGGCGGATAACGGCGCTGCGGTTCCGCAACATAACAGCGCGCCGTCGGTCGTGGCGCCGCCGCCGGTTGTGCAGTCGCAGCCGCAGCAACCGAAGCCAAAAGCGGAGCAGCCGAAACCGAAACCGGTGGAGCAACCGAAGCCGAAACCTAAGCCGGTTGAACAGCCCAAACCGGTTGAACAGCCGAAGCCGGTAGAGCAGCCGAAAACCACCGAGCAAACGGCGCCGTCAGGGCAGGCCTATGTGGTTCAGCTGGGCGCGCTGAAAAACGCGGCCAAGGTGAATGAGATTGTGGCGCAGCTGCGTCTTTCCGGCTATCGCGCTTATACCGTGCCCTCGACGCCGATACAGGGTCAGATTACCCGTATCTATGTCGGCCCTGATGCCTCGAAAGCCAAAATGCAGGCGGCGGTCGGTGAATTAAAAGGCATTTCCGGCCTGAGCGGCGTGGTTAAACCTTACAGCGCGCGTTAAAGCGTTCTCGTTGCGGCTGGCACAGACCTGACGTTCAGGCCGCGTGCTTAGCCGCAACGGCAACCGCGCGCTACGCTTTTTTTAAGCGTATTTTTTATTGTTATAGGACGGGGAAAACGCTACGCAAACGTTTTCTTTTTCTGTTAGAATGCGCCCCGAACTGGATGCAGGGGCACTGTCGCTGGAAGAGTTCATGGTCTGGATAGATTACGTCATCATTGGGATTGTTAGTTTTTCTGCTCTTGTCAGCCTGATCCGTGGGTTTGTTCGGGAAGCTTTATCTCTTATCACCTGGGGATGCGCATTCTTTGTTGCCAGTCATTACTATCCCTTCCTTGCTGTCTGGTTCACCGGATTTGACGATCAGCTGGTGCGCAACGGCATTGCCATCGCCGTTCTCTTTATCGCAACCCTGATTGTTGGTGCGATAGTGAACTATGTGATTGGCTCGTTGGTCGAAAAAACGGGTTTGTCAGGAACCGACAGGGTACTGGGTGTCTGCTTCGGGGCGTTGCGCGGCGTGCTAATCGTTTCAGCGATGCTGTTTTTCCTCGATACCTTTACCGGCTTTTCCAAAAGTCCGGACTGGCAGCAGTCTCAGCTGATTCCTGAGTTCAGTTACATCATCAGATGGTTTTTTGACTATCTGCAAAGCACGTCGAGTTTTTTACCCCGGTAATTGCGCCGGGTGTGCGGCCAATGAGGATATGACAACATGTGCGGTATTGTCGGTATCACCGGTTTTATGCCGGTCAACCAGTCGATTTATGACGCGTTAACGGTGCTTCAGCACCGTGGGCAGGATGCCGCAGGCATTTGTACCATCGATGCGCTGAACTGTTTCCGTCTGCGCAAGGCGAACGGTCTGGTCAACGATGTGTTCGAAGCCCGCCATATGCAACGTTTGCAGGGCAATATGGGCATCGGCCACGTGCGTTATCCTACCGCCGGTAGCTCCAGCGCCTCTGAAGCGCAGCCTTTCTACGTCAACTCCCCTTACGGCATTACCCTGGCCCACAACGGTAATCTGACTAACGCGCACGAACTGCGTAAGCAGCTGTTTGAGAGTGGCCGTCGTCATGTCAACACCACTTCCGATTCAGAAATCCTGTTGAATATTTTTGCTCAGGAGCTGGATCGCTGCCCGCATCATCCGCTGGAAGCGGACGACATTTTCTCCGCCGTCGGCGCGGTGCATCAGCAGGTACGCGGCGCTTACGCCTGCGTCGCGATGATTATCGGCCACGGCATGGTTGCCTTCCGCGATCCGAACGGTATCCGTCCGCTGGTGATGGGTAAGCGCGAGCTGGCTGAAGACCGCACCGAATATATGGTGGCCTCGGAAAGCGTGGCGCTGGATACGCTGGGCTTTGAATTCCTGCGCGATGTCGCGCCGGGCGAAGCGGTCTACATCACCGTCAACGGCCAGCTTTATACTCGCCAGTGCGCTGAGAACCCGCGTAATAATCCGTGCCTGTTCGAATATGTCTATTTCGCGCGCCCGGACTCTTTCCTCGATAAGATTTCGGTCTACAGCGCCCGTGTGCGCATGGGCACCAAGCTGGGCGAGAAAATCGCGCGCGAATGGGAAGACCTGAATATCGACGTAGTGATCCCGATTCCTGAAACGTCCACTGATATCGCGCTGGAAATCGCCCGTATCCTGGATAAGCCCTATCGTCAGGGCTTTGTGAAAAACCGCTACGTTGGCCGCACCTTTATCATGCCGGGCCAGCAGCTGCGCCGTAGTGCAGTACGCCGTAAGCTGAATGCGAACCGTGCCGAGTTTCGCGATAAGAATGTGCTGCTGGTGGATGATTCCATCGTGCGCGGCACCACGTCTGAACAGATTATCGAAATGGCGCGTGAAGCGGGCGCGAAAAAGGTCTATCTGGCTTCGGCCGCGCCGGAAATTCGCTTCCCTAACGTCTACGGCATTGATATGCCGAGTGCGACCGAACTGATTGCGCACGGACGTGAAGTAGAAGAGATTCGCCAGCTGATTAAAGCAGATGCGTTAATCTTCCAGGATCTCGACGATCTGATTGAGGCGGTACGCGAAGAGAACCCGGATATTGCCCAGTTTGAATGCTCGGTATTTAACGGCGTCTACGTCACGAAAGATGTCGATCTGGAATACCTGGAGTATTTGCAGTCGCTGCGCAATGACGATGCCAAAGCGTTGGCGCGCCAAAACGAGGTGGAAAGCCTCGAAATGCACAACGAAGGTTGATCCTCATCTGCGGGCCGGTTATCCGGCCCGCGCTTTTTCGCCTGGTCCCTCTGTTTTCTCCCCACCGCATATTAAAATTCAGTTTTACAGCTACTCTGCATCCCTGCAATTATCTCTGTTTTGCATGCTCACGCATCAATGCCTTTCATGCCTTCGGTGGTATAGCGCTCGCCGGCAACCGGCAGAGCCGTTACCGCATCGCGCAACGACTGAACCTCATTTGATGTTAACTTCAGCGTTAGCGCCGCCGCATTTTCCTGCAAGTGTTTAGGGTTGCAGGTACCGGGAATCGGAACAATATTGTCGCCCTGCGCCAGTAGCCAGGCAAGTGTGAGCTGGGCCGGTGTACAGGCTTTTTCCGCAGTCATTTTAGCAATGATCTCGACCAGCGAACGGTTCTTCTCCAGATTGTCCGCCTGAAAACGCGGCAGGCTGGCGCGAAAATCGCCCGCTGCAAAGGTCGCCGTTTGCTGAAAGCGACCGGTAAGGAAGCCGCGTCCGAGCGGAGAGTAGGCTACCAGGGCAATGCCCAGTTCACGGCAGGCAGGAAGCACACTGTTTTCAACCTCACGCGTCCACAGGGAATATTCGGTCTGGACGGCGGTGACCGGATGAACGGTATGGGCGCGTCTTAAGGTTGCGGCGCTCACCTCGCACAGGCCGATATGGGCAATTTTTCCGGCACGCACCAGTTGCGCCAACGCTTCCATGGTTTCTTCCACCGGCGTCGCCGTATCCAGACGGTGAACATAATAGAGATCAATCTGTTCCACTCCCAGCCGCCGCAGCGAACCTTCACAGCTACGACGAATATAATCGGCGCTGTTGTCAATGCGGCGATGGTATTCGCCCGGTTGACGTACAATGCCAAATTTAGTGGCGATCTTTATCTGCTGTCGATGTGACGCCAGAAAGCGCCCGATGATCTCCTCGTTGTGGTAAGGGCCATACATATCAGCGGTATCGAAAAAATTAATGCCGCTGGCTACCGCCTGCTCCAGTACGCGTAGTGAGGCGTCATCATCGCGCGGTCCGTAAAATTCGCTCATACCCATACAGCCGAGTCCCAGAGCGGAAACCTGAAAATTTGCTGTTAACGTGCGCTGCTGCATATGTGTTCCTCCTGTTAGCTGCAGGAAGTATGAGTTTTTCTATTTCGGTAAAGTAGCGCTAAAATCGGGGTTCTGTTTTCCATTATTGAAAAATATCATGCAGCCTGATGTTAACTGGAATGATGCCCGCGTGTTTCTTGCCGTTGCCCGTTGCGGTACGTTAAGTCGCGCCGCCAACGAGTTGAAGATGGGTATTGCCACGCTTTCACGTCGGCTTGATCGGTTAGAGGCCGGGCTTGGTATCCCACTTTTTAGCCGCCATCAAACCGGCTACCGGCTTACTGATGACGGCGAAGCGCTGTTGCAACGTGCTGAGATGCTGGAGCAGGCCGGGCTTACTTTTGGCGAGGCGGCGCGGAGAGAAGGCGAGGCGGCAGGGCTGGTACGCCTGGCAACGGCGGAAAATCTGGCGAATCCGTTAATCATTCCTGCGCTGGGGCCGCTACTGTCACAGCATCCAGAGCTGCGGGTGGAAGTGGTCAGCGGTTTGCAAACCGTGAATTTACACCGCCGCGATGCCGATCTGGCGGTAAGAATGGTGCGTCCGAATACAGGTAACCTGACGATTAAGCGGCTGGGTACACTCGGGTTCGGCCTGTATGGATCGGCGCACTATCTGGCAACGCGTCAGCAGCGTGAACCGCGCGCCGCGTATGACAACGACGACTTTATTGGCTGGACGGAAACGCATCATCATTTGCCCGCCGCGAAATGGACGTTGCGCACGTTACGCAACCGTCCCTGTCGGCTGGAAACCAACACGCTCTCCGCACAGCTTTCTGCGGTTGTCGCCGGTATGGGATTAGCGGTATTGCCGCATTTCCTGGCCCGTCAGGCCGGGCTGCAGTGTCTGCAAAACGATCTGGGCGTCGAACAGCCGATTTGGCTGGTGCTTCATTCCGATTTAGCGCATTCACGTCGCGTCAGGGTGGTTGCCGATCATCTTATTGCGCTTTTTGCGGCGCAGGCGACGGCGCTGAAGGGCGATGCGTAGCCAGGTCGTTACTGGCGATGCAGCTTACCGGTTAGTTGTAATCTTGCTGGCGGACGTCCAAACTTAACGCCCCACGAATAAGGAAGGCATGACCATGAAAAGAGTGATCGTCGGCATCTCCGGCGCCAGCGGGGTAATTTACGGCATTCGCATGTTACAGCTGTTACAGCCGCTTTCGGAGATCGAAACGCACCTGGTAATGAGTAACGCCGCGCGCCAGACGCTGGCGCTGGAAACGGACTTTACCCTGCGCGAAGTGCAAAGCTTTGCCGATGTGGTGCATGACGTGCGGGATATTGCCGCCAGCATCTCCTCCGGCTCGTTTAAAACCGCCGGCATGGCGATTTTGCCCTGTTCGATGAAAACGCTGTCCGGCATCGTTCACAGCTACAGCGACGGCCTGCTAACGCGCGCCGCCGATGTGGTGCTGAAAGAGCGTCGCCGCTTGGTGTTATGCGTGCGTGAAACGCCGCTGCATCTGGGTCATTTACGGTTGATGACCAGCGCTGCTGAACTGGGCGCGGTCATTATGCCGCCGGTACCGGCATTTTATCATCGCCCGCAGTCGCTGATGGACGTGGTAGATCAAACGCTGAATCGGGTACTCGATCAGTTTGATATTGAGCTGCCGGAAGATCTCTTTACGCGCTGGCAAGGTGCATAACATCACATAAAAAGTTCTGTTTTGGTGCATTAATCCAGCCTGGATCACTTTTCGTGCAGCTCATGCACCAAAACGTAACAATGTCGCTTTTTCCCCGTATCAACCCTGCTATATTTTCTTCACAAACGAAGCGCCTGTGCCCGTTTTTCGCTGCGGTTAAGGCGCCTGCCGCCGCTGCGTAAACTGGCATGAAAAGTGCAGTTTCCTGAATGCAAACCCGTCACATATCACATAACTATAAGCTCTTCACTTGAGGATAACCCATGAAAAAGCGAGTTCTGGCTCTCTCTTTGCTGCTGGCTTTCGCAGGCGTTGCTGGCGCTGCCGTACCGAAAACGCTACGCATCGGCAACGATCCCACCTATCCGCCGTTTGAATCGAAAAACGCGCAGGGAGAGCTGGTGGGCTTTGATATCGATCTGGCGAATGAGATCTGTAAACGCATCGAGGCGAGCTGTAGCTATGTAGAAAGCGATTTTGACGCGCTGATTCCGTCTCTGAAGGCGAAGAAAATTGACTTCATTATTTCGTCGCTCTCTATTACGGAGAAACGTCAGCAGGAGATCGCCTTCTCGGACAAACTCTATGCGGCAAATGCCCGCCTGGTGGCGCCGAAAGGATCGAAGCTGGAGCCAACGCCGGAATCGCTGAAAGGAAAAAATATCGGCCTGTTGCAGGGTACGACGCAGGAAACCTACGCCAATCAGTACTGGCGGCCCAAAGGCGTAACGGTTACTCCTTATGCCAACCAGGATTTGGTCTATCAGGATCTGACGGCAGGCCGCATCGATGCTGCCTTCCAGGATGAAGTACAGGCCAGCGGAGGCTTCCTGAAACAGCCGGTCGGCAAAGATTACGGCTTTGCCGGTCCGGCGGTAAAAGATGACAAGATCTTTGGCGTCGGCACCGGTATCGGGCTGCGTAAAGAGGATAACGAACTGAAAGAGGCGATTAATAAAGCTTTCGCTGACATGCGCAAAGATGGCACCTACGACAAGATTGCGAAAAAGTATTTTGATTTTAACGTTTACGGCGATTAACCGCCGACCGTTCTGGCCGCTCGTCTCTGGCGGGCGGCATTTTATTTCTTCTGTTACGCCAGGATTTCGTTGATGCTGTATGGCTATTCTGAAGTTATCTTGCGCGGCGCGCTGGTGACGCTGGAGCTGGCGCTCAGCTCAGTGCTGCTCGCAGTGATTCTGGGGCTGCTGGGCGCGGGCGCGCGTCTCTCGCGCCACCGACCTTTGGCACTGCTCTCTGAGGCTTACACGACGCTGATCCGTGGCGTGCCGGATCTGGTGCTGATGTTGCTGATCTTTTACGGTTTGCAGATCGTCCTGAACCAGATTACCGAAGCGTTGGGGATCACCCAGTTCGATATTGATCCAATGGTCGCGGGGATTATTACCCTCGGCTTTATCTATGGCGCCTATTTTACTGAAACCTTTCGCGGCGCGTTTATGGCGGTGCCGAAAGGGCAGATCGAGGCGGCGACCGCCTTTGGCTTTACCGGCGCGCAGGTGTTCCGGCGCATTCTGTTTCCTTCCATGATGCGTTTTGCGCTGCCGGGCATCGGCAATAACTGGCAGGTGGTGCTGAAGGCAACGGCGCTGGTTTCGCTGCTGGGGCTGGAGGATGTGGTGAAAGCGACCCAGCTGGCCGGGAAAAGCACCTGGCAGCCGTTCTGGTTCGCTATCGTTGCCGGCATTATTTATCTGCTGTTTACCACGCTGTCGAACGGCGTGCTGTGGTGGCTGGAGCGCCGTTATTCAGTAGGCGTGAAGAAGGCGGAGCTATGATTGATATTTTACAGGAGTACTGGAAAGCGCTGCTCTGGAGTGACGGCTACCGCTTTACCGGCGTGGCGATCACGCTATGGCTGCTGATCATTTCCGTCGTGATAGGTGGTTGCCTGGCGGTGCTGTTGGCTATCGCCCGCGTATCGCCGAACAAAGCGGTGAGTGGGCCGGTCTGGCTGTTCACTTATATTTTCCGCGGCACGCCGCTTTATGTGCAGCTGCTGGTGATCTACTCCGGCATGTATACGCTGGAGGTGGTGAAGGGATCGGAGCTGCTGAGCGCCTTTTTCCGCAGCGGCCTGAACTGTACGCTGCTGGCCTTTACTTTAAATACCTGCGCCTATACCACGGAAATTTTCGCTGGCGCGATCCGTTCAGTGCCACACGGTGAAATTGAGGCGGCGCGCGCCTACGGCTTCTCCACCTTTAAACTTTACCGCTGCATTATTCTGCCCGCGGCGCTGCGTATTGCGCTGCCTGCCTACAGCAATGAGGTGATTTTGATGCTGCACTCGACGGCGCTGGCTTTTACCGCCACGGTGCCCGATCTGCTAAAAGTTGCGCGTGATATTAACGCCGCCACCTATCAACCCTTTGTCGCTTTCGGCATAGCGGCGGCGCTCTATCTGATTATCTCTTACGTGTTGATTAGCCTGTTCCGCAAGGCGGAAAAACGCTGGCTGGCGCACCTCAAACCTTCTTCGTCCCACTGAGTACGACTATGGCTGAAAATAAACTGAACGTGACTGAACTGCATAAACGCTATGGTGAGCATGAGGTGCTGAAGGGCGTATCGCTGCAGGCTAACGCTGGCGATGTGATTACCATTATTGGATCGTCCGGCTCCGGCAAAAGCACCTTTTTGCGCTGCATTAACTTTCTGGAAAAACCGAGCGAAGGCTCCATTGCGGTCAGCAACCAGCAAATTAATCTGGTGCGCGACGGCGACGGACAGCTTAAGGTGGCGGATAAAGAGCAGCTACGTCTGCTGCGCACCCGGCTGACCATGGTGTTCCAGCACTTTAATCTCTGGAGCCATATGACAGTGCTGGAGAATGTGATGGAAGCACCGATTCAGGTGCTGGGGCTGAGTAAGGCGGAAGCGCGTGAACGTGCGCAGCGCTATCTCAATAAGGTCGGTATCGACGAACGGGCACAGGCGAAATATCCGGTCAACCTTTCCGGCGGGCAGCAGCAGCGAGTCTCCATTGCGCGCGCACTGGCGATGGAGCCGGAAGTGTTGCTGTTCGATGAGCCAACCTCGGCGCTTGATCCTGAACTGGTGGGCGAAGTGCTGCGCATCATGCAAAAGCTGGCGGAAGAGGGGAAAACTATGGTGGTGGTGACCCATGAAATGGAGTTTGCCCGCCATGTTTCCAGCCACGTGATTTTCCTGCATCAGGGGAAAATCGAAGAGGAAGGGCCGCCAGCAGAGCTGTTTAACGCGCCGAAAAGCGCGCGGCTTAAGCAGTTTCTCTCCGGTGCGCTGAAATAACATTAAACATCGGCCCTGGGACCGGTTTCCGCTTCGGTAAGCGAGACTGAGGTGGAAACTGCCGGGCTGACAGGCGTGTCACGGCGCAGAAAGTTTTATCGCGTCCGTTAAGTCACGTCCGCCAGCGCCTTATCCAGCTCATACCATTTAAAGCGAAAGCCGGATGCCTCCAGCCGTTTCGGCAGCACATGTTGTCCGCCCAGCACCAGCACCGAGGATTCTCCCATCAGCAGTTTTACCGCCGACGCAGGCGTCCTGATGATTGCCGGGCGGTGCATAACCTTGCCCAGCGTGGCGGTAAATTGTTCGTTACGTACTGCGTAAGGCGCTACCAGATTAAAGGGGCCGCTCAGCGGATGATCCAGCAGCCAGAGGATACCTGCCAGCATGTCATCCAGATGAATCCACGGCATATATTGCCGACCATTGCCAACAGGGCCGCCGAGACCCAGCAGAAAGGGCTTTTTCATTTGTGCCAGCGCGCCGCCTTGCTTTGCCAGCACTACGCCGGTGCGCAGCAGACAAACGCGGGTGCGGTCGCTGGCGGCGGCCATTGCCAGCCGTTCCCAGCGGGCGCAAAGCTGGTGGGTAAACTCATCGTGACCGCTATCATCTTCGGTCAGAACCAGCTCGCCGCTATCGCCGTAATAGCCGGTTGCCGAGCCAGAAATCAGCACCGCCGGCGGCTCGCTGCTGGCGTTGATTAATGAGGCGAGCCGCTCAGTGATCTGCCAGCGGCTTTCGCACAGTAATTGTTTATGCTGCGGCGTCCAGCGTTTGCTGGCGATGGGTTCGCCGGCCAGATTAATCACCGCGTCGATGCCGTTCAGATCGCGCTGTTGATCCAGGCCAGACCAGATGTTGACCTGCGATCCCAGCAGATCGCGCGCCGCTTCGACATTGCGCGAGACCACGCTGACCCGATCGCCGCGCGCCAGCAGACGCGCCACCAGGTGACGGCCAATCAGTCCGGTTCCGCCGGTAATTAATATTTGCATGCCAGCCTCTATGTCTGTGTTATTGCTGTTTATTCAGCATAGAAGAGAACGCCGTGAATAGTGCTAATATCGGACGGCGTCTCGCTAACCGTACGCGCTGTTGGACATCCGGCTCAGGGTAACAGGCTGGCGTTGTCCTGAAACTTATCGCCGTTATTGGCGGCCCTTTTACAGGAGAGTGACAGTATGCAGTATCCCGCCATTAAGCTGTGGTCAGATGCCAATTGTTACAGTCCTTATGTGATGTCCGTTTATGTTGCCCTGCGGGAAAAAGGGCTGCCGTTCACATTGCAGCCGGTCGATCTTGCGCAGCAGCAACAGCTGTCCGACGATTATGCTGCTATTTCACTGACGCGCCGCGTACCGACGCTGGCGCTGAATAATATCCTGCTTAGTGAATCGTCGGCGATTACCGAATATCTCGAAGAGTGCTTCCCGGCCCCGGATTATGAACGGCTCTACCCGCGCGATCGGGAAAAGCGCGCCCGCGCGCGTGAGCTGCAGGCCTGGTTACGCAGTGATTTTATGCCTTTGCGTCAGCAGCGGCCTACCGAGGTACTGTTTGCCGATAAAAAATATTCGCCGTTGACTGAGGAAGGCCGTCAGAGCGCCGCTAAACTGATTGAGGGTGCGCAGCGTCTGCTCAGTGCAGGCCAGCAGAATCTGTTTGGCGAATGGTCAATCGCCGATACCGATTTGGCGATTATGCTTAATCGGCTCGCCCTGCACGGCGATGCGCTGCCGGAAAATCTGGCGGAATATGCCTGGTTTCAATGGCAGCGCGCCTCTGTCCAGCTCTGGCTGCGGGAGTCGGTTAAAAAAGGGTGATCGCGCGGCTTGCGTCCGCCCGGCGAAGCCTTTAATTTATGGCGGTTTGCGTCAACGTAACGCAAAACCTGTGGGAAACATCGCGCAATTGGCGCCAGAACGAAAAAGGGTTACCGATGGTGGAGCAAGGTCAGGATGCCGGTACTGAATGGGTAGATATTGTTAACGAAGACAATGAAGTTATCGCTCAGTCCAGCCGTGCCCAGATGCGGGCACAACATTTGCGTCATCGCGCCACCTATATCGTGGTGCATGACGGCATGGGGAAAATTCTGGTGCAGCGCCGCACGGAAAATAAAGATTTTCTGCCGGGGATGCTGGATGCCTGCGCAGGCGGCGTAGTGCAAAGCGGCGAAGGCTTTCTGGAATCCGCGCGTCGCGAAGCGGAAGAGGAGCTGGGCATTGCCGCGGTACCTTTCGCCGAGCATGGACAGTTCTATTTTGAAGATGAACATTGCCGCGTTTGGGGTGCGCTGTTTAGCTGCGTATCGCACGGGCCGTTCGCCATGCAGCCGGAAGAGGTTGATGAGGTTTTCTGGCTGACGCCGGAAGAGATTACTGCCCGCTGCGATGAGTTTACGCCCGATTCGCTGAAGGCGTTGTCGCTGTGGATGAGCCGCAATGCTAACAACGAACCGGTGAAACAGGAAAAGCCGATTAAGGCGGAGTAACGGCTCAGCAGCTATCCCGCAAACATAAACTGGATGCGATCGGTTGCCGATCGCGCCAGTCCCCATCGTTCATCCGCGCCAGCAACGCACGTCCGGCTTCAATACCGATCTTACGGTGCGGCACCGCCATCGTGGTTAACGGCGGCTGGCATACGCGGCTGACATCACTGTCGCCAAAGCCCACCACCGCCAGATCGTCCGGGACTTTGATGCGCCTGCGCTGGCATTCATACAATGCGCCGCAGGCCAGTTCGTCAGATACGCAGACCAGCGCGTCCAGCTCCGGCCACGCCAGCAAAAACTCCGGCAGCTGAGATGCGCCGGTAGAAAAATTAGGTGGCAGCGCGGCGTTAATCACCCGGTTGGGCGACAGATGATGGCGCAGCATGGCCTTATACCAGCCCTGTAAATGCTGCTGAAAAATCCACTGTTCCTGATTCGCGCACAGCATCCCGATATTCTGATACCCGCGCTGAATCAGCATTTCGGTGAGTTCGAACATCGCTGCGACATTATCAATGCCGATATTCATATCGATAGGATCGGCGCGCATTGCGCCTATTTCCATCACCGGAATCGAGGCGTTTTGCAGCCAGTGGCGTACGGTGTCGCTGTGTTCAACGCTGAGCAGAATCGCCGCAGCGATATTGGAGGCGAGCAGCGTTTCCAGCAGCGTCTCTTCCTGATCGAGGCGATGGCGCGATTCCGCCAGCATAATCTGATAGCCGGCGGGCTGCAGCGTCTGCTGAAGCCCGGCGAACATTTCCGAACAGCCCGCTTCGGCAAGGTTTGGCACAACCATCGCAATGGTTCTCGACGACGCTGATGCCAGCGCGCTGGCGGCAAGGTTGGGCATATATCCCAGTTCCTGTACCGCCGCCTCGATTTTTTCACGTAGCTTATCTGAAACCTGTTCAGGCGTGCGTAGCGCCCGCGATACGGTCATGGTGCCCACACCGGCAAGCTGAGCAACATCGGCGAGAGTGACTTTACCGGTACTACGCCGTTTTCGGGTTAGAGACATACAAATTCCTGCTGACCAGACGCTGATTGTCTTCCTTCGCTTTACGTGACAGGGAGTATACGCGCTAAACCCCTTTTTTTACTGTGAATTGATGCGAAGATTGTATTTTGATAGCGCTATCACAATTCAGTATGTTGGTCTTTGGTAGCGCTATCTTTGTGATTGTTATCACGGTTAACAGTTTCCTCCTTGCATAAAGTTTGCTCATCGTTTGCTGGGTGGCGGAGTAGAAAAGTGCTTAACCAATGGTTACATGATGAGACCATCAGGATTCAGGAGAGCGTTGAGGCATGGCCGCAGGCGCTGGAGCTTTGCGCCAGGCCGCTACTGAATGCAGGGACGATTGTGCCTGACTATGTTACGGCCATTGTCGAGCTGCATAACAAACTGGGACCTTATTATGTGCTGGCGCCGGGATTGGCTATGCCGCATGCCAGGCCGGAAGAAGGGGCGAAAGGTTTAGGCTTGTCGCTATTAAAACTGAAGCGCGGCGTGGCATTTGGCGCCGGGGAATTTGATCCGGTAGATATTATTGTGATGCTCGCGGCGCCAGATAAACATAGCCATATTGCCATGCTCTCTGCGCTGGCGGAATTATTTTCCAGCGAAGAGGATATGAATTTATTACATCAGGCGAAAACGTTGGAGGAAATTAAAAAGATTATCGCACGCTTCTAATTTAATCAGGTAATTCGGTTTGTGAATACATTACGCGCAGGCGTGATGGGGCGTACTCTACTTAAAAAGGTGATAATAATGAAAATTATGGCTATTTGCGGTTCCGGTCTGGGCAGCAGTTTTATGGTCGAAATGAATATTAAAAAGGTGCTTAAAAAGCTCGACATTGAAGCTGAGGTTGAACATGCCGATCTCTCCTCCGCAACGCCTGGCGCTGCGGATCTGTTTGTTATGGCTAAAGATATAGCCGCCAGTGCCAGCGTACCGCCAGGCCAGCTGGTGGTGATCAGCAATATCATCGACATCAATGAACTGGAGACGCAGCTGCGCGCCTGGTTCGATAAACAATAACTGTAAAGACAAAAAATTCAGGGTGCGGCAACCGGACGCATTTCCTTGCTTATCCCAATAAGCAGGAAAAGCGCGGGCAGCCATTTAATAAAAAGCCTGAACGATAAAATGTCTGTAGCGAGGTGGATATGTTTATCCTGGAAACGCTGAATTTTGTTGTTGATATTCTAAAGGTCCCTTCGGTGCTGGTGGGCTTAATTGCGTTAATTGGCCTGGTGGCACAGAAAAAAGCTTTTTCTGACGTGGTTAAGGGCACGATTAAAACTATTCTCGGCTTTATTGTTTTAGGCGGCGGCGCGACGGTATTGGTGGGCTCATTAAATCCACTAGGCGGCATGTTTGAACACGCATTTAATATCCAGGGGATCATTCCCAATAACGAAGCGATTGTTTCAATCGCGCTGGAAAAATATGGCGCCTCGACCGCGCTGATTATGGCGTTCGGCATGGTAGCGAATATTATTGTCGCGCGATTTACGCGTCTGAAATATATCTTCCTGACCGGACATCACACGTTCTATATGGCCTGTATGATCAGCGTAATCCTGACCGTGGCGGGTTTTGGCAGCGTAGGGTTGGTGTTTACCGGTTCGCTTATTCTGGGGCTGGTGATGGCGTTCTTCCCGGCGCTGGCGCAGCGCTATATGAAGCGCATTACTGGAACGGATGATATCGCTTTTGGTCACTTCGGCACGTTGGGCTATGTGCTGTCCGGCTGGATCGGCAGCAAGTGCGGTAAAGGCTCCCGTTCTACGGAAGAGATGAACCTGCCGAAAAATCTGAGCTTCCTGCGCGATAGCTCTATTTCTATCTCTCTGACCATGATGATTATTTATCTGATTATGGCGGTGAGCGCTGGCAGAGAGTATGTCGAAAGCCAGTACAGCGGCGGCCAGCACTACCTGGTTTACGCCATCATTATGGCCATCACCTTCGCGGCGGGCGTATTCATCATTCTGCAGGGCGTACGCCTGATTCTGGCGGAGATCGTGCCCGCCTTTACCGGATTTTCCGAAAAGCTGGTGCCCAATGCGCGTCCCGCGCTCGACTGTCCGGTTGTCTATCCATACGCCCCCAATGCGGTGCTGATCGGCTTTCTGTTCAGTTTCCTCGGCGGGCTGGTTGGGCTGTTCCTGCTGGGGCAGGTCAAGCTGGTGCTGATTTTACCGGGTGTAGTGCCGCACTTCTTTACCGGCGCGACGGCAGGCGTGTTCGGCAATGCGACCGGCGGACGGCGCGGCGCGATGATTGGCGCCTTTGCCAACGGGCTGCTGATCACCTTCCTGCCGGTTCTGTTGCTTCCGGTGCTGGGCGCCATCGGTTTTGCCAATACCACCTTCTCAGACGCGGACTTTGGCGCGATCGGCATTGTGCTGGGTAATCTGGCGCGCTATCTGCCGCCGCTAGCTATTACCGGGCTGGTTGTTGGGCTGTTCGTATTGCTGGTGGCGTACAACCTGTTGGCGAAAAACAGAACACCAGACGGTAACACGCAGCAAAATAGCGGAGCTAAATCATGAATGTGAAAGAAGTCACACAACTGGCGCGCGAGATCCGCATCGCCACACTTAAATCACTGACGCAACTTGGTTTCGGACACTACGGTGGCAGCATGTCGGTAGTAGAAACGCTGGCGGTTCTCTATGGCGCAGTAATGAAAATCGACCCGGCAAACCCGGACTGGCCGGAGCGGGATTACTTCGTATTGTCGAAAGGTCACGCGGGGCCAGCACTCTACAGCACCTTAGCTCTTAAAGGCTATTTTCCGCAGGAGGCGTTAAGCACGCTGAACCAAAACGGCACCCGGCTGCCCAGCCACCCGGATCGGCTGAAAACCCGCGGCGTGGACGCCACTACCGGATCGCTGGGGCAGGGGATCTCTATCGCTGGCGGCATGGCGCTGTCGCACCGGCTGGCGGGGCGTCCGAATCGGGTGTTCTGTATCGTTGGGGATGGCGAACTGAACGAAGGTCAGTGCTGGGAGGCATTCCAGTTTATTGCTCATCACCGCCTCAACAACCTGACGATATTCGTCGACTGGAATAAACAGCAGCTTGATGGCGAGCTGGACGAAATTATCTGCGCGTTCGATCTGGCGGGAAAATTCCGCGCTTTCGGCTTTGATGTGGTGACTGTAAAAGGCGATGACATTGCCGGACTGCTGGAGCAGACGCTGCCGGTTCCGCCAGCGGAGGCCCCTCCTCGCGTCATTATTCTCGACAGCATTAAAGGGCAGGGCGTGCCGTATCTGGAGCAGCTGAGCAACTCTCACCACCTGCGGCTGACCGAAGAGATGAAACAGACGCTGAACGAGACCATTCGCCAACTGGAGGCTGTCCATGATTAAGGTTGCACCGGCAGGACAAAAAGATGCTACGGAGATGCGCAAAGTGTATGCCAGCTTCGTTGCGGCACAGATTGAAGCGGGAAGCCCGATTATCGCCCTTGAGGCGGACCTGATGAGTTCAATGGCGATGGACGGCGTGGCGCGCGCGCATCCAAAGCACGTAATCAACTGCGGGATTATGGAGGCCAACGTTATAGGCACGGCCGCCGGGCTGTCGCTGACCGGACGTAAGCCCTTTGTTCATACCTTTACCGCCTTTGCCAGCCGTCGCTGCTTCGACCAGCTGTTTATGTCGCTGGATTATGCGCGCAACAACGTTAAGGTTATCGCGTCCGATGCGGGCGTTACCGCCTGCCATAACGGCGGCACCCATATGTCATTTGAGGATATGGGCATTGTGCGCGGGCTGGCGCACTCGGTGGTGCTGGAGGTGACTGATGCGGTGATGTTTGAGGATGTGCTGCGCCAGCTTATCGATCTTGACGGCTTTTACTGGGTGCGCACCATCCGTAAGCAGGCGCCGAGCGTTTATGCGCCAGGCTCAACCTTTACCATCGGCAAGGGCAACGTGCTGCGCGAGGGTGAGGATATTACACTGATTGCTAACGGCATTATGGTGGCAGAAGCGCTGGAGGCGGCGCGCCAGCTGGAGCGCGAAGGCGTCAGCGCGGCGGTTATCGATATGTTTACCCTGAAACCCATCGATCGCATTCTGGTGAAAAATTATGCTGAGAAAACCGGACGTATCGTGACCTGTGAAAATCACAGCATTCATAACGGGCTGGGATCGGCGGTCGCAGAAGTCCTGGTGGAAACCTGTCCGGTGCCGATGCGGCGCGTGGGTGTGAAAGAGCGCTACGGTCAGGTCGGTACGCAGGAATTTTTACAGAAAGAGTATGGCCTGACGATGCAGGATATTGTCGCGGCGGCGCGAGAGTTACTCTGAGAAAAGCGGGAATAAGGCTAATAAAAAAGGCGGGAATTCATCCCGCCCTTTTTTTACCAGGATTTAGTCACGTTTGGTTGGACGCTGATGGCTCAGTACCTCACGCGGCTGAGTACGACGACCTACCATACCCATTACGCCGGCCAGAATGGCTTCAATAATCAGCATAAAGAAGGCAAACCAGCTGGCTTTCGCAGTGGCGGCGGCGGCTTTATCCGCTGCTTCACGCGCTTTCTGTTCCGCCTGCTGTTTTAACTCATTATATTTCTGACGAGCCTGCTGATAGCTTTTCTCTGTCTGATCGACAATCTGTTCCGCTTCAGCATCGGTTTTTCCGGTACGGGCTTTAATAATATTTTTCAGCGCGTCACGGTCGGCAGCCTGTAAAGTATCCTGGTTGCTGTTAATTAATCCTTTAACCCAGTTGGCAATATCAGTATCGGCGTTTTGCGGATTATTGGCCGTAGCCTGTGCCTGATTCTGTGCGCTGTCAGCGGCATTCTGCGCATCATTTTGCAGATTTTCCGGCTGGAGTTCAGGTTTACCCGTCTGGCGCAGCGTGGTTTCTAATTCATTCTGCAAATCATTCAGGTTAATGCCGCTCTCCTGCAATTTATCCTGCGCCATTTGTTTTGCCTGCGGCGCAACGGCTGAAATGCTGCTACCGATAACGTTCAGGCCTGCACCCATGACGTTCATTGCACCATGCATGGCCGAGTTCACCAGCATTACCGCCAGCCACAGACTAAACAGCGTATTTACGCCAAACATCAGCAGGCCATGCAGCATTCCTTCGCGTTGGGCCAGCCGTCCGCTCACCCAGGCACCCACGGCGATTGAAACCAGCATGCTGATGCCGGTCCAGATAGCCGCGCCGGTACCAATGCCGTCCAGCGGATTTTGTTCTTTCATAGGATCGATGCTGGTGGTACCAATTGCCGTACCCAACAGTGTTAATAGCAGATGAATTAATATCGCAGCGATAACGCCGGCAAAGATAGCGCTCCATGAAATGCGCTTCAGCGGTACACCATTCACCGGTTCCACCCAGGCCGTATCATGCCGGTTGCGGAGATGCTCAGGATGTTCACTCATAATATTGACTCCCTATCTTTATCTTTTAACCCGTTGCCACAGAATTAATTTTTCAACATGCGTGAAAAATAGCGATACCTCTTATTTCAGGTAATTTAAGGCTAGTAGGGAATGCAGATTTGACCAAAATAATTTTAAGGTTTGTGACAGGAAAATAAGCGAAGCGGCAAGCGGCTATTTATTTCTTTAATATGAAAATGCGCGGTTTCGCTTATTTTTTGTAAGGGCTTATCAAAGCCGCTTCGCTTATTTTTTATGATGGAACGGCGAAAAGGCTATATTTTAAAGTGGGTTATAATGCTGACAGTTTCATAGTGAAATCTTTGGTAATGCTGCCAACTTACTGATTTAGTGTATGATGGTGATTTTAAGGTGCTTGCGTGGCTTCCATTTCCATCAGATGTCCTTCCTGCTCCGCTACTGAAGGCGTGGTGCGTAACGGCAAAAGCACTGCCGGACATCAGCGCTATCTCTGCTCTCATTGCCGTAAAACATGGCAACTACAGTTCACTTACACCGCCTCTCAGCCCGGTACGCACCAGAAAATCATTGATATGGCCATGAATGGCGTCGGATGTCGCGCCAGTGCACGCATTATGGGCGTTGGCCTCAACACGGTTTTACGTCACTTAAAAAACTCAGGCCGCAGTCGGTAACCTCGCGCATACAACCGGGCAGTGATGTGATTGTCTGCGCTGAAATGGACGAACAGTGGGGCTACGTCGGTGCTAAATCACGTCAGCGCTGGCTGTTTTACGCGTATGACAGGATACGGAGGACGGTTGTGGCGCACGTCTTCGGTGAACGCACTCTGGCCACACTGGAGCGTCTTCTGAGCCTGCTGTCGGCCTTTGAGGTCGTGGTATGGATGACGGATGGCTGGCCGCTGTACGAATCACACCTGAAGGGAAAGCTGCACGTTATCAGCAAGCGTTACACTCAGCGCATTGAGCGACATAACCTGAATCTGAGACAACATCTGGCAAGGCTGGGACGGAAGTCACTGTCGTTCTCAAAATCGGTGGAGCTGCATGACAAGGTCATCGGGCATTATCTGAACATAAAACACTATCAGTAAGTTGGAGTCATTACCAAATCTTTCAAGGTTGTCCGCCTTATTTTAAAACTGAAAATAAGAACCAGGGTAAAAAGAAAACGCCCTGGACAGAGAAAACAGGTGATTAGTGGAAATAAAAAAGGCGGCCTCAGCCGCCTTTAACAGGTCATACAGAATTAGCTCTGCTGTTCTGCCGCCTGTGCTGCCTGAATAGCGGTCAGAGCGATGGTATAAACAATATCATCAACCAGCGCGCCACGAGACAGATCGTTAACTGGCTTACGCATGCCTTGCAGCATAGGACCAATGGAAATGAGATCTGCGGAACGCTGTACCGCTTTATAAGTGGTATTACCGGTATTCAGATCCGGGAAAATAAATACCGTTGCGCGACCGGCAACCTGAGAGTTCGGCGCTTTGGATTTTGCCACGTCTTCCATGATCGCCGCGTCATACTGTAGCGGACCATCAATAACCAGATCCGGGCGTTTTTCCTGCGCAATGCGCGTTGCTTCACGCACTTTCTCAACGTCGCTGCCTGCGCCTGAGTTACCGGTGGAGTAGGAGATCATCGCCACGCGCGGCTCAATGCCGAACGCCGCGGCAGAATCCGCTGACTGAATAGCGATTTCCGCCAGCTGTTCCGCGGTCGGATCCGGGTTGATCGCGCAATCGCCGTAAACCAGCACCTGCTCCGGCAGCAGCATAAAGAATACGGAAGACACCAGCGAGCTGTTCGGCGCGGTTTTAATCAGCTGTAACGGCGGACGGATAGTGTTAGCAGTGGTATGTACCGCACCGGAAACCAGGCCGTCTACCCGATCGCGTTCCAGCATCATGGTGCCCAGCACCACGTTATCCTCCAGCTGTTCCTGCGCCACAACTTCGGTCATGCCTTTGTTTTTACGCAGCTCAACCAGGCGGGCGACATAATCATTACGCGCCTCTTCCGGGTCGATAATCTCAATGCCTTCGCCCAGTTCGACACCTTGCGCCGCCGCCACGCGTTTAATTTCATCCGGGTTACCCAGCAGAACGCACTGCGCAATGCCGCGTTCGGCACAAATAGCCGCCGCTTTAACGGTACGCGGCTCATCGCCTTCCGGCAGCACGATGCGTTTGCCCGCTTTGCGCGCCAGCTCGGTAAGCTGATAGCGGAAAGCCGGTGGGGAAAGACGACGGGTGCGCTCTGAAGCTGCGGTCAGGGATTCAATCCAGTCGCTGCTGATATGGCTGGCGACATATTCCTGCACTTTCTCAATGCGCTGGGTATCGTCGCTGGGCACTTCCAGATTGAAACTCTGCAGGCTGAGCGAGGTTTGCCAGGTATTGGTATTCACCATAAATACCGGCAGGCCGGTCTGGAAGGCGCGTTCGCAAAGTTTACGAATACGCTCATCCATTTCATAACCGCCAGTCAGCAGAATTGCGCCGATTTCAATGCCGTTCATCGCTGCCAGACAGGCCGCGACCAGTACGTCAGGACGATCCGCCGAGGTCACCAGCAGCGAGCCCGGACGGAAATGCTCCAGCATATGCGGCAGGCTGCGCGCGCAGAAGGTGACTGATTTAACGCGACGCGTCTGAATTTCGCCTTCATTGATTACGCGCGCGTTCAGGTGACGGCACATATCAATGGCGCGGGTAGCGATCAGATCGAAGCTCCACGGAATGCAGCCCAGTACCGGCAGCGGGCTGTTAGCGAACAGCGCCTTCGGATCGATATTGGCGACGCTGGCTTTGGTGGAGTCATCAAAGATTTCTGACAGATCGGGACGGGTACGTCCCTGTTCGTCAACCGGCGCATTCAGTTTGTTGATGATAACGCCGGTGATGCTTTTATTTTTGTTGCCGCCAAAGCTACTTTGCGTCACTTCGATACGCTCTTTCAGCTGTGCCGGCGAATCGTTGCCCAGCGCGGTAACAAAAATAATTTCCGCATTCAGCGTTTTCGCGATTTCATAGTTAAGCGCGTTGGCGAACTGATGTTTGCGGGTTGGCACCAGGCCTTCAACCAGCACCACTTCGGCATCCTGGGTATTGGCATGGTAGCGGGCAATAATCTCTTCCATCAGCACGTCCTGCTGGTTAGAACCCAGCAGGGATTCAACGCGCGACATCAGCAGCGGCTCAGCGGCGGGAATGGAGGAGTTTTTACGGATAATAGTGGTGGTCTGGTCAGGCGCATTGCCGCCGGCACGCGGCTGTGCGATGGGTTTGAACACGCTGAGGCGAACCCCTTTGCGCTCCATCGCCCGGATGACGCCGAGGCTGACGCTGGTCAGGCCGACGCTGGTGCCGGTAGGAATAAGCATAATGGTACGTGACACAGTAAACCTCTCAGGTATTTCAGGGGTGTCAAAACAACTCCGTCAGCCTGGGCTGACGGAGAGAGTCTTATGCGGTAAGGCGCGCGGCGTCGCGAGCGATAACCAACTCTTCATTGGTTGGAATCACCAGCGCCGGACGGGTGCCTTCTTTATTAATAAAGCCTTCCTGACCGAAACGTGCCGCCAGGTTACGCTCATGATCCACTTCAAAGCCCAGCAGCGCCAGCTTCGCCAGCGACAGTTCGCGCACCATCGCTGCGTTTTCACCGATACCGCCGGTAAATACGACGGCGTCCAGGCGGCCATCCATCATCGCGGTGTAAGAGCCGATATATTTGGCCAGGCGATGGCAGAAGACGTTCATTGCGCGTTTCGCATCGTCTTTAGTGGTGAAATTTTCTTCCACGTAGCGGCAGTCGCTGGTTACGCCGGTCAGGCCCAGCAGGCCCGATTCTTTGGTCAGCAGCTTGTTGATGGCGTCAATGTTCATGCCCAGCGTATCGTGCAGGAAGAAAATGATCGCCGGATCGATGTCGCCGCTGCGCGTGCCCATCACCAGACCTTCGAGCGGCGTCAGACCCATGGAGGTGTCCACGCACTTGCCGTTGCGAATCGCAGAGACAGAAGCACCATTGCCCAGGTGGCAGGTGATCACGTTCAGCTCTTCGACCGGTTTGTTCAGCATACGTGCTGCTTCAACTGAAACATAGTAGTGGCTGGTACCGTGGAAGCCGTAGCGACGAATGCCGTGTTCTTTATACAGATTATAAGGCAGGGCGTAGAGGTAAGATTCTTCAGGCATCGTCTGATGGAAAGCCGTATCGAAAACCGCTACGTTTTTATCAGAAAGGTGCGGGAAGTTTTTCAGCGCTTCATCGATACCGATCAGATGCGCCGGGTTATGCAGCGGAGCAAAAGGCGAAGCCTCCTTAATATCCTGCACAATCGCATCATTAATGACCACGGACTGAGTCAGCTTTTCACCGCCGTGAACGATACGATGACCGATTGCAGCAATTTGTGCCGACAGCTCAGGTTTTTGTGCCAGAATGTTTTTAACAATGAAGTTCAGGGCTTCGCTGTGGGCAGCGCCCGCACCCAGCTCAGCTTCCTGCTTGGAGCCGTCCAGTTTCCATTTAATGCGCGCTTCGGGCAAATGGAAGCATTCGGCCAGACCTGACAGGTATTCTTTCCCATCCGCCGGGTTGATGATGGCAAACTTAAGAGAAGAACTACCGCAGTTCAGAACCAGTACTAACTTACTCGACATGGAAGTACCTATTAGTCAAAAGTGGCTAAAAAAAACGCAATCAGTCTATCATCCTAAAGTATGAAAGCTGGTACATTAATGATTATCATCATACTGCCAGCAAAAAGTTATCCGACAGCAAAAAAAGACGGTAATTTTACGTAAAAATTTGAAAGCTGCATGGCTTTCAGTGGCTCGACCTCGGAATAATAGGGATCGGCCTTGCTGGAGGCGTAAAAAAACGCGCTCAGAATAACGGCGCTCCCACGTAAAAACAAAATTTTTTGAATGATGTCACATAAAGTTGTTTCGTTGCTTAAATTTTTTAAATCTTGCAAAAGAAGTTGAGGTGAGCCATGGCAAATGAATCCAGCGTCGGTTGGTTTAAAACATTCCAGCTTGGACAGCACTACATGAAAACATGGCCGAACGATAAACGCCTCGCGCCGGTTTTCCCGGAAAACCGCATCAGCAGCGTAACGCGCTTTGCCATACGCTTTATGCCGCCATTGGCCATCTTCACATTAACCTGGCAAATTGCGCTGGGCGGGCAGTTAGGCCCGGCGGTTGCTATCGCGCTGTTTGCCTGCAGCCTGCCGATGCAGGGACTGTGGTGGTTAGGCCGCCGCTCCGTTACGCCGCTGCCGCCCGCGCTGCTTAGCTGGTTTCATGAAGTGCGCGAAAAGCTGCAACAGGCAGGGCAGGCCATCGCCCCGGTTGAAGGGAAGCCAACCTATCAGGCGCTGGCGGATCTGTTAAAACGCGCGTTTCGTCAGCTGGACAATACCTTCCTCGACGATCTTTAACGCTATTACGGGTTGCTGAAAATTTTTTCACGGCAACCCGGCTTAAATCAAAGAAAGGCGGGCTTGCGATACCGCCTTTTTTTATGCTGTGCGATTCTTGAACATCCTTTTTTTGCCGTGATACAGGAGTTGAAGATGGACATGACGCACGCTCAGCGCTTAATTCTTTCCAATCAGTACAAATTAATGACCCTGCTTGATCCCGACAACGGTGAACGTTATCGTCGGCTGCAAACCATTATTGAACGTGGCTACAGCCTGCAAATGCGTGAGCTGGACCGCGACTTCGGCGAGCTAAGCGAAGAGGTTTGCCGCACCATCATTACGATTATGGAAATGCATCATGCGCTGCGGGTTTCCTTTGAAAATCTGAAAGAAAATGCCGACATTGATGAGCGGCGGTTACAGTTTTTGGGCTTTGACGCGGCAACGGAAGCGCGCTATCTGGGCTATGTACGTTTTATGGTGAATACAGAAGGGCGCTACACCCATTTCGATGCCGGAACGCACGGCTTTAACGCTCAAACGCCCATGTGGGAAAAATATCAAAGTATGCTTGCCGTCTGGCAAACCTGCCCGCGACAGTATCACCTGTGCGCGACTGAGATTGCGCAAATCATTAACGCATAAGAAGGAAACGCAAGTGAAGTGTAGAGGTTTTTTGTTTGATCTGGATGGCACACTGGTCGATTCATTACCGGCCGTGGAGCGCGCATGGAGCAACTGGGGAAAACGTCACGGCATCGAGGCGGACGAAATCCTGGGTTTTATTCATGGCAAACAGGCCATCACTTCACTGCGTCACTTTATGCGCGGCAGCAGCGAAGAGGAAATTCAACAGGAGTTCCGCCTGCTGGAGCAAACCGAAGCTGAAGATACTGACGGCGTAACGGCGTTGCCGGGCGCTTGTGAACTGCTGGAGCAGCTTAACGCGCTGGCAATTCCCTGGGCGATTGTTACGTCAGGCTCGATGCCGGTCGCTTCCGCGCGTCGTGAAGCTGCCGGACTGCCGCTTCCGGCGCACTTTGTTACCGCAGAGCGCGTAAAACGCGGTAAGCCGGAGCCGGATGCTTATTTGATCGGCGCAGAGTTGCTTGGTCTGCCGCCGACCGACTGCGTTGTGGTGGAAGATGCGCCTGCCGGCATTCTCTCCGGTCTGGCCGCCAACTGTGCGGTCATCGCCGTTAATGCACCGGCGGATACGCCGCGGCTGACCGAAACGGCCTTCCAGCTCACCACCCTGCAAGCGCTGCATATCACCAAAGCTGATGACGGAACGGTGGAAGTATTAACCCAAAGCTGATTGATTTAACCCCGCTATAGCGGGGTTTATTTTATGGCATGCTGCGCGCATTGAGGATTGAGCGGGTGCGGGACAGGCTGTGAATAATCAACTTCTGTGGGTCATCGGTTTGCTGGCGATCACCGTCTGGCTGTTTGCTTCCGGCAGGCTGCGTATGGATGTGGTGGCGCTGCTGGTTATCGTGGCGTTCGTGCTTAGCGGTACGCTAACGCTGCAGGAAGCCACCATCGGTTTTAGCGATCCTAACGTAATTTTGATTGCCGCTCTGTTTGTGATTGGCGAAGGCCTGGTACGTACCGGCGTGGCGTTGCAAACCGGCGAGTGGCTAATGAAAATCGCCGGCAATAGCGAAAGCAAAATGATCTTCTGGCTGATGCTGACCGTGGCCGGGCTGGGCGCCTTTATGAGTTCAACTGGCGTGGTGGCTATCTTTATACCGGTTGTGTTAAGCGTCGCCGCAAAAATCGGCTCCTCACCAGCGCGGCTGATGATGCCGCTCAGCGTGGCGGCCTTAATCAGCGGTATGATGACGCTGGTAGCTACACCGCCGAACCTGGTGGTTAACAGTGAGTTACAACGTGAAGGTCTGGACGGCTTCAGCTTTTTCGCAGTGACGCCCGTCGGGCTGGTTGTGCTGGTATTGGGCATCGGCTATATGCTGGTGGCGCGTTACTGGCTGGCCAGTTCCCCTTCTGACAGCGCGGCTGGCACTACACGCCGCCGCAATTTCCGCGACTTAATCCGTGAATACCGTCTTAGCGGGCGCGCTCGTCGTCTGGCGATTCGTCCTGAATCACCGTTGATAGGGCATCGGCTGGACGATCTAAAATTGCGTGAAAAACATGGTGCCAACGTGGTCGGCCTGGAGCGCTGGCGTAAATTTCGTCGCGTAATGGTTCCCGTAACCGGGGAAACGACCTTTCGTGCCGGCGACGTGCTGCTTATTGATATGTCGGCGGCGGAAATCGACCTGCGCCAGTTTTGCAGCGAACAGCTGCTGGAGCCGATGATACTGCGCGGCGATTATTTCTCCGATCGCGCACGTGACGTCGGCATGGCGGAGGTATCGCTGATCCCTGATTCTGAACTGCTGGGCAAAAGCGTGCGCGAGCTGGGTTTTCGCCAGCGTTACGGGCTAAGCGTGATCGGTATTCGGCGGCGCAATAGCATACTGGAAGGTGCGCTGGCGGATGAAACGTTGGAGTCGGGCGATATTCTGCTGGTTATTGGCGACTGGCGCCGCATTCAACAGCTACAGCAACAAAAACGCGATTTGCTGTTACTGGCGTTGCCTGCGGAAATTGATGAAGCGGTACCGGCGCACAGCCAGGCGCCTCATGCTTTGTTCTGCCTGGCGTTAATGGTGGCGTTAATGATCACCGACGTGATTCCCGGCCCGATTGCCGCCATTATCGCCTGTCTGCTGATGGGCAAATTCCGCTGTATCGATATGGAGAGCGCCTATAAAGCAATTCACTGGCCCGGTTTGATTCTGATTGCTGGCATGATGCCGTTTGCGCTGGCGTTACAAAAAACCGGCGGCGTAGCGCTGGCGGTGCAGGGTTTGATGGATATTGCCGGCGGCAAGGGCCCACATATTATGCTGCTCTGCCTGTTTATTTTGTGCGCCACCATCGGGCTCTTTATCTCCAACACGGCGACAGCGGTGCTGATGGCGCCGATTGGCGTGGCGGCAGCCCAGCAAATGGGCGTATCGCCTTATCCTTTTACGATGATTATCGCGATTGCCGCATCCGCCGCCTTTATGACGCCGGTATCTTCGCCGGTAAATACCCTGGTACTGGGGCCCGGCGGCTATCGCTTCGTTGATTTTGTCAAAATCGGCGTGCCTTTTACGCTGGTGGTAATGGTGGTCAGCGTCCTGCTGGTACCGCTGCTGTTTCCGTTCTGAATTACAGCGGCGTATCCTGCGATATTTCATCCAGCGAGAGGCTAAAGCTCGGCACAAAGACCTCAATAAAGTAGTCCATCTCCTCGCTGCGTCGCCGCTCCAGCGTTTTCTCCAGGCGCGCTTTCGCTAACAGAAACTCATTATTGCCCGCAGAGAGTTCTTCAAGGCATTTCAGGTAGGCGCACAGCGCGTCAGCCTGCTTCAAAATGGCGTTTTCCGCCTCGCTTTGCAGCTGTTCATCCAGCAGCGGTCGCCAGGCATCCTGCAACTCGGCAGGCAGCATCTCAATCAGTTTATGACGGGCGATTTCTTCGATTTTTTTATATTCGTGAGCGATTTGCGCGTTGTAATATTTTACCGGCGTGGGCAGATCGCCGGTCAGCACTTCGCTGGCGTCATGGTAAAGGGCGATCAACGCGATGCGTTCCGCATTCAGGTTACCGTTAAACATCTGGTTTTTAATCAGCGCCAGCGCATGGGCCACCATAGCGACTTGCAAACTATGCTCAGAGACATTTTCCGTGCGCACGTTGCGCATCAGCGGCCAGCGGTTGATTAATTTCAGGCGGGAAAGGTGGGCAAAAAAGTGGCTCTGCTGCATTGAAAAAGGTTCTCCTGTAAGCGAACGGCGGAAACCGGCAACCCGATCTCCGCCGACAGTATAGCCTTTTCATCAATTTCGCTACAGACAGCATTAAGCTGGCCGCAGCCAGCCTGAACCGCCTGTTTTACTGACGGTATCCTTCAAGGAAACGGCCGAATTTGTTGATCGCCATTTCCAGATCGTCCACGCGCGGCAGCGTTACGATACGCACATGATCCGGCCATGGCCAGTTAAAGGCGGAGCCCTGAACCAGCAGCACTTTTTCCTGCAGCAGAAAATCCAGCACCATTTTCTGATCGTCATGCAGATTAAATTTTTTCGCATCGATGCGCGGGAACATATAGAGCGCGCCCTGCGGTTTCACACAGCTGACGCCGGGAATATCATTAATCAGTTCCCAGGCGCGCTGACGCTGCTCATACAGCCGTCCGCCGGGCATGATGAATTCGCTGATGCTCTGATAGCCGCCCAGCGCCGTCTGAATGGCGTGCTGCGCCGGCACGTTGGCGCACAGACGCATAGAGGCCAGCATCTCCAGCCCTTCAATATAGCCTTTGGCGTGCTTTTTCGGACCGTTAAGCACCATCCAGCCCTGACGGAATCCGGCGACGCGATAGGTTTTTGACAACCCATTAAACGTAACGGTAAGCAGGTCTGGTGCCAGCGCAGCGATAGAGTGGTGCTGTGCCGCGTCATAGAGAATTTTGTCGTAAATCTCGTCAGCAAAAATAATCAGGTTATGCTGGCGCGCGATTTCAACGATTTCCATCAGCAGTTCTTTGCTGTAGACGGCGCCGGTAGGGTTATTGGGGTTGATGATCACAATACCGCGCGTGCGCGGCGTGATTTTGCTGCGAATATCGTCCAGATCGGGAAACCAGCCGGCAGATTCATCGCACAGATAATGCACCGCTTTACCGCTGGAGAGGGAAACCGCTGCGGTCCACAGCGGATAATCGGGTGCCGGAACCAGCATTTCATCGCCGCTGTTCAGCAATGCCTGCATAGATTGCACAATCAGCTCAGATACGCCGTTGCCGATATAAATATCTTCCACGGTCACATCACGCATATTGCGCGCCTGATAGTGCTGCATTATGGCTTTGCGCGCTGAATAGAGCCCTTTCGAGTCGCAATATCCCTGAGCGCTGGGCAGGTTGCGAATCACGTCGACCAGAATTTCATCGGGGGCTTCAAAGCCGAAAGGCGCCGGGTTGCCGATATTTAATTTCAGGACTTTATTGCCTTCTTCTTCCAGGCGTTTAGCTTCTTTTAACACCGGGCCGCGAATGTCATAACAAACATTATCCAGCTTTGACGATTTTTCGATAATTGTATTCATTACTTGCGCCTTAACTGACAGAACTGCGTTCCTGCCGTGGAAATAAACCCGCCTAATCTACTCTCCTGACTGGGACTTTTGAAGGGCAGGGGGCGCTTTTGGCGCAACCGGGAATCAATGATGGGCAAGCTGGAACGCAGCATTAACTTGTCTGGATTATCTGGATTTAAAAACCAGATAAAAGAGAAAAAACAGCATAATTATCTGATGGGTTTGGCTGAGTGTAAAAAAATCTTCACGGCATGAGAGCTGGATCAGAAAAAGAAGCAAATCACTACAAAAATAGTAGATTGATACGCAATGAAACAGTTAAATTTTACTACTTAAAGTGCCGATAACGAATTGCAGCTATAATGGTTGCTCCTCATGGACGTTTACCCTGTAAGCAGTATCATTTACCCTGATGCGCTTCAGGATGCTTTTCAGGCAACGAGCCGGAAAAAGCAATCGTTAAAAAAAGCACAATATTGCTCAAAGGCGCCTTTATTGATAAGAAAAATGCGATTGGGGCTTAAAAATTAAGCGTCAATGTGGCAGGATATCCATCAACGGACTTTGTGATAAAACCTGCTTGTCAGACTGCGGAAAAATATGAATGCAGCGGCGGTAAAGGTTAAGTCCGGTTGAACGTTAGTTTTTTTGCGTTAAGCGTTTTTGCTAATGCAGTTTATTGAAGTTATGAACCAGCGGCCCCGACGTTAGCTTGCCTGAAGTTGGCTCGGTTTCCATCAATAAGCAGAACGCATATGGCGTTCAGAGTATCAGCGCGTATGCGCCGAGCGGTTATCATTCTTTAATACCGGCGGCACTGGCTGGTTTGCATGCATTCCTCCAGCGGTATTGTGAAAAGCAGCTTTTCTTTGTGCAGTGTTGAGCTGTCGCTTCTGCTATGCGGAAACGTCATTGTTGCCATCTTAATCTCCGTCCGACATTTGATCGACGGATGTAACACCAGGGTAGTTGTTCTTAAAAACTTATAAGTGAAGAAAAATATGACTAATGCAAATCGTCCGATACTTAATCTCGATCTCGATCTGCTGAGAACGTTCGTGGCTGTCGCAGACCTTAATACTTTTGCCGCAGCCGCTGCCGCCGTATGCAGAACGCAATCAGCCGTCAGCCAGCAAATGCAACGTCTGGAACAGCTGGTCGGCAAAGAGCTGTTTGCCCGTCATGGCCGTAACAAGCTGCTCACCGAACATGGCATTCAGCTGCTCGGTTATGCACGCAAAATCTTACGCTTTAATGACGAGGCCTGTACGTCGCTGATGTACAGCAATGTTCAGGGCGTGCTGACAATCGGCGCGTCTGACGATACGTCAGATACTATTTTGCCGTTCCTGCTGAACCGCGTGACGTCCGTTTATCCAAAACTGGCGATCGACGTGCGCGTGAAGCGCAACCCGTTCATGATGGAAATGCTGAACCAGGGCGAAGTTGACCTGGTCGTCACTACGTCAAGCCCGGGCAATTTTACTCATCAGGTGCTGCGTACTTCTCCAACGCTGTGGTACTGCGCGGCTGACTATATTTTCCAGCGCGGCGAAGCAATTCCTTTGGTTCTGCTGGATGAGCCAAGCCCGTATCGCGACATGGCTATCGATCACCTTAATGAAGCCGGCATTCCATGGCGCATCTCGTATGTCGCCTCGACGCTGGCTGCGGTTCGCGCTGCGGTAAAAGCGGGCCTGGGCGTGACTGCCCGTCCGGTAGAAATGATGAGCCCGGAACTGCGCGTCATGGGGGCAGCTGAAGGCCTGCCGGTGTTGCCGGATACGCAGTATCTGCTCTGCCGCAACCCGGACAGCGAAAACGAACTGGCGTTGGCAATTTTCAATGCGATGGAATCCAGCAACGATCCGTATAACCTCTCCTTAGAGGGGCAGGGCGATACGATGTTATTGGATGACGAAGAATAAGTAATAAAAATGAGATCTTTTCTCATTCAGAATGCTAAATAACTTTTAAAAGCACCAAAAAAAGGCCTCTTAACGCATTTTACCGCTAAGAGGCCTTTTTATTACTCTTTTTTGACAGTTTAAAGGGGATTTGAGCAGAAGTTTATTAGTATTGCTTTGTAAAAATGAAACACTTTACCCCGTCCTGTCTGCCGCCGCTAAAAGCCCTGCATTTATCTTTTTTGCCCAAAAAAAGACCATCTGATTTGTCTGTTATTTTGTCAAAAAGGGCAAAACTGTGTTCTGGATCAAAAAAATAACCCTGTAAAGGGGCAGGAAATCTGCCTGTTTCCTGTCAAAATATGTTTGTTAAATGCACGATCCATTCGCGCAATAACCCACTACACTTAATTTACATTGTAAAACTGACACGATTTAGCCTCGCATGGCGCATCATATGTTAATAAAATGATGCAAGTGTAAATTAACGTGTGGATACTTTTGTCAAAGTTGACAAAAGGTTATGGAAAGGGGTAAAAAACCCCATTAAATTGCTGCTTATAAGTTAATGACAGCATAGTTTATAAGGTTTTTCATCCTTCCCTTGAATTAATGTGGTGTGTTCTTCGCTATCGGCTTCGCAGGACGCTAAACGCCACTTTTTGATGAGTAAGCAGAGAGTATGTCAACAACCACAGAAGTTATCGCTCATCACTGGGCATTCGCTGTTTTTATCGTTGTCGCTTTTGGGCTATGCGTCTTTATGCTGGCCGGTGGCTGGCTGTTAGGCGGTCGCGCCCGCGCACGCCATAAAAACACGCCTTTTGAATCCGGTATTGCGCCGGTTGGTACCACACATCTTCGTCTTTCTGCCAAGTTCTACCTGGTGGCCATGTTCTTCGTCATCTTCGACGTGGAAGCCCTCTTTTTATATGCATGGTCGACATCAATCCGTGAAAGCGGCTGGGTCGGCTTTGTTGAAGCGACAATTTTCATTTTGGTGCTGTTGGCTGGACTGGTTTATCTGGTGCGTATTGGTGCGCTGGATTGGGCGCCTGCGCGTCGTCGCGTGGACGTTGATACCGGTAAGGTCACTAACACCAACCCTCAAAAGCAGTAACAGCGAGGCATTAAGATGGACTATACGCTCACCCGCATAGACCCCAACGGTGAGAATGACCGTTATCCCCTGCAAAAACAGGAGATCGTTTCCGACCCACTCGAGCAGCATGTCCACCGCAGCGTTTATATGGGCAAACTGGAACATGCGCTACATGACATGGTGAACTGGGGTCGCAAGAACTCACTCTGGCCGTTTAACTTCGGCCTTTCCTGTTGTTATGTGGAAATGACCACCTCTTTTACGTCCGTTCATGACGTTGCCCGCTTTGGCTCCGAAGTTATTCGCGCCTCGCCACGTCAGGCAGACTTTATGGTAGTTGCCGGTACGCCGTTTACCAAAATGGCCCCGGTTATTCAGCGTTTGTACGATCAGATGCTGGAGCCGAAATGGGTGATCTCCATGGGCGCCTGCGCCAACTCCGGCGGCATGTATGACATCTATTCCGTGGTGCAGGGCGTGGATAAATTCCTGCCGGTGGACGTTTACATTCCTGGCTGCCCGCCACGCCCGGAAGCCTATATGCAGGCGCTGTTGCTGCTACAGGAATCGATTGGTAAAGAACGTCGCCCGCTTTCGTGGGTCGTTGGCGATCAGGGCGTTTACCGCGCCAACATGCAGTCCGAGCGCGAAAGGAAGCGCGACGATCGTATTGCGGTAACTAACCTGCGTACGCCCGACGAAATTTAAATCAACTGTTTATGGATGGGGCCTGACTGCTGCGCAATAATACTACCAACCAACGCGCGCACCTCATCCTGACACCAACGACTTCGCGCCTGTTTTCAGGCCAGAATGGTGAGTAACGTATGACAGATTTGACCACGCAAGATCTCGCTCAGCCTGCATGGCAAACCCGGGATCATCTGGATGATCCAGTGATCGGCGAGTTGCGTAACCGTTTTGGGCCGGATGCCTTTACCGTTCAGTCAACCCGCACCGGCATTCCGGTGGTTTGGGTGAAACGTGAACAGTTACTGGAAATTGGGGAATTTCTGCGTAAGCTGCCGAAACCCTATGTAATGCTGTATGACCTGCACGGCATGGATGAGCGTCTGCGCACCCACCGTCAGGGCCTGCCTGCCGCTGATTATTCTGTTTTCTATCATCTGCTCTCTATTGAGCGCAATCGCGACATTATGCTCAAGGTGGCATTGTCCGAAAACGATCTGCGCCTGCCGACCTTTACCAAACTCTTCCCTAACGCCAACTGGTATGAGCGTGAAACCTGGGAGATGTTTGGCGTCACCTTTGAAGGGCACCCGCATCTGACGCGCATCATGATGCCGCCGACCTGGGAAGGCCACCCGCTGCGGAAAGATTACCCGGCGCGCGCCACCGAATTCGATCCGTTCGAGCTGACGAAGCAGAAAGAAGATCTGGAGATGGAAGCGCTGCGTTTCAAGCCGGAAGAGTGGGGCATGAAGCGCGGTACCGAAAACGAGGACTTTATGTTCCTCAACCTCGGCCCGAACCACCCGTCAGCGCACGGTGCGTTCCGTATTGTGATGCAGCTGGACGGTGAAGAGATTGTCGACTGCGTGCCTGATATCGGTTACCACCATCGCGGCGCGGAGAAAATGGGCGAGCGCCAGTCCTGGCACAGCTACATTCCTTATACCGATCGCGTGGAGTATCTCGGCGGCTGCGTCAATGAGATGCCTTATGTGTTGGCGGTAGAAAAGCTGGCGGGCATTGTGGTGCCGGATCGCGTTAACGTGATTCGCGTAATGCTGTCCGAGCTGTTCCGTATCAACAGCCATCTACTCTATATCTCGACCTTTATTCAGGACGTCGGTGCCATGTCGCCGGTGTTCTTCGCCTTTACCGACCGTCAGAAAATTTACGATGTGGTTGAGGCGATTACCGGTTTCCGTATGCATCCGGCCTGGTTCCGTATCGGCGGTGTCGCGCACGACCTGCCGAACGGCTGGGAGCGTCTGCTGCGTGAGTTCCTCGACTGGATGCCGAAGCGTCTGAAGGAATATGAGACCGTGGCGCTGAGAAACAGCGTGCTGGTCGGACGCGCCAAAGGCGTGGCGGCTTATGGCAAAGATGAAGCGCTGGCCTGGGGCACCACCGGCGCGGGTCTGCGCGCGACCGGCCTTGATTTCGACGTGCGTAAATGGCGTCCCTATTCCGGCTACGAAAACTTCGATTTTGAGATCCCGGTGGGCAGCGGCGTCAGTGATGCCTATACCCGCGTAATGCTGAAAGTGGAAGAGATGTGGCAGAGCTTGCGCATTCTGGAGCAGTGCCTGAACAACATGCCGGCCGGCCCGTTCAAAGCCGATCATCCGCTGACGACGCCGCCGCCGAAAGAGCGCACGTTACAGCACATTGAAACGCTGATCACCCACTTCCTGCAGGTTTCCTGGGGGCCAGTGATGCCAGCCAATGAATCTTTCCAGATGATCGAAGCGACGAAGGGTATCAACAGTTACTACCTGACCAGCGACGGCAGCACCGTGAGCTATCGCACGCGTATTCGTACGCCAAGCTTCCCGCATTTGCAGCAGATCCCTTCGGTGATCCGCGGCAGCCTGGTATCCGACCTGATCGTTTACCTGGGTAGTATCGATTTTGTTATGTCAGACGTGGACCGCTAATTATGCACGATCAAAAAATTGCCATCGAAACGATCGACCCGACTGAGGTCTTTGAGCTGAGTGCGGCAGAACGCGACGCGATTGAGCATGAAAAACACCATTATGAAGATGCACGCGCAGCCTCTATCGAAGCGCTGAAGATCGTGCAGAAACAGCGCGGCTGGGTGCCGGATGGTGCCATCAATGCTATCGCCGAGGTGCTGGGCATTCCCGCCAGCGATGTGGAAGGCGTTGCCACTTTTTACAGCCAGATTTTCCGTCAGCCGGTTGGCCGCCACGTTATTCGCTATTGCGACAGCGTGGTTTGTCATATTACCGGCTATCAGGGCATTCAGGCGGCGTTAGAGCAGTCGCTGAACATCAAGCCCGGCCAGACCACGGCGGACGGTCGTTTTACCTTGCTGCCGACCTGTTGCCTCGGTAACTGTGATAAAGGCCCGACCATGATGGTGGATGAAGATACCCATGTTCACCTGACGCCGGAATCTATTTCCTCGTTACTGGAGCAGTATCAATGACAGTTAAAGAGATCATTCGTACTGCGGAAACGCATCCGCTCACCTGGCGTATGCGCGACGACAAACAGCCGGTCTGGTTTGACGAATACCGCAGCAAAAACGGTTATGCCGGCGCGGAAAAAGCGTTAAAAGGCCTGGCGCCTGACGAAATCGTCGCGCTGGTTAAGGATTCCGGTCTGAAAGGGCGCGGCGGCGCAGGCTTCTCCACCGGTTTGAAGTGGAGTCTGATGCCGAAAGATGAATCCATGAACATCCGTTACCTGCTGTGTAACGCTGATGAAATGGAGCCGGGCACCTATAAAGACCGTCTGCTGATGGAGCAAATGCCTCACCAGCTGGTAGAAGGCATGCTGATCAGCGCCTTCGCGCTGAAAGCGTATCGCGGCTATATCTTCCTGCGCGGCGAATATATTGAAGCGGCGGTGCATCTGCGCCGTGCGATCGCGGAAGCTACCGAAGCGGGCTTCCTCGGCAAAAACATTCTCGGCACCGGTTTTGACTTCGAGCTGATTGTGCATACCGGCGCTGGCCGCTATATCTGTGGCGAAGAGACAGCGCTGATCAACTCGCTGGAAGGCCGCCGCGCGAATCCGCGCTCCAAGCCACCGTTCCCGGCATCCGCTGGCGTCTGGGGCAAGCCGACTTGCGTAAACAACGTGGAAACCTTGTCCAACGTGCCGGCCATCCTGGCTAACGGCGTGGAGTGGTACAAAGGGCTGTCGAAGAGCGAAGACGCGGGCACCAAAATGATGGGCTTCTCCGGTCGGGTTAAAAATCCGGGCGTATGGGAGCTGCCGTTTGGTATTACGGCGCGCGAAATCCTCGAAGATTACGCGGGCGGAATGCGTGACGGACTGAAATTCAAAGCCTGGCAGCCGGGCGGCGCCGGGACCGATTTCCTGACCGGGGAGCATCTTGATCTGCCGATGGAGTTCGCCAGCATTGGTAAGGCGGGCAGCCGTCTCGGCACCGCGCTGGCGATGGCCGTCGACCACGAAATCAATATGGTTTCGCTGGTGCGCAATCTGGAAGAGTTTTTTGCCCGTGAATCCTGCGGCTGGTGTACGCCTTGTCGCGATGGCCTGCCGTGGAGCGTGAAAATTCTGCGCGCGCTGGAGCAGGGCAAAGGGCAGCCGGGCGATATTGAAACGCTGCAGCAGCTGTGCCGCCAGCTGGGCCCAGGCAAAACCTTTTGCGCCCATGCACCGGGCGCGGTTGAGCCTTTACAGAGCGCGATTAAATATTTCCGTGAAGAGTTTGAAGCTGGCATTGCGCCGCAGGTGTTTGGCAACACACGAGCCATTAACGGTATCCAGCCAAACCTGCTGAAAGCGCGCTGGTAACTATAACGGATCGCTAAAGCGATCCTGTCGCGCCATAGCGCGAGATATATAGCCAAAATTTATGTTTAACGCTCGGTTCTGCCGAGCCTTACGGAAGCATGTTCACTATGGCTACAATTCATGTAGACGGTAAAGAATATGAGGTGGATGGTGCAGACAACCTGCTACAGGCGTGTCTCTCCCTTGGCCTGGATATTCCTTATTTTTGCTGGCACCCGGCGCTGGGAAGCGTGGGCGCCTGCCGCCAGTGCGCGGTAAAGCAATATCAAAACGCTGAGGATACCCGCGGTCGCCTCGTCATGTCCTGCATGACGCCCGCTGCCGACGGCACCTTTATTTCCATTGACGATGGCGAAGCGAAAGAGTTCCGTGAAAGCGTGGTTGAGTGGCTGATGACCAACCATCCGCACGATTGCCCGGTCTGTGAAGAGGGTGGCAACTGCCATCTTCAGGATATGACGGTCATGACCGGCCACAGTTTCCGCCGCTATCGCTTCACCAAGCGTACTCACCGCAATCAGGACCTTGGGCCGTTTATCTCTCATGAGATGAACCGCTGTATCGCCTGCTATCGCTGCGTGCGTTATTACAAAGATTACGCGGACGGTAAAGATCTCGGCGTCTACGGCGCGCACGACAACGTCTACTTCGGTCGCCCGGAAGATGGCACGCTGGAAAGCGAATTCTCCGGCAACCTGGTAGAAATCTGTCCGACCGGCGTCTTCACCGATAAAACCCACTCCGAACGCTATAACCGTAAATGGGATATGCAGTTCGCGCCGAGCATCTGCCAGCAGTGCAGCGTCGGCTGTAACACCAGCCCCGGTGAACGCTATGGCGAACTGCGCCGTATTGAAAACCGCTATAACGGCAGCGTAAATCACTATTTCCTCTGCGATCGCGGCCGCTTCGGCTATGGCTACGTTAACCGCAAAGATCGTCCACGCCAGCCGATGCAGCGCCGTGGCGATAACTGGGTGGCGCTGAACGCTGAACAGGCGATGCAGGGCGCGGCAGATATTCTGCGCCAGGCGAAAAAAGTGATCGGGATCGGCTCTCCGCGCGCCAGCGTCGAAAGCAACTTTGCGCTGCGCGAGTTAGTGGGCGCGGCAAACTTCTCAACCGGCATGCCGGCAGGGGAGCAGGCGCGTCTGGAACTGATGCTGAAAGTGCTGCGCGAAGGCGGCATTCACACGCCTGCGCTGCGTGAAATCGAAAGCTACGATGCGGTGCTGGTGCTGGGCGAAGATTTGACCCAGACCGGCGCGCGCGTCGCGCTGGCGGTGCGTCAGGCGGTAAAAGGCAAAGCGCGCGAAATGGCGGCGGCGCAGAAAGTCGCCGACTGGCAGATTGCGGCGATCATGAACATCGGTCAGCACGCTAAACATCCGCTGTTTGTCACTAACGTTGATGAAACCCGTCTGGATGATATTGCAGCCTGGAGCTACCGCGCCCCGGTTGAAGATCAGGCGCGTCTTGGCTTCGCCATCGCCCATGCGCTGGATGAAAGCGCACCGGCGGTTAGCGATTTCGACAGCGCGCTGAACGGCAAACTGGACGTGATCGTGCAGGCGTTAGCTGGCGCGAAAAAACCGCTGATTATCTCCGGTACGCACGCCGGCAGCGAAGCGATGATCGAAGCGGCGGCCAACGTGGCGAAAGCGCTGAAAGGGCGTGGCGCCGACGTCGGCATTACGCTGCTGGCTTCGGCGGCGAACAGCGTCGGTCTTGGCATGATGGGCGGCGCAACCCTGGATGACGCGCTGGAGCAGCTGGAAAACGGCAGCGCCGATGCGGTAGTCATCCTGGAAAACGATCTCTATCGTCACGCGCCGAAAGCACGGGTTGATGCTGCGCTACGCAACGCCGACAACATTATCGTGGTCGATCATCAGCGCACCGCCACTTTGGAAAAAGCGGGACTGATTCTGTCAGGCGCCAGCTTTGCCGAAAGCGATGGCACGCTGATTAACCAGGAAGGCCGCGCCCAGCGCTTCTTCCAGGTTTACGATCCTGCTTACTACGACAACAAGATAGTGATGCTGGAAAGCTGGCGCTGGCTGCATTCGCTGCACAGCACGCTGGAAAGCCGCCACGTTGACTGGACGCAGCTGGATCACGTGATCGATGCCGTGATTGCCGCGTTCCCGCAGTTGAAAGGCATTAAAGATGCCGCGCCGGACGCCTCCTTCCGCATTCGCGGACAGAAGCTGTCGCGTTCGCCGCATCGCTCCAGCGGCCGTACCGCCGCACGCGCCAATATCAGCGTGCATGAGCCGCGTCAGCCGCAGGATAAGGACACCATGTTCTCCTTCTCCATGGAAGGGAACAACCAGCCGAGCGCGCCGCGCTCTGAGATTCCGTTCGCCTGGGCGCCAGGCTGGAACTCACCGCAGGCGTGGAACAAGTTCCAGGATGAAGTCGGCGGCCATCTGCGCAACGGCGATCCGGGCGTGCGTTTGTTTGAGGCGGCGGGCCAGCTTGACTGGTTTACGCGCGTGCCGACAGCTTTTGCCCGCAACGGCGGCTGGCGTGTGGCGCCTTACTACAACCTGTTCGGCAGCGAAGAGATGACGCAGCGCGCGCCGGTTATTCAGCAGCGCATGCCGCAGCCTGCGGTGGTGATTAACCCGGCCGACGCCGCCACGCTCGGCGTTAATGCCGGATCAGCGGTAGAGTTCAGCTGCGCCGGCGAAACGCTGCGCTTGCCAGTCCGCTTCTCCGAAGCGCTACAGGCAGGGCAGGTGGGTCTGCCGCTCGGCATGCCGGGCGTACCGCCGTTCCTGTCAGGCGCCAACATTGACACTCTGCGGGAGGCGGCACAATGAGCTGGTTGACACCGGATGTTATCGATATTCTGCTGGGCATCCTGAAGGCGATCGTCATCCTGCTGGTGGTGGTCTCCTGCGGCGCCTTTATGAGTTTCGCCGAGCGTCGTCTGCTCGGTCTGTTCCAGAACCGCTACGGGCCTAACCGTGTCGGCTGGGGCGGCTCGCTGCAGCTGGTAGCGGATATGATCAAAATGTTCTTTAAAGAGGACTGGATCCCGCCGTTCACCGACCGTTTTATTTACACCCTGGCGCCAGTTATCGCCTTTGTCTCGCTGCTGTTAGCCTTTGCCATCGTGCCGGTCAGCCCGACCTGGAGTGTCACAGACCTGAACATCGGTCTGCTGTTCTTCCTGATGATGGCGGGCCTGGCAGTTTATGCGGTGCTGTTCGCGGGCTGGGCGAGTAATAACAAATACTCGCTGCTGGGCGCGATGCGCGCCTCTGCGCAGACGCTGAGCTACGAAGTGTTCCTCGGCCTGTCGCTGATGGGCGTAGTGGCGCAGGCGGGCTCGTTCAATATGAACGACATCGTCAACAGCCAGACGCACCTGTGGAATATCATTCCGCAGTTCTTCGGCTTCATTACCTTCTGTATTGCTGGCGTCGCGGTTTGTCACCGCCACCCGTTCGACCAGCCGGAAGCGGAGCAGGAGCTGGCGGATGGTTACCACATCGAATATTCCGGTATGAAGTTCGGTCTGTTCTTCGTCGGCGAATATGTGGCGATTACCACCGTTTCGGCGCTAATTGTGACGCTGTTCTTTGGCGGCTGGCACGGTCCATGGCTGCCGCCCTTTATCTGGTTCGCGATTAAAACGGCGTTCTTCATGATGATGTTTATTCTGATTCGTGCTGCGCTGCCGCGTCCGCGCTATGACCAGGTGATGTCGTTCGGCTGGAAAGTATGTCTGCCGTTGACGCTGTTGAACCTGCTGGCGACTGCCGCAGTGATTCTGTACAACGCGCAGTAAAGGGGTTGTAACCATGACATTAAAAGACATTATTGTCGGTTTCGGCACCCAGGTACGCAGTATCTGGTTAATGAGCCTGCATGCCTTCGCGAAGCGCGAAACCCAGATGTACCCGGAAGAGCCGGTCTATCTGCCGCCCCGTTATCGCGGACGCATCGTGCTGACGCGCGATCCCGACGGCGCGGAACGTTGCGTTGCCTGTAACCTGTGCGCCGTGGCCTGTCCGGTCAGCTGCATTTCGCTGCAGAAGGCTGAGACGGTTGATGGCCGCTGGTACCCGGAGTTCTTCCGCATCAACTTTTCACGCTGCATTTTCTGCGGCATGTGCGAAGAGGCCTGCCCGACCACCGCGATCCAGCTAACGCCGGATTTCGAACTGGGCGAGTTCAAGCGTCAGGATCTGGTGTACGAGAAAGAAGACCTGTTGATTTCAGGGCCGGGCAAATACCCGGAATACAACTTCTACCGTATGGCAGGCATGGCGATCGAAGGGAAAGACAAGGGCGAAGCGGAAAACGAAGCCAAACCCATCGACGTCAAAGGCTTGTTACCTTAAGGAGCCAGGCATGGAATTTGCGTTTTATCTTTGTGGTCTGGTGGCGGTGCTAACCACGCTTCGCGTGATTACCCACACCAACCCGGTACATGCGTTGCTGTACCTGATCGTCTCGCTGCTGTCGGTTGCCGGCGTCTTCTTCTCGCTCGGCGCTTACTTTGCCGGCGCGCTGGAGATCATCGTCTATGCGGGCGCCATTATGGTGCTGTTCGTCTTCGTGGTGATGATGCTCAACCTCGGCAAAACGGTAGAAGAGCAGGAGCGCCAGTGGCTGCAGCCTTCGCTGTGGATTGGCCCGGGCCTGGTATCGCTGCTGCTGCTGGTGGTGCTGGTCTACGCCATTATGACGGCTAACGATCAGGGCATTGACGGCACGGTTATCGATGCGAAAGCGGTCGGTATCAGCCTGTTTGGTCCTTACGTTCTGGCGGTGGAACTGGCTTCCATGCTGCTGCTGGCGGGGCTGGTGGTCGCGTTCCATATCGGACGTGAAGATCGTCACGGCGAAGTGCTGAGCAACCGCGTCAGTGATGCTGCCGAAGCAAAAACTAAGGAGGAGCGCGCATGATCCCTCTGCAACATGGACTGATTCTGGCCGCCGTGCTGTTTGTCCTCGGACTGACTTCGCTAGTACTGCGTCGCAATCTGCTGTTTATGTTAATCGGTCTGGAAATCATGATTAACGCCGCGGCTCTGGCGTTAGTGGTGGCGGGAAGCTACTGGGGGCAGGCGGATGGCCAGGTGATGTATATCCTGGCGATCAGCCTTGCCGCAGCCGAGGCCAGCATTGGCCTGGCGCTGCTGCTGCAGCTCTACCGCCGTCGTCAAACCCTGAACATTGACACAGTGAGCGAGATGCGCGGATGAATCTTCTTTACTTAACCATACTGCTGCCGCTGATCGGCTTCTTGCTGCTGGCGTTTTCCCGCGGCCGCTGGTCAGAAAACCTGTCTGCTACAGTGGGCGTGGGCTCCATTGGTCTGGCGGCGCTGGTCACGCTCTACGTTGGCATCGATTTCTTTGCCAACGGCAAAGCGCTGTTTACCCAGGCGCTGTGGACCTGGATGCAGGTCGGCAACTTTAACATCGGCGTTACCCTGACGCTGGACGGCCTGTCGTTCACCATGCTGTCGGTAGTGACCGGCGTCGGCTTCTTTATCCATATGTTCGCCTCCTGGTATATGCGCGGGGAAGAGGGCTATTCACGCTTCTTCGCCTATACCAACCTGTTTATCGCCAGCATGGTGGTTCTGGTGCTGGCCGATAACCTGCTGCTGATGTACCTCGGCTGGGAAGGCGTGGGCCTCTGCTCTTATCTGCTGATTGGTTTCTATTACACCAATCCAGATAACGGCAAGGCGGCGATGAAGGCGTTTATCATTACCCGTGTCGGCGACGTATTCCTCGCGTTCGCGCTGTTCATTCTCTACAACGAGCTGGGCACGCTGAACTTCCGCGAAATGGTCGAACTGGCGCCGGCGCACTTTGCCACTGATAACCATATGCTGCAATGGGCGACGCTGATGCTGTTGGGTGGTGCGGTCGGTAAATCCGCACAGCTGCCGCTGCAAACCTGGCTGGCCGATGCGATGGCGGGCCCGACGCCGGTTTCTGCGCTGATCCACGCGGCAACCATGGTGACCGCGGGCGTTTACCTGATCGCCCGTACCCACGGTCTGTTCCTGATGACGCCGGAAGTGCTGCATCTGGTCGGCATCGTCGGTGCGGTCACGCTGGTGCTGGCGGGCTTCGCCGCGCTGGTGCAAACCGACATCAAGCGCGTGCTGGCTTACTCAACCATGAGCCAGATCGGTTATATGTTCCTGGCGCTGGGCGTGCAGGCGTGGGATGCAGCGATTTTCCACCTGATGACCCATGCGTTCTTCAAGGCGCTGCTGTTCCTCTCATCCGGTTCGGTGATTCTGGCCTGTCATCACGAGCAGAACATTTTCAAAATGGGCGGCCTGCGTAAAAGCATTCCGCTGGTTTATGTCTGCTTCCTGGTGGGTGGCGCCGCGCTGGCTGCGCTGCCGCTGGTCACCGCTGGCTTCTACAGTAAGGATGAGATTTTGTTCGGCGCGCTGGCTAACGGTCACGTCAACCTGATGGTTGCCGGACTGGTCGGTGCTTTCCTGACCTCTGTCTACACCTTCCGCATGATTTTTATCGTCTTCCACGGCGAAGAAAAAATTCATGCGCACGCGGGCAAAGGCATTACCCATCATCTGCCGCTGATTGTGCTGCTGGTGCTGTCCACCTTTATTGGCGCGCTGATTACGCCGCCGCTGGCTGGCGTTCTGCCTGCAAGCGAACATGGCGAAGCGGGCAAAATGGGGCTGGAGATCGCATCGGGCGTGGTGGCGATTGTCGGTATCCTGATCGCTGCCTGGCTGTGGCTTGGCAAGCGTTCGCTGGTGTCCAGCGTGGCGCGCAGTGCGCCGGGCCGCTTCTTCGGCACCTGGTGGTTTGCCGCCTGGGGCTTCGACTGGCTGTATGACAAAATTTTCGTTAAGCCTTATTTGGGCATCGCCTGGCTACTGTCGCGCGATCCGCTGAATGCCCTGATGAATACGCCAGCTCTGGTTTCACGCCTGGCGAATAAAGGGCTGGTGGTAAGCGAGAATGGTTATCTGCGCTGGTATGTCGCTTCCATGAGCGTGGGCGCCGTTGTGGTGCTGGCGCTGCTGCTGGTGATGTAAGGTTAGTGAGCGGGATGCGGCTCGCCGCATCCCACCCGATAAGCTTGTGAAAAAACCTGAGGTTGGGCGTGACCGGTAATGTTTACCGGCGGCTCATGCAGGACTGGAAAAGGGACCGTAACCGCCATGTTATTACCTTGGCTAATTGTTATCCCGTTTGTCGGCGGCTTTCTGTGCTGGCTGGCTGAGCGCTTAGGCGCGAAGACGCCGCGCTGGATTGCCCTGATTACGATGGGCTTGACGCTGGCGCTTTCGCTGCAACTCTGGTTGCAGAGAGGCTATTCACTGACCCAGGCGGCGGGCATTCCGCAATGGCAGTCTGAGTTTTCTGTTCCCTGGATCCCGCGCTTCGGCATCGCTTTCCACCTTGCGCTGGATGGTCTGTCGCTGCTGATGGTGGTGCTGACCGGCCTGCTGGGCCTGATGGCGGTGCTCTGTTCCTGGAATGAGATTGAGAAGTATCAGGGCTTTTTCCACCTCAACCTGATGTGGATCCTTGGTGGTGTAATCGGTGTGTTCCTGGCCATCGATATGTTCCTGTTCTTCTTCTTCTGGGAAATGATGCTGGTGCCGATGTATTTTCTCATCGCGCTCTGGGGTCATAAGGCGTCCGACGGTAAAACGCGTATTACCGCTGCAACCAAGTTCTTTATTTATACCCAGGCATCCGGCCTGGTGATGCTGATCGCCATTCTGGGCCTGGTGTTTGTGCATTACCGTGCGACCGGCGTCTGGAGCTTCAACTATGAAGTGCTGCTGCATACGCCAATGTCGCAGACGGTTGAATATCTGCTGATGCTCGGCTTCTTTATCGCCTTCGCGGTAAAAATGCCGGTGGTACCACTACACGGCTGGCTGCCGGATGCGCACAGTCAGGCACCAACCGCAGGCTCCGTGGATCTGGCCGGTATTCTGTTGAAAACCGCCGCCTACGGTCTGCTGCGCTTTAGCCTGCCGCTGTTCCCGAATGCCTCGGCGGAGTTTGCGCCGATTGCCATGTGGCTGGGGATTATCGGCATCTTCTATGGCGCCTGGATGGCCTTCTCTCAGACCGATATTAAACGTTTAATCGCCTACACCTCCATTTCCCATATGGGCTTCGTGCTGATTGCTATCTATACCGGCAACCAGCTGGCGTTCCAGGGCGCGGTGGTACAGATGATTGCACACGGTCTGTCAGCGGCGGCGCTGTTTATTCTGTGCGGTCAGCTGTACGAACGTCTGCACACACGCGATATGCGTGAAATGGGCGGTCTGTGGTCGCGTATCAAATGGATCCCCGGCCTGTCACTGTTCTTTGCGGTCGCGAATCTCGGTATGCCGGGCACCGGTAACTTTGCCGGTGAGTTTATGATTCTGACCGGCAGCTTCCAGGTAGTGCCGACCATTATCGTTATCGCTACCTTTGGTCTGGTGTTTGCTTCTGTTTACTCGCTGATCATGATGCAGCGCGCCTATTACGGTGCGCCGAAGTCGGAGACGCCGCTGCGCGGCATGTCCGCGCGTGAATTCATTATGATCATGGTGCTGGTGGTTCTGCTGGTGTTGCTGGGGGTTTACCCACAACCGATTCTGGACACCTCACACGCTGCGATGAGCAACATTCAGCAGTGGTTTACCGCTTCAATTTCAACTACAAGGCCGTAATTCGCCATGACAATAACTCCTCAACAACTGATCGCGCTGCTGCCGCTGTTGATCGTCGGATTGACGGTGGTGGTTGTGATGCTGTCCATTGCGTGGCGACGCAACCATTTTGCCAATGCGACGCTGACCGTGATTGGCCTTAACCTGGCGCTGTTGTCACTCTGGTTTGTGGGCCAGGCAGGGCCGATGGACGTCACGCCGCTGCTGCGTGTGGACGGCTTCTCGATGTTCTATACCGGTCTGGTGATGCTGGCGAGCCTGGCAACCTGTACCTTTGCCTATCCCTGGCTGCAGGGCTTCAGCGATAACTGCGACGAGTTCTATCTGCTGGTGCTGATTGCCGCGCTGGGTGGCGTGGTGCTGGCAAGCGCCAACCATATGGCCTCGCTGTTTATTGGTGTTGAACTGCTGTCGCTGCCGCTGTTTGGTTTGATCGGCTACGCCTTCCGTCAAAAACGTTCGCTGGAAGCGGCGCTGAAATACACTATTCTGTCGGCGGCCGCCTCATCCTTCCTACTGTTTGGCATTGCGCTTATCTATGCCGACGCAGGCAGCCTGAGCTTCGTCAATCTGGGCAAAAGTCTGAACGACAGCATGCTGCATCAGCCGCTGCTGCTGGCCGGGCTGGGCATGATGATCATCGGTCTGGGCTTTAAACTGTCGCTGGTGCCGTTCCATCTCTGGACGCCGGACGTCTATCAGGGCGCGCCTGCGCCGGTCTCAACTTTCCTCGCGACCGCCAGCAAAATCGCCATTTTTGGCGCGCTGATGCGTCTGTTTATGTACGCGCCGGCGACCGACAGCGAAGCAGTACGCAATGTGCTGGCGATTATCGCCGTGGTTTCCATCCTGTTTGGTAACCTGCTGGCAATCAGTCAGAGCAACATCAAGCGTCTGCTGGGCTACTCCTCTATCTCGCATCTGGGCTATCTGCTGGTTGCGCTGATTGCGGTACAGTCGCATCAGATGTCGCTGGAAACCGCTGGCGTTTATCTGGCCGGTTACCTGTTCAGCAGCATCGGTGCGTTCGGCGTGGTAAGCCTGATGTCCAGCCCGTATCGTGGCCCGGACGCCGATTCGCTTTACTCTTATCGCGGCCTGTTCTGGCATCGTCCGGTGCTGTCGGCAGTGATGACGGTGATGATGCTGTCGCTGGCCGGTATCCCGATGACGCTGGGCTTTATCGGTAAGTTCTATGTGATCGCGCTGGGCGTTAACGCCTCGCTGTGGTGGCTGACCGGCGCGGTGGTATTAGGCAGCGCTATTGGCCTCTACTACTATCTGCGTGTGACTGTCAGCCTGTATCTCAGCCCGCCGGAACTGCATACGCGCGATACGCCCGCCAACTGGGGCTTTACCGCAGGCGGCATTGTGGTGCTGATCTCCGCAATCCTGGTACTGCTGTTGGGTGTTTATCCGCAGCCGCTTATCACGCTGGTGCAGATGGCGCAGCCGCTGATGTAAGTGTCCTGAACGTAAAAAAGCCCTGTATCGCTACAGGGCTTTTTTTATGGGTTCAGAACTGGTATTGCAGGCCCGCCGTCAGGCTGGCTGACGCGTAGTCGCCGCGTTGGGTTTTGACGCGAAACGTAGCGCTGCCATAGTAGCGTTTATCGTTGTCATGAGCAGTGGCGAAGGGAGAATATTTAACCTGCGCATTCAGCTCTACTTTCTTATAGCGATACTGTCCGACTATGCCGAGCCACGGTGTGGAAAAATGCTGCTGATAACGACGCTTCGCTCACGGCTGGAAAACTGCCGGTATCAGCGCCGTTATTATAAATATAGTACCCCCCGAGCCAGCCGGTGCCTGGGGTAAGTTTAACGGGTGATAAGGGCGTGGCGTCTGCAAGGCTCAGCGGGCTGGTCAGCGTCAGGATCAAATATGTCGTTCCGTATAGCAGCGCTTTTATTGTTTTCATTTTCAACCTCCAGTCGATATAAAAGCGCGGCTATTTTCCCCTGGTTTTTAAAGCGATGTTGGATTTTTGCACGATGATTGAGGTTATATTAAGCCGACATCATACGTATTATTAGCCAGTAAAATATTCAATCGGAACAAGTCGGTTAACGGGAAGGGGATGGCAAGAACATGGAGTTAACCTGGTACGATCTGCATCACAGCAAGCTCAACGTGCATCAGCTTTATGAAATTCTGGCGTTGCGCAACCGTGTCTTTATTGTGGAGCAGCAATGTCCTTATGAAGATATTGATGGTCAGGATTTGGTGCGCGATAACCGCCATATCTTTGCCATCGGTGAAGGTCGAATGCTGGCCTGCGCGCGAATTCTGACGCCGCTCGATGAAAACAATCCAGTTAAAATCGGTCGGGTGATTGTGACCAGCGAAGCACGCGGCCTGCACCTGGGCTATCGTTTGATGGAACAGGTCTTAGTGAGCTGTGAACGTTACTGGCCGCGCCACCAGCAATATCTTTCCGCGCAGGCGCATCTGCAGCCATTCTATGGCCGCATGGGTTTTACGCCGGTGGGCGAGGTTTATCTGGAAGACAATATTCCGCATATCGATATGGTGAAATAGGCGGCGGGGAAGCAGACAGGTGATAACGGGCGGAGCGCGCGGCTCCGCCGACCGATCAGGCGCTAAAGTCGGTAAAGGCCTGCAGCTGCTTGCTCAGAAAGGTGCGCGTCGCCTCGTCGGTCAGCACGCCATCTTTAACTTTATCTGTGACTTGGCCAATCATCGCTTCAGGTTTATTCATCACGCGGGCATCAAAAAATACTAAAATTTGGCGCAGGTGATATTGCGCGCGCGCGCCGCCGATGTTGCCCGGCGACGCACTCTGAATCAGTACCGGCTTACCGGCAAAGGGCGCGGGCGATACGCGCGAGAGCCAGTCGAGCGCATTTTTCAGTACGCCCGGTACTGAATAGTTATATTCCGGCGTGACGATAATCACGCCATCCGCCTTCGCGATTTCTTCCGCCATGCTCAGGACTGGCGCCGGAAAGCCTTCCGCCTGTACATCTGCATTGTAATGGGGGAAATCGCCCACCGATCCCAGGTGGCTGATGGTCACGCCTTCAGGCGCCAGCTCCGGCAGCGTATGCGCGACCGCCGCGTTAAAGGATCCTTTGCGCAGGCTGCCGACCAGCGTCACAAAATGTTTTTTCTCACTCATCTGTTGCTCTCCGTTTACGTTCTGAAGGTTAGCCAACAAGTATAAGCGCCACAGTGCCGTCTCGCCTGATTGTAAGCAGGTTATAAACGGCTGCGTATTGCTTACCGGCTTTATTCAACAGAATTTGCGAATTACGATCGTCTGCGCACCCTTTTTCAGAACGATACGCCAGATGTTCAACCATGCTGTTCAGAGCGGAAATAACAGTCACGTCCGCTTTGTGCCAGAGGCGGACGTCAGTATTTAAAAAATCCAGACGGTGAATAAGGTTCATCTGTGATAAAAGAAAATGTCCAGGCAGTTATGCCTGAAACCTGACGGAGCAGAAAATGAGAACGCAGAAGCGATGCATGGGGTATGTGGCCGTAGTAGTTGATGATTACGATCGAGCGATTGAATATTATACGGACAAGCTGGGCTTTACGCTTGTTGAGGACACGCCTCAGCCGGGTAAACGCTGGGTCGTGGTGACACCAAATCCAGAAAGCGACTGCAACCTTCTTCTGGCCCGAGCCTCAAACGAGAGGCAGGAAAGCTTTATTGGCAATCAGTGTGGCGGCCGGGTATTTCTGTTTCTCCAGACGGATGACTTCTGGCGCGACTACAATGCCATGAAAGCAAAAGGCGTGACATTTTGTCAGGAGCCTCGCGAAGAAGAGTACGGCACGGTCGTTGTATTTGAAGATCTTTACGGCAACCGCTGGGATCTTTATCAGAACAAGCAACGCTAGAACATTTTTCCGGCTGCGCCTTCAATGCGTGGTCGGAACAGTAGAATGAGTGACTTTAGCTTTCTTAAGCTTCAAAAAACACGCTGTGTCTGCTTTTCGCTCATAACCAAAATCATGTGTTCTCTCTGAGAACCGTTATGTGCCAGAAGCCAACCTTAGCGCTTTGGATTAATAATGAATGTTATGGCAATCCGGGTAACCGACCGGTCGTCCCGGAAATGAGGTTAACATCCCGTTCCATTTCAGGCAGCAGGCGCGGGCAGGTCGCCGCACCTTACTTCTGTAAAAGAGTTCCGTTACGACTGCATCAATGCCCACGTTTCTGCCGCCACAGGCTGCAAAATTTTCTGCGCCTGTTCAAATGATTGAATATTGGTGTAGCCAATCACCAGTCCGTAACGCTTCTGCGATTGTGCATACCAGCTGGAGAGTGGTCGCACATAGAGTTCATGCTGCCTCCAGATTGCGGCCAGCGCCGTGTCCTGAATGCCACGTTGCAGGAAAGCAACAATATGCATGCCGCCATCGGTTAGCTCAAATTCAAACAGCCCCGGAAAGATCGCTTCAATAGCCTCCAGCATCATGCGGCGGCGCTGCTGATAAAGAATGCGCATTTTTTTTATATGGCGGTAGAAGTGCCCTTCGCTGAGAAACTGCGTGAGGATCTTTTGCGGCAACAGCGGCAGGCCGGCTTCAAGAATTTCACCCAGTTCGCTAAAGCGCGTCACTGTCTCCTGCGGCATCACCAGGTAGCCGATACGCATCGCAGGCATCATGGTTTTGCTGAACGTCCCGGTATAGATCACCCGATCGTACACATCGAGGCTTTTCAGCGCCGGGATCACTTTCCGCGTGTAGTGAAACTCACCGTCGTAATCATCCTCAATAATCCAGCTACTGTTTTGCTGCGCCCATGCCAGCAGCTGATGCTTGCGCGGTAATGAGAGGCTGACCGCCAGCGGACTTTGATGGGTCGGCGTTACGATGGCGAAGCGCGCATCGGCGTGATAGCGCTGAAGATAATCAACATCCACTCCCTGCCGATCTACCGGCACATAGTGCAGGCTAGGCGCGATTCGCTTTAGCAGTTGCTGACCGAAGAAGTAGCCGGGATCTTCAAACAGCACTTTATCGTTCGGCTGTGCCAGCACTGACAGAATCAGCCGGAGATTGGCGCGATAGCCGCTGGTAATGAAGATCTGCTCCGGCTGGCAATTGAGGCCGCGCGAGATGTTGAGGTAGCTGGCAATGGCCTCACGCAGCGGCTGATAGCCCATCACCGGGGGCATAATCATCTCTTCCGGGCGCAAACTGCGCGCCGCTTTTCCTGAGATCAGTAACCATTTTTTATGCGGAAACTCATCCAGTGCCGGAATGCCGAGACGCAGTTCGCCTTTGCTTTCGATAACCGGCAGATTAGGCGAAAGGGGCGGGGCAGCGGTGGGGACCTTGACTGTTGAGGCCAGCTGGAGGTCCGGGTTGACGCGTGTACCCTTCGCTCCCTGACTGACAAAATAGCCTTCGCCAATAAGAATTTCATAAGCGGTTTCCACCGTTTTACGCGCTACCTGCAGCTCGCTGGCCAGCACGCGAATCGCCGGTACGCGATCGCCCGGTTTTAATTGCCCGGCCAGGATTTGCTGGCGATAACGGGTATAGATCTCTTTGTATCCCATGCGCTGTTTTCTGCTATGTCCTACCTGTTCTCTTTAATTTTGACCCTTTTTACCTGGACATGCCCGTTTAAGATAGCGCCATCAAATACGTTATCCAGCATCAACAACACCCGGGCCCAGGCGTTTTATCAGCGCGTCGGATCGATCGCGCTCGGCCTGCATTTTTATCGCGATCTACCTGAGGAAGAAACAGATGAAACTGTTGCACATTAAAGTCAGTCCCGATTTGGCTGGATCGGCATCGCGCGCCGCGTCTGCACGTCTGGTGGAGAAACTGCGCACGCAGCATGTCGATCTTGAAGAAACGGTGCTGGATCTGGCGCAACAGCCGTTGCCGCATCTTGATGCTTTTACTATCGGCGCTTTTTTTACCCAGCCGGCGTTACGTAATGAAGCACAGCTCGCTGCGATACAGAACTCAGAACAGCTGGTGGATCAGCTGTTTGCCTGCGACACCCTGATTATCTCATCACCGATGTGGAACCTTGGCCTGCCGTCAGTGCTGAAAGCCTGGTTCGATCATATTACCCGTGCCGGACGCACGTTCGCCTTTACGCCAGAGGGAACCAAGGTTGGGCTGGTCAGCGGCAAAAAGGTGTACTGCATCGTCGCCAGCGGCAGCGTATTTGCCCACGGGCCCTTTGTGCAGGACGACCAGTTCACACCGTATATCCGCGTGGCGCTTGAATACATCGGCATTACCAACGTGCAGTTTATTCGCGTGGATGGCACGCACGATCCCGTCAGCCGCGCTAGCGCTTTACCCCATGCATTGCAAACCATCGACCGCTTATTTTAAAAGAGGAAAACATCATGTCATCACGTGTGAACCATTTCAAAACTATCCCTGCACTGGCAAAAACCCTGGGCGATGCTTCCATGGCGTTAGGTAAAGCCTCGCTGGATAAAAAACTCAAGCATCTGATGGATATTCGAGCTTCACAGCTGAATCACTGTGCGTTCTGCCTGGATATGCATGTTAAAGAGGCGAAACTGCACGGGGAGCGTGAATTGCGCCTTTATCATGTAGCGATTTGGCGCGAATCACCGTTATTCAGCGCCAAAGAGAAAGCGGCACTGGCGCTGACCGAAGCCCTGACCCACATCGGCGATCAGGGTGTGAGTGAAGCACTGTACAACGAACTGCGCGAACACTTCTCTGAAGTGGAGATTTCAGAGCTGACCTTTAGCATTGCGGTGATCAACGCCTGGAATCGTCTGCAAATATTGTCACAAATGGCACCGGGCGCGCTGGATAGTGCTTACGGCCTGGATCGTGCCGACTTGCGTTAATTTTTTACCGCCAGTAGCGCAGGCTGCTGGCGACCATATTCGCCTATGCTGCCTGAGGCGATAGTGAGATTTCCCCCACAGGCCAGCATGCATGAAAGGCACCTCTCAAAGACGGCGCTTATGGCTGCTCAGTTGCGAGCAGAGCGATGCCACAACAAAAGAGCGGTAGCCCTGTTCAGCCCCGTTAAAAAAACTCTCTTCTATACTCTGTTACGTTCAGTGAACTATGCCGCTGCACTTCGCGCTACGTTGGCTTTTTAATCATTGCCTTGCGCGAAAAACATCCGCATAAACCCACCGATACGCCATAGTTATTAATTGTTCATTTTCGTAGGGGACTTCCTGGTATGTTGCAATCTCAACCCTCACGCCTGGGCACTTTACTGCTGCTGCTGGCAGCCGTGATCGGCTTCGCGGTGGCTTTATACGCGTGGCTGACGCCACTCACCGGCGTTACCGGCACTATCGGCGCGCTGGGTGTGGCCATCGCCAGCGCAGTACTGGCGCTACTGACCTTTATTTTACGTGGCGCATCCCGTCGCGGTGCCCGTATTTTCTGGATTATTGTCACGCTTGTGGTGTTGTGCGGGATTGGTTTTGCCGCCGCGCTGCTGCATCAGTACATCATTACGGCAGCCATGGTGGTCGGCCTGATTGGTCTGATTGCGCTGAGCAGCAATTCCGTTCGTCATCATCATCGCGTCAACGCCTGAGGAACCGCCCGTGCATAATGATAAATACGCTCCATTAATGAAAGTCAGCTTCACGGCGCTGGCGCTGCTGGTTACCCCGCTGACGCTGCAGGCCCAGGACAAAGCGGCTGAAGCCTCTATGGGTACGCAGGAAAAACTCAACGTAGATGCGGCCAATCAACAAGAGTCAGGAACCACTAAAACCACTGGCGATGCATCAACTGGCAAGAATGACGGAAAGAAAGTTGAATCTGCCAGTAATCCAGGGACATCACTGGTGCCATCTTCTGCCACCTGGGACAGCTTTCATGGTCAGCTTAACGCTCAAAAATATAGCCCGCTGAAACAGATCACCACTGATAACGTCAGCAAATTAACGAAAGTTTGGGAATTTCATACCGGCGATGTCTCGGATGGCAAAGGTGACACTCCCGCCACCGTCTGGTCCGCAACGCCTGTTTTTGCCAACGAGACGCTCTATATCGGTACACCTTTTGATCGCCTGATTGCGCTGGATCCCGGTACAGGAAAAGAGAAATGGCACTATGACACTAAATCCTCGCGCAAAGCGTTAACGCAACCGGTACTGAAAAACCGTGGCGTCTCATACTGGCAGGCGAAAAACCCGGTCGCCGGGCAAGCATGTCAGAAGATCGTCTATATGGGTACCGTCGATGGCAAGCTCTTTGCGCTGGACGCCGATTCAGGTAAGCCGTGCAGTGACTTTGCTGACAATGGCGTGCTGAATCTCAATCAGTGGAACACGGTTAACGCCAAATACCCGCTATCTGTGCTGCAGCCGCCAACCGTAGTCGGCAACCATCTGCTGGTGGGCTGGGCTGGCAAGGACTGGGCTTATGCTGAAGCGCCTCCGGGCACCGTGTTTTCAATCAATGCGCAGACCGGCGAGCGTGAATGGACGTTTGAAGCCATTCCGGCAGAAATCCGCAAACGCACCGGTACAGCCAATGTCTGGACACATATGTCTGCCGATGAGGCGCATGGCCTGGTTTATCTGCCGGTCTCATCCCCGTCTCCCAACTACTGGGGCGGTAACCGTGTCGATTCTATTCCGCTCGGCACCTCTACCACCGCGCTGGACATCAATACCGGTAAAGTGGTCTGGTCTCGCCAGTGGGTGCATCACGACGTGTGGGATTACGATATTAACTCTGCACCGACGCTGATGGATATCACCGTAAACGGCAAACAGATCCCGGCACTGATTCAGGCTACCAAGCAGGGCTTTTTGTTTGTAGTGAACCGTCTAACGGGTGAGGATGTCTGGCCTATTGAAGAGCGTCCTGTACCGCAGGGCGATGGTTCGGTGCAGGGTGAAGTTCTTTCGCCAACGCAGCCATTCCCGACTAAACCAGCGCCGCTGCTCGATCAGTCGAAAAAACCGGAAATCTGGAAACTGGCGGATATTGTGGGTGCCGGCCAGTGTTCACGACTGTGGGATAAGCTGTCTTATGAAGGTATGTACACGCCGCCAACCACGAAAGGCGAGGGGACGCTAACCTATCCAGACAGTGCCGGGGGCGTCCAGTGGGGCGGTGTGGCATACGATCCACAAAAACAGATTGCGATCGTCAACACCTCACACATTGTGCAGTATGTGAAGCTCTACAGCCGCGAAGATTACGAAAAAGCGGATAATGGTTCCGGCAACGAAAGCGGTTTTGCTGCACAGGAAGGCGCCCCTTACGGGATGCGTCTGATGGTGGCGAATAACTGGCTTGGCATGCCGTGCTGGCAGCCGCCATTTGGTGAAATCGTGGCGCTGGATATGCATACGGGTGACGTGAAGTGGCGTCGTCCAATTGGCGCATCGCAGCAGTATGGCTTCTTTATGCCGGAAAGCTGGGGCTCACCAACCATCGGCGGCCCGGCAGTGACGGCGGGCGGCGTGATCTTTATCGGCGCCTCAATGGATGCCAAAGTTCGCGCCTACTCAGTGGATAATGGTGAAGAGCTGTGGTCCGATCAGGTTGAAGCACCTGCGGTAGCGAATCCGTCGGTCTATGAGTATAAAGGCCGCCAGTATGTGGCGTTCGTCGCGGGTGGTAATACTATTCTGAAGGATCAGGTGGGCGACCAGGTGGTGGTTTACGCTCTGCCTGAGTAGTCGTTAATAAGGTTATCAATGAGAACTGCGTGGGGCCTTAGCGCCCCATTTTTTATACCCGTTCAGGCTTTTTAATCTACCCGGTCTGGCGCAAGCCCTGTCATCGCGCCTTCCCATTCTGCACAGGGTTGTATAACTCCGCCTCCATTCGCTGACTCGCTGCCGGTTGCCAGACCAGAAGCAGTCACCGCCCCTTCCATGATTGCTCGCCGAGAGTACCTTTTGAAGACTGAGTACGTTTAAATACGTTTTGGGCGCGTTGCGAAGAAGACCACTGCTGCACCGACAGCGACAATGAGCGTATCTTCAATCAGGCCACTCCTGGTCTGTCCCATCCCTGCCATAGCCTTTTTGCGTGCCGCAAGCGTGGCATAGGCAAGTGGCACAGCGGCAGAGATAGCGATCGCTGCCCCGGTTTTTTCTTCTCCGCTGGGTGCCAACGCGGCGCCCGCAATCCCTGCACTGGCCACGCGTGCTGACAAGCCCAAAAACACGGTGCGGTCTGGCGCTGACTTCATCTTGTCGCCAAATAGTTCACCTACACCCATCGCTAACGCGCCGTATTTGAATAGCGGACGGTCCAGCAGCAGGAGACTGCCCGATGTGTCGCGCCCGGCAACACGTGCTGCAGCGAGGGACGCCATCGGCGTCATGGAACGGCAGCTGGCGACAAGGCCAATTAAGGCAGAATAAACAAACTTAGTTATTTTCATTAATTATCTCCCGGATAAGTAAGAGTTTTTATTCTTTAAGCTTTGTTAGGGTGTAAGCCAGAGACACTCTGTTTAATTAACGCATTTACACGGTCACGTTATTTAAACGCTTTTCCTTTGAACGCTGGGTTGCATCTTGCAATGCCATAAAGATTTTTGCAGCCGATGCGTGTCTTAGTTTGTCCGCAGAATGAAAATGTTGACTACGGCGCGGCCTTCGCAAATGACCACTGTAATAGTCAGTATAGATAAACGGCTTGAGACAGCAGAAATGACGGAAGTGTGAGGCTGAAAAATGCGGACCGCATTTAATTGCCGAGCCAAACCTCATCGATAATCATCTGGGAGTATGGCCGTCAAGACGCGCGGCTACGTATTTACTCCATTAACTGGCATTACTGTTCACCAGGAAGAACTCATGCCGAACGTCCGCTTTTCGCTCACAGCGGACACAGGCCTGCGTGTCAGTCCGCTTTGTGCCAAAAGCGGACCTTGCTTATTGTAAAAAGCAGAATGCTGGCAGGCTTATTTAGACGACAATTTACTGCGCTTAAGCTTTGCCTGTCGGATGTACTACTGCAGTATGCCCTGTCTTGTCAGTTAATCCCGATAAAACCGCCAGAATCAGCGCTATCACAGAAAGTATCGCTCCCGCCCAGTTAGGCGCCTGAAGACCAAAGCCGGCGGCTATAACCGCACCGCCCAGCCAGGCACCGACGGCATTGCCGAGATTGAAAAGACCGATATTAACGGCAGCGGCCAGCGTTGGCGCGCCGGCTGTCCGCGCTTTATCCATGACCAGTTTCTGGATGGGAGACACGGTCGCAAACCCGAAAGCCGCCATCAGGAAAATACAGACTGCCGACATAACCTGACTGTGGGCGGTGAAGTTAAATACCAGCAAAACGACGGCCTGAGCGGCCAGTGTCACATAAAGCATTGGCATTAGCGCGCGATCGGCATATCTGCCGCCCAGCTGGTTGCCGACAAACAGCCTCAGACCAAACAGCAACATCAGCCATGCCAGGCTACTTTCACTGTACCCTGCCAGCTCGGTCATCATGGGTGCGATATAGGTAATTGAGGTAAAAAATGCGCCCGGTCCGAAGACCGTGATGCCCATTGCCAGCAGAACGTTAATGTTGCGGAAGGCATTAAACTCATGCGCAAAATTATGGTTGTCCGGACGGGGCTGATGCGGGATGAGCATACCGATGCTGACAACCGTAATGGCGCCGATCGCGGCAATGGCCATAAAGGCTTCCCGCCATGAGAGATGCTGTCCAATCCAGGTGCCGGCGGGAACCCCGATAAGGTTCGCCACGGTCAGCCCCATAAACATAAAGGCAATCGCTCTGACGCGCCTGGACGGCGCGACCATATCTGCGGCAATAATCGAACCGATGCCAAAAAAGGCGCCGTGGGTCATGGACGTGATAATCCTGCCAAGAATAGCAATGCCCAGCTTCGGCGCAAAGGCCGTGACGAGGTTACCCGCCACAAACAACAGCATCAGAAAAACCAGCATGGCTTTACGGGGGACTTTTGAGCCAAGAATAATCAGGGCCGGCGCGCCGACAAAAACGCCCAGGGCATAGGCCGTCGCCAGGTTTCCGGCCACGGGAATAGTGACGCTGAAATCAGCGGCAATAACGGGAAGCAGGCCGGCAATGATGAATTCAGTGGTTCCGATACCGAATGCACCAATCGCCAGCGCCCAGAGAGCAAATGGCATAACAAATATCCTGTCAGTTAAATATGATTGTGTCTGAACTGCGCATGGCACCGGCCGGCTTCCGTTAAAAGACCGGTGCGGTACTTATTGGCAGCAGCGAGACGTGCAGAATATAAGTTTGCCGAAAGTTGATAAATACCCCTGAAATCGCCTGAGTGATGACAAAAACTCTACCTCAGCGCGCCAAAATATCCCTCGCCGGCCTTCCTGAGCAGCTCATCGACGATAAGCCTGACTTTGGGGATCAGGTGTCTTGTGCGGGGCCAGACGACATTAAGCTCGACCGGAACGGGCATATGATCGGGCATAACGGCAACAAGGCTGCCTTCATCAATATGGTTATTCACCATCGATTCCGGAAACTGAGCAATCCCGGCTCCCGCCAGACAGGCCTGAAGCATGGCGTCTCCGTCGCTTATCTGGTGCGCCGAGCCAGAGATAAACTTTATCTCCCGCTCCCCGGCCGGTCGCAGTCGCCAGGCAAGAGGCGCCCCGCCTCGATAGCCCATAATGCAGCAGTGCTTTTTCAGCGCATCAATATCGCCGGGCTGGCCGTGCCGCTCAATATACGCGGGAGACGCGCACAGCATGAGGCGCTGCCGGCTCAGGCGACGCGCAATCAGCTCATCGGTGTTCTGCAGATCGCCCAGACGCAGTACCAGGTCCACACCTTCTTCTACCGGGTCGATCAGCCGATCATTAAAGGTCAGCGCCAGGCGCAGAGCCGGATAACGGGACATCACGTCAAGCAGCACCGGCATCATCAGATTGCGTCCGAATGATGCCGGCATGTCTATACGGACCGTTCCGGCGGGGTTGTCCTGGAGCCTGCTGAGCGTATTTTCAGCTGAATCCAGTATCTCCAGCGCAGACAGACAGCTGATGAAATAAGCCTCACCATCACTGGTCAGGCTCAGCTTACGGGTTGAACGGTGAAACAGCCGCGTTCCCAGCCTTTCCTCAAGTCGCGCCACGCTTTTTCCGACGGCCGATTTTGTGATGCCCAGCTGCTCTGCAGCTTCAGTAAAGCTGCTCGACCTGGCCGTCGTGACAAAAGTTGTAATTCCCCGCAGGGATTCAGCGGTAAACCCGGTAGACATAAAGTTGACTCTCTGACGACTCATAGTGCGTTTATTGATGTCTAATTCTATACCAGGCTTAAGTCAGTTCGTAAAAAAAGCTCCGGCATTTGCCGGAATATACGTTTTAAAAACACAGGGAGCAGTCATGTCACAGGCAAAACCGCTGAAATTTGTCTCACTGCTGGGTAGTCTTCGCACGGGTTCTTTTAACGCCGTTGTGGCCCGCAATCTGGATCTGCTGGCGCCGGAAGGTGTGGACGTCAGCGCACTTAGCTCTGTCAGAGATATCCCCCACTATGACGCAGATCTGCAGGCTCAGGGCTTCCCTGAAACAGTTGTGGAAATGGGAAAAGCGATAGCGGCAGCGGACGGTCTGGTTATCGTCACGCCTGAATATAACTATTCCGTGCCGGGCGCGATGAAGAACGCGCTGGACTGGCTTTCACGTCTGCCGGACACCCCTGTCGCCGGTAAGCCCGTTGCCATACTCACGGCGTCACCTGGTGCCATAGGCGGTGCGCGGGCGCAGTATCACCTTCGCCAGATTCTGGTCTTTCTGGATGGCAGAGTGCTTAACAAGCCGGAGGTCATGATTGGACAGGCGCCGTCCCGGCTTGACCCGGAAACCGGCAGCATAACGGATGCGGACACCCGCAGCCTGATTACGGCTCAGCTCAGTGCGCTCGCGGAAATGGCGGGCAGGCAGGGCTGATTTTTAACGTCACACATATCTGTAAAACCACAGGGAGAAAATTATGTCTACCGACATTATTCGCGGTATGGACCACGTCGGCATTACCGTTTCCGATATTGATGAGGCCACCCGCTTCTTTTCTGAGGCTTTTGGCGCCGAAGTTATTTATGACTCCGTCTCGCCGTCAGATGACGACGTAAAAGGCGAAGATACGGAAAGCATTCTGAATCTGTTCCCGGGCACGAAAATTACCACGGTCAGAATGATGAAGCTGAAGCACGGTCCGGGACTGGAGCTGTTTGAAATGAAGGGCCCGGAGCAAAGTCAGCCCGTACGCCCCAGCGATTTCGGCCTGCAGCATTTTGCCGTATACGTTGATGACATTAATGAAGCCGTCAGCCTTTTCGAACGGGCCGGCGGTAAAATGTTTACCTCTCCCCAGCCCCTGATGTTTCCGACCGAGGTCGGAGAGAATAACTTTTTCTGCTATGGCCGCACACCATGGGGCAGCGTGATTGAACTGATTTCTCTGCCCTCGAAGCTTCCGTATGAAGACCAGACCTCTCTTCGTCGCTGGAAACCTTAAAGTGTTCTGGTGCGCCGTTCGTGGCGCGCCAGTCTGAATGCACCATCAGCTTTTTGCATAGAGTGCAGGCACTGATCGGGCTGAACAGACAGGAGCTGACCATGTAAGAAGCGGTACAGATATGTCAGGCCTGCAGCTTGTTTTGCGGGACGCTGTCTCTGGCTGTGTGAACCGGTGCGGAACTTATAGGATTTCAACGGCCGTGAGTTTTTTGCAAGTTTTCGGGAAAATATCAATCAGAAAACTGATTCAGAAGTTTTTTATGAGAAAACTAATCAGGCCTGCGCTGTAAAATTTTGTTTTCCAGTTTTCCTTACAGACTGGCTCATGCAACAAAATCAAAGATTTTTATTCCTTGCTGCTTTTACCGGGATGGTTTCTGTTCAGACAGGCGCGGCATTTGCCAGGACACTGTTTCCTGCTGTCGGCAGCGAAGGTATGGCAGCCCTACGGCTTGGCATATCTGCCATTATTTTGATGATGATGTTTCGCCCGTGGACATTACGTAAAACTGTTATTTCATGGGCTCATTGATGCTGTATGGCATCGTCCTTGTGTTCATGAATTTGCTGATTTACTGTGCTTTTGCCTATATCCCGGTCAGCATCGCCATATCAATTGAGGTCATGGGTCCCCTGGTTGCGGCCCTGCTGACATCAAGGCAGAAAGCGGACATTGACATATAGCTTACTGGGGTAGTTCACCTGCTTTTTATAAGAGGAGACAGTGTTTGGGAGATATGCAATGATGGCCAGCCAATTTCTTGATTAATTTCGCCACCATGCCCTCTGTGCCCTTTCCTGCATTAACGCTGTTGACCTTAACGCTGTTGCTGGTGCGGGCGCTGTTTCCCGCGAATCAACGTCATCGCGGCACGATCTGTTTCCTGGTTGCCTGCATTCTTCTTATTACCGTCAGCACGCTGCGCTGGGAATATAATCTCGCCTTGCTGAGGCATCTTCAGCCGATCCTGGCGATGCTTTTGCCGCCTGTTGTCTGGCACAGCTTTATCTCCATGGCCTCAGTCAACAGGCAACGCTATTTAATACAGCTGCTGGCGCCGGCGACGCTCTCTTTTTGCATCAGAATCGTGTGGCCCGCCTCGACCGACTGGCTTCTGATACTGCTGTTTACCGGGTACGGGTGTAGCCTGCTTAGCCTTGCCCGGCAGGGAGAGCGCCGGTTGACCTCGTGTCGGCTGGGCCAACTGGAGCAAACGAAAAGAATGGCTTTTCTGGCGGGATGTTTCCTGTGCCTCTCCGCCATTACCGATCTGCTGATCCTGTTTGATTTCGGGATGACGGGCGGTGAACTCGCGCCGGCCATTATCGTAGTTGCACAGACAATGCTGTTGCCCTTGATTGGCGCGGCGATCCTGGCTGCCGGAAAACGCGTGGATCTGGCTGATATCGGCGCAAAAGTTGCCCCGGCGCGTCCTGTTGTCGCAGAGGATGAGGCGGTCATCACCTTCAAAGCTCTAGAAAAAAAGGTGCGGGATAGCCAGCTTTACCTTAACCCCGACCTGACACTTGCGCTTTTGGCCAGGAAAACGGGGATACCCGCTCGCCAGCTTTCCGGTTCGGTTAACGCGGTCAGCCAGGGAAATCTCTCTCAGTGGATAAACGGTTTCCGTATCGAAAGGGCAAAGGCGTTGCTGGTAAGCACCACGTTGCCCGTTACGGAAATCATGCTGGAGTCTGGATTCACCACAAAATCGAATTTTAATCGCGAGTTTCAACGCGTTGTTGGCGCTCTCCGACGGCTTTCCGTCAGCAGCAGCGGATAGTTTAGCGACGCGTTCAGAAATGCGCTGATTTTACCTGCCAGTTCCTGATGCAGGTCGATTCTGTTAAACCCTTTCTGGTCGCGGCAGACAATGCCGTCGCCCGGCGATTCTTTATTAAGCAGTGTTTCCGCACCCGTTTTGCATAGCTGGATAAAGCTGAAATGCGTTGCCCCGGCGATGATGCCATACTCTCTCCACTGCGGTTTTATCCAGGCGGCCAGATAACCAGATTCTTGCGCCGCCGGCAGCCTGATTACATTATCTCCCTGCGCGGCAAGGATCAGAACGGGTATATCTATCTGGCGCAAACTCTGCTGAGTAAAACCCGGCGCTAAGCCCAAATCGAGCGAAACAATGGCGTTAATCCTTGCGTCCCGGTAATTTGCCGATAGCTTCTTGCGCGTCAGATCCGAATTAATTCCCAGCTTTTCGATTAACACGCAATCACTCCGCTGTGGCCGTGACTGGCAGTCATCTATAAATTGCCTTGCGTCAAATTGCGTGCCAGCCAGCGAGAGTACGGTCCAGCCGCCGAGTGAATGACCTAAAGCGGCAATACGGCTATTATCGGTTTCGCCAAATAGCTGGGGAGAACCAGTAACAAAATCGATAATTCGGCTAATATCCAGCGGACGCTGCCACAGCTTTCTCGCTTCATCCGGGTTCTGATTAAAGGTGGTGGTGCCGGGATGATCGGGGGCAGCCACAATATAACCCTGCATAGCCATAATCTGCGCAAGCCAGGATAAATTTCGCCAGCTGCCATTGTAACCGTGCGAGATAACCAAAATAGGGTGTCGCCCCTGCGCAGGCGACGCATCGCGAATAACGGACACGCCCTCAAAAGCGGAATTGTCTCCCGCCTTTTCAATCTTGCCCGGCGTCGCCGAGGGATACCATACTGCCAGCTTCAACGTCCTTTCCTGACGATCGGTAAGCTCGAGCTGCCGAAAGCCGGGATAAGCATTGACCTCCATGGCGAAAAGCAAAAGCAAAAGAAACCCTGATTTGATAAACATATGACTGCACTCCTCGGATGAATGAGTGAGTATTCATAATAGAAATCCGCAATGGCCGCGTCCTGGAACAGGATTCAGGTCGTCCTGAAAGGCGTAATCAAAGTGCATATCCCTTTATTGGCCGCGACGCGATGGCGGTAAACGCTGCAAATGCGGTTACATCATGCGATCGGCTAACAAGAGAAGATGCGCCAGCGGCCTCGTTGTTCGCTATAGTTGACGCTGTCCTGTATCAGTAGCGCATTATCATGGACAGTGAGCGGCGCATTGTTTTTGCGCGGCGGCAGGCTATGCCGTACTCAGTAAATTTCTACAGGAGACCATTATGCAAGAGGCACTGAAGCTTGAGACGAGGCTTATTGAGGCAATAATTCGTTCAGACTGCGAATCGCTTAACGCTCTCATCGCAGATTCGCTGATATTCATCAATCACGTCGGGCAACGGGTCACGAAAACAGAGGATTTGGCAATGCACGCTTCTGGCCAGATTCATATTGAGGCTGTGACGCGTGAATCGTTTGACGCCTGCGAATACAGTGGCTGTCTGGTTGTAAATACATGTTTGTCAGTTACTGGCACCTACGCCGGTCAGAGCGCGAATGGCCGGTTCCATTACTTACGCACCTGGGCGAAGACGGATAAAGGGTGGCAGGTTGTTGGTGTGAAAAGCTCCGCTGCTTGAAAGGGTAAGAGGTAAACGCTGACATAGTTTGCTGATACCCGAGTAAAATGAATTTATCGCTTCTGTATTTAAGATTCGTTAAAGCCTGACAATTCGATTTGAAGATGGTCATAATGTCCGCTCCTCGCTCCTCGCTCCTCGCTCCTCGCTCATAGCGGACGTCAGCCTGCGTATTAGTCAACTCTGTGCCAGATGCGGGTGTTAAACATCATGGTGTGCGAATCAACCGGAATCAATCCAGTAGCGGTTTGCGGGTTTCTTTCGCCGGCTCTGGCTTGAGTTTTTCAACGGGAATACTGCACATGCTTTCAGCCATTATGCCAATGAGGGAATCTTTCGGGAAAGTTTCCCATTGGCCTACATCCAGATCGGCATGTATAAGATCGCCTTCCGCGAAGGGTTCGGAAAACAGCGTACGCCCCATAACGGCACGCTGATTTTTGTCGCAGTTAATCACATCGATTGCCCGGGAACTGGAAACGTAGACGGCTGGATTTTCCATAATCAGTGTCCGCTTCGCGTAGTTATTGATGAAATAAAACCGGCGCAGGTGGCTGTTACCCTGGTAAGTTGAAATCACCCTGGCATCGATATACGAAGTTACTCCATCATGTTCGAGAATTTTTATTAAACCAGCCGGGGCTTTGGCAGATGTTTGCGGCAGTGGCGTGCTGTTTCCGGCACAGCCCGTCAGCATAAGTAATGCCAGCCATGTCAGCTTTTTCATTTGGCTACCCCGCCGGTCAAATCAGGTCGTAATGGCGCGAGCATGTCAGGCGTTACATTTCCCTGAATTGAACAGAGCAATAATGTCCCTTCTTTGCCTTTGCTGAGCATTAACAGCTTTTCAGTGCTTTCTTTTGCCGGAGCAATACCCGAAACAGCCTGCGCATTTTTTTCCCAGCCGCTTTTTGGGTCTGTTTTAATCATCGCCTGAGAGATGTAATCGTCTCCGGCCTTGATCCAGGTAATATGATCAAGCCTGGACATAACCTCTTCAGGGGATTCTTTGAAAATCAGCCCCCAGTAATAGTACTTACCGTAATTGATTTCACTGAGGTTGCTGGTCTGCAGAAAATATCCTGCTAACGTCAGATTCAATTCATTCAGAGGCTGGGCAAACCAGACGGTGCCATTACCGTCAGCCGGCGCTTTGAACCAGGCATGAGAGTGCCGGTCAACCGTTAAAGGCGCTATGCGGCTGAGTGTGGTTCGCTGATGATAAATCTCACTGAAAAATGTTGTGTCGCAATGCGTCAGGCTTTGCGTCAACGTGTTGGCGTAAACAGGTAACGTTGCCCCTGTCATTCCCAACATGAGTCCAATACTGCTGATAATTTTACGCATGTAATATCCCTATAATAAAAAAGACGCTTTTTTATCGGCGCGCTGCGATGAGACTTTACGTTTTTTCTAACTTTTTTATCAGGCACGTTAAAAAAACGTCAGTAGTGAAGGGCAAATCTGTTAACGCACGGCAGGCAGACAGTAAAACGGCGAGGATTTGCCTCGCCGTTCTGGATTAGCTGACCGTCATCTGGCGGTCATCCACATACTTCCGCTGGTCCGGCGGCGGCGGGAAATATTGATAAAGCCAGGTTTCGCTCAGCGTCTCATCTTTGGTACGCAGGAACATGCGCATATCGACCGGATCGGTTGAGTCGCTGGTGGGATACCAGTCAAACAGGATGCGATAGCCGTTCAGCGGCTCAACGTAGAGAATTTCCACCTGTTTAAGGGTGCCTGCCGAGACGGTAATAACCGGCTCAATGCCTTTCGCCGCTGCATTTTTCAGATCGCCACCGACAAAATCAACGGCGAAGCGACGACACCAGACATCGGGGAAATGTTCGCCCGGCGCCCAGCCTTCCGGGAAACCGCCGATGCCGGAACGGGTGGCTTCGACGCGCGCCAGCTCGCTACGCACCGGCGGCAGGCCGCTCCAGTAGAGCTTGTACTGGAAAGAGAGTTCGCTGCCCGCTTTTACCGGCTGCTCCGGCTGCCAGAAGCAGACCACATTATCCAGCGTTTCGCCGGTGGTCGGGATCTCCATCAGGTTGATAGCGCCTTTGCCCCATTTTCCGACCGGCTCGACCCACAAGCTGGGGCGTTTGTCATACCAGCCGATGACATCCTGATAATCTTCAAAATCGTGGTTCAACTGCAGCAGGCCGAAACCGCGCGGGTTTTCATCGTCATAAGCGTTAAACTGCAGCTTACGCGGGTTATTCAGCGGACGGGCGATCCATTCACCTTTGCCGGTCCACATCGCCAGGCGATCGGAGTCGTGGATCTGTGGGTGATAGGTGTTGCACATGCGGCGTTCGCTGTTGCCGCAGCTGAACATACTGGTCATTGGCGCGATGCCGAGCTGACGAATATCCTTGCGCGCATAAAGATGGTTCTCAACCTCCATCACCACGCGCTTCGGCTCACAGTGGATAATAAATTTATAGGCGCCGGTCAGGCTGGCGCCGTCGAGTAGCGCGTAAACGGTAAAGGTGGTGTCATCTGCTTTTGGCGTCTCAAACCAGAAGGCGACGAAATCGGGGAACTCCTCCTGGCCATTGCTGAAGGTATTGACCGCTACGCCGCGTGCCGACAACCCGTACTGATAGGTTTCATCGACGGCGCGGAAATAGCTGGCGCCGAGGAACGACACAATATCGCGGCGCGCCAGTTCCGGCTGTTTAAACGCGCGGAAACCGGCGAAGCCGAGATCGGTTTTACCTTCCAGCTGTTTGGTATCGACGCTGGTATTCTGATAGTTGAACAGCTCCGGGCGGAAGTGAATCTCACGCGCTTCGCGGCTGCTTTTATCTACCGAAAACATGCGGATACGGCGCTTAAATCCCATGCCGACGTGGAAAAACTGCACGTCCAGCTGGCGGTTATCGATACCGCTCCAGAGTGAATGATTGGCATCATACTGAATGGCGTTATAGGCCTGCGGCGTCATGGTCGCCAGCGTATCCGGTAGCGGGCCAGGCGCGCCGCTCCAGGGCTTTTGCGCCAGCGCGGCCGCTTTTTTCTTCAGCACTTCGAAGTCGAAGCGCGTCGCGGTACCGTCTGCGATGCCATCGTCAGCCCAGGCAGACTGCGCAAATAGCGTGGATAAGCCGGACATCCCGCTAACGGCAGCGAAAGCCATTGAGGTTTTCATAAACATTCTTCGATTCATGCCAGAAACGATTCCCTTGTGCTGAATGAGTTTATAGTGGCCGAGCATCTGCCCCCTTTGCCTGTGCAGGTGCGCTCCAGGGGTACAGTCAGCTACGACAGAGGGTAGCGCTAAAAATTCGGTACGCAGGAAATTTATCAGATTAATCATATAAACCAATGGATTTCCACGCGGCGTTATCAGTTAATTCCTGGCGGCCTGTGCGGGCAGGTGTGTAAAAAGTGTCTATAGTTACTGAACATAGATGTTATTCACACGGAGGAAGAAAATGGCTGTATCAACTGACCCGCAAGACAAGCGCGATCCGCTGTTAACGGATGAGCCTAAAGTAACCGGTGAACCGCAGGAAACGCGTCTGGATGACGACCTGACGCTGCTGACTGAAACGCTGGAAGAAGTATTGAAATCCTCCGGCGATCCGGCCGATCAAAAGTATATCGAGCTGAAAGCCAAGGCTGAACAGGCGCTGCATGATGTGAAGACCCGCGTTAGCGCGGCGTCGGATTCTTACTACTATCGTGCGAAACAGGTTGCCTGCCGCGCCGACGATTACGTGCATGAGAAACCGTGGCAGGGTATCGGCGTCGGCGCAGCCGCTGGCCTGATCCTGGGCCTGCTACTGGCTCGCCGCTAAGCGTCAGCTGGCTCGTTGCCCAACCATCTTTGGCCGCTTTTTGAGGCCGGTTGTTGGCGATAAGCATGGTTTGTTACGCGGCGGCGCGTTTTTGACTGTCACAGCCTCTGGCCGCCTGGTCAGAGGCTGGTTTATTTTCTTAACATAGCGCTTCTTTCTTGTCACCGGCGCTGGTGACAACCCGCCGTAAACGCCGACAAAACGTTATCCGAACTGTTCTGCGTCAAAATCCCGGCCCCTCTCCCTTTTACACTAGCTACCTCTTTTTGATTATGGGGGTGTTCGTGTATTCGCTTCCTGCCGCCTGTGCCGCGTTGCTCGCTCAGCTAACGCAAATTAATAGTCCCGCAGCGGGCTATCGCGCGCTTACCGTTCCCCTTGAATCTGGACAGGACTCACTGGCCTGGCTCAGCGCCCAGCCGCACCGGCCTCAGCTCTGGTGGCAGCATCGCAATGGTCGCGAGCAGGTCGCGCTGTGCGGCGCCGTTCAGCGCTACAGCACGCTGCATCAGGCTGAGCTGGCGAGTCGGCATTTACCCGCTAACTGGCGTATCTGGGGTGCCAATCGCTTTGAGGCAGCCAACAGCTTTTTCTTTTTGCCGCGTCTGATGTGGCGTCGCGATCGCAGCGGCGAACGACTGACGTTGTTTATCGCCAGCGACCTTAGCCTGCGTGAAGATGCGCTGGCCGCCGCCCGTTTTCTGCGTGACCTGTTGCCCTCCAGACCTTTGCCCACCATGCAGGGAACCTTACAACAGCGTCTGCGTCAGCCGGAGGCGCCTGAATGGCGCCGGCGCGTCGCAACGGCGCTGGCGGATATCGCCGCCGGAGAGATAGAAAAGGTGGTACTGGCGCGCACGATGGATCTGGTCTGGGATCGTCCGCTTCCACCGGAGGCGCTGCTGGCGGCCAGCCGCCGCGCCAATCCTCACAGCTATCAAATTATGCTGCGCTTTGATAACGACAGCGCGTTGGTCTGCGCCAGCCCGGAGCGGCTCTGGCTGCGGCAGCAAAATACGCTGCTGACCGAGGCGCTGGCGGGCACCGTCGCGCGCGCCGCCGATCCGCTACACGCCCACCAGCAGGCGCAATGGCTGTTGGAGGATGCCAAAAACCGGCATGAAAACGCTCTGGTGATGGAGGATATCTGCCAGCGGCTGCAGGAGATTGTCAGTGGGCTGGAGGTGATGCCAGTTGATGTTGTCCGCCTGCGCAATCTGCAGCATTTACGCCGTCGTATTCGTGGCGAGCTGCGCAACCGCAGCGACGCGCGCTGTTTACAGCGTTTGCAGCCCACGGCGGCAGTAGCGGGCCTGCCGCGCGCAGCGGCGCGCGCCTTTTTGCAACGGCACGAAACGGCGGATCGCGACTGGTATGCCGGTTCTGTTGGTTTTATCTCACGTCAGAAAAGCGAATTTTGCGTCACGCTGCGCTGCGCGCTGTTCAAAGGCCAAAGCGTGCGGCTGTATGGCGGCGCGGGCATTGTCGCCGGTTCCGATGCAACGCTGGAATGGCAGGAGACGGAAAACAAAATGGCGGCGCTTGCCGCGCTGCTGCCGTGCTGAACTGGTTACACGCCATCACGATTTTGGGGGAAAGATGTCAGCGAGTTTTAACCGCCGCTGGGCGCAGGTAATTATTGCCGCCCTGACGCGCCACCAGGTGCGTCATATCTGTATTGCGCCAGGCTCGCGCTCCGCGCCGCTGACGCTGGCCGCAGCCGCTGAACCGGCGTTGACCTGCCATACCCATTTTGATGAGCGCGGGCTGGGTTTTCTGGCGCTGGGGCTGGCAAAGGCGGCGGCCGCGCCGGTAGCGTTGATCGTCACCTCCGGTACCGCTGTCGCCAATTTACTGCCAGCGGTTATCGAAGCGCAGCTGACCGGCGAACGGCTGATTGTTCTCAGCGCCGATCGCCCGCCAGAACTGATTAACTGCGGCGCGAACCAGGCGATTACCCAGCCGGGCATCTTCTCCCATTTTGCGCGCCGCTGCGATCTGCCGCGACCGACGCCGGAGATCGCCGCCCGCTGGCTGGCAGCGACGCTGGATGAGGCGATCGCCGCCACGCGCACAGGCGCGCTGCACGTTAACTGTCCTTTTGCCGAGCCGTTATATGGGCCGGAAGACGATGAGTGGCGCGAATGGCTGGCGCCGCTGGCAGCGAGTCCACAGGAGACACCCTGGGTTACGCACAGCGCACCCGTCTGGCAGGCGCAGCAGAACGACTGGCCCGCCTGGCGACAAAAGCGCGGCGTGGTGGTGGCGGGCAAAATGAGCGCGGACGAGGGCGCGGCGGTGGCGCAGTGGGCGGCTACGCTTGGCTGGCCGGTGCTGGCGGATATCCAGTCGCAAACCGGTCAGCCGCTGCCCTGTGTGGATCTGTGGCTCAACAGCCCACGGGCGCAGAGCTTACTGCAACAGGCGGAGCTGGTAGTGCAGTTTGGCGCCCGGCTGACGGGTAAAAGGCTGCTGCAATGGCAGCAGCAGGCGCGCCCGCAGCAGTGGTGGCTGATCGATGCGCTGCCGGGGCGCAGCGATCCGGCCAGTCAGCCGGGCCGCCGTATCCTTAGCTCTGTCGGCAGTTGGCTGCAGGCGCATCCGGCAGAACATTTTCCCGCCTGGGCGCCGGAGCTGGAGACGTTGGCACAAGCGATGCAGCATCAGGTCAGCGAATTGACTGCCGATGAGCCGGAGGCGCAGCTGGCGCACCGGCTGGCGTCCTTACTGCCGGAGAACGGACAGTTGTTTTTAGGCAATAGCCTGCTGGTGCGGTTGATTGACGCGATGGCCCAACTGCCGGCGGGCTATCCGGTTTACGCCAATCGCGGCGCCAGCGGCATCGATGGCCTGATTGCCACTCTGACCGGATTGCAGCGCGCGCAGCCGCGTCCCACGCTGGCGCTGCTCGGTGATATCTCCGCGCTGTACGATTTGAACAGCCTGGCGCTGCTGCGTCAGGTGCCCGCGCCGCTGATGCTGGTGGTAGTGAACAATAATGGCGGGCGTATTTTTTCGCTGCTGCCCACGCCGCCGCGCGAGCGGGAACGATTTTTTACGCTGCCGCAGGCGGTCAGCTTTGCGCCAGCGGCGGAGATGTTCGGCCTCGATTATGTGTCAGCCTCACGCTGGGAAGCGTTACAGCAAGCGGTGGAGCAGGGGTTTGCTCAACGCCGCGCCACGCTGGTGGAGTTTTGCGTGCCGCCTGATCGCGGGGCAGAAACCTTTGCCCGCCTGGTGGCGCTGGGAGCGACGCTGTGATCCTGCATGCCCGCTGGCAGGGCCACCATCGCAGCAGCAAGCCGACGCTGGTCTGGCTGCACGGCTTTCTCGGATCGATGACAGACTGGCAGCCAGTGCAACAGGCGTTTATCGACTGGCCGATGTTAAGCATCGATCTGCCTGGTCACGGCGGTTCCCGCGAGCAGCGCGTCAGCGGTTTCGCCGAGCTGAGCGAGCGGCTGAGCGCCACGCTGCGCCACCATCAAATCAATCACTACTGGCTGATCGGCTATTCGCTCGGCGGTCGCGTAGCGATGTATTACGCCTGCCGCGCCGCGCTGCCGGGTCTTTGCGGTCTGATAGTGGAGGCGGGGCACCCCGGGCTGACGGATGAGGCGCAACGCCAGGCGCGCCGGGCCAGCGATCGCCTGTGGAGCAGCCGCTTTCGCGATCTGCCGCTCAGTAGCGTGCTGGAAGCCTGGTACCGTCAGCCGCTGTTTAGCGACCTGACCGGGCAGCAGCGTAACGAGTTGATTGATTGCCGCAGCGCCGGTCACGGCCCGTCGCTGGCGGCAATGCTGTGCGCTACTTCATTGAGCCAGCAGCCCAATTTGCTGCCGGAACTGCATCAGCTTGCCGTGCCATTTAATTATCTGTGTGGCGAATGGGATAGCCGGTTTATCGCGCTGGCGACGGCGTCCCGTTTGCCGCTGCAAACCATTCCGGGCGCCGGGCACAATGCCCATCGCGCCAACCCTGTCGCCTTTAGCGATCGCCTGACGCAGCTGCTGCGTCAGCCTGTGTGAAACCCGAGAACCTTATGCTTTATCCCGATCAACAACGGCTTACCGCTCCTGTCGAATGGCACGATTGCAGCGGCGATTTTGTTGATATTCGCTATCACAAATCGCCGGAAGGCATCGCCAAAATCACCATTAACCGCCCTCAGGTGCGCAACGCGTTTCGCCCGCTGACCGTGCAGGAGATGATGCTGGCGTTACAGGACGCGCGCTATGATGAAGGCATCGGCGTAATTATTCTTACCGGCGCAGGCGAGCTGGCCTTTTGCGCGGGCGGCGATCAAAAGGTACGCGGCGACTATGGTGGTTATCAGGACGAGGGCGGCGTGCATCATCTGAACGTTCTCGATTTCCAGCGCCAGATCCGCAACTGTCCGAAGCCGGTGGTAGCGATGGTGGCGGGCTACGCGGTAGGCGGCGGTCATGTACTGCATATGCTGTGCGATCTCACTATCGCGGCCGATAACGCCCGTTTCGGGCAAACCGGCCCGAAAGTTGGCTCCTTTGACGGCGGCTGGGGCGCCTCCTATATGGCGCGCATTGTCGGTCAGAAAAAGGCGCGCGAGATCTGGTTTTTATGCCGCATGTACGATGCGCAACAGGCGCTGGAAATGGGGCTGGTCAATACCGTGGTGCCGCTGGCAAGGCTTGAGCAGGAAACGGTGCAGTGGTGCCGCGAAATGCTGCACAACAGCCCGATGGCGCTGCGCTGTCTGAAGGCGGCGCTGAATGCCGACTGCGACGGACAGGCGGGGCTGCAGGAGCTGGCCGGCAACGCCACCATGCTGTTTTATATGACGGAAGAAGGGCAGGAAGGGCGCAACGCCTTTAATCAGAAACGTCAGCCTGACTTCAGCCAGTTCCGGCGTAATCCCTGATGCGCCAGGCAAAACTCTGGCGCTATGCCATCCCGATGGAGAGCGGCGTGGTGCTGCGCGACCGTCGCCTGACGCAGCGGGAAGGATTGATAGTGCTGCTTCAGCAGGAGGATCGGCAGGGCTGGGGCGAAATCGCGCCGTTGCCGGGCTTCAGCGGTGAAACGCTGGAACAGGCTCAGCAGGCCTGTGAAAGCTGGCTAACCGCGTGGCTGGCCGGTCAGCCGGTCAGCGACAGTCTGCTGCCGTCGGCGGCGTTCGGCCTGAGCTGCGCCAGTGCCGAGCTGGCGGACGAACTGCCGCAGACGGGCAGCTGGCAGAGCGCGCCGCTCTGTCATGGCGACCCGGATGCGCTGCTGTTGCAGCTACAAAACGTCCCCTGCGCCAAAATAAAAGTTGGCCTCTGTGAAGCGGCGCGCGACAGCTTGCAGATTAGTCTGCTGCTGGAGGCGCTGCCCGATTTGCAGCTGCGACTGGACGCCAACCGCAGCTGGACGCCGGAAAAGGCGCGACAGTTCGCTCGTCGTCTGTCGCCAGCGCAGCGCGCGCGCATCGCCTTTATTGAAGAACCCTGCCGTACGCCTGCCGAAAGCCTGGATTTTGCTGCCGAAACCGGCATTGCTATCGCCTGGGATGAAAGCCTGCGTCAGCCGGGATTTACGCTTCAGCCGCAGCCGGAACTGGCGGCGATCGTCATCAAACCGACCCTGACCGGCAGTCTCGCCCGTATCCAGCGACTGATCGACGAGGCGCAGCGGCTGGGATTACAGACGGTTATCAGCTCGGCGCTGGAGTCGAGCCTCGGCCTGACGCAACTGGCGCGTCTGGCGCACTGGCTGACGCCGCAGTCGCTGCCGGGGTTGGACACCTTAACGCTGATGCGTCAACAACTGCTGCGGCGCTGGCCCGGCTGTGAATTACCGCTACAGGAACAGACAGAATGGACGCGAGTTTTTTAAATGATTTTCCATGGCGCGCCCAGGCGCAGGCGACACCTGAAGCCATTGCGCTACGGGCAGGCGGCGAGCAGCTAAGCTGGCGGGCGCTGACGCAGCGGCTGGATCGGCTGTGCGCTGGTTTCCAGCAGCAGGGAATAAAGACGGATGCGCTGGTCGCGCTGCGCGGTAAAAACAGCCTGTCGCTGCTGCTGGCGTGGCTGGCGTTGTTGCAGGCGGGCGCGCGCGTCTTACCGCTAAATCCCCAGCTGCCGCCCGCCACGCTGCAGCCGCTACTGCATGCGCTGGCGCCCGATTTTATGCTGAATCTGGCGGAGCCGCTGACACCAGAATTTACCACCAGCCAGACGGTCTCCTCGATCAACCAGAAGATCCCGCCGATAGTGTTGCTCAGCGCCGCCGACGAGCCGCAGATGGCCTGGCGGCCTGCAGCGATCGCTACCCTCACGCTGACGTCCGGCTCTGGCGGCCTGCCGAAGGCGGCGGCGCATACCTTTCAGGCCTTACTGCTCAGCGCGGCGGGCGTCAATCAGCTGATGGATTTCAACGCGGCGGAGAGCTGGCTGCTTTCGCTGCCGCTCTGTCATGTGTCCGGCCAGGGCATCGTCTGGCGCTGGCTGCTGGCGGGCGCCTGTCTGGTTTTACCGACCACTGAGCTGGCGCAGGCGCTTGATGAGTGTAGCTTCACTTCGCTGGTGCCCACGCAGCTGTGGCGTTTGCTCAAGCTGCCGCAGCGGCCTGCCGGACTGAAGGCGGTGCTGCTCGGCGGCGCGTTTATTGCGCCGGAGCTGGTGGCGCGCGCAGAAGCGGCGGGCATCCGCTGCTGGTGTGGTTACGGCATGACGGAAAGCGCTGCCACGGTTTGCGGCAAACGGGCCGACGGCAAACCGGGCGTCGGGCGGCCGCTGGCCGGGCGTGAAGTACGGCTGGTTGATAATGAAATCTGGATCCGTAGCGCCGCCTTAGCCAGCGGCTACTGGCGTAACGGCCAGCTGTGGCCCTTAACCGATGAAAACGGCTGGCTTGCTACGCGCGATGTGGGGCGCTGGCACGATGGCGAACTACAGGTGCTGGGCAGAAAAGATAATCTGTTCTTCAGCGGCGGCGAGGCGGTACAGCCTGAAGCTATTGAAAGCCTGCTGTTACAGCATCCCGCCGTGATACAGGCGTTTGTTCTGCCGCAGACTGATGAGGAGTGGGGCGCCAGGCCGGTGGCGCTGCTGGCGCTGGCTGCTGGCTGGCAACTGGAAAGCGTCGCCAGTTGGGCGCAACCGCAGCTGGCTAACTTTCAGCGGCCGCACCGCTGGCTGTTGCTGCCGGAGGATCTTAACCAGGGCGGTATTAAGTTATCGCGCCAGCGGCTGGCGCAGTGGCTGCAGGCGCAAAGTCACGCAACGGCCCCGGAGAGCGCTAACTTGTCGGCTTCCTGAGTGCAAAGCAGAAAGGATCACATCAGGAAGCAGGTGAAGTGCTAAGGTTTTTGTCAATCTGATGGCTGAAGGATAAAACATGAACCTGCAACATTTACGTATTGCCCGCCCGGTTACCGATTTGGAAAAAAGCTGTGAAATGTACTGCCGTGGATTAGCGCTGCGCAAAATTGGCGAGTTCAGCGATCACGACGGTTTTAGCGGCTGCATGGTAGGACGTGACGATCTGCCATGGCATATAGAATTTACGCTGTGCCATGACCATCCTGTTTCACCTGCTTCCTCCCCGGAAGACTTATTGGTTTTATATATCCCGGAACAGGCAGCATGGGCGGCGGCATGCCGCACACTTGCAGAGGCAGGTTTTATTCCGGTGCCATCGTTTAATCCTTACTGGGACAAGCAGGGAACAACCTTTCAGGATCGGGACGGGTATCGCCTTGTGCTACAAAATAGCCGCTGGGACATCTGAATAAACGGGGCAGGCTATCCGAATCAAGGCAGAAAAGCGTGCAGTGAAAACAGGATAAGCAGCAGACCGCCCGCGATATTCACCCCTTTTTTCAGCATCAAGGGGTTGAACCGGCGTGCGGAGAAAACCAGCGCCTTGCTGATAACCAACAGCCAAACGACCATCACAAAAACGTGGAGCGAAGCCAGAATCAAATAATGACTAATATCGCCCTGTCTGCCAGCGAACTGTGAAACGACGGTCAGGTAAAACAGGACGGCTTTTGGGTTCAGCACGTTAGCCAGCCAGGCTGCTTTTACCGTAATCGTGCCGCCGTCATGTGTAAAATCCAGCGCGTCAGCACGTACGCCGCTGCGAATCAGCTGGCAACCCAGCCAGAGAAGATAGAGGGTTCCGGCAATCTTCAGCAGCGTAAATATTGCTGGTTGACTAACCAGTATGGCCGTAATGCCGAGGCCGATAAAAAACGCATGGGTATAGATGCCCAACGCCGTACCGAGCAGCGTGGCGATAAGTCCCCGGCGCCCGTCGGCCAGCGCACTGTTGATGGCAAGCGTAAAACTTGCGCCAGGGGAAAGCGCAACGGGTAACAGAGCAGGAAGAAAGCCGATCAGATTGATGTCCATATGTTCTGGATCATAAGTTACTTCACCCTCATCAGCCAGCGGACATAAAAAAGCCCGACCTTGCGGTCGGGCTTATCATTACGTTGCAGGCCGCAGTGCCGCGATCGGCACGCAGGCATAACCACGGCAACAGCGATCGCCTGACTTAACCCTGCAGGGCGCGCAGGGCATTTTCCACGCCCGCGCCGTAGGCTTCGTCAACCTGACGGAACAGGGCGATCTGACGCTGCTGAATAAACTCAGGAACATGCACCAGCTCGCCGGCAATACGCGCAAACATACGCTGGTGTTCTTCTTCGCTCAGCAAATTAAACAGCGCGCGCGGCTGGCTGAAATAGTCGTCATCTTCACGATGATTCCAGTGATCGGCCGCGCCTTCCAGCGACAGCGGCGGCTCGCTAAAGTCCGGCTGTTCCTGGAATACGCCAAAGCTGTTCGGCTCGTAGGTTGCGCCGTTGCCGCTGTTGCCGTCCACGCGCATCGCGCCGTCACGGTGATAGCTGTGGAACGGGCACTTCGGCGCGTTGACCGGGATCTGATGGTGATTCACTCCCAGACGATAGCGGTGCGCGTCGCCATAAGAGAACAGACGGCCCTGCAGCATGCGATCCGGCGAGAAGCCGATGCCGGGCACCACGTTAGCCGGGCTCATCGCCACCTGCTCAACCTCGGCAAAGTAGTTGTCCGGGTTACGGTTCAGCTCGAATTCGCCCACTTCAATCAGCGGATAATCGGCATGCGGCCACACTTTAGTCAGATCGAACGGGTTATAAGGCGTTTGTGACGCCTCATGTTCCGGCATCACCTGCACATAAAACTTCCAGCGGGGAAAATCGCCGCGCTCGATGGATTCAAACAGATCGCGCTGCGAACTTTCGCGATCGCGACCGATCAACAGCTGCGCTTCATCATCCATCAGGTTTTCGATGCCCTGCTGACAGCGCATATGGAATTTCACCCAGAAGCGTTCCTGTTGCGCATTGATAAAGCTGTAGGTATGACTGCCGAAACCGTGAATATGACGATAAGAGCGCGGCAGGCCGCGATCGCTGAAGTCAATGGTCAGCTGGTGCAGCGATTCCGGCAGGTGCGAGAAGAAATCCCATTTATAAGTGGGTTACGCAGGTTAGTACGCGGATCGCGTTTGACCACGTGGTTCAGGTCCGGGAATTTCAGCGGATCGCGCAGGTAGAAGACCGGCGTATTGTTGCCGACCAGATCCCAGTTGCCCTCTTCGGTATAAAATTTCAGCGAGAAGCCGCGAATATCACGCTCGGCGTCGGCGCCGCCGCGCTCACCGGCAACCGTAGAGAAACGAATAAAGAGATCGGTTTTTTTGCCTACCTCGGAGAACAGCTTAGCGCGGGTAAAGCGGGTAATATCTTGCGTCACGGTAAAGGTGCCGTAAGCGCCCGATCCTTTGGCGTGCATACGACGTTCGGGGATCACTTCACGATCGAAATGGGCCAATTTTTCCAGCAGCCAAACGTCTTGCAACAGCAGCGGGCCACGGCGACCGGCAGACATAGAGTTATTGTTATGGGCAACCGGCGCGCCTGAAGCAGTAGTGAGACCTTTTTTATTCATGAGGCTGTTCTCTATCGGTGTGATTGTCAAAGGTTTTACCGAGGTAAAACTTGTTTTTAATTGGGGAAACCTATTGTTTGCGCTATTTTGCTGCCCAAAGCGGTGCGCTGACAATCTGGCAGAAGCTATTGCTGCTATCCCTGAAACTGTTCATAACCGGATATTTACGTTGTATTCACCGGCGCGCCTTTCTACAGTAAAAGTCTTAACCACAGGAGGACGTGACGTGATTAGAGTGGAAATGCTCTCAACGGGCGATGAAGTGCTGCACGGTCAGATTATTGATACCAATGCTGCCTGGCTGGCGGACGTGCTGTTTCAGCAGGGGCTGCCGATGACCAGTCGCGCGACCGTAGGCGACAGCCTCTCCTCGCTGGTCGATGCGCTCACCGAGCGCAGCCGCATTGCCGATGTCCTGATCGTAAACGGCGGGCTGGGGCCGACCAGCGACGATCTGAGCGCGCAGGCGGCGGCTACTGCCTGCGGCGTTGAGCTGGAGCTGCAGCCCGCCTGGCTGGAGAAAATCGAAGCCTTTTTCGCCAGCCGCGGACGTCCGATGGCGCCCAGCAATCGCAAGCAGGCGGAGATCCCGGCGGGCAGCGAACTCATTGATAACCCGGTCGGCACCGCCTGCGGCTTTGCGGTTACGCTGAATGATTGCTGGATTGTCTTTACGCCCGGCGTGCCGTCGGAATTTAAAGTGATGGTGGAGCAGCAGATCCTGCCGCGCCTGAAGGCGCGTTTTACGCTGCCGGAGCCGCCGCTCTGCCTGCGCTTAACCACTTTTGGCCGCGGCGAGAGCGATCTGGCGGCGGAGCTGGAGCCACTGGCGCTGCCGGACGGCGTGGTGATGGGCTACCGTTCTTCGATGCCGATCATTGAAATCAAACTGACCGGTCCGGCGGAACAGAAGGTGGCGATGGAGCAGGTCTGGCAGCAGGTGCGTTTACAGCTGGCGGAATGCACGCTGTTTGAAGGCACGCAGGGGCTGCCGGCGCTGCTGGCACAGCAGCTGCGTGCGCGTCAGCTGACCTTAACCGTCAGCGAGCAGTTCACCGCCGGTCTGGTGCAGTGGCAGCTGGCGTCGGGCGATGCGCCGTGTCGCGCAGGCGAGGTGCTGACTGCAGAGAACCGGACGCTGGATGAGCTGGCCCAGCACGCGCAGCAACGGGCGCAGGCGCAGCAGGCTTCGCTGGCGCTGGCGATCGGTGCGTTGCAGGATGAACAGTTGAGCTTTGCGCTGTATACGCCGGAAGGCACCTTTGGTCAGCAGGTGAAATTCAATAACCAGCGTCACACCCGCCAAACGCGGCAGGAGCTGGTGGCAATGATGGCGTTGAATATGCTGCGCCGCTGGCTGCACGGCATGGACGTTTCCGTCGGTCACGGTTGGGTGGATGTGGTGGAAACCCTGAAGGCATAAAATGCCAAAGCCCAACGAGAAGTTGGGCTTTGGGGTGATAACGACCGTTTTGTTACTACAGCTCAATCTCAATATCACCGTTGGCTTTACAGCAGCAGGGCAGAATCTCACCCTGCTGAATAAAGGCTAACGGCTGTCCGGCATAGCTGACCTCGCCCTTAATCAGGCGCGTGCGGCAGGAGCCGCAATAGCCTTCGCGACACTGATATTCCACGCAGATATTATGCGCTTCCAGCGCCGCCAGCAGGGAGGGATGCTCGTCGGTACATTCAAGCTGCGCGCCGGAAACGCACAGCTTTATTCGCTGGCCGGCCATGATTACAGCTGGAAATCGTCGAAGTCGTTTTCGCCCACTTCGGAGTCAATCTGACCCACCAGGTAAGAACTGACTTCCACTTCCTGCGGCGCCACCTGTACGTTATCCGAAACCAGCCAGGCGTTGATCCACGGAATCGGGTTCGAGCGCGTCTGGAACGGCAGATCCAGCCCAACTGCCTGCATACGGATATTGGTAATATATTCAATGTACTGGCAGAGAATATCTTTGTTCAGGCCGATCATCGAGCCGTCGCGGAACAGATATTCCGCCCACTCTTTTTCCTGCACCGCTGCCAGTTTAAACAGCTCGTAGCACTCCTGACGGCACTCCTGGGCAATCTCAGCCATTTCCGGGTCATCTTCGCCGCTGCGCATCAGGTTCAGCATATGCTGGGTGCCGGTCAGGTGCAGCGCTTCATCACGCGCAATCAGGCGGATGATTTTCGCGTTGCCTTCCATCAGTTCGCGCTCGGCAAAGGCGAAGGAGCAGGCGAAGCTGACGTAGAAGCGAATCGCTTCCAGCGCGTTGACGCTCATCAGGCAGAGATAAAGCTGCTTTTTCAGCGCGCGCAGATTCACGGTAACGGTTTTGCCGTTGACCTGGTGCGTGCCTTCACCCAGCAGATGCCAGTAGCTGGTCATCTCGATCAAATCGTCGTAATAGCCGGAAATATCGCTGGCACGCTTCAGGATCTGCTCGTTGGTCACGATGTCATCGAACACGATCGCCGGATCGTTGACGATATTACGAATAATATGCGTGTAGGAGCGGGAATGGATGGTTTCAGAGAAGGCCCAGGTTTCCACCCAGGTTTCCAGTTCCGGGATAGAGATCAGCGGCAGCAGCGCCACGTTCGGGCTGCGGCCCTGAATGGAATCCAGCAGCGTCTGATATTTCAGATTGCTGATAAAGATATGCTTTTCGTGATCCGGCAGCGCCTGGAAATCGATGCGATCGCGTGAAACGTCAACCTCTTCCGGGCGCCAGAAGAAGGAGAGCTGCTTCTCAATCAGCTTTTCAAAAATGTCATATTTCTGCTGATCGTAACGCGCCACGTTAACCGACTGGCCGAAAAACATCGGCTCCAGCAGCTGATCGTTTTTATTCTGAGAAAAAGTGGTGTAAGCCATAGTTGATTCCACATGCTAACGGAGGCTGGCCTTGCCGCAGGGGGCGAGGCGCTGACAGCCGTTTTGACCGCGCATCGCACGGCCTGCCATGTTGCGGTCAGGCCATGCAGCCTGACCAAAAGAAGCGTCGTGGCCGGATGTGTCCGGCCAGACCCGATTAAATCTTACAGGCGCCGCTTTCGCAGCCGTCATCCTGAATGGATGGCGCCAGATCGTCCTGCGCATCTTCCGCACCGTCGCGGGTGTTTTGGTAATAGAGCGTTTTCACGCCGAATTTATAGGCGGTGAGCAGATCTTTCAGCAGCTGTTTCATCGGCACTTTGTTATTAGCAAAGCGCGACGGATCGTAGTTGGTGTTGGCGGAGATCGCCTGATCGATAAACTTCTGCATCACGCCGACCAGTTGCAGATAGCCGTCGTTGCTCGGCATTTCCCACAGCAGCTCGTAGCTCTCCTTCAGGCGCTCATACTCCGGCACCACCTGGCGCAGAATACCGTCTTTCGACGCTTTAATACTGATATGACCGCGCGGCGGCTCAATGCCGTTGGTGGCGTTAGAGATCTGCGATGAGGTCTCAGACGGCATCAGCGCGGAGAGCGTGGAGTTACGCAGGCCGTGGGTTTTGATCTCTTCACGTAGCGTATCCCAGTCGAGATGCAGCGGCTCGTTGCAGATCGCATCCAGATCTTTCTTGTAGGTGTCGATCGGCATAATGCCCTGCGCATAGGTGGTTTCGTTGAACCACGGACAGGCACCTTGCTCTTTCGCCAGCTCATTAGAGGCTTTCAGCAGGTAATACTGAATCGCTTCGAAGGTCTGGTGCGTCAGGTTGTTGGCGCTGCCGTCGGAGTAGCGCACGCCATGCTTCGCCAGATAGTAAGCGAAGTTGATCACGCCGATCCCCAAAGTACGACGGCCCATTGCGCCGCGTTTCGCCGCTGGAATCGGGTAATCCTGATAGTCGAGCAGGGCATCCAGCGCGCGTACCGCCAGCGTTGCCAGCTCTTCCAGATCGTCCAGGCTCTCAATTGCGCCCAGGTTAAAGGCAGAGAGCGTACAGAGCGCGATTTCGCCGTTTTCGTCGTTAACATCCATCAGCGGCTTGGTCGGCAGCGCGATCTCCAGGCACAGGTTGGACTGACGCACCGGTGCAATAGCGGGATCGAACGGGCTATGGGTGTTGCAGTGATCGACGTTCTGAATATAGATACGGCCAGTTGAAGCGCGTTCCTGCATCATCAGCGAGAAGAGATCGACCGCCTTCACGCGCTGTTTGCGGATGCTGTCGTCCTGCTCATATTTGGTGTACAGGCGCTCAAATTCATCCTGATCGGCGAAGAAAGCGTCATACAGGCCTGGGACGTCAGACGGGCTGAACAGGGTAATGTCCTGGCCTTTCAGCAGGCGCTGATACATCAGCTTGTTGATCTGCACGCCGTAGTCCATATGACGCACGCGGTTGCCTTCCACGCCGCGGTTGTTTTTCAGTACCAGCAGGCTTTCCACTTCCAGATGCCACATCGGATAGAACAGCGTCGCCGCACCGCCGCGCACGCCGCCCTGTGAGCAGGATTTCACTGCGGTCTGGAAATGTTTGTAGAACGGGATACAGCCGGTATGGAACGCTTCGCCGCCGCGAATCGGGCTGCCCAGCGCGCGAATACGTCCGGCGTTGATGCCGATACCGGCGCTGGGAAACATATTTCACAATCGCGCTGGAGGTGGCGTTAATGGAATCCAGGCTGTCGCCGCACTCGATCAGCACGCAGGAGCTGAACTGGCGAGTCGGGGTACGCACGCCGGACATAATCGGCGTCGGCAGGGAAATTTTAAAGGTCGATACCGCGTCATAAAAACGCTTCACGTAATCCAGGCGGGTTTCGCGCGGATAGTTGGAGAACAGGCAGGCGGCAACCAGAATATAGAGGAACTGCGCGCTCTCATAGATTTCGCCGCTGACGCGGTTCTGCACCAGATATTTGCCTTCCAGCTGCTTCACCGCCGCGTAGGAGAAATTCATATCGCGCCAGTGGTCGATAAAGCCGTCCATCTGTTCGAACTCTTCGCGGCTGTAATCTTCCAGCAGATGGCGGTCGTATTTACCCATATCGACCATACGCACCACCTGATCGTAAAGCGCCGGCGGCTCAAACTGGCCGTAGGCTTTTTTACGCAGGTGGAAAATGGCCAGGCGAGCGGCCATATACTGATAATCCGGCGCGTCACGCGAGATCAAGTCGGCGGCCGCTTTGATGACGGTCTCGTGAATGTCGGAGGTTTTAATGCCGTCGTAGAACTGGATGTGGGAACGCAGCTCAACCTGAGAAACGGAAACATTTTGTAAACCTTCCGCAGCCCAGTCGAGAACCCGGTGGATTTTGTCCAGATTGATGCGCTCTTTGCGGCCATCGCGTTTAGTGACGAGCAGACTCTGATTCATGTCGCGTTATACCTGTCCGTGAAAAAATATCCCCCGTTTATACACAGCTTGCTCTTTGTGAGTAACTCTGTGGATAAACACTATATATAGGGGGTGAAGAGTAAATGAACAACAAGATGGTGAGTATTCTAGTAAGTTCTCGCCTCAGCACAATACTGATTTTGTATTGTTGAGCGCTTGCTTTTTTCAGCTTTTTTCTTAAGTCCGCGTTTCGCAAGGGCCGCTGGCTTGTCAATGCCAGGGGAAAAAAAAATGAAATTTTGATCGAACGCCGATTTTATGAACATTGCTCTTTTTTGTAACTTGCGCCGGACGTGTTTTCTGCTAACAGAACGCTGAATTGGCCTGTAAAAAGGGGCTTAACGCCGAAAGCGGCGCGGGTGGAAGTAAAACGATTGATAACTTTTTGTGAAGATCAAAAGAGGCCGCTGGCGTTACCAGCGGCCAGCGTGTCAGCCCAGGCGTGCTTTGATCCGCGCGATCATGGCGGCGGTGGAGATCCCGTAACGATCGTGTAGCGTTGGCAGCGCGCCCGCATCGAGAAACGCATCGGGCAGGGTGATGGCATCGAAATCCACATGAACGCCGTTACGCAGCAGCAGCGTGGCGACCGCCTCGCTCAGCCCGCCGACGGCAGTGTGGTTTTCCACCGTCATCACCAGGCGACCCGGTTTGGCGGCCTGCGCCAGGATGGTTGTTTCATCCAGCGGCTTAATGGTGGGCGAATGCAGCACCGCTACGCTGATATTGTCGCGCCGCAGCTGTTCCGCCACCGCCAGCGCGCGCATGGTCATGATCCCGGAGGCGATTAACAGTACATCCTGGCCTTCCTCCAGCAGCCTGGCTTTGCCGATTTCAAACTGGTAATCATATTTATCCAGCACCACCGGCACCTTACCGCGCAGCAGGCGCATATAAACCGGGCCGTTATGGGCAGCGATCGCCGGTACCGCCTGTTCAATATCCAGCGCGTCGCAGGGATCGATAATTGTCATGCCGGGAATGCCGCGCATGATCGCTACATCTTCGGTCGCCTGATGGCTTGGGCCATAGCCGGTTGTCAGGCCGGGCAGGGCGGCGGCGATCTTGACGTTCAGATGCTCTTCGGCGATCACCTGATGAATAAAATCGTAGGCGCGGCGCGTGGCGAAAACCGCGTAGGTGGTGACGAACGGCACAAAGCCCTCTTTCGCCATGCCGCCCGCAGCGCCCATCAGCAACTGCTCGGCCATGCCCATCTGGAAAAAGCGATCCGGATAAGCCTGGGCAAAAATATGCAGATCGGTATATTTCGCCAGGTCGGCGGTCATGCCGACAATATCCTGCCGCTGGCGTGCCAGCTCGACCAGCGCATGGCCAAAGGGCGCGGAGCGCGTTTCCTGCCCTTCATCGGCAATAGAAGCGATCATTGCCGAGGTAGTCAAACGGGGTTTGGTTGACGTTTGCGCCATCATGCGACTCCTTGTGGTTGCGTATCCAGTACTGCCAGCGCTTTCTGCCACTCATCGGCATCGACGCGAATAAAATGGTTTTTATCCCGTTCTTCAAGGAAGGGGACGCCTTTGCCCATCAGGGTGTCGCAGATGATGACGCGCGGGACGGCGGCCTGATGATTTTTTGCCTTATCGAACGCGGCGATCACCTGCTTCAAATCGTTGCCATCCACGCGCTGCACATACCAGCCGAACGCCGACCATTTATCCTGCAGCGGCTCATAGCCGAGGATGTTTTGCGAATTTCCGTCCGCCTGCTGGCGGTTGACGTCAATCAGGTTAATCAGGTTGGCGAGCTGATAATGCGCGGCCGACATCGCCGCTTCCCAGGTTGAGCCTTCGTCCAGCTCGCCGTCGGACATGGAGTTAATCACCAGCGCGCTGCTCTGCTTCTGCTTCAGACCCAGCGCCATACCGACCGCGATGCTCAATCCCTGGCCCAACGAGCCGCCGGAGATCTCCATGCCCGGCGTGTAGGTCGCCATGCCGGACATCGGCAGGCGGCTGTCGTCCGAGCCGTAAGTTTCCAGCTCGCTTTCCAGGATGATGCCCGCCTCTATCAGCGCGGCGTAATAAGCGATGGCGTAATGGCCGTGCGACAGCAAAAAGCGATCGCGTCCTTCCCATTCCGGCTCCTCTGGTCGAAAGTTCATGGTATGGCTGAACGCGGTGGCCAGCACATCGGCAATGCCCAGCGCCTGTCCGATATAACCCTGGCCCTGTACTTCGCCCATGCGCAGGGCGTAACGGCGGATACGCCAGGCCGCTGCGGCAACTTTCTGTAGTTCACTCTGTGACATGTTGTTCCCCTGGAATCGATTAATGGATCAGCATTCCGCCGTTTACGTCGAGCGTAATGCCGGTGGAGTAAGCGGAAAGGGGACTGGCAAGGAACAGCGCCGCGCCAGCGATGTCAGCGGCATCTCCGAGACGGTTGAGCGGGATGCCGGAAAGAATAGACTGCCGCATCTCGTCGGAGAGCTTGCCGGCGGTAATGTCGGTCTGGATCAGGCCGGGCGCGATAGCGTTGACGCGCACGTTATCCGGCCCCAATTCGCGCGCCATCGCTTTCATCAACCCCAGCACGCCCGCTTTGGCCGCGCTGTAGTGTGGGCCGCCGAAAATACCGCCGCCGCGCTGGGCAGAAACGGAGGAGATACAAACGATACTGCCCGCGCGCTGGCTGCGCATCGTCGGGATCACCGCCTGCGACATCAGCAGCGTGCCGCGCAGGCTGACATCCAGCACCGCATCGTAATTTTCGCGTTTAATATCCATCAGCTTAATGGGCTGCGTGATCCCGGCATTGTTGACCAGCACATCGATGCGGCCATATTTGCCCAGCACCTGCTCAATCGCCGCGTTAACCTGCTGCTCGCAGGCGACGTTAGCGGCCAGGCCGAGATGGCCCGCGCCCAGCTTGCTGGCCGCTGCCGCGCTGGCATCGGCGTCGAGATCGATAATCACCACTTTCGCGCCCTGGCTGGCGAACAGTTTGGCGGTGGCGAAGCCTAAACCGCGTACGGATGCGGCGCCGGTAATGACGGCGACTTTGTCTTCTAGCAACATAATTAACTCCATTAAGAACGGTAATAATAAAGTGAGCGTTATTCCGGCTCGTCGAGCAGGCAGATCAGCACCAGCCCAATTGCCGCGCAGATGCCAAAATAGGTAAATACCGCATTAAAGCTGCCGGTTTTATCCAGCAGAAATCCGGCGACCATCGGGGAAACAAAACCGCCCAAATTGCCGCCGCTGTTAATAATGGAGGCGGCGATCGGATAGGTTTTACTGTCGGCCACCGCCATGCCGTAAGCGGTAAAAGCGGGCCAGCCGATATTCAGGCAGAAACCGACAAAAAACAGGCCGAGGCAAATCGTTAAGGTGTCGCCGGAAATATGCAGCATAATGAACATCATTATTACGGTGGCGACGGCGGTAAATATCATGGTGGGTTTACGACGGCGCCCTAATAGCTTATCGGAAATATATCCGCCGCCGATGGCGCCGATTAATCCGCCCAGGCAGGGCATGGTAGCGACAAAGCCCATATTTAAAAATGTAAAGCCTTTTTCCTGCACTAAATAAAGCGGAATCCAGGTCAGTAAACCGTACAGCACGCTGACCATCATAAAATAGGCCAGGAAATCGCCGATAATATTTTTCGATTTAAACAAATCTTTGGCGTTATTGATGGGCGCGAGTTTTTTTACCCGAATAAGGCGATCCAGCCGCGCAAATTTAGGATGCAGAATTAAATTCTGGCGCGTTTGATTTCTGTTGCTACTGTCCGCCTGAATAATATCCAGCTCGCCAGGGGAAACAAAACGGCTTTCCGCGGGTTTGGTTTTAACCAGTAAATACCAGGCGACAGCGACAATCATGCCGGGAATCGCGAAGGAAAAAAATACCCAGCGCCAGCCATACTCCAGCGCAATCCAGACCGCCAGCGGTGGCACGATAATCGGCGCAAACATGGTGGCAGCGATAAAGACGCCGGTTGCCGTCGCTTTCTCTTTGGCGGGAAACCAGTTATTGATGGTGGAGGCCAGCCCGACCGGACAGGGGCCTTCGCTTAATCCCAGCCCAAGCCGGATCCATTTCAACCCGACCACCGACGACGCGGTGCCCATTAGCCAGGTAAAAAAGGAAAAGCCGAATATGGAGAGCGCGACCACGCCGCGAATCCCTTTTTTAGCCATAAAAAAACCGGCGGGAATTTGGCTCAGCGCATAGCCCAGGAAAAACATACTGGCAATAGCGCCGGCTTCGAAATTATTAATATGAAATTCTTTAATGATAAAAGGCAGTACGGCGCCAATATTCGTTCTGTCGGCATAATTTACCGCGTAAACAATAAAGATTAAGGCAAGGACAACAAAACGATAATAACTCTGCCTGGTTTGTACTAATGACGTGGCTTCTGTTCTGAACATGCGTTAGCCCCTTAAATACGTGGCATCGGACGACGTTTTAATTACATTTTTTTAAGAGAGAAGGTTAATTAGGGTGAGTTGACTATATGCGTTAAAAAAGAAATGGGAAGTTAAAAAAATTCAGTTGTGGCTGAGAAAAATTTGATTCGTGAGAGGGCTCATAAAGGTTTGCCAATTAGCTGAGAATGATCATTACGGTTTAACGTCAATGGCGAGAATTAAAAATGCAACGCTCGTCACATTTTATAGCGATTAAAGGTGTTGTTGAGGTGTGTTAAGGGGGCTGGTTAATAAATTGTTCCGCTCCGTTTTGCAGGATACAATCAGGCGCAGAACATTATCTTCAGGAGACGCGTTCGGTGACGGCCAGAAAAAATAACCTCCCTCTACCCTCGTTAAAAAATATTTTAGCGTTTATCGAGGTAGCAAATAGCGGCAGCCTGAATAGTGCGGCGGAAAATTTAAATGTGACCTCATCAGCGGTGAGCCATCAAATTGCCGCGCTGGAGCGTTTTTTAGGGAAAAAACTCTTTACCCGTAACGGTAAAGGGGTAGTGCTAACGTTAACCGGTGAGATTTATCTGAAAGAAATTGCCGGTCCGTTAAATATTATTGGCCGCGCGACGGAAAAGGCAATTAACGATATTCATCATGAGCATCTGCGGGTGCATTCTTCGCCGAGCTTTGGCCTGCTGTGGCTGATGAAACGGCTGGATAAATTCAGGGAGGCGCACCCTGATATTCAGCTTAACCTGACCTGCTCTTATGAAAATTTGCAGTTTGCCCGTGACAATGTGGATATTGATATTCGCCACGGGCTGGCGGAATGGCCGACCTTAAGCGTAAAAACCATTAAAAATGAAAAAATGGTGGTGCTGGCCTCGCCGGACTATCTGGCGCGCCATCCTGTTACGCATCCTGAACAGCTGGTTTTTAGCGAGCTGATTAATTCTGAAATTACGCTGATTGGCTGGGACGTTTGGTTTTCATGGCACGACGTGGAATATAAAAGCAAAAGTTTTGTGTTTAGTTTCGATCGCTCTTATATGAGCTTTGAGGCCGCCTGCATGAATATGGGATTTATTCTGGAGAGCAATCTGCTGGCGCAGGATTATATTCGCACGGGCAAGCTGGTGCCGGTTTTCGACGACCGCTTCGCTATGCCGGTTAGCGCGCATCATCTGGTGTTTCCGCACGCCAGCGAAAAGAAGGACAAAATGAAGCGTTTTCTTGGCTGGCTGGAGCAGGAGCTGTGCGCCAGCCAGTTTCATCTGTAGACTCGAACCGCCCGGCGCGGCGACAGGCGCTTAGGCCTCGCCGTGGCGCGTATGCAGCATATAGTTAACGTCCACGCCTGGGGCGAGACGGAAGCTGTCGCGCAGCGGATTATAGTGCAGCCCGATAATATGCTTTTCGCGCAGCGGGGTTTCATCCACCCAGTGCAGCAGCTCCGCCGGACGAATAAATTTTTTCGCATCGTGTGTGCCGCGCGGCACCATACGCAGCACATATTCCGCGCCGACCACCGCCATCAGCCAGGATTTGGCGTTGCGGTTGATGGTGGAGAAAAAGACGTCGCCGCCCGGTTTCACCAGACGCGCGCAGGCCAGCACCACCGAACGGGGATCCGGCACATGCTCCAGCATCTCCATACAGGTCACCACGTCGTAGCGGCCCGCGTGCTGCTCGGCGTGATCCTCTACCGTTTGCTGCACGTAATCCAGCGTAACGCCGCTCTCCAGCGCATGCAGACGCGCCACTTCCAGCGGCTCGCCGCCCATATCGAGTCCGGTCACTTCCGCGCCTTCGCGCGCCATACTTTCCGCCAGAATGCCGCCGCCGCAGCCCACATCCAGCACTTTCTTACCAAACAGACCGCCGGCATGTTGCGCGATATAGCCAAGGCGCAGCGGATTAATGCGGTGCAGCGGCTTAAACTCACCTTCCAGATCCCACCAGCGTGACGCCACCGCTTCAAATTTGGCGATTTCCGCCTGATCCACATTGTTCATCTGCGCTCTCGCATCCATCTTTTTTACTCCTGACAAAGTTTTTCGGAGTATACATCTTCTCGCGGCGATCGGCACGGCGCGACAAAGCCTAAAGCGCGTTTAAAACGCTGCTTTCCGTTCACCGGCTGGTTGCAATGTGATATACTTTCGCACCTTTAAATCCGGGATAAATGTAGAGGGATAGCGGCTCCATGAGCGACCTTGCCAGAGAAATCACACCGGTCAATATTGAGGAAGAACTGAAGAGTTCTTATCTTGATTACGCCATGTCGGTCATCGTTGGCCGTGCATTACCAGATGTTCGCGATGGCCTGAAGCCAGTCCACCGCCGCGTGCTTTTTGCCATGAGCGTGCTGGGCAACGACTGGAACAAACCTTACAAAAAATCTGCCCGTGTCGTTGGCGACGTCATCGGTAAATATCACCCGCACGGCGATTCCGCCGTTTATGACACCATCGTGCGTATGGCGCAGCCGTTTTCGCTGCGTTACATGCTGGTGGATGGCCAGGGCAACTTCGGTTCCATCGACGGCGACTCCGCAGCGGCGATGCGTTATACCGAAGTCCGTATGGCGAAAATTGCCCACGAGCTGCTGGCGGATCTCGAAAAAGAGACCGTCGATTTTGTGCCGAACTACGACGGCACCGAGCAGATCCCTGAAGTGCTGCCGACCAAAGTGCCTAACCTGCTGGTTAACGGCTCGTCAGGTATCGCCGTGGGTATGGCCACCAACATTCCGCCGCATAACCTTACTGAGGTGATCAACGGCTGTCTGGCCTATATCGACGATGAGAATATCAGCGTCGAAGGGCTGATGGAGCATATCCCAGGACCGGATTTCCCCACCGCTGCTATCATCAACGGTCGTCGCGGTATTGAAGAAGCCTATCGTACCGGTCGCGGTAAAATTTATATCCGCGCCCGTGGCGAAGTGGAAACCGATGCCAAAACCGGTCGCGAAACTATCGTCATTCACGAAATTCCCTATCAGGTCAACAAAGCGCGCCTGATCGAGAAAATCGCTGAGCTGGTGAAAGATAAGCGTATCGAAGGCATCAGCGCGCTGCGCGACGAGTCCGATAAAGACGGCATGCGCATCGTGATTGAAGTGAAGCGCGACGCAGTAGCGGAAGTAGTGCTGAATAACCTCTATTCGCTGACGCAGCTGCAGGTCTCTTTCGGCATCAACATGGTGGCGCTGCATCAGGGCCAGCCGAAGATTATGCCGCTGAAGGATATTCTGGAAGCCTTTGTGCGCCATCGTCGCGAAGTCGTCACGCGCCGTACCATTTTTGAACTGCGCAAGGCGCGCGATCGGGCGCATATCCTGGAAGGTCTGGCGATTGCGCTGGCGAATATCGATCCGATTATCGAGCTGATCCGCCGTGCGCCGAACCCGGCCGAAGCGAAAGCCGGACTGGTTGCGCAGGCCTGGGAACTGGGTCACGTTGCCGCCATGCTGGAGCGTGCCGGTGATAACGCGGCGCGCCCTGAATGGCTGGAAGAGCAGTTTGGTATTCGCGACGGTCGCTATCATCTGACCGAACAGCAGGCGCAGGCGATCCTTGATTTACGTCTGCAGAAGCTGACAGGCCTGGAACATGAGAAGCTGCTGGACGAGTACAAAGAGCTGCTGGAGCAAATTGCCGAGCTGATCCACATTCTGGAAAGCGCCGAGCGCCTGATGGAAGTGATCCGTGAAGAGCTGGAAGCGATCCGCGACCAGTTTGGCGATCAGCGCCGCACCGAAATCACCGCTAACAGCGCCGATATCAATATCGAAGATCTGATCAATCAGGAAGATGTCGTGGTTACCCTGTCACATCAGGGCTACGTGAAATATCAGCCGCTTTCTGATTACGAAGCGCAGCGTCGCGGTGGTAAAGGGAAATCGGCGGCGCGCATCAAGGAAGAGGACTTTATTGATCGCCTGTTGGTGGCCAATACGCACGATACGATCCTCTGCTTCTCCAGCCGTGGCCGTCTCTACTGGATGAAGGTCTACCAGCTGCCGGAAGCGAGCCGTGGCGCGCGTGGACGTCCGATCGTCAACCTGCTGCCGCTGGAAGCCAACGAACGTATCACCGCCATTCTGCCGGTGCGTGAATACACCGAAGGCACCAATATCTTTATGGCGACCGCCAGCGGTACCGTGAAGAAAACCTCGCTGACCGAGTTCAGCCGTCCGCGCAGCGCCGGTATTATCGCCGTCAACCTGCGTGAAGACGATGAGCTGATCGGCGTGGCGCTGACCGAAGGCAGCAATGAAGTGATGCTGTTCTCGGCGGCCGGTAAAGTGGTGCGCTTCTCCGAGCAGGCTGTGCGTGCCATGGGCCGTACCGCTTCCGGCGTGCGCGGCATCAAGCTGGCGGAAGGGGATCGCGTGGTCTCGCTGATTGTGCCGCGTGACGAAGGCGCGATTCTGACGGTAACGCAGAACGGTTACGGTAAACGTACCGCCAATAGCGAATACCCGACCAAATCACGCGCCACGCAGGGCGTTATCTCGATCAAAGTCACCGATCGCAACGGGCCGGTTATTGGTGCGGTGCAGGTTGAGGACAGCGATCAGATTATGATGATCACCGATGCCGGTACGCTGGTGCGTACGCGCGTTTCGGAAGTCAGCATCGTGGGCCGTAACACCCAGGGTGTGATTCTGATTCGTACCGCCGCGGACGAAAATGTGGTAGGTCTGCAGCGCGTCGCCGAGCCGGTGGAAGAAGAAGAGCTGGACGCCATCGACGGCAGCGTCGCAGAAGGGGAGGAGGATATTGCCCCGGAAGTGGACAACGACGATGATATCCCGGAAGGCGAAGAAGAGTAATCGCCGCTCCAGTCATAAAAAGGCCGGTTTAACCGGCCTTTTTTACGCCCGTAATCAGGCGGCGCTGTCATAACCTGACCCCGACCGGCAAGTGCCGTCCGACAATCCCAGCCGGAGAAAACTGAAATTGCCGCAGGCGAGCCGGGAAGTAAGGCTAACGGCTGGCTTTTTTTGCCGCCTGCGGCTACTGTAGCGGGATCAAAAATTTTTAATCATTGGCGGTTGCGCCCGGGTTTCCCTTGAAATATCTCGTTTCGTTTCGCACTACGCTCCGAATTTCCCGCTACCTGTTTCGCGCGCTGGCGCTGATGCTCTGGTCGCTGGGCGCGCTGCTGACGGCGTTTTACGTTATTAGCATCCTGCACGAACAGGAAGCGCAGGTACGTCAGGAATTTACGCTCAACTATGATCAGGCGCAGTGGTACGTGCGCCATTCCGCCGACATTACCCGCGAGCTGAAATACATCGCGGAAAACCGCCTGAGCAACGGCGCTAACGGGACAGATCCGTTAAACGGCGTTTTCCCCGGTAAGGCGACGCTGCCACAGTTCTATCCGCTGGCGGCCAATTCAAACTGCTCCTCTATGAGCAACACCTGGCGTAGCTCGCTGGAATCGCTCAGCTATTTTCTGAACTACTGGAGAACCAACTTCGCTTCAGCCTATGAGCTGAATCGGGTCTTTTTCATTGGCGGAGAAGGGCTGTGCATGGCCGACTTCGGTATCGGCAACGGCTCTGTCGATCGCGAGCGTACCGTGACGACGCTGCATGACCGTATCCTGCGTTACCGCAACAGCAGCGCGGACGAGCGCAAAAGCAGCCTCTACTGGGTCAGCAATAATGGCCAGCCAGGCGTCGGCTACTTCTATATGGTGACGCCGATTTATATCGCCAACAAGCTGGAGGCCCTGCTCGGCATTGAGCAGAACATCCGCCTTGATGATTTTGTTACGCCGGGCAGCCTGCCGATTACCGCCACGCTGATTAACGAAGCGAATCAGCCGGTACTCTCTTCCAACCGTGGGCGCGTGGCGTTTTCGCTTGATGATATCCCTAATGAAAAAGCCTGGTTTGGCTATGTCGATAACTACAAACAGCTGGTGCTGAAGAAAACCCTGCATCCATCCAACCTGAGCATTATCTATTCGGTGCCGACGGATGTGCTGGTGGACAGACTTAAGCTGCTGATGATTAATGCGATCCTGCTGAACCTGATCAGCGCCATCATTCTGTTTACCCTGGCGTGGCTGTTTGAGCGTCGCATGTTTTTGCCTGCGGAAGAGAACGCGCACCGGCTGGAAGAGCATGAGCAGTTTAACCGTAAGATTGTCGCCTCTGCGCCGGTCGGCATCTGTATCCTGCGCACCCGCGACGGCACCAATATCCTCAGTAATGAGCTGGCGCATAACTATCTCACCATGCTGACGCAGGAAGATCGCCAGAAGTTGACGGAAATTATCAGCGGCCAGCAGGTTAACTTTGTTGATCTGCTGACCGGCAGCAATACCAACCTGCAAATCAGCTTTGTCCACTCGCGCTATCGCAATGAAAACGTGGCGATTTGCGTGCTGGTGGATGTCAGCGCGCGCGTAAAAATGGAAGAGTCGCTACAGGAAATGGCGCAGGCGGCCGAGCAGGCGAGCCAGTCGAAATCGATGTTCCTGGCTACCGTCAGCCATGAACTACGCACGCCGCTGTACGGCATTATCGGCAACCTCGATCTGCTGCAAACCAAACAGCTGCCGAAGGGCGTGGAGTCGCTGGTTACTGCGATGAACAACTCCTCCAGCCTGCTGCTGAAAATCATCAGCGACATTCTCGACTTCTCCAAAATCGAATCGGAACAGCTGCAGATCGAGCCGCGTCCCTTTGCGCCGCGTGAGATTATCACGCATATCACCGCCAACTATCTGTCACTGGTGGTGAAAAAGCGTCTGACGCTCTACTGTTTTATCGAATATGACGTGCCGGTCGCGCTGGACGGCGATCCGATGCGTCTGCAACAGGTGGTTTCTAACCTGCTGAATAACGCCATTAAATTCACCCATACCGGTTGCATCATTCTGCACGCCTATGTGCGCGACGGTTATCTGGCGGTGCGGGTGCGCGATACCGGCGTCGGTATCGCCGGTAAAGAGATTACCCGGCTGTTTGATCCTTTCTTCCAGGTCGGCACCGGCGTACAGCGTAACTTCCAGGGCACCGGCCTTGGCCTGGCGATCTGCGAAAAGCTGATCAACATGATGGATGGCGATATTGAGGTGGAATCCGAGCCAGGCATGGGCAGCCAGTTTATCGTGCGCATTCCGCTCTACAACAGCCAGATGATGGCGCCGGTGCTGCATGAAGGCTTACAGGATAAACAGATCTGGCTGGCGCTGCGGAACGATTTCCTTGCGGAGTTTATGACGCGTCTGCTTCAGGCGCACGGTATCCGGGTGAAACGTCTGGAAGATCAGACGTGGCAGGCGGATGATGTGGTCATTACCGATTACGACTTCCAGCCGGAACAGCTGGTGCGCGCGGTGATTATGTTCGACGGCGGTCATATCGACATGCCGTATGAAGTAAAGCCGGGCCGTTGGATCTACAGCACCGCCATGCCGCATGAACTGCCGGCGCTGCTGGGCAGGATTTACAGCGTAGTGGTGGAAGTGCCGGATGGACTGGCGTCGCTGCCAGTACCGGAACAGCAGGGCATCGATAATCACGATATTCTGGTGCTGGTGGTAGACGATCATCCTATCAACCGGATGCTGCTTTCCGATCAGCTTAGCTCGCTGGGCTATCGGGTTAAAACGGCGCAGGACGGCGTCGATGCGCTGAACGTTATCAGCCGCAGCGAGATCGATATTGTACTGACCGACGTCAATATGCCGAATATGGACGGCTACCGTCTGACGCAGCGTCTGCGCCAGCTGGGGCAAACCTTCCCGATTATTGGCGTAACAGCGAACGCGCTGGCGGAGGAGAAGCAGCGCTGCATGGAGGCTGGCATGGATAACTGTCTGTCGAAACCGGTAACACTGGATACGCTCAAAACGTCACTGGCTATTTATGCTGAACGCGTGAGGAAAGTGCGCGGCGTATAAATTTAATATTCAGCAAGGCGCGACTGTCGCCCGCGCCTTTTCATTAAATTCCCCCTATTGTAGAACGTCGAGGGCATTAACGATAAGCGTATATAACACGCTTATCGTTATCTCTTTTCTCGCAATTATTGTGTAACAGCTGTAACGCGTAAATTATCTTCGGAATCATCTTCAGGAAATGATGACGGCATGGTGTGTTGGCTCAGATAAAGACAATAAAATCAGCCTTACCCATTGATGACGTGCTTCAGGAAGGAGCCGATAGTTGCATATTAATTTTGAAGAGGATGTCTGGCTTGATGATTATGGGATGAGGCGGAAGGAATTCATCTACGATCATCGCATTCATCATAGTTATGTCTTTGTTGCCGGTAAAAATGTGTACACAGTCATCACAGGTACACTGACAAATGAAAATTTATTTACCCGTATCGGTTATGAAATGCCAGATGGAATACCTTTTCCTCTTAATGGTGTGGCAGAGGTTTATTTCGATGTCTGTCACGGGATGAATATGCTGGCTGATTTTCGGCATGTGCTATTTCCGGGGCTTGGCAGTGCGGTTGTGTTGCAGTCTGTGGCGCTGGCAATGATTGCGCACCTGGATAAGTTTAATGTTGGCGGATTTGTGTTCCAGGCTGCTGCCGGTGGGGTTGTTGATATGGGACGTAAAATATCTCTCGAAGAGATCTATGATTATCTCCTTGGGTTGAAAAATGAACCACGCTACAATCGACGCACCGGATTGCGTAAAAAAACGCCACGATCGCTGTTGCCGGTTGGGTTACGCGCTTACAAAAGATCTACCAGGGAGAGAGCCTGCTATGTCGTACTACAATAAAGGGGTACGTTCTGTGTTTCTTACTCCAGGGAACAGGAAGCAAAACATCATTCAGGCGTTGGTCGCGGCCGAGTTAAAAAATCACGCTGACGATCCAGCAGCCTGTTTTAATGCTCTTAAAGCCAGCCTCGACTCTGGCAAAAAACATTCTTCTGCCAGTTTGCTGCGTAAAAAATTACAAGATGCCCTGATGAAGAAGTCACAAAAAATTTAAAAGCCGCTGATGCGGCTTTTTTAATGCGTTGACTCACGCAGCCTGGACCATTGGGCGTTATGAATTTTACGACTTATAGTGGCCGGGAGCGCTTACATCAGGCATGTAATTCAATCAGCTGGCGTTGCGCCTGCATCCCTGGCATCAGCTGTTCCAGGGACGCGATCAGCATATCACCTGCTTCCTCCAGCGCCGATAACGGCATTGCCGGCAGGCTTTCCAGAATAAACCACATCTGCTGCGCATTGCTGTCGAGACGGGTTCTGACGCCCTGGCGCCAGTTCCAGCGGCGGCAGGTCACGCCCCGATCGTCGCGCCAGATAACCTCACCGACCTCAGGATATTCCATCGCCGGCTCGCCCGCTTTTACCGTATCGAAAGGTTCGCTGCCGTCGGCAATCGTTAATCGGGGATTGCCTTCATAAGCCGTCAGGTTTTCACCGCCAACCGGCACCGCATAACGGATGCTAATCGCGTTATAAATATCCACCACCGGATCGATCGAGGCCATCCCGCCATCTTTCAATACGCCTTTACGCAGGGCCTCTGCGGAGCAGGGTGTTTTTTTGGGCTTCGCGCCGAAGGCTTTGAATACCGTATTCCATGCCTCAAGATGATCCGCAGCCCAGGCAAAATCGTCTTCTCTTACCGCTTTGCACGCCTGCGCTAACAACTGCGCGGCCACGTCGGGATGTGTCACCGGCGCCGCTTCAACCACAATGCTGAGCGCCCTGAAACCCGGCGCGACAGACGCCAGCGCTGAATCAATTGACGGGGAAACAGAAACCACAAGATAATCCTCTATTGACCAATTTATTGCATAGTAGTGACCGATGACCGTAAAAGTCAATATACCGACCGATGCCGGCGCCACGGTTTCCCAGGTGAGCCAGGCAATTGCCGCCCGGCTTAAAGCGTACCGTAAAGCGAAAAAAGTCTCGCTTGACGAACTGTCCCGGCGCGCAACCATCAGTAAAGGGATGCTGGTTGAAATAGAAAAGGGCGTGGCTAATCCAAGCATCGCTATTTTATGTAAACTTTCGGCGGCGCTGGGCGTGTCCGTTGCCGATATTGTCGATGTCGGCGCCAGCGAGCCGGTGGTTCACGTTATTGAGCCTGCGCAAATGCCGGTGCTGTGGCAGGGCGAGCGCGGCGGAAAAGCGCAGCTGCTGGCGGGCACGGCGGGGCCGAATATGATCGAACTCTGGCGCTGGACTATGGAGCCGGGGGAAATATTCAGTTCGTCGGGGCATCCAGCGGGAACGTCAGAACTCTTTCATATCGAACAGGGTACGCTGACATTAACGGTGGCGGAGCAGGTTATACGGATTGAGGCAGGAAGGTCGGCCATTGCGCGTACCGACGTGGCGCACAGTTACGCCAATAACGAGGAAACGGCGTTGGTATTTATAATGTCGGTAGTGGAGTTACATGCATAACGCGTCTTCCCTGACGCGTTACCTGATTACTCTTTATCCATCGGCGCGGTGGTGCTGACGGAAGAGAGGTAGTTCAGCAAAGCAATATCGTTATCAACGCCCAGCTTCATCATGGCTGATTTCTTCTGGCTGCTGATGGTTTTAATACTGCGGTTCAGCTTCTTGGCAATTTCCGACACCAGAAAGCCTTCGGCGAACAGGCGCAGCACTTCACTCTCTTTCGGCGACAGGCGTTTATCGCCATAGCCACCGGCGCTGATTTTTTCCAGCAGCTTGGCCACGCTTTCCGGGGTATATTTCTTCCCTTTCTGCAGTGCCGCCAGCGCTTTTGGCAGGTCGGTTGGCGCGCCCTGTTTCAGCACGATGCCTTCAATATCCAGATCCAGCACGGCGCTGAGAATTGCCGGGTTATTGTTCATGGTCAGAACAATAATCGACAGATCCGGGTAATGGCGTTTGATATATTTGATCAGCGTAATGCCGTCGCCATATTTTTCGCCAGGCATGGAGAGATCGGTAATCAGGACATTAGCGTCCAGTTTGGAGAGGCTGTTAATCAATGCTGTCGAGTCTTCAAACTCACCAACTACGTTGACCCATTCAATCTGTTCAAGAGATTTACGAATGCCAAACAGAACAATTGGATGGTCATCGGCAATAATTACGTTCAAATTATTCATCTTATTGGTTACCTTGCTGCAGCAGTTCGTTGACGTAAGCGTCAATGTCACTGGTGGTATTTTTGATGTTTAAATCGTCACTCGCTTTAATGTAGTGTTCCAGCTGTTCACAAAGCTCCTTGCCGGGTACCAGATCAAGCATGGCAAATACCCCTTTCAGGCGATGCGCCGTCTGAGCAAGCGCCGCGTAATCCCTGTTCGACGCCTCAGTATACAGTCTCTGTACATCTTCCGGTACTGTCTCGACAAATAGCTGGTAGTAACCACCGCTAATCAGCGGGACGGCTTCTTCCTCTTCATCTTCTCCGGCAGGTGACATATCCTGCGAAAGCTGTTTCTCAATCAGCTGTAACAGCGCATCCTGCAACGCGCTACTCAGGTTAAAGTTAACCCGATACTGCTGTTCATTCAGAACGGTAAAGCCCAGTTCATTATCCGTCAGCAACAGCGACCAGCCAGACAGGCGGGCCGGATCGTCGGTGATCAGGATATCATGCGGTTGACCGGCAAAACGTTCATCCGGCGTAATGCACTTCGCGCCCCAATTTTCCAGCTGATGGGTGACGATCTTACGAATGTCATCGACAGCGATGTCGATAAGCATGATGACATCTTCCAGCAGCTTCTCTTCCTGCTGCTGTTGATGTTCCGGCGGCACGTGCAGCAAAATGCTGTAGCGCGTACCAATCTCTGGCCGGGCCAGAATCTCCAGATGACCGCCCATCTGCTTACACAGCTGACGGCACAGGAAAAAGGCGAGGCCGGAAGCCTGACCGAAGCGATCCTCAGAGGTTTCGCCAAGAAACGGGAAATCATTATTGCCCAGCTCATCGCGCGTCAGTCCGGCACCGGTATCCACGATATGAATAGTCAAACGGTCGGGACGATCGGCAGGGGAGTCCACTTCCAGCGAGATTTTGCCCCAGCTGGTGGTGGTCAGCGAATAGTGCAGCAGCGTGGACAGTACCTTATAGATCGCCCGGCTGTCGCCAAAACGCATCTCATCGCTGTTAAGGTGATTGCGCACCAGCAGCGTCAGCCCTTTGCGGCGCGATAGCGGCAGCAGTTCCAGCGTCAACTCATCCAGCAGCGACTGCAGATTAAACGAGGCGGCATCCGGCGCCCAGTCGTGGGTTTCCAGCCGGTTCAACAGCACAATATCATCCACCAGACGCGCCAGCGCCTGGCTGTTTTCCAGCGCGTCGAGCGCATGGCCATCCTCGCACGCTTCGCTCAATGCCTGCAGCTGCGCGACCACCTGCTGAAGCGGACGATGCAGCGCATGCCCCAAATTCTGCAACAGCTGTTGACGCAGCTGATGATTGCGATCCAGCACCTGCTGTGCTTTCTGCAGCTTTTTATTAACCAGCAGCTCACGATCCTGATCGCGCATCAAAAACAGCTGCGTATGCGGCGAATGTTGGCTACGGGCGTGACGGATTTCATACACTTCGTTATTTACCGTCGCTTGCAGCACGCCCTGATGCTGATCGGACATATTGACGATCTTCTGCAGGTTCAGGTGTGGCAACAGATGTTCGGCGATTTTATTGCTGATAATGGTGCGATTGCTGGCAAAGTCATACACCAGCAGACCGAGCGGCAGGGAACCGACAATCTCTTCATTCAGCATCCGCAGCGCGTCCAGCTCGACGCTTTTGTTTTCGCCGGGGCGCAGCGACTGCTGGCGCAACAAAAACAGCCCCGCCAGCGACAGCAGCAGCAACAGCAGGTTCGCCATCAGCGGCCACATCAGATTGCGCAGTGTATCCAGCGCAAGCGTACTGATCGGAATGCGATAGACCAGCTGCAGCGGCGTGCTGGGCAACGAGGCGGCAATCTCGACATTGGGGTTATTTAAGGTAATGCGGGTATTTTGTAACTCATCGTCGCTAACGACGCTGCTGCTCAGCGCACCATCCTGCTTCAGCTGAAAATTCTCCAGCGGCATATTATGCGGGATCAGGTCGTTAACCGGCATATCAAACGCCACCACGGTAGCCAGATGGCCCGGCTGGTTGAAGGTGGTGCGCATTGTAAAGTAGTGGTCGTTTTGCCAGGCGAAGCGGCGCAGCGGCGAGAAGCTTTCGCGCTCGTCGAGCGCATTGGCCTGTTGCAGCATCTCAGTGCGGCGCGCGTCAACGATATTACTAATAGCGCTCTCTTTATAACGCGTCGCCATATCTTTCAACGGCAGCGTCGAGATCAGGATCAGGCTGTTATCCTGCCCGTTCAGAAAATACATCGACCAGGTGCTGTTCTCTGCACCCCACAACGTATCCAGGTAGCTGGACATGCGCAGCGTCATATCCAGCGTGCTGCTGTCGTGCGATCCGAAAATCAGCGCCTCGGTTTTGCGCCGCATTTTTTCCAGATAGTAAACGTCAGGACGCAGCCGGGTCTCCTGCAGGCTGGCTGAAGGTGTACTACCGGCGGCGCTGGCCGCCAGATTTTCATAAATCTGCCAGGTGGCGAAGCGATAGGTATCGATGCGCTTTTGCACCGCGCGGGTAATATCCGCCATCGCATAGCGCTTTTCCATCAGCCAGGCGTTGACCGCGTTATGAACCATAAAGCCCAGCGCCAGCAACAGCAGCATAATAAATATCATGAAAAAGCGCGTAACGTTGCTGGAGGACAAAGGAAACTTATACATCATGATGAAAGGGAACACCTGACCATTTTAACGTGTCACCAGCCGTGCGCTGGCAGCAACCGCCACCAGCAGAACCACGATGGCAGCAAAGGCGGTCACCAGGCTAAAGCCGTGAGCCACAAAACCGATTAACGCCGGACCTGCCAGAATACCGGCATAACCGATAGTTGTCATGGCAGAGATCGCCATATTCACCGGCATTGCGGTCTGACGACCGGCAGCGCTAAACAAAATCGGCACGGTATTCGCCGCGCCAAAGCCGATCAGCAAAAAAGAGAACAGCGCAACCGGCACGTTATCTACCGTAATCAGCAGTAACACGCCCAGCGCGGCGCATAGGCAGCCGCCAGCCAGCACCTGGCTGTTAGTAAAGCGGCTCACCACGCGGTCGCCGGTTAAGCGACCAATACTCATCGCGATAGAAAACACCGCATAGCCCAGGCCAGCCTGCGCGGCGGGCATCGCCCGTTCCTGCGTCAGCAACAGCGCGCTCCAGTCCAGCACCGCGCCTTCGGTAAGAAACAGAATAAAGCAGAGCAGGCCGAGAAACAGCACCCAGCCGCGCGGCACCACAAACAGCGGCGTATTTTGCTGCTGCATCCGCTCGGTCAATAACCAACGCTGGCTGCTCAGTAGCAGCGCCACCAGCAGCACAACGACTAACAGCACCGCCGATAACGGCGCAAGGCCCAGCCAGAGCAGCGCGCTGACCAGTCCGGCTCCGGCGATGCCGCCAACGCTGTAAAAGCCGTGAAAGCCGGACATCATGGTACGTTCCGCCGCTTTCTCCACCTCAACGGCCTGAATATTCATCGCCACATCCACCGTACCGATCGCAGCGCCAAACAGCATCAGCGCCATGGCAAGCGTGACGGGAGAAGAGAGGGTTGCCATCAACGGCAGCATCAGCATGGCGATCAGCGAACCGCAAATAATGACGCGCTTGCAGCCCTGTTTGCCGACCAGCGATCCGGTTAACGGCATTGCAATTAGTGAGCCGAGGCCCAGAAACAGCAGTAATCCGCCCAGCGCGCCATCGCTCACCGCAAGCCGTGTTTTTGCATAGGGCACCAGCGGCGCCCAGGCAGAAACAGCAATACCGGCGATCAGAAAAACAATTCGCGTTGCCACCTGCACTGCCGGCTGGCTCTTCCGTGTTTGTTCAACATCTGCTGATGTCATTATTTATTATCCATGGTGCGCAAAAGGGTTCCTTTTTAACACAAAATCAACCGGCAGAGCAGCGTTTCATCCCAGCGCAAAAGCGGCGCCAGCCGGTCTGCGCCAGCAAGCTTATTAAACGATAAAGCCACGGTTGTTAATTGGTTTTGCCCGCTTGTCCGCTTTTTCAGGAAATTTCCTGGTGAAACGGCGCAAAATCAGGCGTCTGTGCGACGAAATGACCAGGCAAAAGTATGATTCATCTCGCGCGGTTTTGCCGCTGAAAAGCACAACAATTTTTTATTATAAAAACGCGCCGTTTTTGCCACCAGATCGTCACCCTGGTGGGCCGCTGCTGTTGCAGGTTTTGTGCAAAAGATCGCCAATTGACAAAAATAATCGCTGGTCCTTTTCACCTTCTTTGCTGTTTACCTTGCTGGTTTTATGCGCAAACGTTAACAAGCTAACGACTCGCTAACTCTTTCATAACCCAAATAATTGCTCTTTAATTGCCAGTTAATTTTATCGATTCCCCTTAATTAACATAAGTAAATATGAAGTTTTCAATCGGATTTGTTGATGGTTTCGATAAATATTATTCAAGACCAGCGTAGCGGTTTTTGATTATATCTGAAACGTAAAAATAAAAATCATCGCTTTAAAAGGTACTTATTCTGTACTGCCAGCGGTTCTGTTGTGGCGGTACGCCTGTTTTGCACCAGGAAAGGTTCAATCTAAAGATATGGGGCGACTTTTCTCGCTCGCCTGTAAATCATAAACATCTCTTTACTTTGATTATTTCTATACATTACCTCAACTTGTGCAAAAGGGGTTTCAGATGGCACAGCCCTCCTCCGGGCGCGTGGATATTATTTCACGTGAAAACGGCACCTTACTCTCGCAAAACAGCACCAACGCTTCCCGTAATGTTTTACTCACTGAACCCAGCGTCGTCAGAATTAACGGCACGCGCGCCACGGTGGCCTCTTTTGAGCGCCAGGGCGACGATCTGATCCTGCATATGCAGGGCGGCACCGTAGTGCGCTATCAGCGTTTTTTCCTTGATGAAAACGGTCTGCACAGTGAACTGGTGTTTGATGACGGCGTTAATCCGCCTGAACATGCATTATTCCCGGTAACCAGCGGCGGAGCCGATGCGACAACGGCAATGGCCGTGACGCCAACCTATGAATCCCTTAGTGATATTGATCCCTTATTGCTGGCTGATAACACGCTGATAGGCGATAACCTGACCACCGCAGCCGGTATTGCTGGCGTGTTAGGACTGGCGGGTATTGGCGTAGCCTCTGCAGGCGGCGGTGGAGGCGGCGGCGGAGACGATGATAATCCCGGCGGCGGCGATGGCGATAACGGCGGAGATGGCGACGGTGATAACGGCGGCGGCGATGGTGATGGAGACGGAGACGGCGATGGTGATGGAGACGGAGACGGAGACGGCGGCACGCCAGAACCGGTGGAAGGCACCATTACCATTACCGAGCCCATTAGCGGTGACGGATATCTGAACGCGGGCGAAACCCAGTCGGCGCTGGTGATCAGCGGTACTACGACCGGCGTTAACGCAGGCAGTACCGTTACGCTTACATTTAACGGCGTAAACTATACCGCGACCGTAGGCAGCAACGGCAGCTGGAGCGTATCGATACCGGCGGCAGCGCTGGCAGGGCTGGAGAACGGCCCCCAGAATATTACGGTCAGCGTAACCGACGCCTCCGGCGGCACCGTCAGCGACAGCAGCCAGCTGACAGTAATCACCACTACGCCGCAGCCCAGCATTGATACGCCTTTCACCGACGGCACGCTGGATGATACTGAAGCGGGCAGCGACCAGACGATCACCGGCAATACCGGTATTACTGGCGCAGGACAAAGCGTCAGCGTCACCATCGGTGATAACACTTACACCGTTACGCCCGGCAGCGACGGCAGCTGGAGCATCACCATCCCATCAGCGGTACTACAGGCGTTGCCGCAGGGCACCAATACCATTTCCGTAACGGTAACCGATGCGGCAGGCAACACTGGCACCACAACCAGCACCGTTAATGTGAATACCGCGCCAGCCAGCGGCACGGTAGATACGCCCATTTCCGGCGATAACGTGCTGAGCGGCGACGAACTACAGCAAGATTTATTGATCGGCGGCACCGGCACCGAGGGCGATCGCGTCACGGTCAGCTTTAACGGCGTCAGCTATTTTGCCTTTGTCGGCGCGAATGGCCGTTGGGTCGTTACCGTTCCGGCCAACGCGCTGGCCAACCTGGACAGCGGTGACTATCCACTCACCGTTTCCATCACCAATGCGGCAGGCACCACCACGGTAATTAGCGAAACGCCGCTGACTGTGGATCCATCACTCTCCTCACCGACGCTAACGCTGGATCCTGTCGCGGGCGACGGTATCCTTAGTGGCCCCGAACAGGATCAGCCGCTGACGCTGACCGGCAGCGGCAGTCCGGGCGATGCGATTAGCGTAACGCTGAACGGCATTGCTTATGCTACTACGGTCGGCAGCGATGGCAGCTGGTCGGTAACCATTCCCGCCAGCGATCTGGCAGCGTTAACGGATGGCGATTATTTGCTGAGCGCAACGGCGACCAGTACCGCAGGCGCTGTCTTTACCGAACAGTCGGTGTTAACCGTTGATACCACACCACCGGCGCTTACCATTGACGCGCCGCTGGCGGGCGACGGCTACCTGAATAACGCCGAGGCAGGCCAGCCGCTGGCGGTTACCGGCAGCGCGGAGGCGGGCAGCACCGTCACCGTGACGCTGAACGGCATTGATTACACCGTTACCGTGCCGCAGAGCGGTCAGTGGACGGTCACCATTCCGGCCGCCGACCTGGCGGCGCTGCCCGACGGCAGCTACAGCCTGGCGGTCAGCGCCACGGATACTATCGGCAACGTGGCGACCAACAGCAGCCCGCTGGTGGTGATCGCCGATCCGGCCACCCTGCCGACGGTTACCCTCGATCCGTTCACCGGCGACAACGTGCTGGACGGCGCGGAACAGGGCGTTAACCAGACGGTGACCGGCACCGCCGCCAACGTGGCGGCGGGCAGCACGGTGACCGTGACCCTGAACGGCACCGCCTACACCGGCACGGTGCAGGCGGGCGGCGGCTGGAGCGTGACGGTCCCGGCGGCGGACCTGGCGGCGCTGGGCAGCGGCAGCCAGACGCTGGACGTGACGGTGAGCGACGCGGCGGGCAACAGCGCCAGCGCCAGCGACACCTTTACGGTGCAGCCGGCGGGCGGCGGCGCGCTGGCCATCGCACCGGTCTCGGACGATAACTACCTGAACGCCCAGGAGGCGGGCGCGCCGCTGACCATCAGCGGCAGCGCCAGCAACGTGGCGGCGGGCACCACCGTCACCGTCACCCTGAACGGCACCGACTACACCGGCACGGTGGGCGGCGACGGCAGCTGGAGCGTGACGGTGCCGGCTGACGACCTGGCGGCGCTGGCGGACGGGCCGCAGACCATCACCGCCAGCGTGCCGGACGGCAGCGGCGGCACGCTGAGCAGCAGCAGCACCCTGAACGTGGCGACCGCGCCGCTGCCTGACCCGGTGGTGGACACGCCGTTCGGCGACGGCGTGCTGTCGGGGCCGGAGCTGAATACAGACCAGACGCTGAGCGGCAGCACCGGCATCAGCGGTACCGGCCAGGCGGTGACGGTGACCCTGAACGGCACCGACTATCCGGCCACGGTGGACGGCGACGGCAACTGGACGGTCACCGTCCCGTCGGCCGATCTGCAGGCGCTGCCGGCGGGCAGCAACCCGGTGACGGTCACCGTGACCGACACGGCGGGCAACACCGCCAGCAGCAGCGTGCCGGTTACCGTCGATACCACGCCGCCGATCTTAACGATCAATACGCCTTCCGGCGATGGTGTAGTCAATGCCAGCGAACAGGGCAATCCGTTGATTGTCAGCGGGACGGCCGATGCAGGCAGTAGCGTTGTCCTGACCTTTAACGGCGTCGATTATCCGGCCGCGGTTTCCGCCGACGGCAGCTGGAGCGTAAGCGTGCCGGCCAGCGTGATTCAGGCGCTGGGCGACGGTCGTTACGATCTTAGCGTCACGGCCACCCGTCCTGACGGCGGCAGCGTGACGGCGCTGGAGCCGGTGGCGATTGCCACCGCCGCGCCTGCTTTCACCCTCGATCCGCTGGCGGACGATAATATTCTTAACGCTACCGAACAGGGGCAGCCGCTGAGCATCAGCGGCACCGGCAGCGCCGGGGACAGCGTCACCATTACGCTGAACGGCGTCAACTACGCCACCAGCGTCGGCAGTGACGGAAACTGGTCGGTCAACGTGCCTGCTGCCGATCTTGCCGCCTTAACCGACGGCACCAGCTATCCGGTAAATGTGCTGGTCGTTGACGCTAACGGCAACCGCAACAGCGACCAGTCGTCGCTGCGCGTAGATGCGGCTGCACCGGCATTAACCATCGATCCGCCATCGGGCGACGGCCTGCTCAACGCCGCGGAACAGCAACTACCTTTAACGCTGACCGGCAGCGGCGAGGCGGGCAGCACCATTACCGTTACCATTAACGGCCAGACCTTTACCGGCACTACCGGCGTCAACGGTCAATGGGCGATAGAGATCCCTTCCGCCACGCTGACCGCGCTGAGTGACGGCCCGAATACGATTACCGTTGCGCAGAGCGACGCCGCCGGTAACGTCACCAGCCAGCAGACCACCTTAACGGTGGATGCCGGTCAGGCCAGCCTGCCAGCGGTAGCGATTACCGTTGATACTTTTGCCGGTAATGGCGTGCTGGACAGCGCTGAACAGCAGGTTGCGCAGGTGCTTACCGGCACTACCAGCAATGTCGAAGCGGGACAAACCGTTACTGTCACCCTGAACGGTGCCAGCTTTACCGGCGTGGTGGACGGCGATGGTAACTGGAGCGTGACGCTGCCGGCGGAGGCGCTGAACAGCCTCGGCGACGGCAGCCAGGCGCTGACCGTCACCGTTAATGATGCGGCAGGCAACAGCGCCAGCGCTGACGGCAGCTTTACGGTTAACACTGCCAGCAGCGGCATTGCGCTGGCTCCGCTGGCGGGCGACGGCTACCTGAATGCGGCGGAAGCGGCGCAGGATCTGGTGATTAACGGCACCAGCGCCAACGTTCCGGCCGGTGGCGTTGTGCAGGTCTCCTTCAATGGCGAGAACTTTAGCGCCACGGTCAACGCCGACGGCAGCTGGAGCCTTACCGTTCCGGCAGGCAGCCTGAGCGCCCTGGCCGACGGGCCGCTCACCGTAACCGCCAGCGTAACGGATGCAACCGGCGCGACGGTGACCACCAATTCCACGCTGAATGTTGCGGTTACCGCCCAGCCGACGCTTACCGTGGATACGCCGTTTGGCAACGGTATTCTGGGCGCCGCCGAGGTTGCGCAGGATGGCGTACTGACCGGCAACACCGGCGTCAGCGGCAACGGCCAGGCAGTGACGGTGACGCTGGATGGCAACACCTACACCGGTACGGTCGCCGCCGACGGCAGCTGGAGCGTCACGCTGCCCGCAGCGGCACTGGGCGCACTGGAGGAGGGCAGCAATAATCTGGCGGTGACGGTCAGCGATGCGGCAGGCAACAGCGCCAGCGGCAACGCGACGGTGACCGTGGATACCAACGCGCCGCCGGTCACGCTGACCACGCCGGTCAGCGGTGGCACGCTCAACGCCAGCGAAGTCGCCCAGCCGCTCGATGTTAACGGCAGCGGCGAGGCGGGTAGCACCATTACCGTCTCCCTGAACGGCACCGATTACACCACCACCGTGGGCAACGACGGTCAGTGGTCGCTGCAAATCCCGGCGACGGATCTCGGGGTCCTGCCGGACGGCAGCTATACGCTAAGCGTGACCGCCAGCGGCGAGGTCACGGTGACCATCGATGACTTTGTCGGCAATAACATTCTGGACGGCGCAGAGCAGCAAGCGGCTCAGCTGCTTTCCGGTTCCACCACCAACACCGAACCGGGTCAAACCGTTACTATTACGCTCAACGGCCTGACTTACAGCGCAGTGGTGCAGTCGAGCGGCCTCTGGAGCGTCAGCGTACCTGCTGCCGATCTGGCGGCGCTGGCTAACGGCACCGCAACCATCAGCGCCGCGGTCAGCGATGCGGCGGGCAATACCGCGACGCAAACGCTGGACGTTACCGTTAATGATGCGCTGTCGGGCATCTCTGTCGCGCCGCTCAGCGGCGACGGCTATTTAAGCTATAGCGAGGCGGCCAGCGATCTATTGGTCAACGGCAGCAGCGCAAATCTGACTGCCGGCACGCCGGTTACTGTCACCTTTAACGATCGTACCTATACCGCCACCGTTGCTGCCGACGGCAGCTGGAGCGTCACCATTCCGGCCACCGCGCTGGCCGGTCTGCCTGACGGCACGCTGCCGCTGACGGTCAGCGCGACCGATGCCGCGGGCAATGCGGTCAGTAACAGCAGCAACCTGACGGTTGTGGTTAATACGCTGCCTGACGCCACGCTGCAAACGCCGTTTGGCGACGGCATACTTAATGCGACGGAGAGCGCCGCGCCGCAGCTACTTCAGGGCAACACCGGCGTTACCGGCGACGGTCAAAGCGTTACGGTCAACTTAAACGGCGTTGACTACAGCGGCACGGTTGACGCGAACGGTAACTGGAGCGTCACGCTACCTGCCGCCGCGCTGGGCGCGCTGCCGACCGGCGATTCGCCACTGTTGGTTACGGTCAGCGATGCCGCAGGCAACAGCAGCACCGTGGACAGCAGCGTAACGGTCGACAGGACGCCGCCAACCTTAACGCTCGATCCGGTCGCGGGTGATAACCGCATTAACGCCGCAGAAGCCGCCGCACCGGTCACCATCAGCGGCAGCACCACGGCGGGCGAAGGCCAGACAATCACCGTGTCACTCAATGGCCAAACCTGGACCACCCAGGTGGGCAGCGACGGCGACTGGACGCTCGATTTGCCAGCCGGCGCGCTGGCGGGCATCAGCAATGGTGATTATCCGCTGAGCGTGACGGTAAGTGATGCGGCGGGCAACCCGGTCACCAGCACCAGCACCCTGACGGTACAAAACAGCGTGCTGGCGCCGACCATCACGACGCCATTTGGCGACGGCTACCTTAACAGCATTGAGGCGGAAAGCGCGCAGACGCTGAGCGGCAACAGCGGCGCAACCGGCGCGGGACAAAGCGTCGTGGTTACCCTGGACGGCGTTGATTATCCGGCCACGGTGGATGCCAACGGCAACTGGACGCTGTCGCTGGATACCGACACGCTCCAGGGCCTTGCTGGCGGCACGCTGCCGTTGGTGGTTACCGCCACCGATGCCGCAGGCAATGTCGGCACGGTCGAACATGCGGTGACGGTGGATTACAACGCGCCGAGCCTGACGCTTAATGCCATCGCGACAGATAACATCCTTAACGCGGCGGAGTCGCTACGCGATCTGGTTATCAGCGGTACCGCTGGCGAAAGCGATATCGGTCAAACGGTAACGGTGAGCTTTAACGGTCAGACGCTGCAGGCGGTGGTGCTGAACAACGGCACCTGGCGCGTAACGGTGCCTGCCAGCGTGTTGCAAACCTTGCCTGACGGCGAAACGCCGGTCAGCGTGACGCTGACCGATGCGGCGGGCAACAGCACCACCGTTAATCGTCCATTAACCGTGGTTGCCAGTACGGACTCGCTGCCCACGCTGGCGCTGGATGAAGTGGCTACCGACGGCTACCTCAACCAGACGGAAGCGGGACAGTCATTAACGCTGACCGGCAGCAGCACCGCGCTGCAAAGCGGCCGGACGGTTACCGTGACGCTGAACGGTGCCAGCTATACCGGCACCGTAGATGACAACGGCAACTGGAGTGTGACGGTGCCGCAGGCGGCGGTGTCGCAGCTGACCGACGGTACGCAAAACTTTATTGTGCGGGCAACGGATGCGGCGGGCAATCCGGCTGCGGTGGAAGGCAGCTTCACCGTTGTCGCCAGCGCCGCCAGCCAGCCGACCATCAGCGTTAATCCGATTACGGGCGATGACATTGTTAACGCGCAGGAGGCGGAACAGGGGCTGACCCTCACCGGCAGCAGCCAGCGTCTGCCAGCGGGAACCCCGATTACCGTGACGCTGAACGGCCGGATTACGCCGCCAGCGTTGACGCTAACGGCAACTGGAGCGTGACGGTGCCGCCTGCGGCAGTGCAGGCGTTGCCGCAGGGTGACAACAGCGTTACCGTCAGCGGCGCGGATGTGGCCGGCAACCCGGCGCAGGCTAATTATCCGTTTACCGTCGATACCGCCGGTCCGATTCTGTTTGACGTCGAGGCAGGCGTTGGCGCCGATGGCATTCTTAATCAGCTGGAGGCGCTGGCGGGCATTAATATCGTCGGTCTCAGCGCGCCAGGCCAGCAGGTGACGGTCACACTGAATGGCCGCACTTATAACGGTATCGCCGACGGCGACGGCGGCTTGCGTACCGATCCCCAGCGGGGATCTGCAGCAGCTAAGCGATGGCACGGCAACCATTGTGGTCTCGGTCACCGATGCGAACGGCAACGTCAACAGCGACAGCGTGGAGATCACAGTTGCGCTCAACACCTTGCCAGCGCTGACGTTGAACGCGCCGTTCGGCGACGGCGTCATTAGCGCCGCCGAGGCCGCCGTGGAGCAAACGCTCAGCGGCAGCGCAACCAACCTGGCCGAAGGCACGGCGATAAGGGTGACGGTTGGTTCGCTGATTCTGAACACCACAGTGGATGCGGACGGCAACTGGCAGGTTACCGTACCGGCCGATGCGCTGAACGCGCTGCCGGACGGTACGGCGCAGATTGTCGTGAGCGCCAGCGATCCGGCAGGCAACCCGGCCAGCGTGCAGGGCAGCGTCGAGCTGGTAATCGCGACCCAGCCGGAAGCAGCGGTCAATACGCCATTTACTGACGCTGCGTTGAATGCGGTGGAGGCGGGTACAGAGCAGGTGCTGAGCGGCACCACCGGCATTGTTGGCGAGGGCCAGACTGTCAGCGTCGTGATTAGCGGTTTGAATAACGAGCAGCCGCTGACGGCGGACGTGGGCGCGAATGGCAACTGGTCGCTGGCACTGACGCCGCAGCAGCTCGCCAGCCTGAATGACGGGACGCATACCGTCACCGTGACCGTCACCGATCGCGCAGGCAACAGCGACACGGCTTCGACAGATTTCACCGTCATCGTGAACGATCTGCCGGAAGCAACGCTGAATACGCCATTTGGTAATGGCTCTCTGAACGCGACGGAAGCGGCTAACGGCGCTACTTTAAGCGGTAATACTGGCATCGTTGGCGAGCAAACCGTGACGGTCACCATCAACGGCAGCGCTTATCCGGTTACCACCGACGGCGAAGGCGGTTGGACGGTTACCTTAACGCCGGAACAGCTGCAGTCGCTGCCGGACGGTACGCTGCCGATCACCGTCACCGTAACCGACGCGGCAGGCAACACTGCTACCGATAGCGACACGGTACAGGTTATCGTCAATACCCTGCCTGCGGCGACGCTGGATCTGCCGTTCGGCAACGGCGCGCTGAATGCAGCGGAGGCGGACGTTACGCAAACCCTGAGCGGTAAAACCGGCATTACTGGCGCAGGCCAGACGGTCAACGTGGTTATTAGCGGACTGAACGGCGACCGGCCGATCGCTGCCAACGTAGATGGCGCGGGCAACTGGTCGTTGAACCTGACGCCGGAACAGATGGATACGCTTGGCAACGGCACCCATACCATTACGGTGACCGCCAGCGATGCAGCAGGCAACGTCAGCACCACCGCACCGCTGGAGGTGATTACCGCCGTAACCGCACCGGAACCGGTGGTGAATACGCCGTTTGGCGATGGCGTGCTGAATATTAATGAAGCCTCCGGCACGCTGACGCTGAGCGGCAACACTGGCACCACCGGTAATAATCAGGATGTGCAGTTAAGCATCGACGTGGGCGGCGCGGTGTATACCGGCACGGTTGATGAAAACGGCGACTGGACGGTGAACTTGCCTGACGGCGCGCTAAGCGGCCTCGGCGACGGCACACATAACATTGTGGTGACGGTAGTGGACAGCGCGGGCAACGTAGTTGAACGCACCGAGAGCTTTACCACGGCGTTAACGCCGCCTGCGCCGACCATCGATCCGGCCTTCGGCGACAGCCTGCTGAACAGCAGCGATGCCGCAGCGGGCGCGACCTTAACCGGCACCGCCGGTGGCGCGGCCGCCATCAGCGTCACTCTCGGCGGCACGGCTTATCCGGCTACCGTCAACGCTGACGGCAGCTGGACACTGGCAGTGCCGACGGGCGTGCTTACCGCGCTGCCGCAGGGCAATAACAGCCTGACCGTGACCGCTACCGATGCCAACGGCAACAGCGCCAGCGTCAGCGAACAGTTCACCGTCAATACCAGCGTGCCGACCATCGCCATTAATGATTTTACCGGCGACAACGCGCTGACCTATGCGGAAAGTATTGTGTCGCAGACCCTGAGCGGCACCAGTACCGGCGCGGAAACCGGCTCGCTGGTTACCGTCACCATCGGCACCAGCCAGCTTAGCGGTATTGTCGCCGCTGACAGCAGCTGGAGCGTTAACGTGCCGCCGGAAGCGCTGGCGCAGCTTAGCGCGCCCAGTGGCGCCATTGCGGTGACCATTACCGATCCGGCAGGCAACAGCGCCAACGCCAGCGCCACGGTCAGCGTCGATCTGACGCCGCCGGCTGGCCCGCTGCTGACGCTGGCGTCGGTAACTGGCGACAATATTATTAACGCAGACGAAGGCACGCCGACCTTTAGCGGCAGCTTTGCTAACTTTGGCGCCGCGGGCGGCACCGTCACGCTGTTGGTGAACGGCACGCCGGTCGGCACCACCACAGTGACCAGCGCCGACGGCAGTTGGAGCATTACGCCAGCCGCCGGCGCTTTCCCCAGCGATGGCAGCTATACCGTCTCCGTCACCGCCGCCAGCGCGGCGGGCAATATCTCCACCAACTCGACGGTGATTGTCGATCGCACGTCGCCGACGCTGACAATTAATGAATTTACCGGCGACGGCTTCCTTAACAGCAGCGAGATTGCCAACTCGCAGCCCATCAGCGGCACCGCCTCGGCTTCTGAAGTCGGTCGGACGGTGACAGTCACGCTGAACGGCAATAGCTATAACGCCATTGTGCAGTCCGACGGCAGCTGGCGTACCAACGTGCCCGCCGCCGATCTGCAGACGCTAAACAGCGGCACCAGCACCATTACCGCCACCCTGAGCGATGCGGCAGGCAACACCGCCACGACGACCAGCACGGTAACGCTGGATACCGCCGCGCCGCTGCTGGAAGTGGATGCGCTGTTAGGCAATAACATTCTTAACGCCGCCGATATTCTGACCACTCAGGTGCTGACCGGCCGGGCCAGCGGCGCGGAAGGACAAACCGTCGGCATCTACCTTGGCGACGGCAGCCCTATCGCCACCGCCGTAGTGGACGAGAATGGCACCTTCAGCATCGATTTGACGCCGGAGGTGTTGGGCAGCCTGGCGGAAGGGGCGCTGGTGTTAGGTGTGCGCGTCGGCGATGAGGCGGGCAACCAGACCAACGCCACGCTGACCGTGAATAAAGTGGTGAACCAGGCGCTGAATCTGGTGGTGGATTCGGTCTTTGGCGACGGTTTCCTTAACGCTGCGGATACCGCCGTCGGTCAAACCATCAGCGGTATCGCCAGCTCGGCAGGTATCGGCGCGACCGTGGCCCTGACGCTGGGCGGAACGACGCTGACTGCCGCCGTCGGGCAGGATGGTAAATGGGCAATCGTGGTGCCGCCGAGCGTGCTGGAGCTGTTGCAGGATGGCAATATCGATCTCAACCTGACGCTGACCGACGCCGCGGGCAACCAGCGCACCGCGAGCGAAACCGTAACGGCCATCGTGGATAACGTGCCGGTTATCGGCAATCTTAGCGGACTGTTCGGCGGCGACAACCTGCTGAACATCAGCGATCTGGCCCAGAACCAGACCATCGGCGGGGTGCTGAACGCGGCGACCGGCTCAACGGTCACCGTCACGCTCGGCAGCCAGAGCTACCAGACGCAGGTGACCGCTGGCGGTAACTGGGGCCTTACCATTCCGGCGGCGGATCTGGGGAATTTGCTCGACGGCACGCTGGAGCTGGGGGTAACGGTGGTTGACCCGGCGGGCAACACCGCCTCGCAGTCAGTCAATGTGGGTATTTTCGGCACCGCGCCGGTGATTAGCCTCAATCCGATTTTCGGCAATGGTTTCCTTGATGCCGCCGATCTGCTGACTAACCAGACCATCAGCGGCGTGGTACAGAATGTCGCCGCCGGCTCAACGGTAAATATCAACCTGGGAAGTACCACGGTGACCGCCGTGGTTGGCAATAACGGCGTGTTCAGCGCCACCGTCGCGCCCGATATTTTGAGAACGCTGACCGAAGGCGACCTTACCGTTGGTGCCAGCGTGACCGATGCGGCGGGCAATACCAGCCAGGTTAACGCCGGGCTGGTGGTGGATATTACGCCACCGACGCTGAACATTAATCCGCTGTTTGGCGACGCTCTGCTGAATGCGGCGGATGCGCTGTTGACGCAAACCATCAGCGGCACCGTCGGCAATGTCGAGCCGGGCGCCAGGGTAACTATCGCCATCGGCGGCCAGACGCTGGCGACAACCGCTAACGCGAACGGCACCTTCAGCGTGGCGCTGACGCCAGCGCTGCTACAGGGGCTGGCGGACGGCAACCTGACGGCCACCGTCACAGTTACCGACAGCGCAGGCAACAGCACCAGCGCCACGGCGGGCGCGCTGGTCGGCATTCATAATCTGCCGGTCATTACGCTCGATCCGCTGTTTGGCAATGGCATTCTGAATATCGCTGAATCGCTGATTACGCAGAACATCACCGGCACCGTGGCGAACGCGGCAGCGGGCAGCCAGGTACGGATTAATCTTGGCAACACGGTGGTGAGCGCCACGGTTGGCAGTGATGGACGCTTTAGCGCGGCGGTCGCCCCCGATATTCTTGGTACGCTGTTGAACGGCAATCTCACCGTGGGCGTGTCGGTAACCGATCCGGTAGGCAACGTTGCCAGCGTCAGCACCGGCGTACAGGTGGGCATCAAAAATCCGCCGTCATTAACCCTGAATACGGTATTCGGCGACGGCGTGCTGAGCGCGGCGGATCTCAACACCACACAGGTGATTAGCGGTAGCAGCAGCAACCTTGGCAGCGGCAGCAGCGTGGTGGTTTCGCTCAACGGACGCAGCTATACCACTACCGTCGGCAGCAACGGCAGCTGGACGCTGAGCGTGCCGAGGGCCGATCTGGCGGCGCTCAGTGACGGCACGCAGACGGTCAGCGTGCGCGCCACCGATGCCTATGGCAACGTCGCCAATGCCTCCGGCAACGTGAGCGTGATTTCCCATACGCCGCCGACCTTAACCATCGGCTCCATCTTCGGCGATGGTTTGCTTAACGCAGCCGATGCGCTGACGGCGCAGACCATTACCGGGACATCAACCAATGCGGAAGGCTCGACCGTCACCGTGACCCTGGCGGGCAACCGCTATACCGGCACCGTAGGCGCGAACGGCGCATGGAGCATCGCCGTACCGTCCGCCAGCCTGCTGGCCATTGCCGACGGTTCGCAGACGGTGAACGTCAGCGTGACCAACAGCGCCGGCACCAGCGGCAGCGCCAGCGGCACGGTGCAGGTGGGCACCCATACGCTGCCGACCGTCACCTTAAACAGCTTCTTTGGCGGTGACGGCTATCTCAACCTGGCGGAGGCGAACGCTACAGGAACCATCAGCGGCAGCGCGACTAACGCCGCTGGCCGTACGGTAACCGTCAGCGTGGCGGGCACTCAGTTCACCACCACGGTCGGCAGCAACGGAAGCTGGAGCGTCAGTGTGCCGTCAGGCACGCTGCGCAATATTTCTGACGGCGGACATTCGGTTAACGTGTCGGTCAGCGATGCGGTCGGCAATACCGCTTCCACCAGCGGTAGCTTTAACGCGATTACCCATAACTTGCCGGCGATCGGCGTCGATCCGGTACTCAGCCTGGTGAGCGTACTGCTTACCGGACTGACGATCACCGGCGGCACGCTGAACCTGCGGCAGGGCACTACGGTAAACGTTACGCTAAACGGCACCACGCTGCAAACCACCACCGATGCGCTGGGACGCTATAGCGTGAAATTCAGCGGTGGACTGCTAACGGCGCTAAACCTGAACTCGCTGGTAACGGTCAGGGCGGTGGATGCGGCGGGCAACCCGGCGTCCACCACCACCACGCTACTGCTGGGATCGCTGCTGCCGGTGGCGTCCACTACCGAAGTGGCGGCGATGTCGCTGATGGCGGTCACGGCAGACGATGCGCTGGCGGCGTCCGATCAAAGCCAGCATACCAGCGCCACGACCAGCACCACAGAGCAGACTGGCACACTGGTCACCGCCAGTAAGGTGGTGGATTCCACGCTGACTACCGAGGCGGATACCACTACTTCTGCCAGCGGCGCCGTGGTCAGCGGTGAGGAGACCACCGCTGCCGCGCCTGGTGCCGTGGCGGACGACGCGGAAACCTTTACCATCGGCGGGGTGACTATCCTGCTGGCCGACGGTACGCAGCAGCAGGGCGAGGAGGTGACCGGCAGCAGCGGCAGCGATACGGTAACGGTCAATGATTTGAACTTTACCCATATCGACGGCGGCGCCGGCACCGATACGCTGGTGCTGAATGGTGAACATATGGAACTTGATCTCACCGCGCTGGGGCTGAAGGTGGAGCATATTGAAATCCTTAACCTGGGGCTGTCAGGCACTAACAGCGTGAAGCTGGATCTGGATGAGGCGTTGAATATCACCGACAGGCCGGAGGACGATCTGCTGATTAAAGGTGCCGACGGCAACCGCGTCACGTTGGCGAACACCAGCGATGGCGTATGGAGTAACAGCGGTGAGCGTGAAATAGATGGACAGCTGTACGATGTCTATCACAACTCAGCGCTGGCCTCGAACGATACGCTGGGCGATGTGCTGGTGCAGCATAACCTGCAGGTACAGGTGGTGTAACGCCAGGAAAGTGCGTTAAACGGGGCGCCATGCGCCCCGTTTTTTTAGGCAGAAGGGCGTTCGCTCCAGGCGTCAGTATACTGGATATTTCCATCAACGATGCGCCAGGTAATTTTTTCATACTGAATACTGACGCTCTCAACATGGTTTATTTTGTCATTGCCCGCTAATTTAACGTTAGGCACACCACAATTAACGCCAGTAATTTTCACGTTTTCCATAAACACTATGTAGTAGCAAACTTCCTGCCCGGCGTTATTAATATGGTAAAAATGAATCTCCGCACTTTTTAGCGTCTGGCCCGTGGCCGCAGCTTTATATAAATAGGGCGTAGAGCTATCAACGTCCTTTTCAATCATCATAGATGAGTGCTGGCGTGTACCGGTAATTTTCCCGTTGGTACTGTCTACCGGGAGGTGATGCCGTGACTAAGCCCCAGGATTTCTATGCTTCCTTCGCGGTCTTGTACATCGACAGAACCCTTAATATCTGCGCCGCCATCATCTTTAAGCCACATATACGGAGGGATAGGCATGTTATGCGTTCCTTATTTTTCTGATTAACTTCATTGTTAAGATGTAAAACGTGACGATAATAACCAGTATCGTAAACCAGTCTATGTATGAATAAGCTTCATACATAGATTCTGCATTTTCATTATTGTTAATGAATAACGCAAATTTTCTGGCGGCATCGTAATTAATATAGGATTCAGGCGGCGGCAATATATGTCCGACAAAGAATAACAAAACAGTAAAGTAGATAACTTTACTGGTTCTACGGACAGCTGTTTTTATAGCCACCAGCTACTACCTCCACCCAGCCGCGAGCCATAAGTGTCCGTTTACAGGGAACCTGCATAAGCGATGTATTTATAAGCGCATTACGGATCGAGGCAAAATCAGAATTATGGGCGATGGTTATGCACCCTTTAGAAATAGTGCCGGGGTGCAGTCTAAAATTTCCCCTTCTTACACCTTCAATCCACGTGTAATCATCAATTCCCCAGTCATCACGCCAGAGTGCAAACCAATCGGTTCTACCAAACTCATGCCGCCCAATGATTCGGTTAATTTCGTCGTGGATTTCTTCCTTCTTTTGAGAGAACCAATTACTTTCTTTACGATCAATAATCCAGTATTTACCTGGGGGGATGGGGCCTGTGTTTGGAACAGCCCCACAATTTGCATTGTTCCGGTAGGCGCTCAACCCCGAATGCGCCATAAATACGCCAACGCCGTACAGATTGAACGGAGCGTAATCAGCGCCATTCAAAATCATTCTTCCATGTAATGCCACAGCGGTTCCTTATTTTGCTGGTACTAATGTGATGTCCCACAAATCAGAGGGTTTTTTAACGCGCTTAAAGCTATCAAGATTTGATAGTGGGGGATCGGAAAGCCGTCACAAATACCACTAAACATTAAACCTTCTTTGCCAGTCAGGTAGCGTCGTTGACTGGCTGATTTATTCGTTAACTCACTGGCAATGCTGTTTTGAAGCAACTTTTCGCCAGACCATAAAAAATCCATAACTGGCCTGACCAGGTTAAATCCTAAAAGTACCGACATTTAACCAGAGATATCCGGCACGATCGAAAGCGGCAACGGACGTTCACAGCGCAGCCGGATGTATAAAAACAGCCTGCATTTTTTCAGGGATTTAGCGTCGCTTAAGCAAAACCAGATAGAAACCCGTCTGAGCTTTCCTGGTACCATCCATTAATTTTATTAATCGATATGATTAGCCGACAGAGATGCTACGGCCGTCTCTTTTCTTTATATCTGTTCGCGCATTTCGCTAACTAGCGATTTTTAGTTAACCTTTTTATTCCTTGTTATTGGGCTGACTTAGCTCTGGTGCGCACCAGATCCCGTTTTCGGGTAATGAAAGGATAAATAATGTTATGCAGACCATCCCGGATTTTTCCGCAGGATGCGTTTACTAACGACTTTTTTCAACGGGTGCCACAGGAGTGTTTTATGGCCAACACCACGAACCAGCAACGGCTTGCCGCTGCCCTCCCTTTTTCTGAAACGACGCTGCTGACCAGTCTGGCGTCTGCCGCCGACGCTGAAGCGGTTGCCGTTCCGTCTGTCGCCGTCACTGAACCGTCGATGGCAGCCGTTGCCGGAGAGAGCAGCCTGTTGGCCGCCGCGGCGGCGGACACCACCATCAGCATCAATCCGATCTCCATTGATAACAACATCGGCTATTACGAACACGGCAACGCTACGGTGATTTCCGGCTACGTCAACGCGGGCAATCCGGGCGATACCGTCACCGTTACGCTGCATGGCAAAAGCTACAGCGGCACGCTGGGCAATGACGCGGTGTGGTATGTCACCGTGCCGGAAAGCGACATCGCGCAAATTCCTAACGGCAAAGTGGCGGTCAGCGCCAGCTATACCGACAGCACGGGCGTGCTGCATCAGGCCGGTAGCCAGATTAGCCTGCTGGCGGGCGCGCAAACCACCTCGGTGCCGACGCTCTATCTGAATAAAGTAACCGGCGACGATGTGTTAAGCGCGGTCGAGCGCGGCGGCGATCTGTTGATTTCCGGCTGGGGTCGCAATATCGGCGCAGGTTATGAAGTTATCGTTACGCTGAATGGTCATCAGTATCACGCCACCACCACCCAGGACAGCCGCTGGGTGATTACCGTTCCGCAGGCGGACGTGCAGGCGCTGCCGGACGGCAATATTACGCTGCTCGCTTCGCTGGGCCATGAAACGCGCGTGGCGGAAATAGCGAAAACCCTGACGCTGAATAACGACGGCGCGGGCCGCGTCACGCCAACGCTGAGCATCGATACGGTTTCCGTCGATGACACCATCAGTAGCTATGAAATCGGCGCGACTACCTTTATTACCGGCCACGCCAGCGACATCCCGGCGGGCAGCCGTGTCAAGCTGACCATCAGCGACAAAGTTTTTTATGGCGATGTCACCAACGACGGTGTCTGGAGTGTGAAGGTCGGTCAGCTCTATAACGCGAAGAATGCCGATACCACCCATGCGGTGGTGAGCTGGAAAGACAGCGCGGGCAATGAAACGGCGGCCAGTCGCGAAATTCATCTGGAGCCCTCCAGCTATCCTTACAAATATCCGATGGCTTTCCAGATCGATACCATCAGCGTTGATGGCAAGATTGACGGTCAGGAAGCGCAAAACGATCTGATTATTACCGGATCTAATTTTTCCGGGGAAAACCTCGGTTTCGGCGAAACGGTTTACGTCACGCTAAACGGCAAAACCTATACTGGCGTGGTGGAGGGCGGCGACTATAACAACCACTGGCAAATTACCGTGCCCGCCAGCGATGTGCAGGCGCTGCCGCCGGGCAGCTATACGGTGATCGCCTCGATCAATGCCACCTTATACACCGGTCAGCAGGTTAACAGCACCCAGACGAAAGTGGTGACCGTAATCGATCCCGATCTGGTGTTTAATCCCATCTCCGGAAATAACGCTGTTAGCGGCAGCGAACATGGTAACGATACGATCATTTCCGGCTATGCCTTTGAGGGGATGCTGGGTGATACGGTGCTGGTAACGCTGAACGGCAAAACCTACAGCGGCAAGTTGGGCAGCGATTCAATGTGGTATGTCACCGTGCCGGAAAGCGATATCGGTGCGATTCCTGATGGCAAAGTTAGCGTTGTCGCCGGGCATATCGATACCAACGGCGTTGAACATCAGGTTAATACGCAATTTACGCTGGTTAACTCCACCAGCCGTTTGCCCAGCCTGTTTATGAATAAAGTCACCGGCGACGATGTGCTGAGCGCGGTCGAGCGCGGCGGCGATCTGGTTGTTTCCGGCTGGGGACGCTTTATCGGTGCAGGCTACGAGGTACAGGTCACGCTGAATGGCCATACCTATAGCACGAAAACCACCAGCGAAAGCCGCTGGGTACTGACTATACCCAAAGAGGATGTGCAGGCGCTGCCGAACGAAGGCCATGTCACGCTGCTGGCCTCGCTGGTGACGCAGCAGGGCGTAAATCAGGTAGCGAAAACGCTGACCATTAGCCCCAACGGCGAAGGGAGGGAAACGCCGGTATTAACCATGGATCCGCTGTATGGCGACGATCAGGGCGATTACTATGAGATCGAAGCCAATCAGTATGCGACCGGCCGTGTAGAAAATATTCCTGCCGGCAGCACCGTCAAACTGCTGATCGGCGATAAACATTTTAGCGGCACGGTTACCAGCGATGGCATCTGGAGTGTCTTTATTAAAGACGTTTTTAACCTGCAAAACGGCGACACCACCCATGCCACCGTCACTTTTCAGGATGCGGAGGGCAATCAGTTTTCCGCCAGCCGTCCGATCTCGCTGGACGTCGGTTTTCCTTATAACTACCCGATCACTTACACCATCGATACCGTCAGCGGCGATAATCATCTGAGCGGCGATGAAAAACATCAGGATTTGGTGATCGGTTCATCACTGTGGGGAGAAGGGCCGCTGGTGGGATCGACCGTCGAGGTACAGCTGAACGGAAAAACCTATAATACTACCGTGATCGGGGACGACTGGCCTTACGCACACTGGCAGTTAACGGTACCGGCCAGCGATGTCGCGACGCTGACCCCCGGCAGCTATACCCTTATCTCTACCATGACCACCCTTTTTGACAACTCAGGAAGCGGGAAGCCGACGCCGGCACGTAACATCCAGACCAAAATCATCACCGTTGACGATGATGGCGTGACCACCCTGAGCGATAGCCATGCGGCAACGGTTCAGGAGAGTTCCGTCCATACGTTCGCCGCCGAAACGGCAACGGTCAGCGAGCAGGCGTCCGAATCTCATCATGCTGCAAGCGCGCCTGAAGCGCAGCAGACGGCGTTCGATGCGTCGGCGCTGGGATTAAGCAGTAACGACCAGCCTTCCGTTAGTGCGCTGATTGCCCATCTGACCGACAGCGCGACGGAGCAGGGCGCAACGGCGAAGTCAGCGGTCGGTGCAGATGCCCCGACTGTTGATGTCGGCTCGCCCGCCAGTACCAATGCCCTGACCAACGAGGCAAGCGGCGGTACAGAGAGCGTGGCGCCTGCTACCGCGACCGATGCCGATGTTTCGCTGCCCGCCGCGCCGGCAGATATGTGGCAAAACCTCTCTGCAGGTTCGCTGGTTGAGATGCAGCACGCTGATGCCGTTTATCCTGCAGCAACGGAAACGACGCTGGCCGATGCGCTACAACAACAGCATTTACAGCAGGTAGTTTAGGTTCGCGAATCTTAAGATTTCACCTGATTAATAAAGTGGTTTTATTAATGTTTACGGCGACAGGATGTCGCCGTTTTGCCGTTGCTTAACGCTTTTTTAGCGCTTTAATACGGTTATTTACTTGAAAGTGTAAAAATTAAGACAGAAAAAATGTGATGTTAGATTAATAAAGTGAATGGAACTCTGTAATAATTCATGGTGTTATCTTACACAGAATTAATACAGTAACGGTCGGCAGCCGGCATCAGCCCCGTTTGTATGGATAAAAGAAGGCCAACATTACTGCATGCGTAAACTCCTTGTTTCCTTTTGCCTGAGTTCCCTCTGCTGTGCCGTCAGTTCTCCCGTCTGGGCGGCGTCAGAGCCGAAAGCCGAATTTAACTGGCGCGCCGCGCCAACTGAGGAGCAGATCGCTACCCTGACGCTGCGCGATGCGATCCTGCGCGCCTTTGCCCGTAACCCGCAAATTGCCCAGGCCGCCGCACAGATTAATGTTGGCGAGGCGGAGCTGGACGCAGCGAAAAGCGCCTGGTATCCGCAAATCTCATTGCAGGGCACCGGCGGCCGATCGCACCAGACCGACTCCTCCGGCAGCCTGAATAATACCGCTTCCGCTGGCGTGACCCTGAGCCAGCTGCTGTATGACTTTGGCCGCACTAACGGGGCGATTGATGAACAGCACGCCCTTTCCGATGCCTACCGCTTTGCGCTGTTTGACACCATGACTACCGTCGCTTCCGACACGCTGAAGGCCTATCTGGAGGTCAAGCGCTATCAGGCGCTGGTGGTGTCGGCGCGCAAAAATATCGCTTCGCTGGAGCATGTGCGTGACATTGCCACGCTGCGCGCTGACGCCGGACTCAACTCACAGTCCGATGTGCTGCAGGCGGGGACGCGGCTGGCGGGTATGCGCGCGACGCTGGAGCAGTACCGCGCCCAACAGCGCTCGGCGCAGGCGCAGCTTACCGTTCTTACCGGCGTTATCTCCGATAACCTGCCGGAACTGCCGGAATCGCTGCTGCAACAGCAGATCACGCTCGATCGCATCGCCTATGAGAAGAGCGCGGCGGTACGCAGCGCGCAGGCAAAGCAGGAGGCGGCGCGTGAACGTATTAATCAGGCGGCCTCCAATCACTGGCCAACCATTAAGGTAGAGGCGGGACGCACCCGCTATGAAAACGATAACCGCTCTTACTGGGACGACGAGCTACAGCTACGGGTTGAGGCGCCGCTCTATCAGGGCGGGCTGGTGAATGCCAAAACCCGCTCGGCCGAGGCGGAGCGCGAGGCGGCGCAGGCGGAGATCCAGCGCGCCAAACTGACGATTAATCAGAACGCCTCTACCGCCTACGCCGATATGATCGGCGCGCAGCAGCGTCAGCAGGCGGGCGAAGCGCAGCTGGAAAGCGCGGAGCATACCCGTTCGGTTTATGCCGATGAATATCGTCTCAGCAAGCGCAGCCTCAACGATCTGCTCAGCGTCGAACAGGATGTGTTCCAGGCGGACAGCATGCGCATTACGGCGCTCTATGACGGCTGGAATGCCACGGTGCGCTATGCCGCCGCGGTGGACAATCTGCTCGATATCATGGGCATCGACCGTGAGAAAAACAGCGGCGAAATGCTGCCTTCACTGAAGTAGGGCGCAGGCAACGACAAATGAATAAGGCAGCGACTATGACCACCCCAACCGATAACTGGATTGCGGCGATGCTGCGGGTAGCCGCCCGCTTCGGCAAGCCAGCCGATGGCAAAACGCTGCGTCAACAGATGCGCTGGTTTGAGCATTTGACGCCGGATCAGCAGCTGGAGCGGTTGGCGGGCCTGCTGGGCCTGCATTTAACCATGACCCCGCGTGATAAGCTGCGCTGGCGCCAGGAGGTGACGCCGGTCATTCTGCTGCTGGAAAACGGCAGCGTGGCGGTCATCGAGGCGATCGACGCCGAAGGGCGCGCACGCTACTGGCTCAGTGAAGGCGGCGACGTGGTGCGCGAAAGCGATCTGCAGGAGTTGCTGGCGCAGAGCCAGCAGCAGGTGGCGGTGCCTGGTGTGGCGGCGCGCGGACGCGATGCGCGTATCGATGAGTTTGTTCAGCCCTACGAACAGCACTGGTTCTGGAAAAACTTTCGCGGCATGGGACGGCGCATCGCCGAGATCTCGCTGGCGTCGGTGGTGAGCAACGTGCTGGCGCTGGCGGGCATTCTGTTCTCTATGCAGATTTACGACCGGGTGATCCCGGCGCAATCGGAGCCAACGCTGTGGGTGCTGTTTGTCGGCGTGCTGATCGCCGCCGCCATTGAATATCTGATCCGCCTGATGCGCACCCAGGTTTCCGATCTGATGGGGAAACGCATCGACCTGAAAGTCTCCTCCATGCTGTTTGCGCGCGCGATGAACATTCGCAACGAGGCGCGGCCCAAATCCACCGGATCCTTTATCTCGCAGCTGCGCGAGATTGATCAGGTACGCGAACTACTGACCTCAACCACCGTCGGCGCGGCGGCGGATCTGCCTTTTATCATTCTGTTTCTGTTTATCATGGGTTTTATCGGCGGCCCGTTGGTGATTATTCCGCTGCTGGCGATCCCGCTGATCGTGATCCCTGGCCTGCTGGTGCAGATCCCGATGGCGCGGCTGGCGAAAGAGGGAATGCGCGAAGGCGCGCTGCGTAACGCGGTGCTGGTAGAGACCATCGAGGGCGTGGAGGATATTAAGGCGCTACAGGCGGAGCCTTATTTTCAGCGCCAGTGGGAGCAGACGCATGAGGTGAGCGCCGCGATCGGCATGAAGCAGCGGCTGTGGGGCGCGCGGCTTACCGGCTGGGCATCCTCGGTGCAGCAGCTTACTTATGCCGGGATGCTGGTATTCGGTACCTACCTGGTGCTGGCGGGCGATATTACCACCGGTACGCTGGTCGCCAGCAGCCTGCTGTCGTCGCGCACCATCGCGCCGCTGATGCAGCTGACCATGATCTTCTCGCGCTGGCAGCACGCCAAAAGCGCCATGAAAGGGCTGGATGAGCTGCTGAAAAAGCCGCTCGATCAGGCGGAAGAGGGTGAAATGGCGCACTGCCCGACGCTGACCGGTCATTACGATCTGCGCAACGTGCAGTACACCTATGACGAAGAAAATGTCAAAAACGTGCTGAATATTGGCCAGTTACAGATCAAGCCGGGCGAGCGCATCGCGCTACTGGGCAAGGTGGGCGCTGGTAAATCGACGTTGCTGAAGCTGCTGGCCGGGCAGGCGAAAGCCTCGCAGGGCAAGGTGATTGTCGATGGCGTGGATATTAATCGCATCGACCCGATTGATTTGCGCCGTCAGCTCGGCTGGCTGTCGCAGGATTCGCGGCTCTTTTTCGGTACGCTGCGGCAAAACCTGATGCTGGGCAATCCGCACGCCAGCGAGCAGGAGATGCTGCAGGCGCTGCGCGTCAGCGGCGCGCTAAGCCTGGTGCAGCAGGATGCCGCCAGCCTGGATCGCATTATTAACGAGGGCGGCCGCGGGCTGTCCGGCGGCCAGCGCCAGATGGTATTAATCAGCCGCATGATCCTGCGTCAGCCGCAGGTGGTGCTGCTGGATGAACCCACCGCCTCAATGGATGAACAGCTGGAGGAGCATGTGATTCGCCAGATGAAAAACTGGCTGACCGGACGCACGCTGGTGCTGGTAACGCACCGTCCGGCGCTGCTGAAGCTGGTGGATCGCATTGTGGTGATGGATAACGGCCGCATCGTCGCCGACGGCCCGCGCGATGAGATCCTGCGCGCCGCTGGCGGCAGCAAGTCCGCGAAAGGAGACGCCGCATGACGCAGGTAACGGTAGATCGTCAGCTGAAAACCCATGAACGTCGCACCTCGTTTATTATCTGGCTGTGCAGCGCGGCGCTGGTGATTTTCCTGGTCTGGGCGCACTTCGCTATTCTCGATGAGGTCACGGTCGGCACCGGTAAGGTCACGCCTTCCAGCCGCGCCCAGGTGATTGAGAGCCTTGACGGCGGCATCGTTAATCAGCTCAACGTGCATGAAGGGGATATTGTCAGCAAAGGGCAAATTCTGGCGCGCCTCGATCCGACGCGCTTTCAGTCCACCTATGGCGAAGCGCAGGCAAAAGCGCGTACGTTGCGCGCCTCGGCGGAGCGGCTGCGCGCCGAGCTGACCGGCGCGCCGCTTGAATTCAGCGCGGAAACCCTGAAAGAGCCGGAGCTGGTGGCACGTGAAACGCAGCTCTATCAGTCGCGGCGGCGCAATTTGCTGGAAACCGTCAGCAATTTACAGCAGTCGCTAAAGCTGGTGCAGGATGAACTGCGCATGACCGCGCCGCTGGTGGCGAAGGGCGCGGCGGGCGAGGTGGAAGTGATCCGCCTGCGTCGTCAGGTCAGCGAGCTGCGCGGCAAAATCGACGAAGCGCGCAATGAATATGCGGTGCGCGCCCGCGAGGAGCAGGTCAAAAATAACGCCGAACTGGATGCGCAACTTCAGGTGCTGACCGGAAAAGAGGATCAGCTGACCCGCGCTACGCTCTATTCACCGGTGCGCGGCATCGTTAAAGATATCCAGGTGACGACGGTGGGCGGCGTGTTACAGCCGGGCGGCAAGCTGATGGAAATCGTGCCGCTGGAAGATCAGTTGCTGATTGAAACGCGCATTAATCCGCGCGACATCGCCTATATTCGGCCCGGCCTGCCGGCGGTGGTGAAGGTCACCGCCTACGACTCCTCAATCTATGGCGATCTGCCGGGCGAAGTGGAAACGGTATCGCCCGATACCATTCAGGATGAGGTGAAGCGCGATCAGTATTACTATCGCGTTTACGTGCGCACGCAGAAGGCGGAGCTGGTTAACCGCGCCGGACGCAAATTCCCGATCGTGCCGGGCATGGTGGCGAATGTGGAAATTAAAACCGGCCAGAAATCGGTGATGGATTACCTGATTAAACCGCTGAATAAGGTGAATGAGGCGATGCGCGAGCGCTGATCCGGCGCGCATTGAATACCAATAAGATTCAGCGGAATTAATGATGCAATATTTTGAGCGGCGTTCACTTTATGCCTGAAAGGGCGTTTGCGCTGTTACCTGCCGGGCGTTCTGTCCGTCCAAATCACCAGGCCGATGCCCGTCAGAATAATGAGCGTGGCGCTGACGATGCGTAGATCCAGCGGTTCCGCCAGAAGCACCGTGCCGCCCAGCGTCGCCAGACAGGGCACGCTAAGCTGTAAGGTGCTGGCGGTGGCGGGGGAAAGTAACGGCAACAGGGAATACCAGAGCAGATAAGCCGCGCCGGAGGTCACCGCGCCGGAAACTACGCCCAGCAATACGCCAGTCATATCCGTAAACAGCACGTTGTGGCTGAGCGCCAGCACTATCATCACTATCGGAACGGAAAGCATAAAGTTGCCGGCAGTCGCGGCGGCAGCGTCGGTAACCTGTTTGCCCCGGATGCTGTAGATTGCCCAGGCGACGCCGGAAACGATCATCATTAGCGCTGTAAAGAGTGGCGGACGATCGGCAACGGGCAGCAACAGCAGCGCAAATCCGGCCAGCGCGCCGCCCATGCCGACTATTTTCAACAGGCTGAGCCTTTCACCGCGAAAAATTCCCCATGCCGTCATCACCAGCTGCACGGTGCCGAACAGCAGCAGCGCGCCTACCGCCGTACTGAGCGCCACGTAAGCGACAGAAAAGGTAAAGACATAGAGGGTCAGCAGGGCGGCGTTCAGCCAGTTAAACTGCGGCGCTTTTTTTACGCGCCCGATCTGAAGCAGCAGTAACAGTGCCACCGCGCCGCTCAGCAGCTTGACGCTGCTAAAAGTGATGGGATCGATATGAATTCCCGCCAGCGCTATGCGACAGAGCAGGGAATTGGTGGCAAAGGCCACCATCGCCAAAATAATTTTAACCAGCACGAGAAGATCCTTGAGATTGCCGCTGCATTAGCCATTCAACGCAAGCCCCACCGGCAACGGACAGCGCGGCGCCGGTAATATAGCGCGCTTTATCACGCGACCGAAAACTATTGCCGCCTGCGCGAGTCGATCCCAGCCAACAAGAGCGCTTAGTATAGCGTAGCTGAGCTGCAGGAATGTTTCTCTCTGTCATCACAGCGTGTTGCGATGTCGAACGGCACATCTATAAAGCCCGTTAAATAAGCGGCTTGCCCAAAATGATGACGGTATTTATTAACCGCAGAAATAATGGCCGGATGAGTGTTTTTCTGGGCAAAAATAAATTGCAGGCATAAAAAAAGCCGGACAATCTATGTCCGGCGGAAAATAAGGGTAAAACAGCTCATTCGGGGTGAATGAAGGTAATAATGAAATAAAATGATGATAGCGGGATCTATTTTATAACCAGAGGTAAGAAAATTTTTATCATTCAGTGCTTAACTCAGGGTTTCTTTTAACTCGCTCATAAATACAGATTAATTTATTTCTTACCATTTAATGCGAAATTTCTTAACGCTGCGTGCGGTATAAAAGTTCCGCTTTATTTACATTTTGCCGGCACAATAAAATATAACGAAACACTTTCGGAAATTTAGTAGCATTTTCTTTATGGATTATTACTTCTCGCAACTGAACAATGAGTTGCCGACTGAAAAATAAACGTTCGGCAAGCAGTGGCAATTATAAGGCACATAACCAGAGGGTAATAAAAATGAAACGTCATATTCTCTCCCTGATGGTCCCGGCGCTGTTAGTAGCAGGCTCCGCGGGCGCAGCTGAGATTTATAATAAAGACGGCAACAAGCTGGACCTGTTCGGCAAAGTCGACGGTCTGCACTATTTCTCTGACAACGACGGCAGCGACGGCGACCAGTCTTACATGCGCTTCGGCTTTAAAGGCGAAACCCAGATCTCTGAACAACTGACCGGCTACGGCCAGTGGGAATATCAGGTTGCTCTGAATCACTCTGAAGCGGAAGGCACCGAAGACAACTTTACCCGCGTCGGCTTTGCCGGTGTGAAATTCGGCGACGCAGGTTCTTTCGATTACGGTCGTAACTACGGCGTGGCATACGATATCGGCGCATGGACCGACGTACTGCCGGAATTCGGCGGCGACACCTACGGCGCGGACAACTTCATGTTCCAGCGCGCTAACGGCGTAGCGACCTACCGTAACAACAACTTCTTCGGCCTGGTTGACGGCTGGAACTTCGCCGTACAGTACCAGGGCAAAAATGACAGCAACCCGGAACTGGACGGCTCCCGTTCCGCTACCGCGCAGAACGGCGACGGCTGGGGTCTGAGTACCACTTACGATCTGGGCAATGGCCTGGGCCTGGGTGCGGCGATGTTCCAGTCTGACCGTACCAACTACCAGAACAGCGGCGCGCTGCTGGGCAATGGCGATAAAGCGGAAGCTTACACCGGCGGCCTGAAATATGACGCGAACAACATCTACCTGGCGGCGATGTACACCCGTTCTTATAACGCGACCCGCTTCGGCAGCTCGGACGATGACGCTTACGGTTTCGCTGATAAAGCGGACAACTGGGAACTGGTTGCGCAGTATCAGTTCGACTTCGGTCTGCGTCCGTCCCTGGCTTACGTGACCTCACGCGGTAAAGATATTGAAGGTTACGGCAAACAGAACCTGAAAAAATATATCGACGTAGGCGCGACGTACTACTTCAACAAAAACATGTCTACCTATGTTGATTACCAGATCAACCTGCTGGACGACAACGCGTTCACCGACGCTGCCGGTATCAACACCGACGACGTTGTGGCACTGGGCCTGGTTTACCAGTTCTGATGTAACGCAGATTCAGCCAGAGGCGACGCTTAGCGTCGCCTTTTTTGTGGCTGGCGATCCACGCCGCAGCACGTTTCTCCGGTTGCGTTAGCGGACGGTGCAGAAGAAAAGGGCGCGGCGCCGTTTTCATGCAGCGCTGCGCCCCACATCCCTTCCAGCGCGCTGCCGCCTAACGTAAAAGCACAACAGGCCAGCAGCCGTTGACGCCAGTTCATCATCGTATCCATCTTTCTGCTCCATCGTTAACTGTTCACCAGATCAAGCAGCTTCCGTGCCAGCTTTGATATGGTGGTTAAGCCAGCGTTAAAGCACATTTGTTAACATGGCGTGCGCCAAACCAGGGCAAACTGCGGCGCTGCGTGCCTGAAACAGCAAGCAACGGTTAACAAAACGACAGAGATGAAAGCAATGAAAAAAATAGCGCTGACAGCGGTAATGCTGCTGGGATTGTTGGCAGCAGGCTGCGACCAGCAGAATGCAACGTCCGATAAAGGCCTGGTGTTGACGGGCAAAACCATGGGAACCCAGTGGCGCGTAAGTCTGGCGGGCGTCCCCGCCGGGCGCGCCGATGCGCTGCGCGCGAAAATTCAGCAGCGGCTGGATCAGGATGATCATGAACTCTCCACCTGGAAAAAGGACTCCGTGCTGTCGCGCTTCAACCAGCGGCGTGATAATCAGCCGCAGCCGATTAGCCATAATATGGCGGACGTCATTATTAGCGCACTGCGCATCGGCAGATTAACCGACGGCGCGATGAATATTACCGTCGGGCCGCTGGTAAATCTGTGGGGATTCGGCCCGGACAAGCAGCCGCTGCATACGCCGTCGCAGGCCGAAATCACGGCGGCGAAAGCGCTGACCGGTCTGCAACATTTACAGGTCATTGAGCGCGCCGACGGTGCCTGGCTCCAGAAAGATCTGCCAGCGCTCTATGTCGATCTTTCTACCATGGGCGAAGGCTTTGCCACCGATCATCTGGCCCGATTAATGGAAGCGGAAGGCATCAATAACTACCTGGTTTCGGTGGGCGGCGCGGTGCTGACGCGCGGACGCAACGCCGCCGGCAAAGCCTGGCGGGTGGCCATCCAGAAGCCGACCGACCAGGAAAATGCGGTGCAGGCGCTGGTGGATCTGCAGGGACACGGCATCAGCACTTCCGGCAGCTATCGCAACTATTATGAGCTGGACGGCAGGCGCATTTCGCACGTAATCGATCCGCAAAGCGGCCGTCCTGTGGAGCATCATCTGGTTTCCGCCACCGTTATCGCCACGACCGCGCTGGAGGCTGACGGCTGGGATACCGGCCTGATGGTGCTGGGTACGGAAAAAGCCAAAGAAGTCGCGCTGCGAGAAAAGTTGGCGGTCTACCTGATTACCAAAGAAAAAGAGGGGTTCAGCAGCTGGATGTCGCCGCAGTTCCGCGCGTTTTTGTTGCAGGAGACCGGCGACGACCGTTAGCATGCGGCAGGGCGATTGAAGAAAGGCGGTGCGATAATGTTAGATCTGTTTAGCGAAGAGGCGCCCTGGGCGGAGCCTCTGGCGGAAGGCGCGGTGATCCTGCGGCGGCGCGCGCGTGAGCAGGGCGAAGCGTTGCTGGCGCAGGTGGCGCTGATTGCTCAGCAAAACCCCTTTCAACATCGCATCACGCCGGGCGGTCATCGTATGTCGGTCGCCATGACCAACTGTGGCGATCTCGGCTGGTCGAGCGATGCGCGCGGCTATCAGTATACCGGCGAAGATAATGCGACCGGACGCCGCTGGCCGCCGATGCCGCAGGCGTTTCGTCAGCTGGCGCAGGCGTGCGCGCAGGAAGCGGGTTTTAATACATTCCAGCCCGATGCCTGCCTGATTAATCGCTATGAGCCTGGCGCGAAACTGTCGCTGCATCAGGATAAGGATGAAAAAGATCTGCGCCAGCCGATTGTCTCCGTTTCCCTTGGCCTGCCGGCGGTATTTCAGTTTGGCGGCTTTGAGCGCGGCGACACGGTGCAACGCGTGCTGCTGGAACATGGCGATGTGGTGGTGTGGGGCGGCCCGTCGCGGCTGCGTTTTCACGGCATTTTACCCGTTAAAGCTGGCGTTCATCCGCTGGCGGGCGCGTTTCGTTACAACCTGACCTTCCGTCGGGCGCGTTAATGATCAGAACAAATCATTTCAGTTGAGAATTAGTATTGCTATCGATTAGCTTCTCATTAAACTGCAGGCTGCTTTAGTTCTTATCAGGATGCAGTTATGGAGTTGCTGTCCGTTGTTTATAAACAGTACCGCTGGCCTTTTATTGCCGTTATCGTACTTAATCTGCTGAGCGCAGCGCTCGGCATCGGCATTATCGCCTATATCAACCGCGAACTGATTGTCAGTATTAACGCCTCGACCGCGGTATTACCCACCTTTCTCGGCCTGCTGCTGCTATTAATGGCGGTTACGCTGGCGTCGCAGCTGGCGCTGACCCTGTTGGGACACCATTTCGTCTGGCGTCTGCGCGGTCAGTTTATTAAACGCATCCTGGATACCCATATTCAGCGTATTGAGCAGATCGGCAGCGCGCAGCTGCTGGCGAGTCTCACCAGCGACGTGCGCAATATCACTATCGCCTTTGTGCGCCTGCCGGAGCTGTTTCAGGGCATTATCCTGACTATCGGCTCAGCCGCCTATCTGGCCTGGCTGTCGCCAGCTATGTTGGCGGTGACAGCGGCCTGGGTTGCGGTGACGATTATCGGCGGCTGGATGCTGGTATCGCGCGTTTATCAGCATATGGCGAAGCTGCGCGAGGCGGAAGATCGCCTGTATGCCGATTATCAGACGGTGATTGACGGGCGCAAAGAGCTGGCGTTGAACCGCGAGCGCGCCCAGCAAATTTACGACACTGTTTATCAGGAAGATGCCAGTACCTATCGTCACCATATTGTGCGCGCCGATACCTATCATCTCAGCGCGGTGAACTGGTCGAATATCATGATGCTTGGCGCGATCGGCATGGTCTTTTTTATGGCGAACGGTCTGGGCTGGGCTAATACTGCCGTCGCTGCCACCTATTCGTTGATGCTGCTGTTTTTACGCACGCCGATGTTGCAGGCAGTCGGCGCGCTGCCGACGCTGTTAAGCGCACAGGTCGCCTTTAATAAACTGCGAAGCTTCCAGCTGGCGGAGTGGCGCGAGCCGTTCACGCCGCTGCCGATGGCACATGACTGGCAAACGCTGGAACTGCGCGAGGTGGTTTTCCAGTACGGTGAAAATGGGTTTAGCGTCGGCCCGATTAACCTGACCCTGAAACGCGGTGAGCTGGTATTTTTGATTGGCGGCAACGGCAGCGGAAAATCAACGCTGGCGATGCTGCTGACCGGTCTTTATCAGCCGGTTTCCGGCGCTATTTTGCTGGACGGCGAAGTAATGACCGATGCTGAGCGCTATCGTCAGCTTTTTTCAGCGGTCTTTACCGATGTGCATCTGTTCGATCGGCTTATCGGCCCAGGCGCGCAGCCTGCCAGCCCGGCGCTGGTGCAGCAGTGGCTGGCGCGGCTGAAAATGCAGGACAAGCTGAAGCTGGAAGGAAACAAAGTGCTGAATTTGCAGCTGTCGAAAGGGCAGAGCAAGCGTCTGGCGCTGTTGCTGGCGGCTGCAGAGCAGCGTGACATTCTGCTACTGGATGAGTGGGCCGCCGATCAGGATCCCCATTTCCGCCGCGTTTTCTATCGTGAACTGTTGCCCTGGCTCCAGCAAAGCGGAAAAACCGTGTTTGCCATCAGCCATGACGATCACTACTTTGTTCATGCCGATCGATTGCTGGAGATGCGCGAAGGCGTGCTGTATGAGCTGACCGGAAGCGAGAGGGATAAAGCGACGCTGGATGCCGTGCAGCGCACCGATACCGGCCGCTAACGCGGACGAGCCTGAATAAAAAGGTAACTGGACGCTCGGTAAATGGGTTCGCTGACCGATTCGTTTATTGAGCCGCTGACTGATTGGTTGACTGATTGGCTAATCAACCTTTTGGCTGGTTGGCTGACTGACTGCCGGGATGCAGCTACATAAAAGAAGCGCTCCCGGCTGGGCCGTCAGTCATTAGGCGGAATAGCAAACCCCTTTACCGACACCACAAAATGACGCTGAGTGCGGGTGATTTTCGCGCCGCGATCGCACCAGTGGCTGGCGAGGCGGAAAAAATCATCGCTGCCAATTTCCCAATCCAGTTCTACCTTATTGATCCCAGAATGCAGCAGGGCTTCGGTATCCTGCATATTTTTCGCTTTAACGACGGCCATTGCCTGATTCCCGTTTCGTTGAGGTGGCAACAGGCTAGGATAGATTTGTGACGTTTATGTGAAGGTTTGATGAAGGACAGGTAATTTTGTGACGGTGTGCAAAATTTCAGACCTTTTTCTTTTCGTTGATTACTTTATAAAAAAGAGGAATCAGCGCTCGGCGTAGCCGATGTTTAATTTTAACTTTTAAAGGCCGTTGCGCCATTAACTGCCGCCAGATTATTTTTTTCTTATGATTATGCTCATTATCATCTTTGCTTTCATTAATAGTAGAGTTAATAGCATTATCATTTAAAATAATCGGCGCAGGCACTACTGCCTGAACGCGCCAAGAATAATCTTCGAACAATGCCCATTTATCAGCCACCATCCATACAGGATAAAGGTTATCCAGAAGATTTCGGGCCGCCTGTTTATTGATAATATAGCTATGGGTTGTCGTTGCGTGATGAACACGATGTAAATTATGGGTATCTGTTACTCTGCGAGCAGGATGAGCCAGATAACGATTAACTTTGCTCAACAGAACAACCTGAGGGGCATAAGTTTCAATAGTAATATTTTTGAGAATATCTTTCAGGTTATGAGGTAAATAAACGTCATCCTCAAGAATTAACGCTTTTTCAATATTTTCTTCAACCATCTTGCGGTAAATAAATTGATGGCTCAGGGCACAACCGATTTCGCCACAAAGAAAAGCATAATTTAAAGAACGAACATGTTTTGTTAGTTCTTCTTTATTTAAGGCCGAACCGTCAACTGCTTTAATAAATTCAGCAGCAATATTTAGTTCAGCAAGCCTTTTTTCCAGACGGGAACGTCTTTCAATCGATCTGGCAAGATTAATGACGAAAATTTTCATAAGCGCGATGGCCAGGAGGTAGTAACAGATAAACAAAAACCAGCCATAAAGGCTGGTTTTTTCGGGAATTTTGGTCGGCACGAGAGGATTTGAACCTCCGACCCCTGACACCCCATGACAGTGCGCTACCAGGCTGCGCTACGTGCCGATATGTGGACGCTATACTACCTGGAATCTGACTAAATGCAAGACGCTTCCTGTCTAACTGCTTTATTAATAATCAGTTAGCGATAAAGCGCTTCTCATCTGTCAGCACCTGCAGCAGCAGCGCCAGTTGCGGCTTATGGTCTTTTAACGGCTGCCCCTGACGATTATAAGCCTGATAGCTGCCGTTAGCGTCCAGCACCAGCGTTAGCTGCGGCGTAGTGATAATCAGCCGATCGTTATCGGCGCTGGCAATCCAGTTATGCTGACGCTGCGCCGCAAACAAATCTTCACCCTGCGAATATTCAGCGGGCGGCGTACTGACGTGCAACAAACGCTGCATCAGCGTGGTCATCACATCCTGATGGTCGGTCAGCTTCCCGATGGTTTGCGCTGGCGTATTCGGCCAGTGAATCAGCAGCGGCACCTGAAGGGCAGGGCGGCTACTGTCGTTGTTCTGTCCGTGCAGCATAACTGCCTGCTGCGCGGTAATCACGACCACAGTATTGTCCAGCAGCCCTTTCTCCCGCAGCGTGGTTAATACCCGGCTGATTTCGCCATCAACTTCTTTGGCGCTGCGGTTGTAGCGCTGCACTCTTTCTTTACCGCGGTCCGGCAGATCGCTCAGCCCATTGTAAGAAATCCACGAGAACCAGGGGGCGTGGCCTGCCGGTAATGAGCCAAGCCAGCGCTGCCACTGCGCGGTGGTTTGACTGTTAGGCTGATCGCTGGCGGCCGGCAGAGAAAAGTCGGCCAGCAGCGCCTGGCGATAGAGCGGCGAACGGAATCCATCGGATGCAAACAGGCCAAACTGGTAGCCTTGCTGGCTGAGCGCATTAATAAAGGCCGACGGAATGCGAGAAGCCAGCACGCCATCCATATAACTGGGAGAAATGCCGTAAAACAGACCGAACAGACCGCTGTCTGGCGAGCTGCCGGCAGTGAAATGCTGGCTGAAACGGACATTTTCTTCGCCGAAGCGCGACAAACCCGGCAGCGCTTTAGCCATAGAAGCCTGGTTAAGGCCATCCAGCGTAACGATCAGCAGATTCTGACCTGAACCTGCATCGCGGAAGCGTATATCGCTCAGCGGATAGGCGACCGAGACCGCTTCCGGGTTGCCCTGTTGCACCAGGCGACGTTGGTATTCCTGCGCGTCCAGCAGGCCATGTTTCTCCAGAAACCGTCGGGCGGTCATCGGATAGGAGAGCGGCAGGTTAGAGCGCTGCATGGTTATCGGACGATAAAAATTGGCGTCCGCCCAGATATAGAGCAGATGACTGGCGAAAAAGGCGCTGATAAACAGCGCGGCCAGCGGCTTGCCGAAACTACGACGGTTAAGGCTGCGCAACTTTTGCCAGCTCCAGGTCGCGAATAGCATCTGCACCAGAAAAATCGCGGGCACGCTGATAAACATCAGCTGCCAGTCGCGCGCCATTTCGCTTTGATCGGGATTAACGACCAGCTCCCATACCACCGGATTAAGGTGAAGATGGAAGCGGTTAAAAACGGTGCTGTCCACCAACAGCAGCGTAAGCCCGGCGGTTGCGACTATCGCGGATAAGAAGCGCAGCAGGCGCTGCGACATCACCACGAATGTAAGCGGGAAGATCAGCAGCAGATAGGCCGCAAAGACAATAAAACTGAAGTGGCCGATCCAGCTGGTAAAGGCGTAAATACGCCCCGCCAGCGAACCGGGCCAGTCAGCAACCAGCAGATACCGGCTGCCTAACAGAGTGGCAAAAATGATATTAAACAACGCGAACCAGTGCCCCCAGCTGATCATCTGGGAGACTTTTTCACGGTAGCGCTGCCGATTGGTAACCATATTTGCGGTCAGATCATCACATTAATGGGCTTTATCTTCGCGCACTGAAGCTTGCAGCGCATCGGCGAAGGAACGGGCCAGCGCACGACGCTGTGCAGGCGCCACGCTGGTATTGATTAAATTGGTGACCATATTTCCCAGTACCATCAGGGAGAGATCGGTTGGTGCCTGGTTGGATTCCAGCACCTGCACCAGCTGCGCGAGGATCTGTTCCACGCGTTCGTCACTATAACGGGATGATTGTGGCATAACCTTAACTAATACGTTTTGAAAAGGCGGTATCTTACCGTAAGCACGCCTTTTTTTCTGCACTTTTATCGTCAGTACGGCGTTAATCTTCGGCAATGCTTCGGATTCATGCAGGCGCTGGTTGATCGCAAAGGCGCACGGTGTTTGAATACGCGCCTGAAGCCTAAAGGAGAGTCTACCATGAGTCTGAATATCGACCAGATTGCCCTGCACCAGTTGATCAAACGTGATGAACAAACGCTGGAACTGGTGCTGCGTGATAGCCTGTTGCCCACCACCCAGGCCGTGTCGGATCTGGTAGAAGAGCTGCACCGGATTTACAGCGCGAAAAGTAAAGCGTTCGGCCTGTTTAACCCGGAGAGCGAACTGGCGCAAACCCTGCGCGAATGCCGCGACGGTCAGCAGGATTTTTTAGCGTTTAGCCGTGCCGCGACCGGACGCCTGCGCGATGAGCTGGCGAAATATCCCTTTGCCGAAGGCGGCATTGTGCTGTTTTGCCACTACCGTTATCTGGCGGTGGAATACTTACTGATCGCCGTGTTGAACAGCCAAAGCAGTATGCGCGTTAACGAGCAGCTGGATATCAGCAGCGTTCACTATCTCGATATTAACCATGCCGATATTGTGGCGCGCGTCGATCTAACCGAGTGGGAAACCAACCCGGAATCGACGCGCTATCTGACGTTTTTACGCGGGCGCGTCGGGCGCAAGGTGGCCGATTTCTTTATGGATTTTCTCGGTGCCAGCGTTGGGCTGGACACCAAGGCGCAGAATCGCGGCCTGCTGCAGGCGGTGGATGACTATTGCGCCGAGTCGAGCCTGGACAAAGCCGAGCGGCAAAACTATCGCCAGCAGGTTTACAGCTACTGTAACGAGCAACTGCAGGCAGGTGAGGAAATTGCCATTGAAGAGCTGGCACGCGAACTGCCGCCGCTGGGCGAGAAAAATTTCCGCGAGTTTACGCAGGAGCAGGGCTACGAGCTTGAAGAGAGTTTCCCGGCGGATCGCAGTACGCTGCGTCAGTTGACAAAATTTGCGGGCAGCGGCGGCGGATTAACGATTAACTTCGACGCCATGCTGTTAGGCGAGCGTATTTTCTGGGATCCGGTCACCGATACGCTAACGATCAAAGGTACACCGCCGAATTTGCGCGATCAGCTTCAGCGTCGCACCAGCGGTCAGTAACGCAAAGCGCGCGGGTTTGGCCGGCGCGCAGGCATAAAAAAACGCCGCAGCTGCGGCGTTTTTTTTCGAATCCAGAACGCGATTAAGCGCGAACGAAGTCGATGTGGTGCAGTTTCGGCTTGAACGGGTGACGCTGTACAGCCTGAACTTTAACTTTGGTTTCTTTACCATCGATGTTCAGAACCAGAACTTCGTCGTAGAAGCCAGGCTTAGCCTGCATGTTCATCACATTGTCGTGATCCAGTTCGATGGAAACAGCTGCTTCCTTGCCACCGTAAACGATAGCCGGGAATTTGTTAGCTGCGCGCAGGCGGCGGCTCGCACCCTTACCCTGCTCTTTACGTTCAGTTGCGTTGATAGTAAACATAATTACTCTCTTCAAATAAATGATCCTGCTACAGGCGACCCAGCAGCAGGTGGGATTGTTCAGCTCTTGTCAGACAAAAGCGCGCGACATTATAGCGGTGTTTGCCTGCGGGGGCAAACGGATATGCCGCGCTGGCATCAGGTCATTGAGGCGGCTCATGCATGACAGCAAGGCGATGAGGTAACCAGCTTTACGCGGCATGTTACTGACACGGTTTGCGCTGACCATCGGGAAAGTCTGGTATTGCGGGGTTCGTCCGATGCTCAGCGCAGTTCGTTGGCGCGTCGATAGCGGCCCTGATAATCAAACACCTTTTCCCGCACCTGCCAGAACTGGCCGCGCGCGCGCGCCACAACAAAATCGGGATGGCGCAGCAGCGGCTGAAGCGCCACCACGTCATGGGCATTCTGCCAGCCGAGCGGTACGCCGGGCGCGCGCTGGTGCGGACGCATAAACAGCTGTTCAAAAGCGGTACGCTGCGCGGGCGTTTGCAGGCGGAAGCGCTCACTGACGCTGGTGCCGTCCTCATCAAAATAGGTGGCCTTCAGCCATTCGCCTTTATCGTCGCGGCCCGCTTCCAGCGTCATGCCGCCGCAGCGCAGCACCAGCGCATCCTTCAGCTTCAGTGCCGCTTTCAGCATGTCGTCGGGATCGACCAGCACCGCATCGCACTCATGGCAGCGGCGCGCGGCAATATCGTTTTCCGCATTACAGTGCGGACAGCTTTTAAAGCGAAAGCGATAGTCACACTGCTCGCGATGGCCTTCGTCATCCTCCAGCACGCCCTGACAGCGTCGACCAAAATGCTCAATGATGGTGCCGTCAGCGGTGGTTTTCCCCCAAAACGTATTGGCGAAGCCGCAGGCCGGACAAAAAACCTGCACCGGCTGGTTGTCGCTCTGGCCTTTGGGGGCGCCGACTTCCGGCGTAAAAAGATCGTGTGGGTTACCGGCGTAGTCCAGAATCAGGCAGTCGCTTTTGCCTTCGCACAGGCGCAGCCCGCGGCCCACGATCTGCTGATAGAGGCTAACCGATTCGGTCGGGCGCAAAATAGCGATCAGATCGACATGCGGCGCGTCAAAGCCGGTGGTCAACACCGCAACGTTGACCAGATATTTAATCTGCTGCTGTTTAAAGGCGGTAATTAACGCATCGCGCTCCGGCCCCGGCGTTTCGGCGCTGACCAGCGCTTTTCCTTCCGGCAACAGCGACAGCACCTCTTTGGCATGTTCCACGGTGGCGGCAAAGATCATAACGCCTTTGCGATCGGCGGCAAACTCCACGATCTGGCTGATAATATGCGGCGTAATGCGCTTTTGCTGTTTTAATTCACGATTAAGATCGGCCTCGGAAAACAGGCCGTTTGCCTGCGCACTCAGACGGCTGAAATCATACTGCACCACCGGCATATCCAGCCGCTCCGGCGGCACCAGAAAGCCATGCTTAATCATGTAGCGCAGCGGCAGCTCATAAATACAGTCGTGGAACAGGGCGCGCTCATCGCCACGCACCATGCCGTGATAATGAAAGCGGTAAATCCAGCCTTTGCCGAGGCGATAGGGCGTTGCCGTCAGGCCGAGCAGCCGCAGCTGCGGATTATGCTGACGCAGATGGGTGAGGATCTGCTGATACTGGCTGTTTTCATCGTCGCCGATACGGTGGCATTCATCGACAATCAGCAGTGAAAAAGCGCTGTCAAACAGCGGCAGGTTACGCGCCACTGACTGCACGCTGCCGAAAACCACCTTGCTCTGACTCTCTTTGCGCGCAAGACCGGCGGCGAAAATATCGGCCTCCAGCCTCAGCGCGCAATATTTACTGTGGTTTTGCGCCACCAGCTCTTTGACGTGCGCCAGCACCAGCACGCGGCCGCGCGCCAGGCGCGCCAGCTCAGCGATCACCAGGCTTTTACCGGCACCGGTCGGCAGCACGATAACCGCAGGCTGTTGGGAACGACGGAAATGGTTAAGCGTAGCTTCAACCGCTTCCTGTTGATAAGGACGCAGAGTAAAGGACATGGATCGTATGAATTTTGGAAACCGGCCCTGATTATGCCATGAAAGCGGATGAAACGGCATTTCACTCTGTCCGCTGCCGGTAACTCTAGGTATACTTAGCGCTCTTTATGCGCCAGGCGCGCATCTCTCCAGGTACGAAAACAGGCATCACAACAGCAATGCGACTTGATAAATTTCTCTCCCAACAACTGGAAGTTAGCCGGGCCATCGCCGCGCGGGAACTGCGGGCTAAACGCGTAACGGTAGACGGCGAAATTGTACGCGACGGCGCGTTTAAGGTATTGCCGGAACACCAGGTTGAATATGACGGCAATCTGCTCCAGCTTCAGGTCGGGCCGCGCTACTTTATGCTGAACAAGCCGCAGGGTTATGTCTGTTCCACCGACGATCCCGATCATCCAACCATTCTCTACTTTATCGAAGAGCCAACCGCCTGGAAGCTGCATGCCGCGGGGCGTCTGGATATTGATACCACCGGCCTGGTGCTGTTGACTGATGACGGCCAGTGGTCGCATCGCATCACCTCGCCGCGTCATCATTGCGAAAAAACCTATCGCGTTACGCTGGAACACCCGCTGGCGCCGGAGACGGCTCAGCAGTTTGCCGAAGGTGTGCAACTGCACGGCGAAAAAACGCTGACCAAACCGGCCACGCTGGAAGCGCTGAGCGAAACCGAAGCGCTACTGACCATCAGCGAAGGGCGCTATCACCAGGTAAAACGTATGTTCGCTGCGGTGGGCAACCATGTTGTAGCGCTGCATCGTGAACGCATTGGCGCCATTGTGCTGGATGAAGATCTGGAGCCAGGCGAATACCGTCCGTTAACCGAAGAAGAAGTCGCCAGCGTCGGCGCGCCGCGCTAACGGCAGATGATGGCTGCCGTTACAGCTTGAACGAGGGGAGTTGAGGTTGCGTAAGGAAAAGAACTCATCAACCGGTCTGGTGGTCATTCTTGGCCTGCTGGCGATGTTGATGCCGTTATCGATTGATATGTATCTGCCGGCGATGCCGCAGATTGCACGGGAATTTGGCGTAAGCGCTGGCAGCGTTCAGATGACGCTGAATGCTTATATTCTGGGGTTCGCGTTGGGCCAGTTAGTCTATGGCCCTTTGGCGGACAGCTTTGGCCGCAAGCCGGTGATTACTGTCGGCACGCTGATTTTCGCGCTGGCGGCGGCGGCCTGCGCCATGGCGCAAAGCGTTGAGCAGCTGATCAATATGCGTTTTCTGCACGGCCTGTCGGCGGCAGCGGCCAGCGTAGTGATCAATGCCTTAATGCGCGACTCTTTCTCCAAAGAGGAATTTTCGCGCATGATGTCGTTTGTGATGCTGGTGACCACTATTGCGCCGTTGCTGGCGCCGATTATCGGCGGCTGGCTGTTGGTGCTGTGGAGCTGGCACGCCATCTTCTGGAGCCTGGCGCTGGCGGCGCTGGCGGTTACACTGATGGTCGCCACGCAAATCCATGAAACGCTACCCAAAGAGCAGCGCCAGCGCTTTCATTTGCGAACCACGCTGCGTAACTTTCTGTCGCTGTTTCGCCACAAGCGTGCCTTCAGCTATATGATGGCCAGCGGCTTTTCCTTTGCCGGGCTGTTCTCTTTTCTTAACGCCGGGCCTTTTGTTTATATCGAAATCAATCACGTATCGCCGCAGAACTTTGGCTACTACTTCGGCTTAAACGTGGTGTTCCTGTTTATTATGACGCTGATTAATAGCCGGTCGGTGCGTCGTTTCGGCCCGCTGGCGATGTTCCGTTTCGGTCTGCTTATTCAGTTTGCGATGGGCATCTGGCTGCTGGTAGTAAGCGCTTTCGATCTGGGCTTTTTGCCGCTGGTATTCGGCGTGGCGCTGTTTATCGGCTGCGTAGCGATGGTTTCATCGAATGCGATGGCGGTGATTCTGGATGAGTTTCCGCATATTGCCGGTACGGCTTCATCGCTGGCGGGAACGCTGCGCTTTGGCGTGGGAGCGCTGGTCGGTGCGCTGCTCTCGATGGCTAATTTTACCAGCGCCTGGCCGATGGTTTGGTCAATTGCGCTTTGTGCAACCTGTTCGCTGCTGCTCCATTTTTATGCCAGCCGCGCCCGTAAACCTGCGCATACCAGCTAAATTAAGCTTTCCCCTGGCGGAATGGCGCATTGTTGATTATATGTGAAAGTAATCCTGCGTAAAAGTTGCAGAAATGAAGCAAAAGTGGTTGTGCCTCATTGCTGAACGCGGTACATATAACAGTAAAATGAGAGCTAACTCTCAAAATGCCGTAACAATAAAAAAGCTCAATGTGTTATCCGGCGAGTCTGTTTTTTCGATTAACCGGATACGCGGTAACGCACCGCGAGCATCAGATGCCCTGGGGATTGCCTTTGAATACGTTACCTCTGTCAATTGTACATCGCTTACCGCAAAGCTATCGCTGGGCAGCCGGTCTGACCGGCGGCGCCGTCGAGCTGAATACGCTGGCGGCTGAGGACGATCTGATTGGTCTGCGGCTGCTGAGCCATGACGGTGCGCCTGCATGGGACGTTATGCAGAAGATGCGTACGATGCTGGCGGATATTCAGGTGGAATGTACGATTGTGGAATGGCAGGGCGAACCCTGTCTGTTTGTGCAGCGCGGCGACGAAAGCGCGGCAACGGTACGCCTGAAAAATCAGGGCGTCGCCATTGCCGAAACCTTTACCGCGCAGCCGCTCTGAACGATTAGCTGGCTACGAGCCTGAGTCAGGAGCTACGAGCCTGAGGCAGGAGCCGCTACAGCTCCTGCCATTAGCAACAAGCTACAGGTCGACGCGCTTACTCTGTTGTTTGCGCCAGCAACAGCAGTTGTTGCGTATAGTCCTGCTGCGGAGCGGCAAACACCGCTTCGCAATCGCCCTGTTCCACCACCTCGCCCTGACGCAGCACCACCACCTGATGACACAGCGAACGCACCACCTGCAAATCGTGGCTGATAAAAATGTAGGCGAGCCGATGTTCCTGCTGAAGCTTTTTCAGCAGCTCCAGAATTTGTTTCTGTACCGAGCGATCAAGCGACGAAGTCGGCTCATCCAGAATCACCAGCTCCGGCTGCAAAATTAATGCCCTGGCAATGGCGATGCGTTGTCGCTGTCCGCCGGAAAACTCCGCCGGATAGCGCTGGCGCGTGTCAGGATCGAGTCCGACTTCCTCCATCACCTTAATAACCTGCGCTTCGCGCTGCTGCGCGGTCAGATTCGGGCGATGCACCTGTAAACCTTCTTCAATAATCTGCATCACGTTCAGCCGGGGATTCAGCGAAGAGTTGGGATCCTGAAATACTACCTGTATCCGGGGCCGCCAGGGCAGCATTTGCCGACGGCTGAGGTTTTGCAGTGGCTGACCGGCAAAAACAATCTCGCCTTGCGATGAAATCAGCCGCAGCAGCGCCAGTCCGGTGGTGCTTTTGCCGGAACCGGATTCGCCGACCAATCCCAGGCTCTCGCCAGGACGCAGGCTAAAGCTGAGATCTTTTAACGCATGATGTTGATGCATGGTACGCCGCAGCCAACCGCGCTTCACGGCAAACGCGACCTGTAAATGGTTTACCTGCAACAGCGCCGGCTGGCTGCCGTCAATCGGCAACGGGCGTCCGGTCGGTTCGGCATCGATCAGCTTGCGCGTGTAGGGATGCTGCGGCGCGGCAAACAGCGTAGCGCAGCGGTTATGCTCCACGCCTTTGCCGTTCTGCATCACGCTAACGCTGTCGGCCAGCTGCCGCACAATATTCAGGTTATGAGTAATAAACAGCAGCCCCATATTCAGCTCGCGCTTCAGCTCTTTCAGCAGCGTCAGGATCTGGGCCTGCACCGTAACATCTAGCGCGGTCGTCGGCTCATCGGCAATCAACAGTTCCGGCTGCGTCAGCAACGCCATGGCAATCATTACGCGCTGCCGCTCGCCGCCGGAAAGCTGGTGGGGATAATCGGCGAGACGCGCGCGCGCGTTGCGAATGCCGACCCGATCAAGGCAGCTCAGCATTTCCGCGCGCGCCGCTTCCCGGCGCATGCCGCGATGCAGCGACAGCACCTCATACAGCTGTTTTTCCAGCGTATGCAGCGGATTAAGTGACACCATCGGCTCTTGAAAAATCATCGCCATGCGGTTGCCGCGCAGACGCTGGAGCGTGCGTTCATCCGCGCGCAGCAGATCCTGTCCATCAAACAGGATTTCGCCCGACGGCCAGACCACCGGCGGCGAAGGGAGCAGACGCATCACTGACAGCGCGGTAACGCTTTTGCCAGAGCCGGATTCGCCGACCAGTGCCAGGGTTTCACCCGCTTCGACCGTTAGCGACAGATCGTCCACCACGCGACGCTCGCGATCGCCGCTGCGAAACGCAATGCTGAGATGATTAATACTGAGCAGGGGAGTGGACATATCAGGACATCTTAGCGGGATCGAACGCGTCGCGAACCGCTTCGCCAATAAAGATCAGCAGCGACAGTAAAATAGCCAGTGTGAAAAAGCCTGCCAGCCCCAGCCAGGGCGCCTGCAGATTGTTTTTGCCCTGTAACAGCAGCTCGCCCAGCGAAGGCGATCCCAGCGGCAGGCCAAAGCCAAGAAAATCGAGCGAGGTCAGGGTGGTAATCGAGCCGCAAAGAATAAAAGGCAGCCAGGTGAGCGTAGCGACCATCGCATTCGGCAGCATATGGCGCAGCATAATGCGACTGTCGCTGACGCCCAGCGCGGTGGCCGCGCGAATATAGTCAAAGTTGCGCGTGCGCAGAAACTCGGCGCGCACCACGCCGACCAGACTCATCCAGCCAAAGGCAACGGTGATCGCCAGCAGCCACCAGAAGCCGGGCTGAATGACGCTGGAGAGCAGAATAATCAGAAACAGCGTCGGCATGCCCGACCAGACCTCAATAATACGCTGGCCAAACAAATCGACTTTGCCGCCGAAGTAGCCCTGTATCGCACCGACCATAATGCCAATCACGCTGGAAATCAGCGTAAGCATCAGGCCAAACAGCAGGGAAATGCGTGTGCCGTACAGAATGCGTGCCAGCACGTCGCCACCGTTAGCGTCGGTGCCGAGCCAGTTTTGCGCCGACGGCGGAGAAGGGAAGGGAACGTCGGTGGCAAAGTTAATCGTATTATCGCCAAAGCGGATCGGCGCCCACAGCGCCCAGCCATGCTGCGCCAGCCGCTGTTTAAGCCAGGGATCCTGGTAATCAGCCGCCGTCGCCAGCTCGCCGCCAAAATCGCTTTCGCTGTAGTTAAACAACAGCGGCGCATACCAGCGATCCTGATAATGCAGCAGCAGCGGCTTATCGTTAGCCAACAGCTCTGCGCCAAGGCACAACACAAAAATCAGCGCAAACAGCCATAGCGACCAGTAGCCGCGACGGTTTTGCCGAAAGCGCTGCCAGCGCGCCTGGTTAACCAAACTTAAACGGCTCATTAGCGTCCCTCAAAATCGATGCGTGGGTCGACCAGCGTATAGGTAATATCGCTGAGAATATTCAGCAGCAGGCCAATCAGCGTAAAGATATACAGCGTACCAAACATCACCGGGTAGTCGCGCTGGATGGTGGCGTCATAACCCAGCAGACCGAGACCGTTCAGCGAAAACATCACCTCAATCAGCAGCGAGCCGGTAAAAAACATGCTGATAAAGGTGGCGGGAAAGCCAGCGATCACCAGCAGCATCGCGTTGCGAAATACGTGTCGATAGAGAATTTTATTCTCATCCAGCCCTTTGGCGCGCGCGGTAACCACATACTGCTTACGAATCTCATCCAGAAAGGAGTTTTTTGTCAGCATGGTTAAGGTAGCGAAACCGCCAATTACCGTCGCCAGCACCGGCAAAGTGATGTGCCAGAAGTAATCGGTGATTTTTCCGTACCAGGGCAGCGTGTCGAACTGCGGCGACGTCAAACCGCGCAGCGGAAACCAGTCCAGATAGCTGCCGCCGGCAAACAGCACAATCAGCATGATGCCGAATAAGAAGGCGGGGATCGCATAGCCGATAATGATTAAAGTGCTGCTCCAGATATCGAAGGCGCTGCCGTTGCGCACCGCCTTTTTAATGCCCAGCGGAATGGAAACCAGATAGATAATCAGCGTACTCCACAGGCCAAGCGATACCGATACCGGCAGGCTCTCTTTAATCATCTGAATGACCGAGGCGCTGCGAAACAGGCTGTCACCGAAATCGAAACGCACATAGTCCCACAGCAGTTTGAAATAGCGCTCGTGCAGTGGCTTATCAAAGCCGTAGCGTTTGGTAATTTCCGCCACGATTTCAGGATCGAGCCCGCGCGAACCGCGATACTGATTATCGCCCGGCGAGGCGTTAAGCGCTGCACGACTGTTTTCAGCGCTGCCGCTGCCGGGCAGACCGCTGTTATGACCAAACTGTACGTTGGCCAGCGCCTGCTCGACCGGGCCACCTGGTGCTATCTGCACAATAAAAAAATTCAGCGTAATGATTGCCCACAGCGTCGGGATAATCAGCAGCAGACGTCGAATTAAATAAGCGCCCACACTTTCTCCTTAACGCCGCTGAGCCGGTAATTTTTCGGCTTTGTTAACATCGTACCACCAGTTTTCCAGGCCCACCGAAAAGGCGGGCAGTACCGCCGGATGCGAAAATTTATTCCACCAGGCGTAGCGGTCTTCGGCGCTATACCAGCCTGGAATCATGTAGTAGTTCCACAACAGCACGCGATCCAGTGCGCGACCTAACGGCAGCAGCGCCGCTTTATCGCCCTGGTGCGCAATAATGCGATCGATTAATACATCCAGCACCGGACTTTTTACCCGCGCCTGATTCCAGCTCGAATCGATAAACTGCGACTGCCAGATCTGGCTGAGTCCGGTATTCGGCCAGGGCTGAGCGTAGTAATTCGTTGGCGTCATATCATAATCACCGCTGCGCAGGCGTCGCAAATATTGCGAGCTGTCTACCTGACGAATATCAATGGTGATACCCAGACGTTTCAGGTTGTGCTGAAACGGCAGCACCCAGGCGATATTGCTGCCGCTGCGCACCAGCAGTTCAAAGCGGAAAGGCTGGCCAGTGGCGTTAACTAACTGCTGATTTTTTAGCTGCCAGCCCGCCTGTTTTAGCAGCGCCAGCGCCTTTAACAGGCTGGTGCGATCGTAGCCGCTGCCGTCGCTTACCGGCGGCTGATAGCGTTGAGTAAATACCTCATCGGGGATTTTGCCCTTAAAGGGCGCAAGGATAGCCAGCTCTTCTGCGTCAGGATAGCCGTGGGCGGCATATTCGGTATTCTGGAAGTAACTGCTGCTGCGTTGGTACGCGTTATAAAACAGCGCCTTATTCATCCACTCAAAATCAAACGCCAGCGTCAATGCCTGGCGAACGCGCCGATCGCTGAACAGCGGCTTTTCATTATTAAAGGCGATCCAGCTGGTATCGGTGGTAACCCGGTTCGGGCGCGCTTCTTTAACAATTTGCTGCTGTTTAAAACTGTTGCCGCGATACTGCGTTGCCCAGTTTTTGGCAGAGCCTTCGGCACGGAAATCGTATGCGCCCGCTTTAAATGCTTCAAAGGCGACATTATCATCCAGATAATAGTCGTAACGGATGGTGTCGAAATTGAAGCGTCCTTTGTTTACCGGCAGATCGGCGGCCCAGTAATCTTTCACGCGCGTATAGGTAATGTATTGGCCGACTTTATAAGAGGTGATGCGATAGGGCCCGCTGGAGAGCGGAGGGTAGCCCAGCGGCTCATTAAACTTATGCTGACGCCAGAACTTTTCCGACAAAACCGGCAGGCTAAACAGGCCCAGCATCATGCTTCTGTCCGCTTTCGGCAGCTCAATGCGTACCGTTAGCCGCGAGATAGCTTTCACCGTCACGCCTTTATAAACCACCCGAAAGGCGGGCACGCCTTCGGTCATAAATTTTTCAAAGGTAAAGGCGACATCCTGCGCCGTAATCGGCGTACCGTCCTGGAAACGCGCCTGAGGATTCAACGCCACTTCCGCCCATTTAAAATCGGCAGGATAGCGCGCATATTCCGCGATCAGCGGATAATAGCTGCCGATCTCATCATCGGAGGTAGTGAAAAGCCGGTCGTACAGCGTATCCGTGCCCATCCCCGGATAGCCGCGTGATGCGTAGCGGTTAAAGTTATCGTACGTTCCCGATGCCGCCAGCGTGATCTTTCCGCCCTTAGGCGCGGCCGGGTTAGCGTAATCGTAATGCGTGAAATTCACGTCATATTTGGGCTTGCCCAGCTCTGCAAAGGCATAGCCTTCTTTTATTATTTCAGCGCTGGCGCCGGAGGCCGAGCCGATAAACAGAGCCATTAACAGCAGACGAAGTAACATCAAACAATAAACTCCTGGACAAATAAACGGCGATGCTGGATGCCGACGGCTAATCATAACGCTCAGATCGGGCGTCAGGGCTGGCTGGCCTGCTGCTGTTGCAGGAAGCTGATAAGCTGCGTCGGCGGCAAAGGCCGGCTAAACAAATAGCCCTGCATATAGGTTACGCCGCGCTTAATAAGCCATGCGGCCTGTTCTTCTGTTTCCACCCCTTCGGCCACGGTATTGAGGTTTAATTTGCGCGCCAGATTCAGCACCGCATCCAGCACCGGCGAAGTTACGGTCTCCATACCAATACTCTGTACAAAGCCGCGATCGATTTTCAGATAGTCGAAGCAGAACTTTTCCAGATAGATCAAGGCGCTGTGGCCCGTACCGAAATCATCAATGGCGATTGCAATATGCCGATCGTGCAGCCAGTCAAAAACGGCGGCAGCACTCTGACCGGAAACCATCGTGCGTTCGGTAATTTCAAATGCATAGTTAAAATGCTCAGGCGGCATCGCCGCTATCCATTCCTCAACATCCTGACGGAAACTCTCAGCTGCGAGATGGCCGGGCGCAATATTTAATCCCATAACGGCGCCGCGCGGTAAATGCTGGCACAGCAGCTGCGCATCCTGTGCCACCAGTTTGAACAAGTGGCGCGTGAGCGGCACGATCATATCCTGGCTTTCGGCATAGCTAATAAAAGCATCGGGCGGAATAGGACCAGTAACGGGATGCGTCCAGCGCAGCAGCGCCTCCAGCCCGTAAACGCGCCCGGAAGTCGCCTCGATTAACGGCTGATAAACAACGTGAAACTCATTGTGTTTAATACCCGCCAGGATCTCTTTGCCGGGACGCAGACGCAGTGAGAATAACAGCCAGCAGAAGGATGCAACCACAACGGCCAGCAGCAGTCCGGTTAGCAGAACAATAGAAATATCGCGCGCCGACAGTGCCTTGCCGTACATGTAAAAGGTTAACGAATATTCCGGCAGGGTAAACTGGCGCAGCGGCGCATTGTGCAGCGCCGTTCGGGATATTAGCTGATTGTTCCATGTCAGTAGTACGTTATCGCCTACCGCAATCGCGATCTCATCAACACTCTCCTGATCCGCCGCTAACAGCAGCAGCGGCGTCATATTAATATCCAGCGTGGTTAAGATACCTTCATTCGGGCGCTGCGGATGCTGCAGCCACAACAGCATGGCAGGCTGATGAGGAAGCATGGGCGTACCGGCAACCAGCGTAACATTACGACGGAGCGTCAGCGTCAGGGCAGGGGCAATATTGCGTACCGGCAGCCAAAAGGGGCCGATGGCGGAAGAACACCAGGCGTTGCCGTCGCGCACCAGTAAAATGGCGCGTACGCCGTTGGTAAATGCGGCGCGTGAAGTAAGTTCATTGCCAACGTTCTGGCAGTCGCTGCGGGTATAGCTCAGCAGCGGCAGCAGGCTTTTTTCCAGGTTATTAAATATTCCCTGCATATAAGCCTTACTGGCGTTAGCCAGCCGATCATGCTGCTGCGCCCGCTTATGATGAATAACAAACAGGGTAATGGTGCTAAAAAGAAGAAAGAAAGCGACACCTGCGGCGCTACTGATCCAGGCTAACCTGCGCGGGTGATCCGCATGGCGCTTTATAACTTGGGATAATGGCATTGGGCAATAATCTCCCGCTTTAGCCGGTTTTTCTTACGAGATTTAGTACAGCCAGTATCTGGTGATAAGTGAAGGAGAATATAACGAGAGAGGCATTATGTCTCGTTATTCTGAATTAGAGACTTTTTACCGAACGTTTTTTGCAATACGGGGGAGAAGGGATGAAAAAAGACGCTGCCGGGGCAGCGTCTTTTAATTGCTCATTAATACAGGTTCAGGGATAAAATATTAACTTTGCGTTCGGCTCAGTACGCGTCGTGCTTCGCGATAACGGTTTTTCCAGTATGAATCGTTCAGGCTGGAAATCATTACGCCGCTGCTGGTAGAAGCATGGACAAAATTGTCATTGCCCAGATAAATACCCACGTGACGGCCAGTAGAGCCAGAGCGGAACAGAACGAGATCGCCTGGACGCAGCTTAGTGCGCGAAACCTGGCTTCCGGTATCCTGTTGTTCCCACGTAGAACGCGGCAAATCCAGTCCAAATTGTTCACGGAATGTGAGCTGAACAAAGGCGGAACAATCGACGCCGCGTTTAGTTGTGCCGCCTAAACGATAGCGCACACCTTTCCAGTCGGCATATTGCTCCAGAATGCGCGATTTAATATCGACATTCTGAACCATTTTTTCAAATTCATCCTGAGACGCTTGAAGTAAAAAACCATTCTGGTTATTAACTGCATGGGTCTCAGTTTGCGCATTTTGTCCATGATGACCACTACATGCTGAGAGTAATGTCGCCAGCGCGACAGCAGGGATTGCCCGCAAGATATATCTCAGGAACGGTTGAGATTTGACCATTATGTTTATTATCCCTTGAAGTCCTTACGACCTGAGGTCGCTGATTAATGAGCAAAACGGCACGAGATTAAATACTCCAAAGGCATAAGACAATTTCTGAATCTTTAAAATGTGTAAACCCGCACATTTTTCTTTTACAGAACCGTACATTTACGCGCTGTTTATGCCTGGCAGTGGCTGAGGTTAACCGATTGCAAGCCGCATGGCGAGTGGTTTTACGCACTTTTTTATAGGTTTTATTGATGTGAAATCAATACGTAACCATTTGGTTACTTTATCGACAATTATGGGCGGATAATGGCGGGATTAAAGGGGCTTTGGCTGGCTAATTTAAGGCATTGGGGATTTTTTCAGAAAAAACGGGTTGGACAAGCGACGGGCTCAGATAATATTTCGCCAGCTGTTCATCACTTTTTCTTTTAATGGCGCTGTTAGCAGACTAATTATCAACTGATAAAAAAAGCCCCGCCGGAAATAAACCGACGGGGCTTTTTCAGCCAGCATTATCCGGTTTATATTTGCCGGGCAAGGTGCGGTAAAGCCAGTTAACGACCCGATCGCTGGCCGGTGACATCAGCCACCAGCTCAGACCAACCAGCACCACCGAGAGCGAACCGACAGCGACATCGGTAAACCAGTGCGCGCCTGCCATAATACGCGGCAGAGAAAACAGCACCACAATCGCCAGCGCGATAGCGAAAGCCCGTTTGCCGAAGTAGCGCAGCATAAAGCAGGCATAAATCATCAGCATCATGCCGTGATCGCCAGGAAAGCTATCTTTTGAGGCATCTTTCGCTGGTATGCCGGTTAACTCGCTGACGCGGTAAACATGCTCAAAAAACAGCGTAGGGCTGGAATGCTGAACCGGAAGCAGATGCCCAAGCTGGTTCAACACCACGGCGCTCAGCAGCATACAAATACCGATCGCCAGCATCCGGCGGCGGCCTTCAGGCGTTTCGCGCAGCCAGAATGACCCGTAAAGCAATCCCATTGCCAACAGAGATACCGCATCGAAACCGCGATAATTAGTAATAGCCAGCAGCAAAGCAAAAGCATGGCTGGTAGCCATATGCTGGTTAAACCAGTAAAAAACAGATTTATCGATGCCGAACCAGGCGCCGTGATTAGCCGGTAGATACCAGGACAAAAACAGCGTCACCCCGATAAGGTTGAGCAATAAAATTATTGCTAAACGTTTTGCGTTCATATGGGCTCATAACAAAGAACAAAAATAACGGCAAAGATTAGGCTTAATCGCTTAAACGAAGTTTCAACAACTCACTTTGTAGCTGATTCCAGTCCGCGTCGCTACTGTGAATAATTTCAATGCGGCTGTCCGGCGGCGGCGCCTGGCGCGTTTCGATATGAAAATCGGCACCCTGACGATTAATACTAACTGCGCCTTCCGCTATACGCATCACGCCTTTGACGCGTTCAACCGGCGCCAGTCGCGCCCACTCCAGCACGCCGATGGTATCGAAAACCGTATCGCCGTCAAAAGCCCAGCCGCAGGCGAAATAACCCTGTCCCTGATTAAAGGCGCGGCGCCAGCGCGCATTGCGATCGAGCCGCAGCGCAGACAGACCGGAGCTACGGTGAGCGTGCTGATGAGCTTCGCCTGAGGGCAAAGCGCGCATATTGCGGCGCGGTTGCGTCAGCAGCGCTGGATCGATGCGGCCATATTCGGTGCAAATCAGCTGACGATCGCCCAGCTCCTCAGCTTGCCACAGCGCTAAAGCCTGACGATCTTGCTCTGCCCAGCGATCCTGCTTATTGGCGACGATAATATCTGCCGCCGCCAGCTGATCGCGGAAATTCTCATTTTCGCGTACACGCGCTTCGTTCAGCTGACGCGGATCGAGCAGCGTCAGCGAAGCCTGAATAGTCAGCCAGGGTTGGTAAACCTCGGCGCTCAGCATATCCAGGATCTGTTTGGGATGGCCCAGCCCGGTCGGTTCGATCAGCAGGCGATCCAGCTGGTGCTGACGCAGCAGCATATTCAGTCCCACCTGCATTGGCAGGCCATTTACGCAACACATGCAGCCGCCTGGGATCTCTTTCAGCACCGCGCCGCTTTCGGCCAGCAGCGCACCATCAATACCAATCTCGCCAAACTCATTGACCAGGATTGCCCAGTTTTCGCCTTCCGGTTTTTGCGCCAGCAGATGCAGAAGCGTGGTGGTTTTACCGCTGCCGAGAAAGCCGGTAATTAAGTTGACCTTGATCATCTTTATCTCCTTTTGTCTGCTAATTCACTTTTAGCGCTTATGTAAATGGGCAAGGTGTCGTTAGTTGTATTGTTAATAAATCATTTAACGATCAGGGCATGACACGATGAAATATTTAGCTGTATTGACCTTACTGCTCTCTGCGCTGCCATCCGGTGTGCCAGCCACCAGTACCGGTGCAGTAGCGATCGTCGGTTACATGAATACAGGCGGCTGCGACATGGGCGTTAAGGGCAGCATGTTAAACAGCGAATGTTATTTAAACGGTCAGTGGATCCGCCAGACTCAGCCGTTAAATGATTTAAGCACCAATAACAGGCTGGCGCAGGCGCTGGAGACAGAAGTTATCTGGCTGGACAAGCATCAGAAAAACGGACTTATCGTCATCAGCTATCGTTAAACCAAATGTTATAATATAACATTTGGTTTGTGTTGCCTAATGCGCCAGAATTATTCAGCGCGGCCCATGTAACGACGCTCGGCAATATGAATACGGATTTTGTCGCCATTGCTGAGGTATTCCGGCACCTGGATCGACAGGCCGGTACTCATAACGGCAGGTTTAGTACGCGCGCTGGCTGAAGCGCCTTTAATACCAGGCGAGGTATCAACAATTTCCATATCCACTGTTTGCGGCAGCTCAAGTGCCAGCACCTGGCCATCCATCGTCAACACCTGCATACCGGGCATGCCGCCTTCTGGAATAAAAAGCAGCTCTTCTTCGATTTGCTCTTTCTTAAAGATGTAAGGCGTGTAGTCTTCATCATCCATAAAGACATACTCATCGCCGTCCACATAGGAGAAGTTCACTGAACGACGAACCAGCGAAATGGCGTCAAGAATGTCATCGCCCTTAAAGCGTTCTTCTACTTTCATTCCGGTACGAATATCGGTAAAGCGCATTTTGTACAGCGTTGAGGCGCCGCGCGCGCTTGGGCTTTGAATATCAATGTCTTTAACCAGCAGCAGTTTGCCGTTCCAGGTTACGGCCATACCGCGTTTTATTTCGTTAGCTTTTGGCATGTCAATTCTCTCTGCATCGTGATAGTTAAGAATCGCGACAAAGTACTCTCGGCCAGCATAACAGGCAAGATCCCGCACCGATTTTTAGCGTAGCAGATGGCAATTTAACCCGCGGACTGTTATTGTCGCGCGGTTTTTGTGAGCGGAATGTTATGAGGCGGTGCGCTAATGGCGCGATAGCGTTCTGTCACCCGGTTTTGGCAAAGTCAGTGGAGGAAGTTAATGGAGTGTCGTACCGACTGCGGAGCCTGTTGCATCGCGCCTTCCATTTCCAGTCCTATTCCCGGTATGCCGCAGGGAAAACCGGCCAACACGCGCTGTGTTCAGCTTGCCGACGACTTCCGCTGCAAAATCTTCACTTCACCGCTGCGCCCGAAGGTGTGCGCCAGCCTGCAGGCGAGCCGGGAGATGTGTTCTGACAATCGCGATGCCGCCATAATTTTCTTAATCCAGCTCGAAGCAGAAACCGCGCCCTAAGCCTGTTTCATCTTTGTCCATGCAGCTCTCTTAACCTTCCTCACCCTGTCGATTCCCCTGTTTTCCGCTAAGCTGATATTAGCTGAAGCGTAACGGTAAAAGTCATTTACCCTTCAGCAACGATGTCAGCAACGTGGCCGACTTATTCCGAAAACGTAAATGAAATGTGCGTTGCTTCAAAAATATGCTACGCAATTTTACGTATAACTTGCATGCAAACGGCAGCGTGTCCCAAACTGATTGAAACGTTTCAGCGTTATCTCGGTAGTAAAGTTGGCATGGGATAACGCTTTTTTTCTCAATACAGCTGAAACGATTCAATTTCGGCAGGAGAGGAGAACTATGTTCCAGCTCGATATCAAGGCTATTCACCCAGGCCAAACAGCCAGCAATAAAGAAGAGGCTATTCGCCAGGTTGCTGCGGCGCTTACTGCCGCTGGCAATGTAGGCGAAGGCTACGTTAATGGCATGCTGGCTCGCGAACAGCAAACCTCAACCTATCTGGGCAACGGCATTGCCATTCCTCACGGCACAACCGACACCCGCGATCTGGTTCAGCAAACCGGCGTACAGGTCTTTCAGTTCCCGCAGGGCATCGCCTGGGGCGACGAGCAAACCGCTTATGTTGTTATCGGCATCGCCGCGCGCTCCGATGAGCATCTGGCGCTGCTGCGTCAGTTAACCCATGTGCTGAGCGATGACGACGTGGCCGCGCAGCTGCGTACCACCGATTCTGCTGAAGCGCTACGTAGTCTGCTGATGGGCGAGAAGCAGGGCAGCGAATTCAAATTCGATACTTCCCTGATCGCCACCGACGTGAACGCCAGCGATCTGATGACGCTGCAGGCGTTAAACGCCGGTCGTCTGCAACAGGCTGGTGCGGTTGATGCGCGCTTTGTTGCGCAGGTCATCAGCGCGAAACCGCTGAATCTCGGCCAGGGCATCTGGCTGAACGATAGCACCGACGGCAATCTCAGCAGCGGCGTCGCGGTCAGCCGCGCCGCGCAGCCTTTTGACGTGGATGGCGAACAGGCCGCAATGCTGGTAACCGTGGCGGTCGCCGATGATAAACCGTTGCAGGTGCTGAACTACCTGAGCGATCTGTTGGTGAAACAGAAAGCGGATCGCCTGCTGAAAGCGGATGCTGCAGGCGTGCTGGCGTTGTTAACCAGCGAAGTTGACGAGCAGGCCGACGTGCTGACGGCTGAATTTACCATTCGTAATGAACATGGACTGCACGCGTGTCCGGGTACTGCGCTGGTCAGCGTCATCAAGCAATTTAACTGTGATGTCACCGTAACGAACCTCGACGGCAGCGGTAAACCGGCCAACGGACGCAGCCTGATGAAGGTAGTGGCGCTGGGCGTGAAAAAAGGACATCGCCTGCGCTTTACCGCCAGCGGTGAAGATGCGCAGCAGGCGCTGAATGCGATTGAAGAGGCCATTAACAGCGGCCTTGGCGAGGGGGCAGCATGAGCGACGCGTCGCAACCATTACGTTAAATCCGGCTTATGACCTGGTAGGTTACTGCCCGGAAATCGAACGTGGCGAAGTCAACCTGGTGAAAACCACCGGCCTGCACGCCGCAGGCAAAGGCATCAATGTGGCGAAAGTGCTGAAAGATTTAGGCATCGACGTCACCGTCGGCGGTTTCCTGGGCAAAGAGAACCAGGATGGCTTTCAGCATCTGTTCAGTGAACTGGGCATCGCTAACCGTTTTCAGGTGGTCTCGGGCCGTACGCGCATCAACGTCAAGTTGACCGAAAAAGATGGTGAAGTCACCGATTTGAACTTCTCCGGCTTTGACGTCAGCGCACAGGACTGGGAGCGCTTTACCACCGATTCACTGACCTGGCTGGGACAGTTCGACATGGTCTGCGTCAGCGGCAGCCTGCCGGCGGGCGTATCGCCAGAAGCCTTTACCCGCTGGATGAGCGATCTGCGCGCCCAGTGTCCATGCATTATTTTTGACAGCAGCCGCGAAGCGTTGGTGGCGGGGCTGAAAGCGGCGCCCTGGCTGGTAAAACCCAACCGTCGCGAGCTGGAAATCTGGGCCGGACGCAAGCTGCCGACCCTGGAAGACGTTATCGAAGCGGCCCATGCACTGCGCGAACAGGGCATCGCTCACGTGGTGATTTCGCTGGGCGCGGAAGGCGCGCTGTGGGTTAACGCCTCCGGCGAATGGATTGCTAAACCGCCCGCCTGCGAAGTGGTCAGCACCGTTGGTGCGGGCGACTCCATGGTCGGCGGGCTGATTTACGGCCTGCTGATGCGTGAATCAAGCGAACACACGCTGCGTCTGGCGACCGCCGTTGCTGCACTGGCGGTAAGCCAAAGCAACGTCGGCGTTACCGATCGTACCCAGTTGGCCGCGATGATGGCGCGTGTCGAGCTGAAACCCTTTAACTGACAGCAGGAGAGGTAGAATGAAAACGCTGCTGATTACAGATCCTTCGCTGGGGCTGGCCTCCGGCTATGTGGCAAAACAACTTATCACGGCGGCGGCAGGCAATGCTGGCCTGACGCTGGTAGAAAATCCTGCTGATGCTGAACTGGTTATCGTGCTGGGCAACAAACTGCCCAACGATCCGGCGCTGAACGGCAAGACGGTATGGCTGGGCGATGCGGCGCAGGCGGTACGTAATCCGCAGGCCTTCCTCAACCAGGCCAAAGCGGAAGCGAAGCCCTGGCAGGCGCCAGCGGCGGAGCTGGTTACTGCGCTGCCTGCCAGCGCGGCGGCACCAGCGGAAGCTAAACGCATTGTCGCCGTTACCGCCTGTCCGACCGGCGTAGCGCACACCTTTATGGCGGCAGAAGCCATTGAGACCGAGGCGAAAAAGCGTGGCTGGTGGGTAAAAGTCGAAACGCGCGGCTCGGTTGGCGCGGGCAACCCGATATCGCCGCAGGAAATTGCCGATGCCGATCTGGTGATCGTGGCGGCGGATATTGAGGTGGATCTGGCGAAATTCGCTGGTAAACCGATGTATCGCACCTCAACCGGCCTGGCGCTGAAGAAAACCGCGCAGGAGTTTGATAAGGCGCTGGCGGAAGCGCGTCCTTATCAGCCGAAAGGTAATCAGGCGAATGCCGCCAGCGAAGGCGATCAGAAAGAACGCGCCGGCGCCTATCGCCATCTGCTGACCGGCGTTTCTTATATGTTGCCGATGGTGGTGGCGGGCGGCCTGTCGATTGCGCTCTCCTTTGCGTTTGGTATTACCGCTTTTAAAGAGCAGGGTACGCTGGCGGCGGCGCTGATGCAGATTGGCGGCGGCACCGCGTTTGCGCTAATGGTACCGGTGCTGGCGGGCTTTATCGCGTTCTCTATCGCTGACCGTCCGGGCCTGACGCCGGGTTTGATCGGCGGTATGTTGGCCAGTTCGATTAACGCCGGTTTCCTCGGCGGGATTATCGCCGGTTTCATTGCCGGTTACGCCGCGAAGTTCCTCAGCAGCAAGGTGAAACTGCCGCAAAGTATGGAAGCGTTGAAGCCGATATTGATCATTCCGCTGGTGGCGAGCCTGATCACCGGTCTGCTGATGATTTATGTGGTGGGTACGCCGGTCGCGAAGATCATGGAAGGCCTGACGCATTGGCTGGGTAATATGGGTACGGCGAATGCGGTACTGCTGGGCGCGATCCTGGGCGGCATGATGTGTGCCGATATGGGCGGCCCGATTAACAAAGTCGCCTATGCGTTTGGTGTTGGCTTGCTCAGTTCGCAAACTTACGCGCCGATGGCGGCGATTATGGCTGCCGGGATGGTACCACCGCTGGCAATGGGCGTTGCCACGCTGCTGGCGCGTCGGAAATTTAACAAAGGGCAGCAGGAAGGCGGCAAAGCGGCGCTGGTGTTGGGGCTGTGCTTTATTTCCGAAGGGGCGATTCCGTTCGCGGCCCGCGATCCGATGCGCGTACTGCCTTGCTGCATCGTCGGCGGCGCGGTCACTGGCGCCATCTCCATGATGGTCGGCGCAAAACTGATGGCGCCGCACGGCGGTCTGTTTGTGCTACTGATCCCAGGCGCTATTACGCCGGTGCTGGGCTATCTGCTGGCGATTGCCGTGGGTACGCTGCTGGCCGGTGTGGCTTATGCGGTGCTGAAGCGTCCTGAGTCGGAGCTGGCGAAAGCCTGATCCTTCAGCGAACACCAATAAAAATGCCAGCCTGCGGGCTGGCATTTTTTTATCTTGTACGGGCTGAGCGATCAGAAGAACATGCCATACAGCAGGGCTGAAACCGTCAGCAGGCCGCCAAACAGCACGACAATCGCGGTGAGACCGCGCAGCGTCTGCAGCTCTTTGCGGGTATAGATCAGCCAGGAGGGGATCAGGAAAAGGAAGATCGCTATCAGCGGCCCGCACACGGTTTCAATCAGCGTAATCACATCCGGGTTAACGTAAACCACCGCGAATGAGACGGCGAACATAATCAGGAAGGCGATAACTTTGGCCTTCTTCCAGCCGGCCTCACTTTTCGCGCCGATAACTTCACCGGTCAGCGTGGTAAAGGTTTCCGCTACGGACAGGCAGACCCCCAGAAAGGATTTGGTCATCCCCAGGATAGCGATAAGCGGCGCGATGTAATAAATCAGATTTGATCCGCCGTTGCCTTCCATCACCGACAGCACATTCAGGTTTTGCGCTTTCGCCTCAACGAAGGTGTCATGAGGAATGCTTAAAATACAGCTCAGCACAAAGAAGACGATGCTAAAGAAAATCAGCCCATAGGCCAGGCGAATAACCAGCACGGATTTCTGCTCGCCGCCGTTGCCTTCCTCACGATAGTAAGAGGCGAGCGGCGAAATCATCGGCGTAGAGCAAAACGCAAAGGTCACCAAAGGCAGCGTCAGCCAGAGATTTTTAATCGTCTCTCCGGCGGGCGCGGTATTGGTCGCTTTCAGCGCATCGGTAAAGTTCGCCAGGTGCCAGCCGGGGATCAGGATGATTGCGATTGCCAGCACGGTAAGCGCGAACGGCAGCGCTAAGGCGCTCAGCGTGCTAACGACTTTATCGCGCCCGTTGCTCAGCAATAAAAACAGAAAAGCCACCACAATAAACGACAACATTCCCCGATTGATGGCGGCAAAATGCAGGTGTGCCGTAAAGAGATTATCCAGCGCGTTAACCAGTGAAATGCCGTACACCAGCGTCACCGGAAAATGGGCAATACAAAAATAGATTTTAATCGCCTGGCGTCCTTTCGCGCCAAAACAGGAGCCGAACATCGGCAGGCTTTTATCGGCGGTTTGATGATCGCGCATAAATACGCGACCGATTAATACATGCGGCACCATTGACAGCGGGAAGCCCAGCAGCAACAGCATAAAAAACACCATCGGGCCACGGGTGCCGATTTCTACCGGCAGAAACAGCGTTCCGGCGCCGACCGTCGAGCCATACACGCTCAGTATCCAGATCGTATCCTTCAGCGACCAACCGCGCGCCACCGGCTTCACCGCATTTAAGGTTGTTTCAGTGGTCATTACCATGCCTCCTGAACATTTCGCCCGGCGCGACGAACAATTGCCAGAAAGCCCAATGCTGTAACATTTTGGCGGGGGAGGATTTGTGTTTGCATACTGATACCTTTATCTGCAGGCCCGTAATTTTTATTGGTTATATAAAGCGGATGCTTTAACGAGCGGTTAATAGAGAAAGGCAATTGTTAAATTAAGTAATTTAATACGTTCAATAATCCCTGTTTAACGCGATGCTTTAATTTAAAAAATTACCTTCCTATTAATTAGCACAGCTAATAATCCTGAAAAAGCCTGTTTCTATTCGAAGTTACTCTATGTTGCGTCAGAAAAGCCGCCTGAAAGGAATTAAAAACGTGTCCGGAAAACATCGTTGTAACGCTCTATTATCTTTTGACGAAATAGTTGCGCTAAAGAAATGATAAATTATGCTGCTATAAAGTTGCGAGGTTATAAAGTTGTGTATTATCAGCAGTGAGGTGTTACCGATTAAAGCCGGTTAATTAACGCGAGCGGGAGAAGGGGATCTGGCGTGGCGCTGCCCTTTACGGCGGCGCCACGCCATGTGATTAAGGATTTACAGCGGCAATCTGCTGCGATTTCAGCCAGGCGATTTCATCTTTCCAGATGTCAGGATTGATGGTTTCCAGAATCAACGGAATATTGTCGAAGCGGCTGTCTTTCATTAGCCAGCTAAACACGGTTTTGCCAATATTGCCTTCGCCCAGGCTGTGATGGCGGTCAACGCGGCTGGCGTAAGCGCTTTTCGCATCATTCAGGTGCATACCGCGCAGATAGCGAAAGCCGACAATGCGATCGAACTCGGCAAAGGTCGTCTCGCAGTCCGCTTCGCTGCGCAGATCGTAACCACCGGCAAAAGCATGGCAGGTATCAATGCAAACGCCGACGCGCGATTTATCTTCCACCTGATCGATAATCGCCGCCAGATGTTCAAAACGATAGCCCAGATTGCTGCCCTGACCGGCGGTGTTTTCAATCACCGCGGTGACGCCGGTGGTTTTATCCAGCGCGATATTCACTGATTCAGCAATGCGTGACAGGCAGGCATCTTCATCGATCTGGCTAAGATGGCTGCCGGGGTGGAAATTCAGCAGCGTCAGGCCCAGCTGCTCGCAGCGCTGCAGCTCATCGATAAAGGCCGCGCGGGACTTCTCCAGCGGCTCTTCCTGCGGATGACCGAGGTTAATCAAAAAACTGTCGTGCGGCAGGATCTGACCGCTGCTGTAGCCATATTTTTCGCAGGCATTGCGAAAGGCGCTGATGGTCGCCGCGGATAACGGTGCCGCCCGCCACTGGCGCTGGTTTTTGGTAAACAGCGCAAACGCGGTCGCTTCCAGTTCATGGGCGCGTAACACCGCCTGTTCCACACCGCCCGCTGCGCTGACATGTGCGCCAATAAATTTCATGCGTCTCTCCTGTTAATGGCCCGCCTGAGCAGGCAGGCCATAATACCTGATGCGCTTAAGGCAGAAAATGGTGAACCAGCAGGTTAATCGCGCCGCCGCCCAGCAGCAGCCAGATAAACAGTAACGATCCCAGCAGCAGCGGGCGTACACCTGCTTTCCTGAGGGCGCTCACGTGCGTGGTCAGCCCAAGCGCTGCCATCGCCATTGCCAGCAGCAGCGTATCGAGCTGGTTGATACGCGCAATCATGTCGGCAGGCAGCAGATGAAAAGAGTTAAACAGCGCGACCGCGATAAACAGCAGGGCAAACCAGGGAAACGGCAACGCTTTTTTCTGTGTCGCCATCTGTGGGCTTTGACGCTGTATCCAGGCGGTAAGCAGCAGCAGAAAGGGCGCCAGCATCATGACGCGCAGCATTTTAGCGATGACCGCCGCATTTTCCGCGTCCGGGCCAATCGCATGGCCAGCCGCCACCACCTGTGCCACTTCATGTACGGTGGAGCCGGTATAGATGCCAAACTGCGTGGCGGTCAGCTGCGGGAAGAGATGCTGCGCCAGCGGCCACAGCAGGGGATAAAGAAATATCGCCAGCGTGCCGAACAGCACCACGGTTGCAATCGCCACCGCCACTTTCGAGGCCTGTGCTTTGACGACCGGCTCAGTGGCCAGCACGGCGGCGGCCCCGCAAATACTGCTTCCGGCGCCGATCAGCCAGCAGGTTTCGCGATCGAGCCCCAGCCAGCGGCGTCCCAGCCAGCAGGCCAGCAGAAAGGTGGAACTGAGCGTCAGCGCATCGATAATTATCCCGCTGAAGCCCACGCTGGCGATCTGCTGAAAGGTCAGATGGAAGCCGTACAAAATGATCCCCAAACGCAGCAAGCGCTGCTTCGCCAGCAGCACGCCGCTGTCGCAGGCAGAATAGAGGCGCGGATAAAAGGTGTTACCTACCAGCATGCCAAGCACAATCGCCAACGTCAGCGCACTCAGTCCCAATGCGGCGACGGCAGGCTGGCTGCCGAGCATTAACGCGGCGGCGGCAATCAGGCCGGTCAGCAGCAGTCCGGGTAAAAAGCGTCCCGGATGATGATGTGATTTAGAAAAAATGAGTTCAGCCATAGTCACACTCCTCTCTGATGAGACAAGTCTCCTGTTAGCTGGCTTAAAAGTAAAATTGATTATATATTTATAATTAATCGAAATAAGTAGTATAAGGTGAGAAAGACGTTATTGATAATCTGGAGCCTGCTGCCCGATAGTTTTTACCCTGCCTGCAGGTAAAATCGCGGTTTTTCAGCCATTCTGTACAGTGCATTAAACCCGGCGTTGATAGCGCGTATTGCTGGTCATGTGCCGAAGTGAGTCCGCTATTCATAATGGCGGTTTGTAAATCGTGGTACGGTTATGCCTGCGGCTACAGGCTTTACGCAGCCTGCGCCGAGACGGAATACAGGAAGAAGAATGCTGTTTAATCGTTTACGCCGCTGGGCGCGGCTCATTAAGAAAGATGCCCTGACGTTATGGTTTGCCTGCCGCGATCCGCAGGCACCACTGTGGCTGAAAGTGTTTACCGGCGTGCTGGCAGCCTATACCTTTAGCCCGATCGATCTGATCCCTGATGTAATCCCCTTAGTAGGATGGCTGGACGATGCGGTCATTGTGCCGTCGGGCGTCATGCTGCTGCTGCGCGCCATGCCCGCTCAGGTACGCGCCCGCAGCCTCGCCAAAGTGGAAAGGCGGCAGCAACAGGGTAAAAAATTAATTAGCCGCAGCGCGCTGGTCATTCTGCTGCTGCTCTGGCTGGCGCTGCTGATGTGGGGCGTCAGACATTTTATGTCGTAAAGGAAAATCGATGCATATTACGCTGCGTCAAATTGAAGTGTTTACCGAAGTGTTGAAAAGCGGATCCACCACCCAGGCTTCCCAACTGCTTTCACTGTCTCAGTCGGCGGTCAGCGCGGCGCTGGCCGATCTGGAGGGACAGCTGGGCGTACAGCTGTTTGACCGCGTCGGCAAACGTTTAGTGTTGAATGAACATGGACGTCTGCTCTATCCACGCGCGGTAGGGCTGCTGGAGCAGGCGACCGATATCGAGCAGCTGTTCCGCGAGGACAACGGTGCGATTCGCCTGTATGCCAGCAGCACCATCGGCAACTATCTACTGCCGGGCATGATCGCCGCCTGGCGGCGCGATTATCCGCAGCTGCCGCTGGAGCTGAGCGTCGGCAACAGTCAGGATGTGATTAACGCGGTGGCGGATTTTCGCGTCGATCTGGGGCTGATCGAAGGGCCGTGCCACGTCAGCGATATTGTCAGCGAACCCTGGCTGGAAGATGAGCTGGTGGTGTTTGCCGCGCCGGATACGCCGTTACGCCAGCAACCAGTGACCCTGGAAAGCCTGGCCGCCGCGCCCTGGATCCTGCGCGAGCAGGGCTCCGGCACGCGGGAAATTGTTGATTATCTGCTGTTGTCGCATCTGCCGCAGTTTCAGCTGGCGCTGGAGCTGGGCAATTCGGAAGCCATCAAGCACGCGGTGCGGCACGGCATGGGCATTAGCTGTCTGTCGCGGCGGGTTATCGCCGAGCAGCTGGAGACCGGCTCTTTGGTTGAGATTGCTATTCCGCTGCCGACGCTCTCGCGTACGCTTTATCGTATTCATCACCGGCAAAAACATATCTCAAAGGCGCTGACGCGCTTTCTCAGCTACTGCCGCGAATAAGCGCAGCGCCGTTTTTCTCGCTGGCAACCGCGTCCGGCGAAAAGGCTGAACGGCTTTAAATGCGGCGGCGTAAAGCCCGGGGCGATGTTGCTAATAATCTGGCGTGGATCATGAAGGTAACTTATAACGGCGGGTTATTACTATACTTGACCGGTCGAGTTGCTACAATCGCGCCTCTTTTCACCCCTTTTACAGCGTTTAAATATGGTTCAGGATAAAAAAACAACACAACAACCTGGGTTGCAGCGTGCGCTGAAGGCGCGTCATCTGACAATGATCGCTATCGGCGGCTCTATCGGCACCGGGCTTTTTGTCGCTTCAGGCGCGACCATCTCACAGGCGGGGCCTGGCGGTGCGCTACTCTCCTATGCCCTGATCGGGCTGATGGTTTACTTTTTAATGACCAGCCTCGGCGAACTGGCGGCCTTTATGCCGGTTTCCGGCTCTTTCTCCACCTATGGTGCCAAATATGTCGAAGAGGGTTTTGGCTTCGCGCTTGGCTGGAACTACTGGTACAACTGGGCGGTTACTATCGCCGTTGACCTGGTGGCATCACAGCTGGTGATGAGTTACTGGTTTCCCGATACGCCGGGCTGGATCTGGAGCGCGCTGTTCCTCGGCCTGATGTTCCTGCTGAATTACATTTCGGTAAAAGGCTTTGGCGAAGCGGAATACTGGTTCTCGCTGATCAAAGTGGCCACCGTGATTATCTTTATCGCCGTCGGTGTGCTGATGATTGTCGGCATTCTGCGCGGCGGCGATCACGCCGGCTGGGAAAACTGGCAGATTGGCGAGGCGCCTTTTGCTGGCGGTTTCTCCGCGATGATCGGCGTGGCGATGATTGTCGGCTTCTCCTTCCAGGGCACGGAGCTGATCGGCATTGCGGCGGGCGAATCAGAAGATCCGGCGAAAAACATTCCGCGCGCGGTGCGTCAGGTGTTCTGGCGTATTCTGCTGTTCTATATCTTCGCCATTCTGATTATCAGCCTGATTATCCCTTATACCGATCCCAGCCTGCTGCGCAACGACGTGAAAGATATTAGCGTCAGCCCGTTCACGCTGGTGTTCCAGCATGCCGGCCTGCTGTCAGCGGCGGCGGTCATGAACGCGGTGATCCTGACGGCGGTACTGTCGGCGGGCAACTCCGGCATGTACGCTTCCACGCGTATGCTGTTCACTCTTGCCAGCGAAGGCAAAGCGCCGCGTATTTTCGCCAAACTGTCGAAAAACGGCGTGCCGCGTAACGCGCTGTATGCCACCACGGTGGTGGCGGCGCTCTGCTTCCTGACCTCCAAATTCGGCAACCAGCAGGTTTATCTGTGGCTGCTGAACACCTCCGGCATGACCGGTTTTATCGCCTGGCTTGGCATCGCCATCAGCCACTACCGCTTCCGTCGCGGCTATGTGGCGCAGGGACATAATCTGGCGGATCTGCCTTATCTGTCCGGTTTCTTCCCGCTGGGGCCGATCTTCGCCTTTGTTCTCTGCCTGATCATTACCCTGGGGCAGAACTACCAGGCGTTCCTGGCCGATAAAATTGACTGGTACGGCGTGGCCGCTACCTATATCGGTATTCCGCTGTTCCTGGTTATCTGGTTTGGCTACAAGCTGGTGCGTCGCAGCCGTTTTGTCCGCTACAAGGACATGGAGTTTCCGCGTTTCGGTAAGTAACGGTTAAACAGAGACTGGTAAAATAAAGGCGCGACTCAGGTCGCGCCTTTTTGCTATGCGGCAAAGTTGTTACAAATTGCATTGATAACCATTATCATTTGTTCTATTGTTCGAGCCCTTAACGTCAGAAAGCGACGATGACGGCGGGGGAAGGGCAGCGTTCCATGCGTTGTTGCGCCGTCAGGCAGGCAACCGATGCCGCGCCCGCGACTGAAATATTGACAGGATTTAACATGAGTGTAACACCTGATTCCGCTTCCTGTGCCAGCGCCAAAGCGCCTGAGCAGGTAATGGGACGCTACCACCAGCTTTTACGGCATCGTCTGATGCTGATGGGCGTGCTGCTGGTGGCCATTCTGGCTTCGCTAATCTTAGACTTTACCCTCGGTCCTTCTGGCCTGACGCTGGATACGCTGTGGCATACGCTGCTGCAGCCGGACAGCGTCGATGCCGGAACGCGCGTGATCGTCTGGGAAATCCGGCTGCCTTACGCGCTGATGGCGGTCGTGGTCGGCCTGGCGCTCGGCCTCGCCGGGGCAGAGATGCAAACCATTTTAAATAACCCGCTCGCCAGCCCCTTTACGCTTGGCGTCTCCTCTGCCGCTGCCTTCGGCGCCGCGCTGGCCATTATTCTCGGCATCGGCATTCCCGGCATTCCCGACCAGTGGTTTGTTTCCGGCAACGCCTTTATCTTTGCGCTGTTTGCTGCCCTGATGCTGGACGCGGTGACGCGCTGGACGCGGGTTGCTACCTCTGGCGTAGTGCTGTTTGGCATTGCGCTGGTGTTTACTTTTAACGCGCTGGTGTCGATGCTGCAATTTATCGCCAGCGAAGATACCTTGCAGGGCCTGGTCTTCTGGACGATGGGCAGCCTGGCGCGCGCCTCATGGGAAAAGCTGGGGATCTTAAGCGCGGCGGTATTGCTGCTGCTGCCGTTTTCCTTAATGAGTTCCTGGAAACTGACCGCGCTGCGCCTCGGCGAAGATCGCGCCATCAGTTTCGGCATCGATGTGCGTCGCCTGCGTCTGGGCACGCTGCTGCGCATCAGCATTCTCTCAGCGCTGGCGGTAGCCTTTGTCGGGCCGATTGGCTTTATCGGCCTGGTGGCGCCGCACATTTCGCGCCTGATTTTTGGTGAAGATCATCGCTTCTACCTGCCTGCCAGCGCCCTGACCGGCGCGCTGGTGCTGTCGATGGCGTCGGTTGCCTCGAAAAACCTGATCCCCGGCATTATTATTCCGGTCGGCATCGTCACCTCGCTGGTTGGCGTGCCGTTCTTCCTGACTATTATTTTGCGTCATCGGGGGAATGTCTGATGGAAGGCTTACAGATCCGCGCATTTCATACCGGTTATCCGAAGCGCAAGGTCATTGAAAATCTTAACGTGCCGCAGCTGCCGCGCGGCAAAATTACCGTGCTGCTGGGGCCGAACGGCTGCGGTAAATCGACGTTGCTGCGCTCGCTGGCCGGCTTAAACCGGGCGCAGGGCGAGCTGTGGCTTAACGGCGAAGAGCTGATGGTGCAGCCTTTTGTGCGGCGCGCGCAAAAGGTGGTTTATCTGCCGCAGTCGCTGCCGGCGGGCGTCCATCTGCACGTGCTGGAGTCGATCATCGTCGCCCAGCGCGCCTCCGGCAGTCATGGCAGCCGCGTTGCCAGCGAAGCGGAAGTGATGACGCTGCTGGAGCAGCTGGGCATTGCGCATCTGGCGTTAAGCTATCTCGATCAGCTTTCCGGCGGACAAAAACAGCTGGTGGGATTAGCGCAGTCATTAATTCGTCGCCCGGAATTACTATTACTGGATGAGCCGCTCAGCGCGCTGGATTTAAACTATCAGTTTCACGTAATGGATTTAGTTCGCCGTGAAACGCGCCTGCGGAATATTGTTACCGTGGTGGTGGTGCATGATATTAATATCGCGCTGCGCCATGCGGAACATGTATTAATGCTGCAGCAGGGCAGGTTAATTGCCGATGGCGAACCGGAAAAGGTGATTACTGCGGAAAGCCTCGCTGAAGTTTACGGCGTACGCGGACGCATTGAGCGCTGCTCGCAGGGAACGCCGCAGGTGTTAATTGACGGGCTGGTAACGGCGCCGAGCCTGTAACCAACGGAGCGGCCTGCGCCGCCCTTAATCCATCAGCAGTTAAATAAATATAACCTTAAGCCGTCAGTGGATAATAAGCGCTGGCGCTTTATAAATAATCGACATAATAAGGCCGTAAAATTTAATCAAGCGGCCGCCGTTTAAATAACGGTTAAATAATTTTTTGGGGATGCTTTATCACCCCTTTCAATGTGAGCGACACATTTTAAACCTTGTTACTTTGACCTCATGGAGAGAATATGTTTCGCTTAAATGGTGTAATGCGGGCCGGTATTTTTACGTCCGTTTTGGCCGTGACGCTGCCTGTTAATGCCGCTGGAGAAGATGCCAGCGATACGATGGTGGTAACCGCCTCGGCGAATGAAATTAACTTACAGGATGCGCCAGCCAGCATTAGCGTTATCACCAGTGAAGAGATTAAGCGTAAACCGGTACAAAACCTGCGTGATGTATTACGTGAAGTGCCGGGCGTCCAGCTGACCGACGAAGGGGATAACCGTAAGGGCGTCAGCCTGCGCGGGCTGGACAGCAGCTACACCTTGATCCTGATTGACGGCAAGCGCGTCAGCTCACGCAATGCAGTCTTCCGCCATAACGACTTCGACCTTAACTGGATCCCGGTTGATGCCATCGAACGTATCGAAGTAGTGCGCGGCCCGATGTCCTCGCTGTACGGGTCCGATGCGCTGGGCGGCGTGGTGAATATTATCACCCGCAAAGTAGGCAAGGCCTGGCACGGCACCCTGAGTGCTGACACCACTATTCAGGAGCATCGTGATCGCGGTGATAGCTACAACGGCAACTTCTTTACCAGCGGGCCGCTGATTGACGACCTGCTCGGCGTAAAAGTCTACGGCAACCTCGGCAAGCGCGAAAAAGATGATGCGCCCGCCAACGGCGAATCTGCGCGCATCGAAGGTTACACCACGCGCAACGGCAATGCCGAATTTACCCTGACGCCGACTGATAACCAGGAGATCGGCCTGGGTTACGGCTTCGATCGGCAAGATCGCGACTCCGACTCGCTGGATAAAAATCGTCTTGAGCGCCAGAACTACAGCATCAGCCATAACGGGCGCTGGGACTTTGGCAATACGGAGCTGCGCTTCTACGGCGATAAAGTGGATAACTACACCAGCAAAACCATTACCTCGCGCAATAACAGCCTCGACGGCAAGCTGGTGCTGCCGCTGATGGATATTAACCAGCTGCTGACCGTCGGCGGCGAGTGGCGACACGATAAGCTGAGCGATGCGGTAAACCTGAAGGGCAGCGGCAGCACCTCCGCCAGCCAGTACGCGCTGTTTGTTGAAGATGAGTGGCGGCTGCTGGAGTCGCTGGCGCTGACCGGCGGCGTGCGTATGGACGATCATGAAACCTACGGCGATCACTGGAGCCCGCGTCTCTACCTGGTCTGGAACGCCACCGATAATGTGACGGTAAAAGGCGGCTGGGCCAACGCCTTTAAAGCACCTTCGCTGCTGCAGCTCAGCCCTGACTGGCAGAGCAACTCCTGTCGCGGCAGCTGCGCGGTGGTCGGCAGCCCGGATCTGAAGCCGGAAACCAGCGAAAGCTTTGAGCTGGGCCTTTACTGGCGCGGCGACGAAGGCTGGCTGGATGGCGTGACCGGCAGCATCACTGCCTTTCAGAATAACGTTGATGACATGATCAGCATTTCGCGCACCTCGGACAAGGCGCTGGCGCCGGGCTACAGCAACTATGTTGGCGTCAATGATGAGGGTAATCCGGTGTTCCGCTATTACAACGTTAACAAGGCGCGTATTACCGGGCTGGAAACCGAACTGAAGGTGCCGCTGACCGATCGCTGGAAACTGACGCTGAACTATACCTACAGCGACGGACGCGATCTGAGCAACGGCGGCAACAAACCGCTGCGTGAGCTGCCGCTGCATACCGCCAACGGCACGCTCGACTGGACGCCGGTGGATGACTGGAATGTCTATCTGCAGGCCAACTACTCCGGTGAACGTCGTACGCTGAATAACGATGGCGTGACGCCGGGCGGCTACGTGCTGTGGAACAGCGGCGCCAGCTGGCAGGCCACCAAAGCGGTTAAGCTGCGCGCGGGCGTGCAGAATCTGCTGGATAAAGATTTCAGCCGCGATGACTACGGCTTTAATGAGGATGGACGCCGCTACTTCCTGGCGATGGATTACAGCTTCTGATGAAAAAGGGCGGCCGAGGCCGCCCTTTTTTATGCCAGCAGATGTTGCGCGTGAAAGCGCAGGTGATCCTCAACGAATGAAGCGATAAAGAAATAGCTGTGATCGTAACCCGGCTGGATGCGCAACGTCAGCGGCCAGCCGTTTTGCTGCGCTACGGCTTTCAGCCGTTCAGGCTGGAGCTGATCGGCCAGGAACTGATCGCTGTCACCTTGATCGATCAGGATCGGCAGCTGCGCCTGTGTCTGCTGCATGAGCAGACAGCTGTCATACTGCTGCCATTGTTCAGCATCTTCCCCTAAATAGGCGCGGAACGCTTTTTGTCCCCAGGGCACTGAACTGGGATTAACAATCGGCGCAAAGGCAGAGGCGGAGGCAAATCGGTGCGGATTACGCAGCGCCAGCATCAGCGCGCCGTGGCCGCCCATGGAATGGCCCATAATCGCCTGACGATCGCTTATTTTAAAGCTGGCGGCAATCAGCGCCGGCAGCTCATCATTAAGGTAATCGTACATATGGAAATTGTGCCGCCACGGCTCCTGGGTGGCGTTCAGGTAGAACCCGGCGCCCTGGCCCAGATCGTACGCCTCATCGTTTGGCACTTCGTCGCCGCGCGGGCTGGTATCAGGCATCACCAGCACCAGCCCCAGCTCTGCCGCAATGCGTTGCGCGCCGGACTTAACGGCGAAGTTTTCATCGGTACAGGTCAGGCCCGCCAGGCACCAGACCACCGGCGGCGGGGTATCCCCTTTTGGCCCCGGCAAAAAGATGCCAAAGGTCATATTGCAGCCCAGCACCGACGAGTGGTGGCGCCAGCGCTGCTGCCAGCCGCCAAACAGGCGATGCTCTTCCAGTAATTCCAGCGTTGTTGGCATGATAGCTCCCGTTTACTTACTGAAATGCACCACGGAGCGAATCGATTTGCCTTCGTGCATCAGGTCGAAAGCCTCGTTAATCTCCTCCAGCGGCATGGTATGCGTAATGAAATCATTCAGCTGGAACTTGCCATCGAGGTAATCCTGCACGATGCCTGGCAGCTGCGAACGGCCTTTGACGCCGCCAAAGGCGGAGCCGCGCCAGACGCGACCGGTCACCAGCTGGAACGGACGGGTGGAGATCTCTTCGCCCGCGCCCGCTACGCCGATAATCACCGACTCGCCCCAGCCTTTATGGCAGCACTCCAGCGCCGAACGCATTACGTTTACATTGCCGATGCACTCGAATGAGAAGTCTACGCCGCCGTCGGTCATCTCCACGATGACTTCCTGAATCGGTTTGTCATAATCTTTCGGGTTAATCAGGTCGGTAGCGCCCAGTTTGCGCGCCAGATCGAACTTGCTGGTGTTGATATCGATACCGATAATGCGGCCCGCTTTCGCCATTTTCGCGCCGATAATCGCCGACAGACCGATACCGCCAAGGCCGAAAATCGCCACGGTATCGCCTTCCTTCACTTTGGCGGTATTCATCACCGCGCCCATGCCGGTCGTTACGCCGCAGCCCAGCAGACATACTTCTTCCAGCGGCGCTTCTTTGCTGATTTTCGCCAGCGAGATTTCCGGCACTACGGTGTACTCAGAGAACGTAGAGGTGCCCATATAGTGGAAAATCGGCTTGCCGTCCTTGAAGAAGCGAGTGGTGCCGTCCGGCATCAGACCTTTGCCCTGCGTGGTGCGGATTGCCTGGCACAGGTTGGTTTTGCCAGAGAGACAGAATTTGCACTGGCCGCACTCCGGCGTATAGAGCGGGATCACATGATCGCCCACCGCCACACTGGTCACGCCTTCGCCCACCGCTTCCACGATGCCGCCGCCTTCATGACCGAGGATTGCCGGAAACACGCCTTCCGGGTCCTTGCCTGACAGCGTATAGGCATCGGTATGACAAACGCCGGTGGCCACGATGCGCACCAGCACTTCGCCTTTTTGCGGCGGCATTAAATCCACTTCTTCGATTTTCAGCGGTTCGCCTGCGGCCCAGGCAACGGCGGCACGGGTCTTAATCATTTCCATTTATCAGCTCCAGGGGATGAATCAGTTCATCGTTAACGGGTTTGTCATCAAATTGTTCAATAATCAGGTACTTCAGCGCTTCCACATTGGGCGTAAACGCATCGCGCCGCCAGAGCAGCCAGGTGGCGGTATCGGCAAACTTCGGCGGCAGCACGTGCGCCTGCACCCGCTCGCGGGCGGGCATTTGCGCCAGCACCGACTGCGGAATCAGCGCCACGCCTGCACCGCTGGCGACGCAGGCCATCATCGCGTGATAGGACTGGATCTCCATAATGTTGTGCGGCTGCACATTGCTGGCGCGGAACCACTCCTCCAGTCGCAAACGATAGGAACAGCTGGTGCGAAAGGCGAATACCGTATCGCCGCTGGCATCAGCCGCACTGTGGATCGGCGCATGATCGGCGCTGGAGATCAGCATCATCTGCTCGCGAAAGGCGATGCAGCCGTTCAGCTCATCATAGTTTACCGGCCCGTCGACCAGCGCCGCCGCCAGCGTGCCTTCACGCACCCGATCAATAATCTCGCCGGAGGTGCCGGTGATCAGCGACAGCGCCACCGTCGGATAACGCTGATGATAGGCCGCCAGCAGGTTAGGCAACCGCGTGGCGGCGGTACTTTCCATCGAGCCGAGGGCGAAATTGCCGCCCGGTTCGCCGGTGCGCGCCATACTTAACGCCTCGTCGCTCAGCGCCAGAATGCGCTGGGCGTAGTTAAGGAAATTATGGCCCATCGGCGACAAACGCAGGCGCTGCTTTTCACGAATGAAAAGATCGACGCCAATCTCCTGCTCAAGCTGGCGCAGACGCGTGGTGAGGTTGGAAGGTACGCGATGCAGCTGCTCGGCGGCACGCGCCACCGATCCGGTTTCCGCCACCGAACAGAACATACGTAACTGGACTAAATCCATCTGTTCTCTTACCGTAAGGAAGTTGGTTATAAGTATTCACTTTCCGTGAGTTTAAACGTCAGGCAAGATGGGTGCAACCGCTAAAACAGATAAGATGATATTAAGCATGCAGAATCTTCGCGATAGAACCGCGCCGGGAGCAGGGCGCATTGCGCTCAGCGCGCTACTGTCGCTGGTGGTGGCGATGGGCATTGGACGTTTTGCCTTTACGCCGCAGGTGCCGCTGATGATCGCAGAACATCAGCTGACGCTGACCAGCGCCAGCCTGGTGGCGGCGCTTAACTATCTCGGCTATCTGTGTGGCTCGTTTGATGCGATGCGCGCCCGCCAGCGGGTCGAGTTGCGTCTGCGCTGCGGTGTCTGGGGCGCGGTGGCGCTGACACTGCTTTCCGCCGTGTTGCATGGCCCCTGGCTGCACGGCGCGGCGCGCTTTTTTATCGGCTGGGCCAGCGGCTGGGCGATGGTGCTGGTGGCGGCCTGGAGCAGTGAACAGCTCCAGCGCCACGGCAAGCCTGGCCTGTCGGCGCTGGTTTTTGCCGGGCCGGGCGTCGGTATTGCGCTCAGCGGCCTGCTGGCGGTATTACTGAACGGCTACCAGGTTTCGGCCGCCGCCGCGTGGCTGGCCTATGGCGCCGCGGCGCTGCTACTGGTGGCGGCGATTGCCGTTAACCTGCCGCGCCAGGGCGAACTGCACCGGCCTGAAACGGCGCCCGCGCCGCTGGTGCTGAACGGCAATCTGAAGCGCCTGGTCTGGAGCTACAGTCTGGCGGGCTTCGGCTATATTCTGCCCGCCACTTTTCTTTCTCAACTGGCGGCGTCGCGCTTTCCACACAGCCCGTTTGCGCAGTATATCTGGCCGATCTTTGGCGGCGCGGCGGTTGCGGGGATTGCGTTGGGTATCCTGACCCGACGGCTGGGCGCCAGCCACTGCCGGCTGGCAATTGCGCTCTGGTTGCAGGCGCTGGGCGTCTTTCTCGGCGGGCTGCTGCCGGGTATCGGCGGGCTGGCGCTGGGCGCGTTGCTGACTGGCGGCGGCTTTCTGTGCGTGGTGCAATTGACATTGCAATATGGTCGCGAACTGGCGCCGCAGCATGTGCGTTACCTGGCCGGTTTGCTGACCACCGGCTACGCCGTCGGCCAGCTGGCGGGGCCGCTGCTCTCGTCGGTCTCCACACTGCTGTGGCACCGGCTCGATCCGGCGCTCTATGTAGCTGGCGCCGCGCTGCTGCTGGCGGGCGCGCTGGTCTGGCGGCGCGCTGTATGAAGGGATTTCAGCAGCCATTACGCGTATTCACTGGATAAACCGGGCGGAGTGCTTCAGAATACGCCCTCAGATTATTACCCCGATAACGACCGTGTTGGCGATTATCGGTTGTTACACCTGCTGGAGAAACATCAGATGGCGACGTTAAGTCATGAAGCCGCTCTGGTTCACGAAGCGCTGGTTGCGCGTGGACTGGAAACCCCGTTACGTACGCCCGTGCGTGAAATGGATGACGAAACGCGTAGACGGCTGATTGCCGGACATATGACAGAAATCATGCAGCTGCTTAATCTCGATCTGGAAGATGACAGCCTGATGGAAACGCCACATCGCATCGCCAAGATGTATGTGAATGAAATCTTCTCCGGTCTGGACTACGCTAATTTCCCGAAAATCACCCTTATCGAAAACAAGATGAAGGTGGATGAGATGGTAACGGTGCGCGACATTACCCTGACCAGCACCTGCGAACACCATTTCGTGATCATCGACGGCAAAGCGACCGTAGCTTATATCCCGAAAGATAAAGTGATCGGCCTGTCGAAAATCAACCGTATCGTGCAGTTCTTTGCTCAGCGCCCGCAGGTGCAGGAGCGACTGACCCAGCAGGTGCTGATCGCGTTGCAGACGCTGCTCGGCACCAATAACGTGGCGGTCTCCATTGACGCGGTGCATTACTGCGTGAAAGCGCGTGGCATTCGCGACGCCAATAGCGCCACCACCACGACTTCGCTGGGCGGCCTGTTTAAGTCGAGCCAGAACACGCGTCAGGAATTTTTACGCGCGGTGCGCCATAACTAATCCTCTCTGACGGCGGCAGGAACCGGCATGCAACGAAATATCACGCTGGATTTTATTCGTGGTCTCGCCATTCTCGGTATCCTGCTGCTGAACATCAGCGGCTTCGGCCTGCCTTCCGCCGCCTACCTGAATCCCGCCTGGCAGGGCCAGCCCGCCTTCAGCGACGCGCTGAGCTGGGCGCTGCTCGATCTGCTGGCGCAGAGTAAATTTCTCTCGCTGTTTGCCTTGCTGTTCGGCGCGGGCCTGCAAATGCTGTTGCCGCGCGGAAAACGCTGGCTACAGGCGCGCCTGAGCTGGCTGGTAATCTTCGGTTTTATCCATGCCATCTTCCTGTGGGAAGGGGATATTCTGCTGGCTTACGGCATTATCGGCCTGATTGCCTGGCGCATGATCCGTGATGTGCCCTCGACGCGATCGCTGTTTAACACCGGCGTGATGCTTTATCTGGTGGGCGTTGGCGTGCTGCTGCTGTTTGGCCTGATCTCCTCGCCTGAACCGGCGCGATCCTGGCTGCCCGGCGCCGCGGATATTCAGTATGAAATGTTCTGGAAGCTGAACGGCGGCGCGGAAGCGGTGCAAAACCGGCTCGATCATCTCTCGTCGATGCTGCTGGCGCTGGGCGCGCAGTATGGCTGGCAACTGGCGGGACTGATGCTGATCGGCGGCGCGTTGATGCGCAACGGCTGGCTACAGGGCGCCTTTAGCCGCCGTCACTATCGCCGCACGGCACTGGTGCTGTTAACCATCGGCTGGCTGATCCAGTTGCCCGCGACGCTGCTGCAATGGCATCTGGGTTGGGCGTTTCGCTGGACCGCTTTCTATTTACAGGCACCGCGCGACCTGGCCGCGCCGCTTATCGCGCTCGGCTATGCCGCGCTCTGCTTCGGCTTCTGGCCGCAGCTGGCCAAACTGCGCCTTACCCACGCAGTCTGCTGTGTTGGCCG
>NZ_CALNWY010000002.1 GCF_940807255.1 Mixta sp. Marseille-Q2659 | reverse complement strand
GCAGTGGCGCCCGTCCCGGCGACTGGATTTATGTCACCGGCTCGCTGGGCGACAGCGCGGCTGGCCTGGCGCTGTTGCAGCATCGGGTACGCATTACCGATCCGGTGGTGCATGAAGCGCTGATTAAACGTCACCTACGCCCGATGCCGCGTATTTTGCAGGGCCAGGCGCTGCGTAATCTTGCCAGCGCGGCGATTGATATTTCCGACGGACTGATTTCCGATCTGGGCCATATTCTGAAAGCCAGCGAGTGCGGAGCGCGTCTCAACCTGGAGGCGTTGCCGCTTTCCAGCGTGCTGCGCGATCATTTTGACAGCGAGCAGGTGCTGCGCTGGGCGCTAAGCGGCGGCGAAGATTACGAACTCTGCTTTACCGTGCCGGAGATCAACCGTGGGGCATTGGATGTCGCGCTGGGGCATCTGGGCGTGCCTTATACTTGCGTCGGTCAGCTGGCGCCGGAATCGGAAGGGCTGGTGCTGCTGCAGGGCGGTAATCCGGTCACGCTTAATCTGAAAGGATTCGATCATTTTGACGCGCGATAAAGATCTGGCGAAAAGCCGCCTGCGGCTGAGCAATCCCTGGCATCTGTTAGCTACCGGCTTCGGCAGCGGCCTGTTTCCCTGGGTGCCGGGCACCATGGGATCGCTGGCGGCGCTGCCGTTCTGGTGGCTGATGACCTTTCTGCCGCCAGATATCTATTCGCTGCTGGTAATGTTCGGTATCTGTATTGGCGTCTACCTTTGCCATCGTACCGCGAAAGATATGGGCGTTCACGATCACGGCAGCATTGTCTGGGATGAGTTTATCGGAATGTGGATTACGCTGATGGCGATCCCGACGATGGCCTGGCAATGGGTACTGGCGGGCTTTGTGATTTTCCGCGTGCTGGATATGTGGAAGCCGTGGCCTATTCGTTGGTTTGACCGTAATGTACACGGCGGTATGGGCATCATGGTTGACGATATTATCGCCGGGATTATTTCCGCTTTCCTGCTGTGGTTTATCGGTCAGCACTGGCCGCTGTTCTGAATCAAGGCGGTGAACGCTGTTCGCCGCCTTTGCGCTTACTGAAAGCCGACCACCGGATGCGGCTGATAAATGGTTTCCAGCTCCGCAACCTCTTCCTGCGTCAGGTCAATATCGACCGCTTTCACCAGATCCGCCAGCTGCTCCGCGCGCGATGTGCCGATGATCGGTGCGGTGACGGCCGGTTTGGTTAATTGCCAGGCCAGTGCGATCTGCGCCCGGCTAACGCCTTTCTCCGCCGCCAGACTTTCTACCCGCCGGGCGATGGCGGCGTCGTTCTCTTCATTGTTGGCGTACAGCGTTTTGCCAAATTCATCCGAGACCGATCGCGCCGTACTTTCTCCCCATGGACGGGAAAGGCGGCCGCGCGCCAATGGGCTCCAGGTCAGCACGGCGATATTTTCTGCCAGGCACAGCGGGTGCATTTCGCGCTCCTCTTCTCGCTGAATCAAATTGTACTGATCCTGCATGCTGACAAAGCGCGTCCAGCCGTGTAAATCTGCGGTATACAGCGCTTTGGCGAACTGCCAGGCGTACATAGAGGAGGCGCCGATATAGCGCGCTTTGCCCGCCTTCACCACATCGTGCAGCGCCTCCAGCGTCTCCTCGATCGGCGTATCGTAATCCCAGCGGTGAATTTGCAGCAGATCGACATACTCCATGCCGAGCCGCGTCAGGCTGTCGTCAATGGATTGCATAATATTTTTGCGCGACAGGCCGCGTGGAAGATTGCTCATCTGGTTATAAACTTTCGTCGCCACCACTACTTCATCGCGGCGCGCATAGTCGCGCAGCGCCCGGCCCACAATTTCTTCACTGCTGCCGTCGGAATAGCTGTTGGCGGTATCGAAGAAGTTAATGCCTGCTTCCAGCGCCTGCTTAATCAACGGGCGGCTGCTCTCTTCTGGCAAGGTCCAGGCATGAGTGCCGCGATCGGGCTCGCCAAAGGTCATACAGCCGAGGCAGAGACGCGAAACCTGCAGATCGGTAGTGCCCAGTCGAATAGTTTTCATAAAATCTCCTGTGGTTTTTTATGATGGCGTTTTTCGGAAGGGGCGGAAAAACGCAGTAATATCTTGCCCAAAAAGCGTGGGTTCTTTCATTGCGGCAAAATGACCGCCGCGCGGCAGCTGATTCCGGTAGCAGATAGCATAGTTTTTTTCTGTCCAACTGCGTGGAGGCGGCAGGATATCGGCCTGAAAACAGGCCTGGCCTGCAAGCGCCGGACTTTTTTCCGGCGAGGACAAGGAGTAGAGCTGACAGCCTGACTGGCGCGGTGGGGCGCCAGTCAGAGAGTGAAGAAAAGAGATGTAAGGGTTTACTGTGCCAGCCAGCGGGCGATCTGTTGCTGAATACCTTCCGCATCCAGCTGATAGTCGTGACGGATTTCATCCTGCGTGCCCTGCGGGATAAATTCGTCCGGCAGGCCGATATTTAATACCGGAACCACCATCCGCTTCGCCATCAACAGCTCGTTAACGCCGCTGCCGGCACCGCCTTTAATGGCGCCTTCCTCCAGCGTTACCAGCGATTCATGGCTGGCCGCCAGTTCCAGAATTAGCGCCTCATCCAGCGGCTTAACGAAACGCATATCCACCAACGTAGCGTTTAACGCCTCGGCTGCCGCCTGCGCCTCTGGCAGCAGCGTGCCAAAGTTCAGAATAGCCAGTTTTTCGCCGCGACGTTTGACTACGCCTTTCCCTAACGGTAGCGACGCCAGCGGCGTTAACGCCGCGCCGGTGCCGGTGCCGCGCGGATAGCGTACCGCGCTGGGGCCGTCCTGATAGTGGTAGCCGGTATAAAGCATCTGGCGACATTCATTTTCATCGCTCGGCGTCATAATGACCATGCCCGGAATGGTACGCAGGAACGCCAGATCGAAGGCGCCCTGATGCGTTTGGCCATCCGCACCGACAATACCGCCGCGATCGATAGCAAAGAGTACCGGCAGCTGCTGAATCGCTACGTCATGAATCAGCTGATCGTAAGCGCGCTGCAGGAAGGTAGAGTAAATCGCTACTACCGGCTTATAGCCGCCAATCGCCAGTCCCGCCGCGAAGGTTACCGCGTGCTGTTCAGCAATCGCCACATCGAAATATTGTTTCGGATACTGGCGTGAAAAGCCGACCATACCGGAGCCTTCACGCATCGCTGGCGTGATCGCCATTAATTTGTCGTCCTGAGCTGCCGTTTCGCACAGCCACTCACCGAAAATGGTGGAGTAGCTGGGAAGTCCGCCCGCGCTTTTCGGCAGTGCGCCGCTGGCCGGATCGAATTTCGGCACCGCATGCCAGGCGATAGGGTCGTTTTCCGCTGGCGCGTAGCCCTTGCCCTTTTTGGTCATGATATGCAGGAACTGCGGGCCTTTCAGATCGCGCATGTTGCTGAGCGTATGCACCAGCGTCAGCACGTCGTGGCCATCCACCGGGCCGATATAGTTAAAGCCCAGCTCTTCGAACAGCGTGCCTGGCACCACCATGCCTTTCAGATGTTCTTCGGTACGCTTCACCAGCTCTTTAATCGGCGGCAGGCCGGTCAGCACTTTTTTGCCGCCTTCGCGCAGGCGCGCATAGGTTTTACCGGAAAGAATCTGCGCCAGGCGGTTATTCAACGCGCCGACGTTTTCCGAAATCGACATCTCGTTATCATTCAGGATCACCAGCACATCGGCCTTAATATCGCCGGCGTGGTTCATCGCTTCGAAAGCCATACCGGCGGTAATCGCGCCGTCGCCAATAATACAGGCGGTGCGGCGGCCTTTACCCTCTTTGCCAGCGGCGACCGCCATGCCAAGCCCGGCGCTAATTGAAGTTGAGGAGTGGCCGACGCTCAGCACGTCATATTCACTCTCCGCCCGCCAGGGAAAAGGGTGCAGGCCATTCTTCTGACGAATGGTGCCGATGCGATCGCGGCGTCCGGTCAGGATTTTATGCGGATAGGCCTGATGACCGACGTCCCAGACCAGATGGTCGAACGGCGTGTTATAGACGTAATGAAGCGCGACGGTCAGCTCGACCACGCCAAGGCCGGAAGCAAAATGGCCGCTGGAGCGACTTACGCTGTCCAGAAGGTACTGACGCAGTTCATCACAGAGCGCAGGCAGCTTCTCTTTTGGCAATAAACGTAATTCTTGTACCGAGCCCGCCAGAGCCAGCGTCGGGTATTTTGCAGTATCAAAACTCATCAGAGACTCATCGTGGAAGTTATTTATCGCGTTCAATAATGAAGCTTGCCAGGGCGCGCAGCGCGGCGGTATCCAGAGAAAGCGCATCCAGCTGATCCAGTGCGTCCAGCGCCTCCTGGTACAGGTCATGCGCTTTTTGGCGCGCATTATCCAGCCCCATCAGAGCAGGATAAGTGCTTTTACCGAGGTGTTGATCGGCGCCCTGTTGTTTGCCCGTTATCGCGGTATCGCCGATGACATCGAGGATGTCATCCTGTACCTGAAAGGCAAGACCGATAGCATTGGCGTAACGATCGAGGAGCGGCAAGACTTCACGCCCGCGTTGGCCCGCCGACAGTGCGCCGAGACGCACGGCGGAGCGGATCAACGCGCCGGTTTTATGACGATGAATGGTTTCCAGCGCCGCGAGATCGACCTGCCGGCCTTCTGCCGCCAGATCCAGCGCCTGGCCGCCGCACATGCCCGCCACGCCGCTGGCCTGCGCCAGTTCGGAGATCATGGCGATGCGATCCTGCGGTTCAACCTCGCGCATCGGCGCGTCGGCAAGAATGGAAAAAGCCAGCGTTTGCAGCGCATCGCCTGCCAAAATCGCGGTGTCTTCACCAAATTTTATATGGCAGGTTGGCTGGCCGCGCCGCAGGTTATCATCATCCATGGCCGGAAGATCGTCATGAATCAGCGAGTAGGCGTGAATACATTCAACGGCGGCGGCGGGCGCGTCCAGACTGTCGGTATCGACGCGCAGCATATCGCCAACCACGTAGACCAAAAACGGACGCAGCCGTTTACCGCCTAATAATGCACCATATTCCATCGCATTAACCAGAGGAGAACTCTGAAACGGCAGGGGAGCGATAAACCGCGATAGCGCCAGGTTCACCCGCTCATGATAGTGGGCGAGCAGTTCAGCAAAATCCATTATTCAACATCCGGGGTGAAAGGCGTCAGGGCAGCATCTTTATCATCGTTAAGCAGGATCTGTACGCGCTGCTCTGCCTGTTGCAAAGTTTTCTGACCCACTTTTGCCAGCTGTACGCCGCGCTCAAACTCATTCAGCGCCTCTTCCAGCGGCAAATCGCCGCTTTCCAGACGGGTAACGATCTGTTCCAGCTGCTGTAGAGATGTTTCAAAACTGATGGGCTGTTCGGCTTTTTTTGGCATGGTGATTATTGGCTCACAGGTTTTTTATCTATTGCAATCGGACATGGTAGCCGACTCGAAATGATTAACAAAATAATGATAGAGCATGGCAGTAAAACAGGCAGCTTGCAGACAAAAGTGATATACTGCCGCGCCTCGGAAGCAAAGGACACAGGTTACTTTGCAATTCATTGATTTTATCAGTTAAGTGCCGCCGTTTTTAGCACTTAATTACCTCAGAGCTGTGCTGCCATGAAGTTTATCATTAAATTGTTTCCCGAAATCACCATCAAAAGTCAGTCGGTGCGTCTGCGCTTTATCAAAATTCTTACGGGAAACATCCGTAACGTTCTGAAGGATCTTGATGAAACGCTGGCGGTGGTGCGTCACTGGGACCATATCGAAGTGCGTTCTAAAAATGAGAGCCTGCGCGCAACTTTTATTGACGAGCTGACGCGTATTCCCGGGATTCATCATGTGCTGGCAGTAGAAGATCGCACCTGGACCGATATGCACGATATCTTCGAGCAGACGCTGGCGGTGAACCGCGAACGTCTGGAAGGGAAGACCTTCTGCGTGCGCGTTAAGCGTCGCGGCCAGCATCCGTTTAGTTCGCAGGATGTGGAGCGTTACGTTGGCGGCGGGCTGAATCAGCATATCGCCAGCGCGCAGGTAAAACTTTCCCATCCGCAGGTGACGGTTAATCTGGAAATTGAAAACGATCGGCTGCTGCTGGTGACCGGGCGCTATGAGGGATTAGGCGGCTTCCCGATTGGCACTCAGGAAGATGTGCTGTCGCTGATTTCCGGCGGTTTCGATTCCGGCGTTTCCAGCTATATGCTGATGCGTCGCGGCTGCCGCGTGCATTACTGCTTCTTTAACCTTGGCGGCGCGGCGCATGAAATCGGTGTTCGTCAGGTGGCGCATTATCTGTGGAACCGTTTTGGCCGCTCGCACCGCGTACGCTTTGTGGCCATTAACTTCGAGCCGGTGGTGGCAGAGATTCTGGAAAAAGTGGATGACGGTCAGATGGGCGTGGTGCTGAAGCGTATGATGGTGCGCGCCGCCTCGCAGGTTGCCGAACGCTACGGCGTGCAGGCGCTGGTGACCGGCGAAGCGCTGGGACAGGTGTCGAGCCAGACGCTGACCAACCTGCGTCTGATCGATAATGCGTCCGATACCCTGATTCTGCGTCCGCTGATCTCTCATGATAAAGAACACATTATCAATCTGGCGCGTCAAATCGGCACCGAAGATTTCGCCCGTACCATGCCAGAATATTGCGGCGTGATTTCAAAAAGCCCTACGGTGAAAGCAGTAAAATCCCGTATTGAAGCGGAAGAAGAAAATTTCGATTTTGCCGTGCTGGATCGCGCGGTGCAGGAAGCGACCAACGTGGATATTCGCACGATTGCGGAGCAGGTGCAGGAAGAGGTGGTTGAGGTTGAAACCGTGGACTCTTTCTCTGCTAATGATGCCATTCTGGATATTCGCTCGCTGGATGAGCAGGAAAGCAAACCGCTGAAGGTGGACGGGATTGATGTCACTTCACTGCCGTTTTTCAAACTGGCTACGCAGTTCGGCGATTTGGATCAGAGCAAAACCTGGCTGCTTTACTGCGATCGCGGCGTGATGAGCCGTTTGCAGGCGCTCTATCTTTATGAGCAAGGTTTTAAAAACGTAAAAGTCTATCGTCCTTATCGTTAACAGGCCAGCCGCCCGGCTGGCCTGTGATTAAAGGTTATTCCTGGTCGCGATAGTCGTAGATGCCCGCCGCCAGTACCAGCTGTTCCGCCACTTCGCGCGCTTTCTCTTTTCCCTCCAGCAGATCGATTAGCTTTAACGCAAAATCCATCGCCGTGCCTGGACCCTGACTGGTCAACAGGTTAACGCGCGCATCCCATACCACCCGCTTTTCTACCCACTTCTCGGCGGGAATCGTCTCCTTCAGGCCGGGAAAGCCGGTCATATTGCCTAACGGAAAAAGATCGTGCGGCACCAGCACCGTGCCGGCCGCCGCGCAGATAGCGGCGACAATGCGTCCTGACAAATGAAACTGCCTAACCGTTTCTACCAGCAGCGGGCTGTCGCGGAAGGCTTCCGCACCTTTCAGACCGCCCGGCAGGACAATAGCAGCAAAATCATTGTCCGCCACATCAACCAGCATCTTGTCCGCTAACAGCCTGACGCCACGTGAACAGACGATTTCACGATCGCCGTCGCCATTGACGCTGGCCGTGGTGACGCTAATACCGCCGCGCACCAGCAGATCGATAACGGTTACCGCTTCGGTTTCTTCAGTGCCATGTGCCAGGCAGACCAGCACCGATACGTTCGCGCTCATAATCTTGTTCCTTTCGCTTAACCAGCTCATACAGACGGGCATTTTCCGGCACGGCGATCCCCTGTGCCCTGGCCCGTTGCAGCAGATAGCCGGTAATATAATCAATTTCAGTCCGGCGCTGGGCGCGGACATCTTGTAACATCGATGAGACATTTAACGCCGTACTGTTAATCACGGCATAAACATACTCCTGCAGCTGTTCAGCGCTGGTATGCAGCCCTTCGCGCGTCATCACCGCCGCCACCTCTTCACACAGCCGGGTGACAGATTCCGGCCAGGCAATCAGCTCGCCGTTCAGGCAATCATTTATAGCGCTCAGCGGATTAATCACGCAGTTGACCGCCAGTTTCTGCCAGCAGGCGGACGAGACGTCAGTATGCCAGGCGACATCGGGCAGCGCCTGATGCAGCGTTTCGGCAATATCGCTGAACGCCGCGCTTCCCGCTGAACCCGGACCAATGTGGGTGATACCGTTGGCGACGTGCAGGATAACTGTGCCGTCAGGTTTGGCCGCATGGGTAGTGACGCCGCGCAGCAGCGGCTGCGGCAAGCCTCTTAGCTCTTCCAGTGTGCCCATGCCGTTGTGCAGCAGCAGCACCGGCGAGTCAGCGGGCAGCAGGGATTGCAGATTTTTAACCGCGCCGGAGACCTGCCAGGCTTTGAGGGTAACCAACAGCAGATCGCACTGGCTGAGAAACAGCGGATCGTTGGCAATAAAGGTTTTATTAATAACGGAGCCGTCCGTTTCGATTACGTTGACCGAACACCAGGGTTGTGGAACGCGCAGCCAGCCCTGCACTTCATGGCCCTGTCGATCGAGCGCCGCCAGCCAAAGCTGGCCCAGCGCGCCGCAGCCGAGTACCGTAATTTTCATGCGTCCTCCCGCAGGCGGGTTTTTAGAGCCTTACCGGCGAGTTAATTGAGTATAGCTGTGCCACCGGGGCATTTTCCTTGCCGCGCACAAGCAGGTATTATGCCTGTCACTTTAGCGTCTGGAGGAAAAATTATGCCATCTTTCGATATTGTTTCAGAAATCGATATGCAGGAAGTACGCAATGCGGTGGAAAACGCCAACCGTGAACTGTCAACGCGCTTCGATTTTCGTAACGTCAGCGCCAGCATCGAACTGAATGAAAAAGCGCAGACTATCAAAGTGACGACTGAGTCCGATTTTCAGGTTAAGCAGCTGGTGGATATTCTGCGTGAAAAATTGCTGAAGCGCGGCATTGAAGGCGCTGCGCTGGAAGTGCCGGAACAAATTGAACACAGCGGTAAGAGCTGGAGTCTGGATGCTAAGCTGAAGCAGGGCATTGAGACCGATATGGCGAAGAAAATCGTCAAGCTGATCAAAGACAGCAAAATTAAGGTGCAGGCGCAGATTCAGGGCGAGGAAGTCCGCGTTAACGGTAAGTCACGCGACGATTTGCAAAGCGCTATTGCGCTGGTACGTGGCGGCAATCTGGGACAGCCGTTCCAGTTTAAAAACTTCCGCGATTGATTTATCGGGGAATGATTACCCTACGCGGAACATAATCTGGCAAACGTCACTGGAGCCTGAGGCGCAGGCAGGCCAGGCAGAAGAGTAAAGCGTCCCGCGCCATGGATGGCGCGGGACGAGCTGTCAGGGATGACATCTTCTGCTTCTTTACGATCGGCCTGGCCTACCTGCGCAAACACTGAGCCCTTCTTTGAAGGTGGCATAATATTGCCTTCCGGTGCCCTAAACTGCGGTGATGTTTGATGACAGGCGTGCCATATTGCCTTTGCATATCTGTTTGAATTATGTCTGAAGGCCGCATCATGCGGCCTTTATTTTGTTGATGGGGTTCCAGGCGGGGAAGGACAAGCCGTTATGCGCTGGCGATAAGCGCTTCCAGCTCAACCCGGCTGGTCACTTTACTGTCAATTTTAATATAGGCGCTGCGCTCTTCCGGCACGATAAAGACCGAAGAGACACCGCGTTGCGCTTTGAGCTTCTGCTCAAGACGCGGATCGTTAAGCGCATTATCAGTCAGCACGATACGCAGGCTGCTGACATAAGGCGGCTCCTGCATGGTGCTGCTCAACAGCAGCCACAGAGAGGCAACGATAGCGCCCATCAAAAATACCGTTTGCGCATCAAACTGATCGAAAATCCAGCCGCCCAGGCTTCCGCCAATAGCCACGCCCAAAAACTGGCTGGTGGAGTAGATGCCCATGGCGGTGCCTTTATATCCCGCCGGTGATTCTTTGCTGATCAACGAGGGCAGAATAGCTTCCATCAGGTTAAAGGCGAGAAAAAACAGCTGTACGCCAATAACCAGCGTCCAGAAGTGACTACCGGCGCCCCACAATACGATTTCGGCAATCAGAATCAGTGCCACACAGCAGATAAACACTCGCTTCATGCGACGTTTAACTTCGGCATAGATAATAAAAGGCACCACGGCGACAAAAGCGACCAGCATCGTGACCAGATAAATTTTCCAGTGCTGCTCCGCCGGGAAGCCCGCCTGTTCAAACTGGCCGGGCAGGGCGACAAAGCTCGACATCAACAGAATATGCAGGCAAAGAATGCCGATATTCAGCTTTAACAGACGCGGCTGCATTAATACTTCGCGAATGCTGCCCTTCACCATGCCCGACTCGCGGTTCAGCACATGATGTGGCGCATTGGGCACCACCAGCAAGGTAATCAGGATGCCGCAGCTGGCCAGAATCGCAATCATCCAGAACAGCGCGTGCAGGCCAAGCGCATGGGTAATAATCGGGCCCAGCACCATCGCAATCGCGAAGGTGACGCCAAAGCTGATGCCGATAAACGCCATCGCCTTGGTGCGGTTTTGCTCGCGCGTCAAATCGGAAAGCAGGGCCATAACCGCCGCCGCAATCGCGCCGGAACCCTGTAAGGCGCGGCCCAGAATCACGCCCCAAATTGAGGTGGTGCTGGCGGCGATAATACTGCCCAGCACAAAAACCAGCAGCCCGCCGACAATCAGCGGTTTACGACCAATTCGGTCAGAAAGCAGCCCGAACGGGATTTGGAAAATGGCCTGCGCCAGCCCATAAATCCCAATCGCCAGGCCAATCAGTGATTCACTGGCGCCCTGCAAAGCCATGCCATAAGTGGTCAGCACGGGCAGGACCATAAACATGCCCAGCATACGCAAAGAGAAAACGGTGCCTAAACCCCAGGTTGCTCGCAGCTCAACCGGTGTCATTTTGTTATCGTTCATTACAACCTCAGTTTTATCACTGACAATATTTTACGGAGCAGGGCAGGGCGGGTAAAACAGAAGTGTTTAAGCAGTCGTAACAAAAAGAAAGGGCGCAATAAGCGCCCTTAGTGATGTGCTTACGTTTAGCGTACGTAAGTCAGCAGGTTCTGCGATGCCGGCGCCATAAAATCAACCGACATCATTACGCTCAGCGCTGTGATAGCCACAATGGAGAACACAAACAGTTTACGTGCCCAAACGCGATCGTTTGAGGTTTTGTAGCCTGAAAGCGCCATACCCAGCCACCACACGCTGACTGCCGCCGCAACCACCAGATATTTGTAGCCAGCGTAGCCGCCCAACGTCAGCATCAGCGTGGCAATCATAAACGCCAGAATGTAGAGCGTAATATGATTTTTCGCCACGGAAATGCCTTTCACTACCGGCAGAACCGGAATGTTCGCCGCCTGGTAATCTTTAAAGCGGAAGATAGCTATCGCATAGGAATGCGGCATCTGCCACAGGCTAAAGATCGCCAACAGGATCAGCGCGCCAGCATCAAACTCGTTAGTCACTGCGCAGTAGCCAATGACCGGCGGCGCAGCGCCGGACAGGACTACCAATCAGCGTACCGTAGACCGATTTACGCTTCATATAGAGGCTGTAAATGCCGACGTATACCACGAAGCCCATAACCGCCAGCCACATGGCCAGCGGGTTTGCTCCGAAATACAGCAACGCAAAGCCAGCAATACCTAAAGCGGTTGCATAAACCAGGGTTACTTTCGGAGAGATGAGGCCTTTAACCAGCACTCGATTCTTGGTTCTCTCCATTTTTCTGTCGATGTCCCGGTCGATAAAGTTGTTATAAACACAACCTGATGCGACCACCAGTGAGACACCAACCAGGGCGGTGAGAAACAGGGTGTAATCAATACTGCCTTTCGAAGCCAGCAGAAAACCCCCGATAACAGAAATTAAATTCCCGAAAATAATTCCTGGTTTTGTTACTTGCAGGTATTGCTTAATCATCACGAGCGACTCTTTAGTGGGACATCATCATGTTGTAGTTGAGGTTCCACATGATCCACAGCGAGCCGACGACGACAATCAGGATAATTATGGCGGAGAAGACAATCGCCACAAAGTTCCAGCCGCCTTCAGATTTGGTATCCAGATGCAGGAAGAAGACCAGGTGAACCAGCACCTGAACTACCGCACACACCAGAACCACGCTGAGAATTGTGCCATGCGAAGCGCCGCCATCCATTACCATCCAGAACGGGATTGCCGTCAGGATGATAGAGAGGATGAAGCCAATCATGTATGACTTCACGCTGCCGTGAGAAGCGCCATGTTCGTTAACAGAATGACTCATTACATGGCCCCCATCAGATAAACAACGGTAAATACGCAGATCCATACCACGTCGAGGAAGTGCCAGAACAGGCTCAGGCACATAACGCGTGCGCGGTTAGTCGCAGTCAGACCATTTTTAGCGATCTGGAACATCAGCACCAGCATCCAGATCAGACCAGAAGTTACGTGCAGACCGTGGGTACCAACCAGCGTAAAGAAGCCGGACAGGAAGCCGCTGCGATCCGGGCCGAAACCTTCAGCGATCAGGTGATGGAACTCGTAGATTTCCATCCCGATAAAGCCAAGACCGAACAGGAAGGTCAGCGCCAGCCAGCGGTTAACCGCGCCTTTGCTGCCATTGTTCATGCCGATAACGGCCATACCGTAAGTAATGGAACTCAACAGCAGCAGGGCGGTTTCAACCAGTACGAACGGCAGTTCGAAAATGTCTTTACCTGCCGGGCCGCCAGCTGTGTTGTTGACCATAACTGCATAGGTCGCAAACAGGGTTGCGAAGATAATGCAGTCGCTCATCAGGTAGATCCAGAAGCCAAAAACTTTATTGGCTCCCGCATCGTGATGCCCATGCTCCGCATGGGCGTCGTGCTGTTTAGACAGTGTTTGTGCCATTATTTCAGACCTGCTTTGCTGATATCTTTGAAGTGCTGATTCTCAATTGCTTCGATCTCTTTGACCGGAACGTAGTAATCAACATCTTCATCGAAGCTTTTAATGATCCAGCTAACAATCATCGCCACGAAGGACAGACCCATCAGCCACCAGATATGCCAGATGGCAGCGAAACCAAAGACCGTTGCGAACAGGGCAATAATCAGGCCCGCGCCGCTGTTTTTCGGCATGTGGATCTCTTCGTAATGTGCAGGCTGCTTATACGCTTCGCCTTTTTCTTTCATTTCCCAGAAGGCATCGCGCTCGTTGATGTGCGGAACCACTGCGAAGTTATAGAACGGCGGCGGAGAAGAGGTTGACCACTCCAGCGTACGACCACCCCACGGGTCACCGGTCAGATCGCGGTTCAGGTGACGATCGCGAATAGATACCCAGAACATGATGACCTGGCAGATGATACCCATACCGATCAGAGCAGCACCGACAGCGGCAACGACCAGCAGTGAATGGAACTGCGGATCAATATCCTGGCTCAGACGACGGGTCATACCCATAAAGCCCAGCGCGTACAGCGGCATAAAGGCGGTGAAGAAGCCGATAATCCAGAACCAGAAAGCGCGTTTACCCCAGGTTTCGTTCAGTGTGAAACCAAATGCTTTCGGGAACCAGTAGGTCACACCGGCCATACAACCGAATACCACACCACCGATAATCACGTTATGGAAATGCGCGATCAGGAACAGACTGTTGTGCAGAACGAAGTCAGCACCCGGAACCGCCAGCAGAACGCCGGTCATACCACCTACAGAGAAGGTGACCAGGAAGCCTACGGTCCACAGCATGGCAGAGTGCATCTGAATGCGGCCCTGGTACATGGTGAACAGCCAGTTAAAGATCTTAACGCCGGTCGGGATGGCGATAATCATCGTCATAATGCCGAAGAAGGCGTTAACGTTCGCGCCCGCACCCATAGTAAAGAAGTGGTGCAGCCAAACGATGAAGGACAGAATGGTGATAACAACCGTTGCCCATACCAGTGAGGTGTAACCAAACAGGCGTTTTTTGGAGAACGTCGCAACAACTTCTGAGAACACGCCGAACACCGGCAGAACCAGAATATAAACTTCCGGATGGCCCCATACCCAGATCAGGTTGACATACATCATCATGTTGCCACCCATATCATTGGTAAAGAAATGGAAGCCCAGATAACGGTCAAGGGTCAGCAGCGCCAGCGTGACGGTAAGCACCGGGAACGCAGCGATGATCAGGACGTTAGTACAGAGCGATGCCCAGGTAAATACCGGCATTTTGAACATGGTCATGCCCGGCGCACGCATTTTCAGGATAGTAACGAAGAAGTTAATACCCGTTAATGTCGTACCGATACCGGAAAGCTGCAGACTCCAAATCCAGTAATCAACCCCAACGCCCGGACTGTATTCTGCACCTGACAGCGGCGGATAAGCCAGCCAACCGGTCTGAGCGAATTCACCTACGCCCAGTGACAGGTTAACCAGAATCACGCCGACAGCGGTGAACCAGAAGCTCAGGTTGTTAAGGAATGGGAATGCCACGTCGCGTGCGCCAATCTGCAAAGGAACAGCAATGTTCATCAGACCGACAACAAACGGCATCGCTACGAAGAAGATCATGATAACGCCGTGGGCGGTAAAGATCTGATCGTAGTGATGAGGCGGCAGGAAACCTGCTTCCCCGGCGGAGGCCAACATTTGCTGGCCGCGCATCATGATGGCGTCGGCAAAGCCACGAATCAACATGACGAATGCCAGGATCACATACATGATCCCCAGTTTTTTGTGGTCGACTGACGTCAGCCATTCGGCCCACAAATATTTCCACTTACCGAAGTAAGTCAGCGCAGCGACAAGCGCCAGACCACCAAGAATGATGGCGGCCACCGTAACCATGATAATCGGCTCATGATACGGTACTGCATCCAGTGTTAATTTTCCGAACATCGTATTATTCCTCGGCTCCCGCGTGAGAGGCTTCACTCATGTCCATGCCTTCATGACCTGACATGTCCATCGTCCCGTGGTTCATCTTGAATTTTTCAATAACTTGTTTGAACAATTCAGGATTTGCACTGGAGAAGTACTCAACCGGATGATTTTCGCTTGGCGCAGCCAGTTTCTCGAACTCATCCATGGTGGTTAAGGTATTCGGTGCCTGTTTCGCTTTTGCTACCCACTGCTCGAAGCCAGCCTGATCGGCCGTAGCAATTGCTTTAAACTTCATTCCTGAGAAACCGCGGCCGCTAAAGTTAGACGAAATACCATTAAAGGTACCCGGCTCATTAGCAATCAGGTGCAGTTTGGTCTGCATACCCGCCATCGCATAAATCTGGCTGCCGAGGGTAGGAATAAAGAAGGAGTTCATAACGGAGTTTGAGGTGATCTTGAAGCTCACCGGCGTATTGGCCGGGAACGCAATCTCATTAACCGTCGCAATACCCTGTTCTGGATAAATGAACAGCCATTTCCAGTCCAGTGCCACTACATCGATCTCAACCGGTTTAACGTCAGAAGCAAGCGGCTTGCCTGGTTCCAGCGCATGGGTTGATTTCCAGGTCAGCACGCCAAGGAAGAGAATGATCAGGATCGGAACGGTCCAGACCACCGCTTCCACTTTATTGGAGTGGGACCAGTTAGGGCTGTATTTTGCATTTGTGTTAGACGCACGATATTTCCATGCGAAAATCACGGCCATCAGAATCGCGGGAATAACAACGATCAACATCAGGCCAAAAGCCGTCAGTATCAGCGAACGTTGCTCCATTGCAACCTGTCCTTTGGGATTTAACAACGCACTATCACAGCCACTTAACAATAAAGTGCCTGCAATTAATGACAAAATCCCCAAACTTTTATTGTATTTCCTGAGTCTCATTTAACGACCTCAATGACAAGGGCTCTATTGTCGTTTAAGTGTGGCGGCATTTTACGGGAAGGTTTATGCAGTGTAAACCAGCTTAAGAACGTGTCAGAAGGGTGTTGACACCTTTTGCCAAGGGTGTCACATCTGTTACGGAAAGTGACAGAATATTAATGGGGACAGGTGTTTGGGTTAATATAACGAAAAAAGATGACCTGAATGGGTTCAAGGAAAGGATGAATCTAAACAACGTAATCAAGCCTCAATAGTTTAACAAGTTTGCATCATTTCGATGATAATTATTAAACATAAATAATTACGCACCGTTTTTTAATATTAGACGTTGATTGTTAAACTGGGCGGATAATTTTTTCTGCGAAAATAGCGATGGTTTTAATTTACCACCGCCTCTTATTTGAGACCGGACGGAAATTATTTTGCCGCCCGGCTTAATTAAGCGGATAACAACTTCCGTTGCGCCAGGTAGTCCAGCAGCGTACCGGTAAATATACCGATAAAAAGCAGCAGACAGCCGACATTAAATAAAGGAAGCAGAGGAGGCAGTGCGATGATCGCACCGGCTTCCAGCGCCAGCGCGACCAGCCAAATCGCCAGCAGTCCAGCGCCCGCAGCCAGCAGGCGTAGCGCCCAGCGATAGGCGGAGGGCCAGTGCTGACGAGGTGTAAACTGCGGCTGTAGCAGGCTCTGTTTACTGACGGACAACAGCAGCAAACCGGGCAGGGCGGCCACCACCGAAAATGCATAGAACCCCGGCCAACCCCAGAGTTCAACCAGCCAGCCCGCCGCCGGGCCAACATAAACGCGCCCCACCGCTGACAGCGCCGACAGCAACGCAAATTGCGTAGCCGAAAATGAACGGTTGCAGAGGCTCATTAACAAAGCGACAAATGCTGCGGTACCCATGCCGCCGCACAGATTCTCCGCAAACACGGCGCTGGCCATGCTCCACATATGTGGCGGCGTCACCGACAGTAGCCAGTAGGCGAGATTGGAAAACGCCTGTAGCACGCCAAACAACATCAGCGCCCGAAACAGGCTCAGCCGCTGCATTAACATGCCGCCATACAGCGCGCCGATAATGGTGGCCAGCAGGCCGAGGGATTTGTTGACCAGCCCGACATCGCCTGCGGAAAAGCCGACGCCGCGAATAAGGAAAGTCGTGGTAAGGCTGGCGGCAAAAGCATCGCCGAGCTTATAAAGGACGATCAGCGAAAGCATTAACCAGGCGTTGTTACGGTTAAAGAAGTCACGCAACGGCGCAACGACGGCTTCTTCCAGCGTTTGCGGTCGGGCAACAACATCGGTTGGTTCGCGCGCCAGCAGAGTGGCAATTAATCCAGGCACCATCATTAATGCCATCAGCCAGTAGGTTGCCTGCCAGCCCAGATAGCGATCCGCCAGCCATAAAGCCAGGCCGCCTGAAACCAGCATCGCCAGGCGATAGCCAAGCACGGTAACCGCCGCACCGCTGCCGCGCTCTTCCGGCGGCAGAATATCGGTTTTCCACGCATCAAAAACGATGTCCTGCGAGGCGGAGCAAAAGGCGACCAGCACCGCCAACGCGGCCAGCAGGGTAAGATGACGCGAAGGCTCCATACTGCCCATCAGCGCAATGCCGCCAATCAGCAGGAGTTGTGAAATAAACAGCCAACCCCGACGACGACCTAAAAAAGGCGGCGTAAAGCGATCCATCAGGGGAGACCAGAGAAACTTAAAAACATAGGCTTGTCCAACCAGCGAAAAAAAGCCGATGGTTTTAAGATCCACACCTTCTACTGTCATCCAGGCCTGAAGCGTGCCGGAGGTGAGTGCGAGGGGCAAACCGGAAGCAAAACCCAGCAGTAACAAAAGGACTGCATTGCGCTGCGTGAACATGCGCAGAAGATGGTTATCCATAATTATGCTTTTCCTGTAGGCAGGCCCGGCATCCTGCCAGGCCGCCGGTCATCATTAACGCGCGTTTTGTTTAATAAAGGTGCTGACGCTGGTGTCCTGTGCCATATCGGAAATGACATCGCTTAGCGTAGAGTTAACGGCTTTGGTAATTTTTTCATTGGTTGCGTTAAAGGCGCCTTCAACGCTGTAGGTCTGACGATAGTTTTTCACCTGTTTATTGCCGTTTTTCGCGCTGGCAATAATAGAAATGTCTGCCTTGGTGGTAATGCTGTAACGCAGGTTACCCTGGGTAACATCGGCGTACAGGTTGTTCACCACGATTTGCAGATCTACTGCACCGTTAGGGCCAACCATATAACCGCGCGCCGTCATCTGTTTCTCCAGCACTTCCTGTAACAGGAAACGCAGATCGCGGCTTGGCGTCAGGGTAACCAGCTGGCTGTCACGGTTGACTTTTGCCAGCGCCTGGTCGGAACGTTGATCGGCGCCGTTAATGCTGACCGTTACGCCCATCAGACTGGGATCCTGCTGAGGCAGCTTAATCGCAGGCTGTACATCAATTGTATTGCTGTTATTCGCACAGCCAGCCAGGATGAAGACAGCCAGCAGAGGGAAAAAGAGTTTTTTTAACATGCTTATTTTCTCGTAAGTCTGAATGATATTGCTGACAAAACAGCGGCCATCATATCATTGCCTTTCTGTGAAGAAAGTCCTGGCCGCACGTAAATTCATCACTTCGTTTGTTTTTTTAGCGCGCCTGCGTATTGTTCGCCCTGCGGTTCAATCGAGCGGCATGAGGGCCTGGTAACAAGCGGTACAGTTTTTTTCACAATAGATGCGGAAACGGTTGAAAACCGACTAATATTTATAAGGATGGGGCGTAGCTCTCTGCCGTAGAGGAGTGGAAGTCATGATTCGCGAACAAATAGAAGAAAAGTTAAGAACGGCATTTCAACCGGCCCACCTGGAAGTTCATGATGAGAGTTATCGTCATAATGTCCCTGCTGGATCGGAAAGCCACTTCAAAGTGGTGATCGTTAGCGACTACTTTACTGACCAGCGATTTTTAATGCGTCATCGTGCTATTTACAGCACATTGAGCGAGGAACTGGCGGGCGGCGTTCACGCGTTGGCGCTGCATACCTATACGCTAAAAGAATGGGAAGGATTACAGGATACGGTTCTCTCCTCGCCAAATTGCCGGGGTGCGGGCATGTTGGCCTGATAAAGCTGAAGGTTTACCCAAACGGCCTGCGGGCCGTTTTCTTTTGCCTGAATTTTAGACTGTACCCGCGCCAATTTACTCTCGTTTCGCTTATTTTCCCGTAAACTGCGAACCGGTGCCTGGTTTGCGTTCTCGACGCGGTAAAACGATGCCGCTATAATGCGGCGTCTATTTTTCCGGAATTGCTTCGGGACGCTTCTGGTAACAGGGAATGGGTTCTTCATCAGAAGCCGTCCCGGTTGTTGGATAATGCAGGTATGAGCCTGTGCTATCTGAAGTTGACCGAGCTCGTGATTTTTTGAGGTAACAAGATGCAAGTTTCAGTAGAAACCACTCAGGGCCTGGGCCGTCGCGTTACGATTACTGTCGCTGCTGACAGCATCGAGAGCGCTGTGAAAAAAGAGCTGGTCGAAGTAGCGAAGAAAGTCCGCATTGACGGTTTCCGTAAAGGCAAAGTGCCGATGAGCGTGGTTGCGCAGCGTTACGGCGCCTCTGTTCGTCAGGACGTGCTGGGCGATCTGATGCAGCGCGGCTTTGTTGACGCCATCATCAAAGAGAAAATCAATCCGGCCGGCGCGCCGAATTATGTACCGGGCGAATACAAGCAGGGTGAAGATTTTACTTACTCTGTTGAGTTTGAAGTTTACCCGGAAGTCGAGCTGAAAGGTCTGGAAGCAATCGAAGTTGAAAAACCGGTTGTTGAAGTGACTGACGAAGACGTCGACGCCATGCTGGATACCCTGCGTAAGCAGCAGGCGACCTGGAAAGAAAAAGAAGGTGAAGCGACCGCTGAAGATCGCGTTACCGTTGATTTCACCGGTTCCGTAGATGGCGAAGAGTTTGAAGGCGGCAAAGCGTCTGACTTCGTTCTGGCGATGGGCCAGGGCCGCATGATTCCGGGCTTCGAAGAAGGCGTTGTTGGCCATAAAGCGGGCGACGAATTCACTATCGACGTGAAATTCCCGGAAGATTACCACGCGGAAAACCTGAAAGGTAAAGACGCGAAATTCGCTATCGTGCTGAAGAAAGTTGAAGAGCGCGAGCTGCCGGAACTGACCGAAGAATTCATCAAGCGTTTTGGCGTGGAAGATGGTTCCGTTGCTGGTCTGCGTGCCGAAGTGCGTAAAAACATGGAGCGCGAGCTGAAAGGCGCCGTGCGTAACCGTGTTAAAACGCAGGCAATTGACGGCCTGGTAAAAGCGAACGAAATCGATGTACCTGCTGCCCTGATTGACGGCGAAATCGACGTGCTGCGTCGCCAGGCGGCACAGCGTTTCGGCGGTAACGAAAAACAGGCTCTGGAACTGCCGCGCGAACTGTTCGAAGAGCAGGCAAAACGTCGCGTTGTGGTGGGTCTGCTGCTGGGCGAAGTTATTCGCACCAACGATCTGAAAGCTGACGAAGAGCGCGTAAAAACGCTGATCGAAGAGATGGCTTCTGCCTACGAAGATCCACAGGAAGTGATCGAGTTCTACAGCAAAAACCAGGAGCTGATGAACAATATGCGCAATGTGGCTCTGGAAGAGCAGGCTGTTGAAGCGGTGCTGGAAAAAGCGAAAGTGACTGAGAAAGCTACTAAGTTCCAGGATCTGATGAATCAGACCTCAATGGCTTGATTTTCAAGCGTTAAAAGTTAAAAGCCCGCTGCCGCAAGGAGCGGGCTTTTTATTTATCCCCTTCAGAAAACTCTTTTTGTGTACCTTTTTGGCTAATTAAGCGTCTGGTTATTCGCTATGATGCTATTCCGGGTTAGCGATTGAAGAAAACGTTGTTATGCTTGAAACAACGGGCGAGTGCCCCCAAATAGTTTTCCGAATATCGTGAAAAGTGAAAGGCTGGCTGATTAACCGTCCGGATAGCGTCGGAGAGTGGCAACGTGAAGCATGGTTTTCATGTTCTCACTTAAGTAGAATCGGTACAGAGTGTTGCCAATGAAATTTATCCAGGAGACGGTAATGTCATACAATGGCGAACGTGAATTTTCCGCACCGAATATGGCGCTGGTGCCAATGGTGGTCGAACAAACCTCGCGCGGCGAGCGTTCTTACGACATTTATTCCCGCCTGTTAAAAGAGCGCGTCATTTTCCTTACCGGTCAGGTTGAAGATCATATGGCGAACCTGATTGTGGCCCAGATGCTGTTTCTGGAAGCGGAAAACCCGGAAAAAGATATCTATCTGTACATCAACTCGCCGGGCGGCGTGATTACCGCCGGTATGTCGATTTACGATACCATGAAGTTTATTAAGCCGGATGTCAGCACCATCTGTATGGGGCAGGCTTGCTCAATGGGTGCATTCCTGTTGACGGCGGGTACGAAAGGTAAGCGTTATTGCCTGCCTAACTCCCGTGTCATGATTCACCAGCCGCTGGGCGGCTACCAGGGCCAGGCGACAGATATTGAAATTCATGCGCGTGAAATTCTTAAAGTCAAACAGCGCATGAACGAATTGATGGCGGAGCATACCGGTAAATCGCTTGAGCAGATCGAGCGTGACACCGAGCGTGACCGCTTCCTCTCGGCGAGTGAAGCGGTAGAATACGGCTTAGTCGATTCTATTCTTACGCACCGCCAATAAGACTCCAACCCGCAGCATGCGCTATAGTTAGTGCGAATAGCAGGTGAAGAGTGGCTACGAATGAGGGCAGTCAGTCTGGCTGCCATCGCCGCAGTAAATTGCGGACGAGGATAAATGAAGAGGTTAGCTGATGACAGATAAGCGCAAAGACGGTTCAGGAAAGCTGCTGTACTGCTCTTTTTGCGGTAAAAGCCAGCATGAAGTGCGCAAGCTGATTGCCGGGCCGTCAGTGTATATCTGCGACGAATGTGTTGATTTATGTAATGACATCATTCGCGAAGAGATAAAAGAAGTCGCGCCGCATCGTGAGCGTAGCGCATTGCCGACTCCGCATGAAATTCGCCATCATCTTGACGATTATGTTATCGGTCAGGAAAGGGCGAAAAAAGTGCTGGCGGTAGCGGTGTATAACCACTACAAGCGCCTGCGCAACGGCGATACCAGCAACGGCATTGAGCTGGGCAAAAGTAATATTCTGCTGATTGGCCCGACCGGTAGCGGTAAAACTTTACTGGCGGAAACGCTGGCGCGTCTGCTCGATGTGCCTTTCACCATGGCGGATGCCACAACGTTGACCGAAGCGGGTTACGTGGGTGAAGACGTAGAGAATATTATCCAGAAATTGCTGCAGAAATGTGACTACGACGTGCAGAAAGCACAGCGTGGCATCGTCTACATCGATGAAATTGATAAGATTTCTCGTAAATCCGACAATCCGTCGATTACGCGTGACGTTTCCGGTGAAGGCGTGCAGCAGGCATTGCTGAAACTGATTGAAGGCACGGTTGCAGCCGTACCGCCGCAGGGCGGACGTAAACATCCGCAGCAGGAATTTTTGCAGGTTGATACCTCGAAAATTCTGTTTATCTGCGGCGGCGCGTTTGCCGGACTGGATAAGGTCATTTCCCAGCGCGTGGAAACCGGCTCCGGTATCGGTTTTGGCGCGACGGTAAAAGGCAAATCGCAGAAAGCGTCCGAAGGCCAACTACTGGAGCAGGTAGAGCCGGAAGATCTGATCAAATTTGGTCTGATTCCTGAGTTTATCGGTCGTTTGCCGGTTGTGGCAACGCTGAATGAACTGAGCGAAGAGGCACTGATCCAGATCCTGCGCGAGCCGAAAAACGCCCTGACCAAACAGTATCAGGCGTTGTTCAACCTGGAAGGCGTTGAGCTGGAATTCCGTGACGAAGCGCTGACGGCAATTGCACAGAAAGCGATGTCGCGTAAAACCGGCGCTCGTGGCCTGCGTTCTATCGTAGAAGCCGCGCTGCTGGATACCATGTACGATCTGCCTTCAATGGATGACGTAGAAAAAGTGGTGATTGATGAGTCCGTTATAGAAGGACAGTCAAAGCCGATGCTGATCTACGGAACGCATGAAGCGCAGCAGGCGTCTGGCGAATAATTAGTCAGCGCAACCAGTAAGTTAAGTTAATAAAGGGGGAATTTATTCCCCTTTTGTTTTTCTCACGCCACGGACGTTGAATGTCTGGCAAACATCCCCATATACTCAAATACCTGTGGGTTCCCTGGCACATAGCCTGCACTATGCGGTACCCATCACCTGGCGGACTTTAAACATAAGAGAGAGCTCTATGAATCCTGAGCGTTCTGAACGCATTGAAATCCCTGTGTTGCCATTGCGCGACGTAGTGGTTTATCCGCACATGGTAATTCCGTTGTTTGTTGGTCGGGAAAAATCGATTCGGTGCCTCGAAGCCGCAATGGATCACGATAAAAAGATCATGCTGGTAGCACAGAAAGAGGCTTCAACGGATGAACCTGGCATTAACGATCTCTTCTCTGTAGGGACCGTTTCCTCTATTTTGCAGATGCTGAAACTGCCGGACGGCACGGTTAAAGTGCTGGTTGAGGGTTTACAGCGGGCACGTATTACTCAGCTTGCCGATAACGGCGAGCATTTTACCGCCCAGGCGGAATACCTGGCTTCTCCAGAAATTGAAGAACGTGAGCAGGAAGTGCTGGTACGCACCGCCATCAACCAGTTTGAAGGCTATATCAAGCTCAACAAAAAAATTCCTCCGGAAGTTTTGACGTCGCTGAACAGCATTGATGATGCTGCCCGTCTGGCTGATACCGTGGCGGCGCATATGCCGTTGAAACTGGCTGATAAACAGTCGGTACTGGAAATGTCCGACGTCAATGAGCGTCTGGAATATCTGATGGCGATGATGGAATCGGAAATCGACCTGTTACAGGTTGAGAAACGGATCCGTAATCGCGTTAAAAAACAGATGGAAAAAAGCCAGCGCGAATACTATCTGAATGAGCAAATGAAGGCGATTCAGAAAGAATTGGGCGAAATGGACGATGCGCCGGACGAGTATGAAGCGCTGAAGCGTAAGATCGACGCGTCAAAAATGCCGAAAGAAGCGCGTGAAAAAGCGGAAGCAGAACTGCAAAAGCTGAAAATGATGTCGCCAATGTCAGCGGAAGCAACCGTTGTTCGCGGCTATATCGAATGGATGGTGCAGGTTCCGTGGAACGAGCGCAGCAAGGTTAAGAAAGATCTGCGCAAAGCGCAGGAGACGCTGGATACCGATCATTACGGCCTGGAGCGCGTTAAAGATCGTATTCTGGAATATCTGGCAGTACAGAGCCGCGTCAATAAAATCAAAGGCCCGATTCTGTGTCTGGTTGGACCGCCGGGCGTCGGTAAAACCTCGCTGGGTCAGTCCATCGCGAAAGCCACCGGCCGTAAATATGTTCGTATGGCGCTGGGCGGCGTGCGCGATGAAGCGGAAATCCGCGGGCATCGACGCACCTATATCGGCTCCATGCCGGGCAAGCTGATTCAGAAGATGGCGAAAGTCGGCGTGAAGAACCCGCTGTTCCTGTTGGATGAAATTGACAAAATGTCATCCGATATGCGCGGCGATCCGGCATCTGCGCTGCTGGAAGTGCTGGATCCTGAGCAGAACGTCGCTTTTAACGATCACTATCTGGAAGTGGATTACGACCTTTCCGATGTGATGTTCGTCGCGACCTCTAACTCAATGAATATCCCGGCGCCACTGCTGGATCGTATGGAAGTGATTCGTCTTTCCGGCTACACCGAAGATGAAAAGCTGAATATCGCCAAACAGCATCTGCTGCCGAAACAGATTGAGCGTAACGCGCTAAAAGCCAATGAAATCAGCGTGGATGATAGCGCGATTGTCGGCATTATTCGTTACTACACGCGTGAAGCGGGCGTGCGTAGCCTGGAACGTGAACTCTCCAAGCTGTGCCGTAAAGCGGTAAAAGCGCTGCTGCTGGATAAAAACCTGAAGCACATTGAGATCAACGGCGACAACCTGAAAGATTTCCTTGGCGTACAGCGTTTCGACTATGGGCGCGCCGACAGCGAAAACCGTGTCGGCCAGGTCACAGGCCTGGCGTGGACCGAAGTGGGCGGCGATCTGCTGACCATTGAAACGGCATGCGTACCGGGCAAAGGCAAACTTTCCTACACCGGTTCGCTGGGCGAAGTAATGCAGGAATCTATTCAGGCTGCGCTGACCGTAGTGCGTGCGCGTGCTGAGAAGCTGGGCATTAACAGCGACTTCTACGAAAAACGTGATATACACGTACACGTACCGGAAGGCGCGACGCCGAAAGATGGCCCAAGCGCCGGGATCGCGATGTGTACCGCCCTGGTTTCCTGTCTGACCGGCAATCCGGTTCGTGCGGATGTCGCAATGACCGGTGAAATCACGCTGCGCGGTCAGGTTCTGCCTATCGGCGGTCTGAAAGAGAAACTGCTTGCTGCGCATCGCGGTGGTATTAAAACGGTATTGATTCCAGACGACAATAAACGCGATCTGGAAGAAATTCCGGAAAATGTATTGGCCGATTTGGACATCCATCCGGTAAAACGTATCGAAGATGTGCTGACGCTAGCGTTGCAAAACGCGCCTTCTGGCATGCAGGTCGCCACGGCAAAATAGTGACTCACGACAAAATCGGTTAAAAAGCGTAGCTGGCAAGTCAAATGGGACTTGCCAGCTTTTTTTTGTGCCGCTAATTTAGATGGCTGTTGAAACAGCGACCCAGAGAATTCCCGTTGTTTCGGCTCAACAACCTTGATATAACTGGCTGCGCGTTCGCACCTGGCTGGAAGCCGACTGCGATAGTGAATAATAAAAGAGGGGATGAATAGAGTGAATAAGTCACAATTGATCGACAAAATTGCCGCAGACGCTGATATTTCTAAAGCGGCAGCAGGACGTGTTTTAGATGCTTTTATTGGTTCGGTTTCTGATTCTCTGAAATCAGGCGAAGAAGTGGCCCTGGTTGGCTTTGGCACGTTTTCTGTACGTGAGCGTTCAGAACGCACTGGCCGTAACCCGCAGACGGGTAAAGAAATTACCATTCCGGCAAGCAAAGTTCCTGGCTTCCGTGCAGGTAAAGCGCTGAAAGACGCAGTGAACTGATTACAGTCGGACTCCATTAAAGCAATTTCTTCGGTGGAGTGAGGACTGATAATGCGTTCTCATGTAACATACGGGCACATCAGATTATTGATGTGCCTTTTTTATTCTGCGGGTGACAAACGTCAGCGGCGGATGTCAGAGCAGGGTCAGGCACTGTCAGCCTGAAAAGCAGCAACGCGCACGCCTGCAGGGATAGGGCGCCAGCGTGAGGTTTACATTCACACTACAGCGGAGTGTTGTCATACCATGATGGACAATTTACGTGCGGCGTCGAATCATGTCGTACTCAAGATTATTCTGGGACTGATTATCCTGTCATTTGTGCTGACCGGCGTCGGCAACTATCTGATCGGCGGTAACGGCGATTACGCCGCCAAAGTTAACGGACAAGAGATCAGTCGCGCGCAGTTGGATCGCGCTTTTAACAACGAACGCAGCCGTCAGCAGCAGATGCTGGGTGAGCAGTTCTCCCAGCTGGCGGGCAATGCGGGCTATATGCAGCAGATTCGTCAGCAGGCGCTTTCTCAGCTGGTGGATGAAATGCTGCTCGATCAGTATGCGAAAGAGCTAAAGCTGGCAATTAGCGACGAGCAGATCAAACAGGCCATCTTTAGCCAGCCCGCGTTCCAGACCGACGGTAAATTTGATAACACCAAATATCTGGGCCTGATTAACAGCATGGGCTTTTCCGCCGATCAGTATGCGGAAGCGCTGCGCAAGCAGCTGACCACTCAGCAGCTGATCTCCGCTATTGCCGGGACTGATTTTACCCTGAGCGGTGAAGCGGATGCGCTGGCGGCACTGGTTTCCCAGCAACGCGTAGTACGTCAGGCGACGCTGAATGTGGACGCGCTGGCAGCTAAACAGCAGGTTAGCGATGACGAAATTAAAAACTATTATGCTCAGCATAAAAACAGCTTTCTGGCACCGGAGCAGTTCCGCGTAAGCTATATCAAGCTGGACGCGGCGAACATGCAGCAAACTGCCAGCGAAGCGGACATTGAGGACTGGTATGCGCAGCACAAAGCGGACTATGTTCAGCCGCAGCGTAATCGCTACAGCATTATTCAGTTGAAAAATGAGGCTGACGCACAGGCGGTTCTGGAGCAGCTGAAGCAGGGCGCGGATTTTGCTGCGCTGGCAAAAGAAAAATCCGCCGATCCTATTTCCGCACGTCAGGGCGGCGACATGGGCTGGCTGGAACCTTCGACGACACCGGATGAGCTGAAAAATGCCAGGCTGACCAGCAAAGGCCAGCTGTCAGGCGTGGTTAAATCTTCCGTTGGCTTCCTGATTGTACGTCTGGATGATATCCAGCCTGAGCAGGTTAAACCGCTGGCTGAAGTCCATAATGCGATTGCTGAAAAAGTGAAACAGGAAAAAGCGCTGGACGCTTACTATAAGCTTCAGCAAAAAGTCAGCGATGCGGCCAGTAATGATAACGAATCTTTAGCCAGCGCAGAGCAGGCGGCGGGCGTTAAAGCCGTTGAAACCGACTGGTTTGGCCGCGATAACATTCCAGAAGCATTAAACTTCAAACCGGTTGAAGAGGCGATCTTTAACGGTAACCTGGTGGGTGAAAACGGCACGCCGGGCAGCAACTCCGATATGATCACCGTTGAGGGCGATCGCGCCTTTATCCTGCGCGTAACCGAGCATAAGCCGGAAGCGATTAAAACGCTGGATGAAGTAAAAGAGCAAATTACCGGACTGTTGAAGCACAATAAAGCGGTAGCGCAGGCTAAAGCGCAGGCGGATAAGATCCTTGCGGATCTGAAAGCAGGCAAACAGGATGCGCTGAAGGCGGCAGGCCTGACGTTTGGTGAGGCGAAAACCTTCTCGCGTAACGATCGTGATGCGGTGGTTCAGTCCGTATTCGCACTGGCGCAGCCGCAGGCGGGTAAACCGGTATATGGCACCAGTGAAGATATGCAGGGCAATATTGTGCTGCTGGCGCTGGATGAAGTAAAAGCGGGCAACCTGCCTGAGGCGCAGAAAAACGCGATGGCGCAGGGCGTAGCCCAGAACAATGCGCAGATCGCCTTCGACGCACTGCTGAGCAACCTGCGTAAAGCCGCAAAAATTAAGTACGGCGCTGCGGTTCAAATGCAGTAAATGCCGCATAAATAATGTAACCCGCTGCAAATTCAAAGGCCGCTTTCGCGGCCTTTTCCACATTCTTTCTTTGCCTTTTGTATTGATAAAAGCCTGCCTTTACTGTTGCTCCTGCTGTTACACACAAGGAGGAATCAGCATGCAAAAACATTTTCTTTCGGCGCTCTGCCTGTCACTTTCTATGGGCGCATTCTGCTGGGCGACAGCGGTCCCGGCGTCGCTGGCGGCGTCGGAATCGGTTAACGGCGCGACAAGTAGCGCCGTTAAAACGCAAAAAAGTGATGCAGCGTCAGGTGGCCCACTTAAGCAAATCACTGAACCAACAAATGCAGGCAACACTAAGCCGCAGGCCGCAGAAACGATGGTCAGCATTAACAGTGCATCGGCACAAGAGCTGGCTGCGGTAATGAATGGGATTGGTATAAAAAAAGCGGAGGCGATTGTCAGCTACCGGGAACAGTTCGGCCCCTTTACTGAACTGGAACAGTTAAAAGAGGTGCCGGGTATCGGCAGCGCATTGGTAGAGCGTAATTTATCGCGTCTGAAATTGTGATCCTGTTCCCAGCGATAATCACAATCATCACAGGCAGAGTACGCCACTGCTAATCTGTAAGAGGTCATACCAGATGGTATGGTCTCTTATAATATTAAGGCAAGGCGCTATGCAGACTCAGATAAAAGTACGTGGTTATCATCTCGATGTTTATCAACATGTTAACAATGCGAGATACCTGGAGTTTCTGGAGGAGGCCCGCTGGGAATGGCTGGAGAAAATGGATGCTTTTCAATGGATGATAGAAAACCATCTGGCTTTCGTCGTAGTGAACATCAATATTAACTATCGACGGCCGGCAGTGCTGGGGGACGTTCTGTGTATTACCAGTCGGTTAATGCAGCTGAACGGAAAAAGTGGCGTTATCGCTCAGGATATTATGCTACAGGAAGAGGGTTCAGCCATTGCCGATGCGACGCTAACTTTCGTTTGTATCGATCTGCGCACGCAAAAAGCGTTGCCTGTGGAAGGAGAGTTGCGTACCCGAATGGAGTCATTGTTTAACTAATTAACCAGCCGGGCAGGTTCCCGGCTGGTTAAATGCCGCTCGCTTAGCGTAAACCGGTTTTCTTCTTCATGCTCTGCATAACGGCTACGGTATCTTCCTGATAGTTTTTAAGTCCGTTAGCGCGCAGGTGGCAGGCAGCACACTCGCCACAGCCGTCGCCCTTGATGCCGTTGTAACAGGTCAGCGTGTCCTGACGAACGAGAGAGAGCTGCTGCCAGTAATCGGCTAAAGCCCAGGTCTCTGCTTTGTTCAGCCACATTAACGGTGTTTCAAAACGTACCTGACGCGCCATACCCAGTTCAACGGCATGGTTTAAGGCTTTAACAAATTCGTCGCGACAATCGGGATAGCCAGAAAAATCGGTTTCGCAAACACCGGTAATCACCGCTTCAGCTTCAACCTGGTAAGCGTAAATTGAGGCCAGCGTAAGGAAGAGAATGTTTCGTCCTGGCACAAAGGTGCTGGGCAATCCGCTGGCGTTAGCATCATACTCAGGCACCGGAATGTTATCGCGTGTCAGGCTGCTGATAGCCAGCTCATTAAGTAACGTGACGTCCAGCACTTTGTGCGCGCGTGCGCCAAGGCGTAATGCCAGTTCACGCGCCACATCGATCTCCTGACGATGGCGCTGCCCGTAGTCAAAGGTAACGCAGTGAACTTCATCATATTGCGCCAGCGCCTGAATCAGGCAGGTGGTAGAGTCTTGCCCACCGCTGAAAACTACAACTGCTCGTTTCATTTTTTAGCCTTACTGATCTCACTGGCGCCTATGGTAATGCCTGAGACGCCGGAAAGGTAGCCTGAACGAAGCAGGAAAGGCTGTTGCTGCCGCTCTTACTGTTGCGGAAAGCGTTAATCGGTACGGATTAGAGCTGTAGCTGCGCCAGCCAGGGGTTAAGATCGCCCACCTGGTTTTCGACCCACTGGGCATCGTACCAGGTATCAAGGTAGCGCTCGCCGCTGTCGCACAGCAGCGTCACAATAGCGCCTTGCTGATTCTGCTGACGCATACGCTGGGCAACCTGTAACGCGCCCCAGAAATTGGTGCCGGTAGAGGCGCCGGGTTTCCTGCCGAGGATCTGCTCCAAATAGTGCATTGCGGCGGCGGAGGCGGCATCGGGCACGCGCATTATTTCGTCGATAACGTCAGGTATAAATGAGGGCTCGACGCGGGGACGGCCAATGCCTTCGATACGGCTGCCGCTGACGCTGCGTAATGACGCATCGCGCGTATGCCAGTAATCATGAAAGACCGAGTTTTCTGGATCGACAATCAGCAGGCGCGTTGCATGGCCCTGATACCGTAAATAGCGACCAATGGTCGCCGAAGTTCCGCCGGTGCCGGCAGCCATCACAATGGTTTCCGGCACCGGGAAGGGTTCGCTGGCCATCTGCCGAAAAATACTGTCGGCAATATTATTATTGCCGCGCCAGTCGGTCGCCCGCTCGGCATAGGTAAACTGATCCATAAAGTGGCCGTTAAGATCGCGCGCCAGCCGCTCGGACTCTTCATAAATAGCGCAAGGATCCTGTACGAAATGGCATTGCCCGCCATAAAAAGCGATTTGCTCTACTTTGCGTTTGGCTGTACTGGCGGGCATGACGGCGATAAAAGGCAGGCCGAGCAGACGGGCAAAATAAGCTTCAGAAACGGCGGTGCTGCCGGATGAGGCTTCAATAATCGGGGTTCCCTCCTGGATCCAGCCGTTGCTCAGGCCATACAAAAAGAGTGACCGAGCCAGCCGGTGCTTCAAGCTGCCGGTTGGATGGGTACTTTCATCCTTGAGGTAAAACCAGATGCCCGGAAACTGAGGCAGCGTAAAACGAATCAGGTGCGTTTCAGCAGAACGCTGAAAATCCGCATTGATTTCATTGATGGCATACTTTACCCACTGGCTGTTCATCATCTTTTCTCCCTAATCCTAAGCGTGAAAAGAATACGGCATCCAGCGGAAAAAAAGTTTGCCTAATTTCCTGTATAATGGCCTTTATGTAGCAAGATTTTCTCCAGAGGAAGCGGATGTTAGATAAAATCGATCGTAAATTGCTGGCCTTGTTGCAAAAGGACTGCACGTTATCGCTACAGGCGCTGGCGGATGCGGTCAATCTCACCACAACGCCTTGCTGGAAACGGCTGAAAAAGCTGGAGGACGACGGCATTATTCGGGGCCGCGTGGCGCTACTGGATAGTGAAAAACTGGGGCTGGGGCTGACCGCGTTTATGTTAATTAAAACGCAACAGCATAACCGCCAGTGGTATCAGGAGTTTGTTGACGTGGTACAAAACCTGCCAGAAGTAATGGCGTTTTATCGTATGGCGGGCGAGTATGACTACCTGTTACGTATCCAGGTGGCTGATATGAAACAGTATGATGCGCTTTATAAACGTTTGGTCAATGGCGTCAGCGGTTTGATCGACGTGACCTCAAGCTTTGCCATGGAGGAGATTAAATACACCACGGCATTGCCTGTTGAATCCTGATTTTTCCCGCAGCCTCTGCAGGCTGGTCATTTAACCATGCAGGACAATTTTTTGTGCGATTGTTTAGCCAGTTAAGTTGGTATTTTCTCCGTGAATGGCGTCGTTATCTCGGCGCGGTTTCCCTGTTGATCCTGATTGCGATTTTGCAGCTGCTGCCGCCTAAAATCGTCGGCATCATTGTTGATGGCGTGACCCGCCAGCATCTGGACAGCAGCACAATCATGATGTGGATCGCTATTATGCTGGTCACCGCGCTGGTGGTTTATCTGCTGCGTTATGTCTGGCGCGTTTTGCTGTTTGGTGCTTCTTATCAGCTGGCGGTGGAACTGCGTGAAGACTTTTACCGCCAGCTCAGCCGACAGCACCCAGAATTTTATCTGCGCCACCGCACCGGCGACCTTATTGCTCGTGCCACTAATGATGTCGATCGCGTGGTCTTCGCCGCTGGCGAAGGCGTGTTAACGCTGGTGGATTCACTGGTGATGGGCTGCGCGGTACTGATTGTGATGAGTACGCAAATCAGCTGGCAGCTTACGCTGCTGGCACTGGTGCCGATGCCAATTATGGCACTGATGATCAAGCGTTACGGCTCACAGCTGCACCAGCGTTTTAAACTGGCACAGGCGGCTTTTTCCTCGCTTAACGATCAGGCGCAGGAAAGCCTGACCAGTATTCGCATGGTAAAAGCCTTCGGCCTGGAAAATCATCAATCCCGGCAGTTCTCGGCGATTGCGGCCGACGCTGGCGAAAAAAATCTGCGCGTGGCGCGGGTGGATGCCCGTTTCGATCCCACAATCTATATCGCCATTGGCTTATCCAATCTGCTGGCTATCGGCGGCGGCAGCTGGCTGGTCTGGCATCAACAGATGACGCTGGGGCAGCTAACCAGCTTCGTTATGTATTTGGGTCTGATGATCTGGCCCATGCTGGCGCTGGCGTGGATGTTTAATATTGTTGAGCGCGGAAGCGCAGCCTGGAGCCGCATTCGCGCATTGCTTTCAGAAGCGCCTGCGGTTGAAGATGGCAGCAAAATATTGCCGGAAGGACGCGGCGTGCTACAGGTGGCGATTCGCGAATTCTGCTATCCGGGTAGCCAGCAACCTACGCTGCGCAGTCTTAACGTTAATCTTAAGCCTGGACAGATGCTGGGCCTTTGCGGGCCGACCGGCGCCGGTAAAAGCACGCTGTTAAGCCTTATACAGCGCCATTTCGATATTTCTCAGGGCGATATTCGCTACCACGGCATTCCATTACCCCAGCTGCGCATTGACAGCTGGCGCAGCAGACTGGCGGTGGTTAACCAGACGCCTTTCCTGTTTTCCGATACGGTCGCCAACAATATTGCCTTAGGACGACCGGGTGCCAGCCGTGATGACATTGAGCAGGCGGCGAAGCTGGCGAGCGTTCATGAAGATATTTTGCGCCTGCCACAGGGATATGAAACCGAGGTTGGCGAGCGCGGCGTGATGCTTTCCGGTGGTCAAAAACAGCGTATCTCTATTGCCCGCGCTTTGCTCCTGAATGCTGAAGTGCTGGTGCTGGACGATGCGCTCTCGGCGGTAGATGGCCGTACTGAACATCAGATACTGCATAACCTGCGCAACTGGGGGCAGGGACGTACGGTAATTATCAGCGCGCATCGTCTCTCGGCGTTGACAGAGGCCAGTGAAATATTGGTATTGCAGCAGGGCATTGTGGCGCAGCGCGGCGATCATTATGCTCTGCTGGAACAGGATGGATGGTATCGCGATATGTACCGCTATCAACAGCTGGAGGCGGCGCTAAACGAGGACGAGGTTAATCCCAGCAACGAGGAGAACGCCGGTGGCTGATACTAAAAAACTCTGGCCGACGTTAAAAAGATTACTTTCCTACGGCAAACCCTGGCGCAAAGCGCTGTCGCTGGCGGTGGCTATGCTGTGGATCGCTGCGGCCGCCGAAGTGTTAGGGCCAGTACTGATAGGCTATTTTATCGATCATTTAGTGGCGCGGCACTCGATGCCCATTGGGCTGGCTGCTGGTTTAGCCTGCGCTTATATTCTGCTTCAGGTATTGGCTGCGCTGCTGCATTACTGGCAAGCGTTACTGTTTAATCAGGCCGCGGTTGGTGTGGTGCAGCGCTTGCGATCGGACGTTATGGATGCTGCGCTGCGTCAGCCGCTCAGCGCCTTTGATATGCAACCGGTGGGACAGATTATTTCACGCGTAACCAATGATACAGAGGTCATAAAAGATTTATGGGTTACCGTGGTGGCGACGGTGCTGCGCAGCGCAGCGCTGATAGGTGCAATGTTGGTCGCTATGTTTAGCCTGGACTGGCGCATGGCGCTGGTTGCGGTAGCCATCTTCCCGTTGGTACTAGTCGTGATGTTAATTTATCAACGCTACAGTACCCCTATTGTGCGCCGGGTTCGCAGCTATCTGGCTGATATCAACAACGGCTTTAACGAAGTGATTAACGGCATGAGCGTTATCCAACAGTTTCGCCAGCAGGCAAGATTTGGCGAGCGAATCGGAGAGGCGAGCCGTTCGCATTATCTGGCGCGCATGGAAACCTTACGGCTGGATGGTTTTTTACTGCGTCCTCTGCTTAGCCTGTTTTCGGCCGCTATCCTGTGCGGGTTGCTGATGCTGTTTAGTTTCTCCTCCACAGGCATGTTTGAAGTCGGTGTGCTGTACGCCTTTATCAGCTATCTGGGGCGCCTTAATGAACCGCTTATTGAGCTGACCACCCAGCAATCGATGCTTCAGCAGGCCATTGTTGCCGGCGAGCGTATCTTTGAAATGATGGATGCGCCGCGTCAGCAGTATGGCAGCGAGCAGCAACCGTTACAGAGCGGACGCATCGATATTGAGCATCTCAGCTTTGCCTATCGTGACGGGCGTAATGTGCTGGAAGATATTTCACTTCAGGTGCCCGCGCGCAGTTTTGTCGCGTTGGTCGGCCATACCGGTAGCGGTAAAAGCACGCTTGCCAGCCTGTTAATGGGCTACTATCCGGTGAAGCAGGGCCGTATCGCGCTGGATGGCCGACCGCTGGAACAGCTTAGTCATCAGGTGCTGCGTCAGGGCATAGCCATGGTGCAGCAGGATCCAGTGGTGCTGGCTGATACCTTTTTTGCTAACGTCACGTTGGGACGCGACATTAGCGAGCAAAAGGTATGGCAAGTGCTGGAAACCGTTCAACTGGCAGAACTGGCGCGAGGTCTGACCGACGGCATTTATACGCGGTTGGGTGAGCAGGGCAATAACCTGTCGGTAGGGCAGAAACAGCTGCTGGCGCTGGCGCGCGTGTTGGTCGCCGAGCCGCAAATCCTTATTCTTGATGAGGCGACGGCAAATATTGACTCAGGTACCGAGCAGGCGATTCAGCTCGCTTTGCGCGAGGTCCGCAAAAAAACCACGCTGGTAGTGATCGCGCATCGTCTCTCTACCATTACTGAAGCCGATACGATTTTAGTATTGCATCGGGGCCAGGCGGTGGAACGCGGCACGCATCACCAACTGCTGGCGCAGCAGGGCCGCTATTGGCAGATGTATCAGCTACAACAGGCGGGCAGTGTACTGGCAGCGGGCAGTGCTGTAGAGGCCTGACGCTTTTTTGCACCACATTCAGGCGCACTTATCAGAATGTTCCCTATAAATGCACGCTAAAGCATCATAACGCACCTTAACGGTGCGTTTTTTTCTGCCCGTACTATTGCTGTTTCTCCGACCTTTCTTCCCCGCTTGCTGACAGTACGGTTTGGCGACGCCTTGTTTCTGTTCTTTCGCGCTTTGCTCATAAATGGCACAGCCTTTGCTTTACTCATCCTGCGTCGGGCAAATGGCCAATGATATTGAGCAAGGGGAGCGTATGAAGCTGGTTACCGTAGTGATTAAACCATTCAAACTGGAGGATGTGCGCGAAGCGCTCTCTTCTATTGGCATCCAGGGACTGACCGTAACAGAGGTGAAAGGATTTGGCCGTCAGAAAGGGCATGCGGAACTCTATCGCGGCGCTGAGTACAGCGTGAACTTTCTGCCGAAAGTTAAAATCGACGTCGCTATTGCTGACGATCAGCTGGATGAGGTGGTGGATGTGATCAGCAAGGCCGCCTACACCGGAAAAATCGGTGATGGCAAAATTTTCGTTGCCGAACTTCAGCGCGTTATCCGTATTCGCACCGGTGAAACTGACGAAGCCGCTCTTTAGGCCGGTTTCTGTATATTGTGATGGGATGGAATAAAATGAAAAAACTCATGACCAAAGGCCTTGTAGGCCTGGCGCTGTTACCATCGCTGACGATGGCGGCGCCTGCCGTTGCGGATAAGGCGGACAACGCTTTTATGATGATTTGCACCGCGCTGGTGCTGTTTATGACCATACCGGGGATTGCGCTTTTTTATGGCGGTTTAATCCGCGCCAAGAACGTGCTTTCTATGCTGACCCAGGTGTCAGTCACTTTTGCCATGGTTTGTGTCATTTGGGTGCTGTATGGCTACTCGGTGGCATTTAGCGAAGGGAATGCATTCTTCGGCGGGCTTAACTGGGTAATGCTGAAAAATATTAGCCTGACCGCGTTAACCGGCACTTTTTATCAATATATTCATGTGGTTTTCCAGGCCTCTTTCGCCTGTATTACCGTCGGGCTGATTGTGGGTTCCATCGCCGAGCGTATTCGTTTTTCCGCCGTGCTGATCTTTGTCGCTATCTGGCTGACGCTGGCTTACCTGCCGATTGCGCATATGGTATGGGCGGGCGGCTTCCTGGCACAGGATGGCGCGCTTGATTTTGCTGGCGGCACCGTGGTGCATATTAATGCCGCCGTAGCCGGTCTGGTTGGCGCTTACCTGGTGGGCAAGCGAGCAGGCTTTGGCAAAGAAGCGTTTAAACCTCACAACCTGCCAATGGTATTTACCGGCACGGCTATTCTTTACGTCGGCTGGTTTGGCTTCAATGCTGGATCGGCATCGGCGGCGAACGAAATCGCGGCGCTGGCTTTTGTTAATACCGTGGTGGCTACCGCTGGAGCGGTGCTTACCTGGACCTTTGGCGAGTGGGCGCTGCGTGGAAAACCCTCCTTGCTCGGTGCCAGCTCTGGCTTTATCGCTGGTCTGGTCGCCATTACGCCAGCCTGCGGCTACGTTGGTGTAGGCGGCGCGCTTCTTATTGGCCTGATTGGCGGCCTGGCTGGACTGTGGGGCGTAACGGTACTGAAGAAATGGCTGCGCGTTGACGACCCTTGCGATGTATTCGGTGTACACGGTGTCTGCGGCATTATCGGCTGTATCCTGACCGGCGTTTTCGCCTCTTCTTCCCTGGGCGGCGTAGGCTATGCCGAAGGCGTCACGATGGGGCATCAGATTTGGGTACAGATCCTGAGCGTCGTGTTGACCATTATTTGGACCGGCGTGGTGGCATTCATTGGTTTCAAAGTGGCAGATATGCTGGTTGGCCTGCGCGTGCCGGAAGAGCATGAGCGCGAAGGGCTGGATGTCAACAGCCACGGCGAAAATGCTTATAATCAGTAATCAGTAATCAGTAATCAGCTAATACAAAAAAAGGACGGTGCCTCATGCATCGTCCTTTTTTATCCTGTCAGCTGCGCTGACGCATCACGCCTTCCTGAACGGTTGAGGCAACTAAAATGCCATCCTGCGTATAAAACTCACCGCGTACAAAGCCACGGGCACCCGATGCGGAGGTGCTTTCCACGCTATACAGCAACCACTGATTTAAATTGACCGCCCGGTGAAACCACATCGAGTGATCGATAGTAGCGACCTGCATACCGGGCTCAAGGAACCCTTTTCCATGCGGCTGGAGAGCAACCGGCAGGAAATTAAGGTCTGAAGCGTAACCCAGTAAATATTGATGAATGCGTGCATCCTCTGGCATTGCGCCGTTAGCACGCAGCCAGACCTGGCGCGTCGGCGAATCAACATGGCCTTTTAGCGGGTTATGAAAAGTAACGGGGCGAATGTCTAACGGCTTTTCAGCCAGAAACTTGGCGCGTACTTTTTCAGGAATCATCGCCGCCAGCTGTTGCGCAATCTCAGTTTCACTGGCTAATCCATCCGGGCCTGGCACATCAGGCATCGATTTTTGATGTTCAAAACCGGTTTCCGGCGCCTGAAAAGAGGCGGTCATATAAAAAATAGGCTGACCATTTTGAATGGCGGAGACGCGGCGCGCGCTAAAACTATGTCCATCGCGCAAGGTTTCGACATCGTAAATAATCGCTTTTTGGCTATCGCCTGGACGTAAAAAGTAGCTGTGAAAAGAGTGAATATTTCGTTCAACGGGCACTGTTTGTTTGGCTGCATGTAACGCCTGGCCTACAACCTGCCCGCCAAATACCTGGCGGAGCCCCAGACCCTCGCTCTGGCCGCGGAACAGGCCCTCTTCTAATTTTTCTAACTGCAACAGGTTAAGTAAGTTATTTAATGCCTGGCTCATGGCGCGTTCCTCAATGATATAACGTGTTTAGTTTGCGAGATCCGACCAGTTCCTGCAACTACTGGTTATTACTAAAGGGATGGTTACTAAAAATGAACCTGGAGCTTGCCAGGCAAAAAAGGAGAACCTGTGCCAGAATTAAGCACATACAGCGTTTTATAGCTGTTTCGGCCAACTTGTCGCCGATACCACATTGATCAGAAGGAGAGGTTATCAATGAAATTCTGGTATGTAATGAGCGGAGCAGCGCTGGCCGTTGCCCTCGCAGGTTGTGCAGATAAAAGCGCCAACATTCCTGTTCCTGCTCCAGGTGCGGAATTAGCAGGACAATCAGTCATTGCTCAGCCAAACGTGAGTGGTTCGATTTATATTCGACAGAAAGTCGCGTTGCCGCCGGATGCCGCGTTAACGGTTACGCTTTCCGATGCTTCGCTGGCTAACGCTCCGGCAAAAGTTCTGGCGCAGCGCGTGGTCGTGACGCAGGGGAAACAGGCGCCGTTCCATTTTGTGCTGCCTTTTAACCCAGCGGATATTCAGCCGGACGCGCGTATCCTCTTAAGCGCGGCGATTACTGTGGATAATAAAGTTATCTTTATGACCGAGTCGGTAAAAGCAGCCGTTAATAATGGTGGAACAAAAATCGACTTAACGCTGGTTCCTGCGACGTCGGTAGCTATGCCGACCCAGAGCGGTGCGGCAACAACCGTACCATCAACTTCGCCGACCCAGGTGACGCCTTCGTCATCTGTTCCGGCGCCAACCAGCCTGTAATTGCGTCTATAGGGCCAGCATTGCTGGCCCTACCATTGCCAGCGATAGCGCGCCAGATCGACTTTTCCGTCGTCGCTGATTTCGATGCCTTCGGCCTCAAGCGCGTCACGCTGACGCAGCAGATCGTCCCCCTGCAAGGATATTTGTCCATGGCGATTGATAATACGATACCAGGGAAGACGGCTATCAGCAGGTAACCGCTTTAATAATCCACCTACCTGACGCGCCGCGCGCGGCGAACCCGCCAGTCGGGCAACCTCGCCGTAGGTTGTCACTGTTCCAAAAGGAATCGCCGCGATCACCTGCAAAACACGCTGTGCAAAAGAATCGTTTTCCATCATTTCTCTCTGCTGTTTTTTGCGCTTATCCTCGCAAAAAGCCAGACCAGAATAAATATTAAGCGCATCTGAAATGGTGTAAATGAGGAAATACGGAGAAAGGCAGGCGATTGTTTAATAAAACAACGGTTGCCGGCTGACGGCTTGCATTTGGTCCAGGCATCATTGATAATGCCTGCGCTCTGTAACGGAGCGCGTCAATGGGGGCCCTGTTGGTTCTCCCGCAACGCTAACTTGTGAACTCGGTCAGGTCCGGAAGGAAGCAGCCGCAGCAGGTGACGCGTGTGCCGGGATGTAGCTGGCAGGGCCCCCACCAATTCTGCTCCATCCTGCCAGACCTCTTTAATTACCGTACATATTTCCAGACTGAAACGGGAACTTTATCGTAGAGCTTGTTCATGGTTAATTCTGCTAAACGATGATCGGCAGCGGAATAAAAAACGGCCAGCTCATCATCCGGTAATTCATATTTATTCTTTTCAATGACACGTTCCAGCGTATCAATAGAACGGCAACGTCTTAAACGCATCAGATAGTCAGTTTTGGTCATAGTTTTTTCTGTCATGGTTAAACCATAATAAATGAACGGTTGCTAAAATGAATGGCTTGGCTGTAATGGCAGCTGAGCGCATTCTTCGGCGAAAAGATTAAATAGACGCCGGGCAGAGCGCTGCCAGCGCTGTAAATCCTGAACATTAATGCCGTAATTACTAAACAACATAAAAGTATCGTCAAGATAATCATCAATTTGGATGATTAAGTCTTCGTCTTCAGCATGCTTTATTTTGTAATTCATGGTGAAGGAAGCAATATGTTCAATAAGTTCATTGAGTTGCAAATTAGAAGCAGACGTAGGATCGTTAATCCAGCCATGATGGCTGTCGCCTAAAGTTGCCATACTTTCGTCGTACAGATTCTCACACAAGAAATTCAATTGGGCAATATCATGCCGTTTCGGTGAGTATTCGTCCATCTTTTTTCCCTCCATACATCGACCATTGTCTGCATGCGAAACAGCGAAAAAAGCTTCGTACTCTTTGGGTAATATTAAGATTCGTTAGTTAATCAGACAAGGTAAATATAACGTAAGTTTGCAATTTTCAGATAAGGTATTAGTAAAGTTACAGTTCATCCGCTGTAGAAGGGCGCGTATTATCAATGAAACCAAAAACCAGCGCGCCGGAAATCACCTCAAATTCAACAGTTTCTTGTTTCGTTTCTGTCTGATTAATGTCAAGACAGGGATTGAATACATTCCAGTCGAACTGGTAGTACATTTTATATCTGTTATCGCTCAGCGCTTCTACAGAAATAACCTTAATCGTTCCGGGAACTAAAAGAGCATTTTGTGAATACCATTGTAGATCCCCAATCAGCATTTTCTCTATTTTGGGAATGTTCTGTAGAAGAATGTCTTTTAATTTTAGCGGTTTTTTATCAGCTTGCAAAATATCGCAGGGTACAATTTTGCGCATTTTACCTCCGAAGAGTTTATTAATTCTTAAGGTAACAATGGGGATGAGTAGGCCAGAAGGCAAGAGGATTAAATTAAATTTGGACCTGCTTTTGTAGGCACAGAGCGGCTGCGCAAAGGCACATTTCTCCAGTAAGGAAAGGTTAATTATTTGAATTATTTATAGTTACGTTATATATGCGCTCAAAAACACCTTTATCCATGACATAAAAGGATACACTTTTTGTGTCCTAAACCTGATTGAGTACATGTCGGATGCGTTATTTTTATAAAAGGTGATGAGAACATTCTTACTGAGAGAGTGTTTATAAGGCTGGCAGAATTGCCAGCCCGGTCGAGCTTAACGTTTTTTCTTACGTCCCTGAACCGCCTTGAAACGCGGATTACTTTTACAAATGACATATATCCGGCCATGCCGACGTACTACTTGGCAATCTTTGTGCCGCGTTTTAGCGCTGCGTAATGAACTTAAGTGCTGCATAAAATTCCCTTAATCATTTTTGCCAAAGAAGCGGCCATATCGCTGATTAAAGCGCGCAGAACTGCCTTCGCGGCTGTAATCCTTTTGTTTACCGGTATAGTGCGGATGAGAAGCGGAAGAGACATCCAGCGCAACGTAAGGATAGGTTTCACCATCAATGTCGATTGTGCGATCGGTTTTGATGGTTGAGCCGGTTTTAAAATAATGGTCCACACTGGTGTCATGGAAGACGACGGTACGATAGTGTGGATGGATACCTTTTTTCATTTTTTACCCCAATTGATATGTTATATCATAACAATATTGTGCGCCTTTTGTTTTATGAATGCAATGGGTAAACCTGTTTAGAAGAGTCGTCAGTATCAGGCAGCGACGTAAAAGGGCAGGGAAGAAAAAGCGGCAAAAAAAGAGGCCACTTGCGTGGCCTCTGGGGAAAGTTACATCAGTTAATGTTGTTGCTCGACAGGATGTCCCTGTTCCAGCTCTTCTTTATGCTTGCTGAAGCGACGGCGCACCACAACAAAGAACACAGGTACAAAGAAGATGGCCAGAACGGTTGCGGTCACCATACCGCCCATTACGCCAGTACCTACTGCGTTCTGCGCGCCGGAGCCTGCGCCAGTACTGATAGCCAGCGGCAGTACGCCAAGAATAAAGGCCAGCGAGGTCATCAGAATTGGACGCAAACGCATACGCGTTGCTTCCAGCGTTGCCTCTATCAAGCCTTTGCCTTCTTTCTCCATCAAATCTTTAGCAAATTCAACGATCAGGATGGCGTTCTTCGCCGACAAACCTACCGTAGTAAGCAGACCTACCACAAAGTAGACGTCGTTACTCAGTCCGCGCAGCGTGGTAAATATCAGGGCGCCAATAACACCCAGCGGTACCACCAGCATAACGGCAAACGGAATTGACCAGCTCTCATAGAGCGCCGCCAGACAGAGGAACACCACGATCAGTGAAATCGCATAGAGCGCAGGCGCCTGGTTACCGGAGAGACGTTCCTGATAGGACATACCGGTCCAGTCATAACCAATTCCCTGCGGCAGCTGAGACGCCAACTGCTCCATCAGTGCCATAGCATCACCGGAGCTTCGGCCTGGCGCTGCCTGACCAAGGATCTCCATAGATGGCAGACCGTTATAGCGTTCCAGTCGCGGCGAACCATACTGCCATTGAGCGCTGGAGAAGGCGGAGAAGGGCACCATTTCGCCATTGGAAGCGCGGACATACCACTTATTGATGTCGTCCGGCAGCATACGTGAATCGGCTCTCCCCATCACATATACTTTTTTCACACGGCCACGATCGATAAAGTCGTTCACATAGGAGCCGCCCCAGGCTGCGCCCAGCGTCGTGTTAATATCGGAAATAGAGACGCCCAGCGCCTGCGCTTTTTCCTGATCGATAGTCAGCTTGTACTGCGGCGTATCTTCCAGGCCGTTAGGGCGGACGCCGACTAACGTATCCGAATGCTGTGCCACCATACCGAGCAGCTGGTTACGCGCCTGCATCAACTTGTCGTGTCCCAGGTTACCCTGGTCGATCAGCTCAAAGTCAAAGCCGGTTGCGTTACCCAGTTCGATAATTGCTGGCAGGTTAAACGGAATAACCATGGCATCTTTAATCGCGCCAAACGCCTGCATGGCACGCCCTGCGATCGCTCCTACCTTATTTTCTGTGCCGCTACGCTCATCCCAGGGTTTCAGGCTGACGAAGGCGATACCGGTGTTCTGACCGCGACCAGCAAAGCCGAAGCCGTTAACCGTAAACACCGACTGTACGTTCGCTTTCTCTTTGTTCAGGAAGTAATCAGTAACTTCATCGAGAACTTTCTGCGTACGTTCCTGCGTAGCGCCCGCTGGCAGCTGCGCCTGGGCTAACAGCAGACCCTGATCCTCTTCCGGTAGGAAGGAGGTAGGCAGGCGCATAAACAACACCGCCATACCCACAACGATAACCAGATAGATCAGCAAATAGCGACCGGTGCTGCGTACGATATGACCAACGCTATCAACATAGTGGTTGGTACTCTTATCAAACAGACGGTTAAACCAGCCGAAGAAACCGGTGGTTTTACCATGATCGCCTTTTTTGATTGGCTTCAGCATGGTAGCGCAAAGCGCTGGCGTCAGAATCAACGCCACAATGACCGACAGCACCATTGCGGAAACAATGGTAATGGAGAACTGGCGATAGATAACGCCGGTTGATCCGCCGAAGAAGGCCATCGGAATAAATACTGCGGAAAGCACCAGCGCAATACCTACCAGCGCGCCCTGGATCTGCCCCATCGATTTCCGCGTCGCTTCTTTGGGCGACAGGCCCTCTTCAGCCATCACGCGTTCGACGTTCTCTACTACTACGATAGCGTCATCCACCAACAGGCCGATGGCCAACACCATCCCGAACATCGTCAGGGTATTTATCGAGTAGCCAAACGCGCTAATAATGGCGAAGGTACCTAACAACACTACCGGCACCGCGATTGTCGGTATCAGGGTGGCGCGGAAGTTTTGCAGGAACAGATACATGACCAGGAACACCAGCACGATCGCTTCAAACAGCGTTTTTACCACCTCAAAGATGGAAATTTTAACAAACGGCGTGGTGTCGTACGGGTAAACAACTTTCAGACCGGCAGGGAAAGTAGGAGAAAGGCGCTCCAGCTCCGCTTTTACCGCATTGGCAGTATCCAGCGCATTTGCGCCGGTTGCCAGCTTAATACCCAGACCGGAAGCGGGATGGCCATTAAAGCGTGCAATAATTTCATAGTTTTCACCGCCCAGCTCGATGGTTGCAACATCGCGCAGACGCACCTGTGAGCCATCCGGATTAACCTTCAGCAGAATTTTGCCGAACTCTTCCGTCGAGGTCAGACGCGTTTGCGCAATGATCGAGGCATTCAGCTGCTGGCCTTTTACCGGCGGCGTACCGCCTAACTGACCGGCAGCAACCTGGGCGTTCTGCGTAGAGATGGCGTTAATCACGTCAACCGGCGTCAGCTGATAGTTATTCAGCTTATGCGGATCCATCCAGATACGCATCGCATATTGGGCACCAAACAGCTGCGTGTCGCCCACGCCTGAGGTACGGCTGATCGGGTCTTTGATGGTGGCCGAGACGAAGTCAGAAATATCATTCTGCGTCATGCTGCCATCTTCACTCACAAAGCCCGCTACCATCAGGAAGCTGCTGGATGATTTTTCTACCTGAATACCTTGCTGTTGCACTTCCTGCGGCAGCAGCGGCATTGCCAGCTGCAGTTTGTTCTGTACCTGCACCTGAGCAATATCGGCATCAGTGCCTGATTCGAAGGAGAGCGTTAATTGCAGCGCGCCAGATGAATCACTATTGGAGGACATATACATCAGCCCATCAATACCGTTCATATTTTGCTCGATAACCTGAGTTACCGAATCCTGCAACGTTTTCGCATCCGCGCCAGGGTAGTTTGCGTTTATCTGTACCGCCACCGGAGCAACGTTGGGATATTGCTCAATCGGCAGCTTAAGAATCGATAGCGCACCTGCCAGCATGATAATGATGGCGATAACCCACGCAAAAATGGGGCGATCGATAAAGAACTTAGCCATGTATCAGTGGCTCCTGTTTAAGACTGAGGTTTTTCAGACTGCGCCTGCGACTGTTGATTCGCTTTCGCATCGTCTGTCACTTCCTGCGGAGTTACCTGAGCGCCAGGTTTCGCACGCTGAAGGCCGACAGAAATCACACGATCGCCAGCCTGTACGCCCTCGGTGACCAGCCACTTATCGCCAATCGCCTGTTGAGCGGTAACATTGCGCACGGCAACTTTGTTGTCCTGACCAACTACCATCACCGTGGCCTGACCGGTCGGCGTGCGGCTGACAGCCTGCTGCGGAACCAGAATCGCATTCGGGTTAGTCCCTTCTTCAAGGCGCGCACGTACGAACATACCTGGCAGCAGACGATGATCCGGGTTCGGGAACACGGCACGTAGCGTAATAGAACCCGTGGTCTCATCAACGGTAACATCAGAGAATTCCAGGGTACCTGGCTGCTGATATTCGCTACCATCCGGCATCATCAGCGTCACATTAGCTTTGCCGTCGGTCTGTTTTAGCTGACCGGATTCCAGCTCTTTACGTAAACGCATGTATTCATCGCTGGATTGCGTCACGTCGACATACATCGGATCGAGCTGTTGAACGGTTGCCAGCGCCGTGGTTTGGCCACTTTGCACCAGTGCGCCTTCGGTAACGGCGGATTTGCCGATACGGCCACTGATTGGTGACGTCACTTTGGTGTAGGCCAGGTTAATACGTGCGGTTTCCACGTTAGCCTTAGCAACGGCGACGGCGGCTGCGGTCTGGCTTTGGGTGGCAACAGCCTGATCGTAATCCTGCTGACTGATATATTTGGTGCCTAACAGCGGCTGATAGCGTTTCACCGTAACGGCAGCGATTTGTGCATTAGCCTGAGCCTGAGCGAGATCGCCCTTGGCGCTGTTGTAGGTTGCCTGATAAGGCGCCGGGTCGATCTGATACAGCGATTCGCCCGCCTTAATATCGGTCCCTTCAACAAAGTTACGTTTTAAAATAATCCCCGAAACCTGCGGACGGACTTCCGCCACGCGGTAAGCGGAGGTTCTTCCCGGAAGCTCAGTCGTAATTTTCAACGGTTCGCTTTTAATTGTTACAACACCAACCTCAGGCGCCTGCTGCTGCTGGCCAGACTGTTGGGAATTATCATCACATCCTGTTAGCAAAAAGCTGCCTGAGAGCATCAGGACGGCCGCCAGAGGCGTTAACCCTCTGTTATTTTTCATAAATCAACCTCGATTGTTCAATATCGATTGGTCAATGGATCACAAACCGTTGAGCCATTGCTGCGTTTATATTATGGTCATGCTATGGTACATACATTCGCAAATGTATGTAAATCTGCCGCCGGGTAAAAGCGTTCACTATGGCACGAAAAACCAAACAACAAGCCCTTGAAACGCGGAATCAAATTCTTGATGCTGCCATTGCACGCTTTTCTGAATTTGGCGTTTCGTCGACCTCTCTTGCCGATATTGCCGCCGCAGCGGGTGTCACACGGGGCGCTATCTATTGGCACTTTAAAAATAAAACCGATCTGTTGAATGAGATCTGGGCGCTGTCTGAGTCTGGCCTGGAGGACGTTGAGCAAGAGTATCAGTCAAAATACCCTGACGATCCACTTTCTGTGATGCGTGCCATGCTGTGTTACGTTTTTCAGGCGACAGCGCGCGATCGTCGCCGCCGCGCATTACTGGAAATTATCTTCCATAAATGCGAATTCGTTGGCGAAATGTTGCCGCTACAACTTATGCAACAGAACCTCTATCTTGAGTGCTATGAAAAAATAGAGGATGTATTAGCGCACTGCATTGAGGCGGGGCAGCTGCCTGCCGGGCTCAATGTACGCCGTGCAGCGATTATTATCCGCGGTTATATCACCGGCATTATGGAAAACTGGTTATTTATGCCGGATAGCTTCGATATTCAAGAGGATGCGCCAGTGCTGGTAGATGCGCTGATCGATATGCTTAAAATCAGCCCTGGCTTATGTCAGGCATCCGTTAAGTAAGCATGTGCGCCTGCTGTTTTTTCTCATAATCGCGGCGTACGATTTCCAGCGCCGCCAGAACGGTTTCCGGCGCCATTTCACTTTGCTCAAGCAGCATAATTAAATCGATAGCCAGTTTAATTTCATCAGACGCACTTTCCAGCGACATTCTTTACTCCTTAACGTCGTATCACGCGCGTTACCGCGACTAACAGCAGGGCGCCCGCTAACGCCAGCAGTAATGCACGCGGATGCAGGCTGGCCAGGGTTCCCCAGTTAAAATAGACGCTGCTATAGCCGCCGACCAGGGCGCCGATTATCGCCAGAATAAGCATCGGCAGCCGACCGCTACGCACAGCCAAAAATTTACTTGCGAACAGACCAACGGCAAGGCCAACCAACAGCCAGGATAACAGTCCCATATTGATGTCCTTAATTAAGCACCCGTTCTAAACCTGTAAAGAGCCAGCTATAGATAAAATAGCCTGTCCGCGGCTGCTGAACAGCCAGCCCGCTGTGATAAAGTGAGCGCGCTGGCTTTTTTACAGGATACCGCATGCAGCGCCTTATATTACTGATTATTGGCTGGTTGGCTATCGTGCTGGGCACGTTGGGCGTGGTGTTGCCGCTGTTGCCGACGACGCCCTTTATCTTACTGGCGGCCTGGTGTTTTGCCCGATCTTCGCCCCGTTTCCATCATTGGCTGCTTTATCGTTCCTGGTTTGGCGCCTACATTCGTCACTGGCAGCAACATCGTGCGCTGCCGCCCGGCGTTAAAGGGCGCGCGATGCTTCTCATCATTGGCACTTTTGCGCTGTCTGTTTGGCTGGTTAAACTTTTTTGGCTGCGCATTATGTTGCTGTGTATGCTGGCTGCGTTATTGCTCTTTATGTGGCGCATGCCGGTAGTTGCAGGGCAAAAATCAGATAAATCCCCCAGGTAAAAGCGACGTTAGCTTTTTTACCTTATCGCTTTTCAAACACTTAAACTGCCAGGATGGCAAACGGTGTTGCATTTGTCCTGCGCTTTGCTTAGATTTGGTCGTTTTCGTGCGTGGCTTCCCTGATTTTATTATTTTCCGTCTGCGGCGTAGACCGTCAGCGTAAGGCGAAGCTGCGCGAGTCAGTTTAGTATTCACCAGGCATAACATTATGACCGCGACTGCGCAGCAGCTTGAATTTCTTAAAGACAGTATTAAAAGCGTTCCAGACTATCCGAAGCCAGGTATCCTGTTTCGTGATGTCACCAGCCTGCTTGAAGATCCGCGAGCTTTCGCTACAACGATTGATCTGTTCATTGAGCGCTTTCGCGATCGGGGAATTACCAAAGTTGTCGGTACGGAAGCGCGCGGCTTCCTGTTTGGCGCGCCGGTAGCGCTGGGTTTGGGCGTTGGCTTCGTACCGGTGCGCAAACCGGGCAAACTGCCGCGTGAAACCTGGAGCGAAACCTACGATCTGGAATATGGCAGCGACCAGTTGGAGCTGCACCGCGATGCGATCAAACCGGGCGATGTGGTGCTGGTGGTTGACGATCTGTTAGCGACCGGCGGTACCATTGAAGCGACCGTTAAACTGATCCGCCGCGCCGGCGGTGAAGTGAAAGACGCCGCGTTTGTTATCAACCTTTTTGATTTAAACGGCGAAGCCCGTCTGAACGCGCTGGGCATTGAATGCTACAGCCTGGTCTCGTTCCCCGGCCACTGAGTTTCCCTCCTTCAGCCTCGCCGTCGCGGCGGGGCTGTGTTAGCATGTCCCACTGGTTTTCAACACATCTCGTGAACGAATGAGTTATCAGGTCCTTGCCCGCAAGTGGCGTCCACAAGCGTTTTCCGATGTCGTTGGTCAGGAGCATGTACTGACTGCGCTGGCCAATGGCCTGTCGCTGGGACGCATCCATCACGCTTATCTTTTTTCCGGCACCCGAGGCGTCGGTAAAACCACCATTGCGCGCCTGCTGGCCAAAGGGCTCAATTGTGAAACCGGCATTACGTCGACGCCGTGCGGCGTTTGTGATAACTGCCGCGAAATCGAGCAGGGGCGCTTTGTCGATTTGATTGAAATCGATGCCGCCTCCCGTACCAAAGTCGAAGATACCCGCGATCTGTTAGATAACGTGCAATACGCGCCCGCGCGTGGCCGCTTTAAAGTTTATCTGATCGACGAAGTGCATATGCTGTCGCGTCACAGCTTTAACGCCCTGCTGAAAACCCTTGAAGAGCCGCCGGCGCACGTTAAATTCCTGCTGGCGACCACCGATCCGCAAAAGCTGCCGGTGACCATTCTGTCCCGCTGTCTGCAATTCCATCTTAAAGCGCTGGATGTCGATCAAATTCGTCAGCAGCTGGAATATGTACTGGCCCAGGAAAAAATCACGGCGGAGCAGCGAGCGCTACAACTGCTGGCGCGCGCGGCGGACGGCAGTATGCGCGACGCGTTAAGCCTGACCGATCAGGCTATCGCAACCGGTCAGGGGCAAGTCACGACGGAAAGCGTCGCCGCGATGCTGGGCACGCTGGACGACGACCAGCCGCTGGCGCTAATTGAAGCGCTGGCCGCCGCCGACGGGCAGCAAACCATGACGTTGCTACAACAGGCCGCCAGTCGCGGCGTGGAGTGGGAGGCGCTGCTGGTTGAGATGCTTCGCCTGCTGCACCGCATTGCCATGATTCAGCTGTTGCCCTCCGCGTTAAGCGACGAATATGCGGCAGTTGAACAACGTCTGCGTGAACTGGCGCGTATAGTGCCGCCTGCGGACGTGCAGCTCTATTACCAGACCATCCTGATGGGCCGAAAAGAGCTGCCGCTGGCGCCGGATCGGCGTATGGGCGTTGAGATGACGCTGCTGCGTGCGCTGGCGTTTCATCCGCAGGTAGAAATCGCCGAGCCGGTTACTCGTCCGGTAATGACGCCGCAGCCGAATGTTCAGGTGCCGCCTTCCGCCACTGCGGCGGCATTTTCCGCGCCGGAAGCTCCTTCTGCGGCATCCGCGCCGGTAGCCGAGGTGCCGAATACGCCGCTACCAGACGCCACCAGCCAGCTATTGCAGGCGCGAACGCAGCTGTTGCGCCAGCAGGGAGCAAACAAAACAAAAAAGAGTGAGCCGACAGCGCCAGGCGCGCGGTCGGCAGGCTCAGCGTTAGAAAGGCTTGCTCAGGTAACGGAACGCGCGAGCAGGCGGCCCGCAGCAGAAAATGCGGCGCCGGTGAAGAAAGAAGCTTATCGCTGGAAAGCGCAAACGACGGAAACGGAAGCTGCTGCGCCGCAGGTGGCCACGCCGAAGGCGCTGCGTTCGGCGTTGGAGCATGAAAAAACGCCTGAACTGGCCGCCCGGCTGGCCGAAGAGTCGTTGCAGCGCGACGCCTGGGCAGCGGAAATCGCCACGCTAACCTTACCGAAGCTGGTACAGCAGCTGGCGCTTAATGCATGGAAAGAAGATACGGCGCAAGGCGTTTGCCTGCATTTACGCAGCAGCCAGCGTCATCTTAATTCCGCCTCCGCACAGCAGGTTTTGACCGAAGCGTTAAGCAACGCCAGCGGCAAGCCGGTTGAATTGACTATCATTGAAGATGATAATCCTGCGGTATTGACGCCTCTGGAGTGGCGTCAGAAGATTTATGAAGAAAAACTGGCGCAGGCGCGTCAGTCCATCATTGCGGATAACCATATTCAGACGCTGCGTCGTTTTTTTGATGCCGATCTGGATGAGGAAAGTATTCGCCCCGTTTGAATCGCCGCATAACCTAACGGCTTACGCGGCCCGAGCAAAGAGAGAAATATATGTTTGGTAAAGGCGGTTTGGGTAACCTGATGAAACAGGCCCAGCAGATGCAGGACAAAATGCAGCAGGTACAGCAGGAAATCGCTGAAATGGAAGTGACCGGCGAATCTGGCGCGGGCCTGGTGAAAGTGACCATTAACGGCGCGCACAACTGCCGTCGCGTAGAAGTGGATCCGAGCCTGCTGGAAGATGATAAAGATATGCTGGAAGACCTGGTTGCGGCAGCATTCAACGATGCGGCGCGCCGTATCGCCGAAGCGCAGCAGGAGAAAATGGCCTCTGTTTCCTCCGGCATGCAGCTGCCGCCAGGCTTTAAGATGCCGTTCTGATGCAGACCAGCCCTTTGCTGGAGACGCTAATGGAAGCGCTGCGCTGCTTGCCGGGCGTTGGCCCGAAATCAGCGCAGCGCATGGCGTTTCAGCTTTTGCAGCGCGATCGCAGCGGAGGCATGCGTCTGGCGCAGGCGCTTACGCGCGCCATGTCGGAAATTGGCCACTGTACGGACTGCCACACCTTTACCGAACAGGAGATCTGCACCATTTGCGCGAACCCGCGTCGTCAGCAAAATGGGCAAATCTGTGTGGTGGAAAGCCCGGCGGATATTCACGCCATTGAGCAAACCGGGCAATTTGCCGGACGCTACTTTGTGTTGATGGGGCATCTTTCTCCGCTGGACGGCATCGGCCCGCACGATATTGGGCTGGATCGTCTGGAACAGCGGCTGGAAAAAGAGCCTATCCAGGAAGTCATCCTGGCCACCAACCCGACGGTGGAAGGTGAAGCGACGGCAAACTACATCGCCGGGCTCTGTTCGCAGTACGGCGTGGATGCCAGCCGCATTGCGCACGGCGTGCCAGTTGGCGGCGAGCTGGAAATGGTCGACGGCACCACGCTGTCGCACTCGCTGGCAGGCCGCCACAAGATTAAATATTGACCATCTGCTGGCACATTCGCGTGTGCCAGCTTGAAAACAGTTATCCCATCCCCATCTCTTCCTCAACGTTCGATAAACCTGTTTCAGTTGAGGTAGCAAAACCATGAAAGGACAAGAGACGCGTGGCTTCCAGTCAGAAGTTAAACAGCTTCTGCACCTGATGATCCATTCCCTCTATTCGAATAAAGAAATCTTTCTGCGCGAGCTGATTTCCAACGCTTCGGATGCGGCGGACAAGCTGCGTTTTCGTGCGCTCTCTTCGCCTGAACTGTATGAAGGCGATGGCGAGCTGCGCGTGCGGGTTTCTGTCGATAAGGAAAAACGTACCCTGACGCTGAGTGATAACGGCATCGGTATGCGTCGCGACGAGGTCATTGAAAACCTCGGTACCATCGCGAAATCGGGTACCAAAGCTTTCCTCGAATCTCTCGGCTCCGATCAGGCCAAAGACAGCCAGCTGATTGGTCAGTTCGGCGTCGGCTTTTATTCAGCGTTTATCGTGGCGGATAAAGTTACCGTACGTACCCGCGCGGCGGGTGCCGCGCCGGAAGAGGGCGTTTACTGGGAATCCGCCGGCGAAGGTGAATATACCATCGACGATCTGACCAAAGCGGACCGCGGTACTGAAATCATCCTGCACCTGCGTGAAGGTGAAGATGAGTTCCTCGACAGCTGGCGTGTGCGCAACGTCATCAGCAAATATTCCGATCACATCGCGCTGCCGGTCGAGATCGAAACCAAAGATGAAGAGAGCGACACCACTAGCTGGGAAAAGATCAATAAGGCGCAGGCGCTCTGGACCCGTAACAAAGCGGAAGTCAGCGATGAAGAGTACAACGAATTTTATAAGCATATCGCCCACGACTTTAGCGATCCGCTGACCTGGAGCCATAACCGCGTTGAAGGCAAGCAGGAATATACCAGCCTGCTCTATATCCCGGCGCGTGCGCCCTGGGATATGTGGAACCGCGATCATAAACATGGCCTGAAACTTTACGTGCAGCGCGTCTTTATCATGGACGACGCTGAACAGTTTATGCCGAACTACCTGCGCTTCGTGCGTGGCCTCATCGATTCCAACGATCTGCCGCTGAACGTTTCGCGAGAAATCCTGCAGGACAACCGTATTACGCAGAATCTGCGCAGCGCGCTGACCAAACGCGTTCTGCAAATGCTCGATAAGCTGGCGAAAGACGACGCGGAAAAATATCAGCAGTTCTGGAGCGAGTTCGGTCTGGTATTGAAAGAAGGCCCGGCGGAAGATCATGCCAACCAGCAGGCGATTGCCAAACTGCTGCGCTTTGCCACCACCAGCAGCGAAGGCGCGGCGCAAACCGTCTCGCTGGAAGATTACGTCAGCCGCATGGTGGAAGGGCAGGAGAAAATTTACTACATCACCGCCGACAGCTATGCCGCTGCGAAAAGCAGCCCGCACCTGGAGCTGTTCCGTAAGAAAGGGATTGAGGTGCTGCTGCTCTCCGATCGCATCGACGAATGGATGATGAGCTACCTGACCGAATTTGACGGTAAAACCTTCCAGTCCGTCAGCAAAGCGGATGAAACGCTGGACAAGCTGGCTGACGACGAGAACGATGCGCAGAAAGAAGCGGAAAAAGCGCTGGAGCCGTTTGTCGATCGCGTGAAAACGCTGCTGGGCGAACGCGTGAAAGAGGTGCGCCTGACGCATCGTCTGACCGATACGCCAGCCATCGTTACTACCGACGCCAATGAAATGAGTACCCAGATGGCGAAACTGTTTGCCGCAGCGGGGCAGGCGGTGCCGGAAGTGAAATATATCTTTGAGCTGAACCCGGATCATGCGCTGGTGAAACGCGCGGCGGATACCCAGGACGAAGCGCGTTTTGCTGAGTGGGTCGAGCTGCTGCTCGATCAGGCGCTGTTCGCTGAACGCGGTACGCTGGAAGATCCTAACCAGTTTATCCGTCGTATGAACCAGCTGCTGCTGGCCTGATAGTCGATAAGCTGGCCTCTAAGCCGACCTGCGGGTCGGCTTTTTTATGGCGGCGATCATTCTGAAAAACAGCGTTTCTCTGCCGTCAGGCTGGATCCTGGAGATAAACCGGTTAATGATAGCCGCAGGTAAAAGACGTTGGCTGCCAGAGCCGCTTCCCGCCCTGTTTTCTTGTGATGATCGGGGCTTAATGGTATGTTCTTGGCCTTCTTAGTTAGATCATGAATTCGCAAGGGGATTGACGCGATGCGTATTATTCTGCTCGGCGCACCGGGCGCAGGTAAGGGCACACAGGCTCAGTTCATTATGGAGAAATACGGTATTCCGCAGATCTCCACAGGCGACATGTTACGTGCAGCGGTGAAAGCCGGCACGGAACTGGGCAAACAGGCGAAAGCCATTATGGACGAAGGCAAACTGGTTACCGATGAGCTGGTGATTGCGCTGGTAAAAGAGCGCATTGCGCAAGACGATTGCCGTAACGGTTTCCTGCTGGACGGTTTCCCGCGCACCATTCCGCAGGCTGATGCCATGAAAGAAGCTGGCATCAAAATTGACTGCGTGCTGGAATTCGACGTGCCGGATGAGCTGATCGTAGAACGTATCGTTGGTCGTCGCGTTCATGCGCCGTCAGGCCGCGTTTATCACGTCACCTTTAATCCGCCGAAAGTGGAAGGCAAAGATGACGTTACTGGCGAAGAGCTGACCACGCGTAAAGACGATCAGGAAGAAACCGTGCGTAAGCGCCTGGTCGAGTATCATGACATGACCGAGCCGCTGGTAGCCTATTATCAGCAGGAAGCGCAGGCGGGCAACACCCAGTACCACAAAATCGACGGCACGCGTAAAGTGACCGAAGTCAGCGCTGAGCTGGCGAAAATTCTGGGCTAACGCGCGCGTTTGCTCCGCTATCAGGAATATCGTTATGATATTCCTGATCCCTTCCCGGATCGTTACAAATCCTTTCTGAACCGCTTCTGCCGTTCGCTTTTACCCGCATTCCTCTATACTTTGCCGCTAAGCGTTTTCATCTCTTGAAAGGAAAGGTTTTACCGGCGAGCTTATCGGCCTCCGCCAGGGTAAAATCATCGCGAAAAATCCGTTAAACCATTTGAAAAAACAGGGATATACGATGAGGCAAGATAAACCCGGCGTCTTGCTGGTCAACCTGGGCACGCCAGATGCACCGACAACGCCAGCGGTGAAACGCTATCTGAAACAATTCCTTAGCGATAAGCGCGTGGTCGATACGCCGCGCTGGCTCTGGTGGCCGATTCTGAACGGCATCATTTTGCCGATCCGCTCGCCGCGGGTGTCAAAACTCTACGCGTCCGTCTGGATGGAAGAGGGTTCGCCGCTGATGGTGTTCAGCAAACGTCAGCGTAACGCGCTGGCCGCGCAGCTCGATATTCCGGTTGAGCTGGGCATGAGCTACGGCAACCCCAGCCTGAAAAGCGCGGTCGACAGCCTGATGGCGCAGGGCGTTACGCGCCTGATTGTGTTGCCGCTCTATCCGCAATTCTCCTGTTCCACCGTGGCGGCGGTCTGGGATGGTTTAAGCAACGTGTTTGCTGGCTACCGTTCGATGCCCGACGTACATTTTATTCGCGACTATGCTGAACATCCGGCCTATATCGCCGCGCTGAAAGCGTCGGTTGAGCGATCCTTTGCGCAGCATGGCAAGCCCGATCTGCTGGTGATGTCCTATCACGGCATTCCACAGCGTTTCGCTAATGAAGGTGACGATTACCCTCAGCGCTGCCGCGACACCACCGAGGCGCTGACGCGCGCGCTGGGCCTGAACGATAACGAAGTGATGATGACTTTCCAGTCGCGCTTTGGCCGCGAGCCCTGGCTGACGCCCTACACCGATGAAACCATGCGTGGTTTACCGGCAAAAGGCGTGCGTCATATTCAGATTATGAGCCCTGGCTTTTCTGCCGACTGTCTGGAAACGCTGGAAGAGATCAGCGAACAGAACCGCGAATTTTTCCTGCACGCGGGCGGTGAGAAATTTGAATATATCCCGGCGCTCAATGACGATGCGGAACATATCTCGATGATGCTGGCGCTGGTCAACGCGCATCGCTGAGTAACGGCGGAGGAATATGATATTATCCTCCGCCTGTTTTACTCTGAATCTGACAATCATGAAATTTCCTGGCCAACGCAAATCCAAACACTATTTTCCCGTCAATGCCCGCGACCCGCTGTTACAGCCCGTGCAGCCGGAGAGCGAAACCGGCACCAGTTGGGTGGTCGGCATCGATCAAACGCTGGTAGATATTGAAGCGAAAGTGGATAACGCTTTTGTCGCGCGTTATGGGCTTAGCGTTGGACATTCGCTGGTTATTGAAGATGATGTGGCGGACGCGCTTTACAACGAGCTGATGCGGGAAAACTTGATCACCCATCAGTTCGCCGGCGGCACCATCGGCAATACCATGCACAACTATTCGGTGCTGGCCGATGACCGCTCGGTGCTGCTGGGCGTAATGTGTAATAACGTCCAGATCGGCGGCTACGCCTATCGCTATCTCTGCAACACTTCCAGCCGTACCGATCTCAACTATCTGCAAGGTGTTGACGGCGCAATTGGCCGTTGCTTTACGCTGATTAGCGATAACGGCGAGCGCACCTTCGCCATCAGTCCCGGCATGATGAATCAGCTGCGCCCGGAAAGCATACCTGAAGCGGTGATCGCTGGCGCCTCCGCGCTGGTGCTGACCTCCTATCTGGTGCGCTGCAAGTCTGGCGAACCGATGCCGGAAGCGACGATGCAGGCGGTCGCCTGGGCGAAACAGTACAACGTGCCGGTGGTGCTGACGCTGGGAACCAAATATGTGATCGCCGAAAATCCGCAGTTCTGGCGTGATTTCCTGCGCGATCATGTTTCTATCGTGGCGATGAACGAAGAGGAAGGGCTGGAGCTGACCGGCTGCGCCGATCCGTTGCTGGCCGCGGATAAAGCGCTGGACTGGGTGGATCTGGTTCTCTGCACCGCCGGTCCGAACGGCCTTTATATGGCGGGCTACACCGAAGAGAGTGCAAAACGCCAGACCAACCTGCCGCTGCTGCCCGGCGCGATTGCCGAATTCAATCAGTACGAATTCAGCCGCGCCATGCGCTATCAGGATTGTGAAAATCCGCTGCGCATCTATTCGCATATCGCCCCTTATATGGGCGGGCCGGAAAAAATCATGAACACCAACGGTGCGGGCGACGGCGCGCTGGCGGCGCTGCTGCATGATATTACCGCCAATAGCTATCACCGCAACAATGTGCCGAATTCCAGCAAGCATGTACGCAATTACCTGACTTACTCCTCTCTGGCGCAGGTCTGTAAATATGCTAATCGCGTGAGCTATCAGGTATTGAATCAGCATTCGCCGCGCCTGACGCGCGGCCTGCCGGAGCGTGAAGATAGCCTGGAAGAGGCATACTGGGAACGTTAAACCTTTAGCGCGGCCAGCCGCCGCGCGTCAGTTAAGGATGCTGAGGCAACGGCTGCGCGTCCAGCCCGGCTTTCAGCATCGCCAGCATACTGTTGGCGATTTCCCGCTCGCCCATAATCACATTATCCGCACCGCGCTCCAGAATGTAGTGAACCTCATCGTCATAATGGGCGCGGGCGATAATCTCCAGATGTGGATGCTTTTCGCGTGCTGCCGCAATAATCTCGCCCGCTTCGTAGCCGTTGGGGATACTCATCAGCAGCCAGCGTGCGCAGTCCAGTCGGGCCAGATCCATAGTTTCGGCGCGAGCAGCATTGCCCAGAATGGCGCGAATGCCTTGCTCGCGCAGCATCTCTATACGTGACCGCGCGTTTTCCACCACCACAATCGGGATCTCCGCCTCCAGCAGCAGCTGGCCGACCATGCTGCCCACGCGACCATAGCCGACGATAACCGCATGGTTGCAAATATTCACCGGGATCTGTTTTTCCTCCTCGGTGGCTTCCTCCAGACTCTGCTCTTCGAAATTCTCGCTTTTCTCCAGATAGCGCTCCAGCAGCGTAAAGAGAATCGGGTTAAGCATGATCGACAGAATCGCGCCCGCCAGCACCAGATTGCGCCCTTCGTCGCTCAGCAGATTCAGGGAGATGCCCAGCCCGGCCAGAATAAATGCGAACTCGCCGATTTGCGCCAGGCTCACGGAAATAGTCAGCGCGGTACGGCGCGAATGGCCAAGCAGGGTTACCAGCAGCCAGGCTGCCGCGGATTTACCCAGCACAATAATTGCCAGCGTACCCAGCACCGCCAGCGGCTGCTGGATCAAAATCATTGGATCGAACAGCATGCCCACTGACACGAAAAACAGGACGGCAAAGGCGTCGCGCAGCGGCAGCGTATCGTGGGCGGCGCGATGGCTCAGCTCTGATTCATTCAGCACCATGCCCGCGAAGAACGCGCCCAGCGCAAAAGAGACGTCAAAAAGCTCGACGGCGCCAAAGGCGATGCCCAACGCCAGCGCTAATACCGACAGCGTAAACAGCTCCCGTGAGCCGGTAGCGGCGCTGCGTGCCAAAATCCAGGGCACTACACGGCGGCCCACGACCATCATCAGCACCATAAATGCGGCGACTTTGCCGATGGTAAAGAGGAGATCCCACGCCAGCAGCGTCAGGCTGGCATTGCCTTTTTCCAGCATGCCGGCGATGGCAGGCAGCAGCACCAGCGTTAATACCATCACCAGATCTTCAACGATCAACCAGCCGATGGCGATCTGCCCGCGCTGCGTATCGATCAGCTGGCGCTCTTCCAGCGCCCGCAGCAGCACCACGGTACTGGCGGTAGAAAGACAAAGACCGAATACCAGTCCGGTCATCCATTCCCAGCCCATCGCCATGCTCAGGCCCATACCCAGCAGCGTAGCAACGGTAATCTGGGCAATGGCGCCTGGTATCGCGATCGCTTTTACCGCCATCAAATCTTTCAGAGAGAAATGCAGCCCGACGCCAAACATCAACAGAATAACGCCCAGCTCCGCCAGTTCCTGCGCCAGATTCATATCGGCGACAAAGCCCGGCGTAAAGGGACCGGAGAGAACGCCTGCTAACAGATAGCCCACCAGAGGTGAAATGCGTAGCCGACTGGCGAGCATTCCCAGGAGGAAAGCGAGGACAAGGCCTCCAACAATAGTGGTAATCAGCGGGGTGCTGTCGTGCATGCTGTCTCCTTCTGTGTGCAACTGTGTCCGGTTGTAACTAGTGTAAAGCAAAATGGAGATTTCAGCGTAAGAATTAAACCAGATAAACGTAAAAAAGTGCGAAATATCTAAAAAACGGGTGATGCTGGCCATTTTTTTTACTTATGACGTGCCAGCCTTGATAGCCACTGTGAATGATGGGCATTTTTTTGCAAAAATAAGGTGCTAAAAAGGTTTTCTTTATCACATAAAGGTAATGAAACTGGCGAAAAAGCCTGGAAAATGAAAAAGCAGGCTGTTTCTACGGGTATTTCCCGTCTGGAAAAAGCCTGAATCGCGGCGCGATAACTTTTATTGCGGGAAAGGCCGGCTTCAGGCATAACAGGCTTTATCATTGCGGCGGCGTTACAAATTCGCTGGCGTACATTAACATGTTGGCGGTAACTGCCCGGCGGCTGCAGGCCGGCTGCTTAGCTTGTCGACAAGGAGAATAACGTTGCGCTTTATCAATACCCTTATCATGGGCGGGGTGCTTTCCCTGAGCCTGCTCTCTTCGCAGGCGCTGGCATGGGAAAAGGGCCGCGTCTATAAATTCACCGTCCTGCATACCAACGATCATCATGGTCGCTTCTGGCGTAATGAGCAGGGCGAATATGGCCTGGCGGCGCAAAAAACGCTGATGGACAGCATTCGCTACGATGTCCAGGCGCACGGTGGCGCAGTGCTGATCCTCTCCGGCGGCGACATTAACACCGGCGTACCGGAATCGGATCTCCAGGATGCCGAACCCGATTTTCGCGGCATGAACCTGGTCGGCTACGATGCGATGGCAATAGGCAATCACGAGTTTGATAATCCGCTTTCGGTACTACGCCAGCAGCAGAAGTGGGCGAAGTTTCCGCTACTTTCCGCCAATATCTATCAAAAAAGCAGCGGCGAACGCTTATTTCAGCCCTACGCGCTGTTTAACCGCATGGGTTTAAAAATCGCGGTGATCGGATTGACCACCGATGACACGGCGAAAATTGGCAATCCTGAATACCTGACCGATATTGAATTTCGTCCGCCGGCCAGCGAAGCGAAAAAAGTCGTGGAGGCGTTACGCGCCAAAGAAAAGCCCGACGTTATTATCGCTGCCACCCATATGGGCCACTACGATAACGGCAATCACGGCTCCAACGCGCCGGGCGATGTGGAGATGGCGCGCGCGCTGCCGCAAGGCTACATCGACTTAATCGTTGGCGGGCATTCACAGGATCCGGTCTGCATGGCGCAGGATAACCTGAAGCAGGTGGATTACGTCCCGGGTTCGCCCTGCGTGCCCGATCGCCAGAACGGCACCTGGATTGTACAGGCGCATGAATGGGGCAAATATGTTGGGCGTGCCGACTTTACCTTCCGCGATGGCGTGCTGACGCTGGAAAACTACCAGCTGATCCCGGTTAACCTGAAACACAAGGTGAAGAACAGCGACGGCAAGGATGAGTGGATTAATTATCAGCCGGAAATCGCTCAGAACGGCGCTATGATGAAGTTGCTGACGCCTTTTCAGAAAAAAGGGGAAGCGCAGCTGAAGGTGCAAATCGGCAGCGTTGACGGCCGTCTGGAAGGCGATCGCAGCAAAGTGCGCTTCGTACAAACCAATTTGTCTCGCCTGATCCTTGCCTCGCAGATCGCCCGTACCAAAGCGGACTTTGCCGTCATGAGCGGCGGCGGCGTGCGCGACTCCATTGAGGCGGGGCCGATCACCTATAAAGACGTGCTGAAAGTGCAGCCGTTTGGCAACACGCTGTGCTGGGTTGAGATGAAAGGCAGCGAGGTGGAAAAATATCTGGCGGTGGTCGCCAACAAACAGGTGGACTCCGGCGCCTATGCGCAGTTTGCCAACGTCAGCCTGGTGGCGGACGGGCAGGGCGTTAGCGAGGTAAAAATCAACGGCGAGCCGTTACAGGCGGATAAAACCTATCGCATGGCGACGCTAAGCTTTAACGCCAACGGTGGCGACGGATATCCCGCGATCAATACGCTGCCAGGATTTGTGAATACCGGCTTTGTCGATGCGGAAGTGTTGAAACAATATATTGAGCAGCACTCGCCGCTGAAGGCGGAACACTATGCGCCAGGCAATGAGATCGTACATCTTAGTCCAGCGCAAAAGCAGGAGCGAGACAAGCAGGAAACGCACCGTCGCAGCTATCCGCAGATGATTCTGGCCTGGTTAACCGGCAAGGATTAACAACGCGCCCGCCGATTGACATCGGCGGGCCAGATCTTACCGGCTTTCGCAGGGTGTACGCCGCTTTTCCCGCAGCCAGTCCCAGAGCCAGTTATAGACCACGGTATAGGGCAGGAAAAACAGAAAGAAACCCACTTCCAGCATAAACGCCTGCAGCAGGCCAATTCCCAGCATCGTTGCCGCGACCGGCAGCCCAATAAGAATAAATCCGCCCTCAAAACAGAGCGCATGAGCAATACGCAGCCCTAAGCCGCGTTTCACTTTGTCACGCGGAAACAGCCGATCAAACAGGGCGTTATAAACGATGTTCCATACCATGGCGATAGTTGATAACGCCAGCGCCAGCGCGCCCATCTGGAACAGCGGTTTATCCATGATGAATGCCGCCAGCGGTGAAACGATCAGGATCGCCAACGCCTCAAAACCAACGGCATGCAACAGGCGTTCTTTAAATGAGCGGGTATTCATAACATCTCCTTATTAACGGGACGCTTATTTTCCTGAGGCGCTGGGCTAAAATAAAATGAACTCCCATCGATAAAAGCGATAGAACGATGCGTTATTCACCGGAATCCTTGCAGGCTTTTGTTTATGCAGTAGAAAAAGGCTCTTTTTCAGCGGCGGCGCGCGCGTTAGGAAAAAGTCAGTCTACCGTCAGCGCCGCCATTGCAAATCTGGAAACGGATTTAGGTTTTAAGCTGTTTAACCGTGCAGGACGTGAGCCGGTGCTGACCGAGGCGGGCGGGCATGCGTTACGCCGGGTGAAAGAGATCCTGACCGCCAGCCAGCGCCTCGATGAACTGGCCGTGCGCCTGTCAGACGACGTTGAGCCGCGTCTCAGCATGGCGATTTCTGATTTCTGGCAGGCGGATCATCATGAGCAGCTGCTGAAGCGCTTTGAAGCGCGCTATCCGCATATCGCCTTTGAATGTATGATCGCTGAAGATGAGGATGTGATCGATCTGCTGCTGGCGAATCGAATCCATCTTGGCGTGATTCGTGTGCAGGCTGCATTACCTGCCGCTATTGCTACTTCCCGTTTACAGGTGCAGGCGCAGATGGCGGTATTTATTCATCGCGATCATCCGCTGGCTCGTCAACCCGAGGTCAGCCAGACCGATCTGGCGCGGGTAAGGGAGCTGCGGTTAAACACCTGGGCCAGCGTAAGGGAACCCGTTTCCGCAGGGCAGGTTTGGTCGGCGCCATCCTACTGGCTATTGCTGGAGATGGCGGAGCAGGGATTTGGCTGGTCCATTCTGCCGCGCTGGCTGGTGGAGCAGTATGGTCACGGTCTGTTACAAACTCTGCCGTTAGCGGGCTGGCCGCAGAATATTGCGGTGGATGCCGTCTGGTCAACTCAGACCCCGCCGGGGCCGGCAGGGCGCTGGATGATCGACCAGCTGTGCGCGCAGCGTGCTTAATCGTGGCGGGCGATATCCGCGAGGCTGGCTTCCAGTAACGACGCCAGATCGCCGGGCGCCAGTTCAATATCCAGCCCGCGTTTGCCGCCTGAAATAAAAATGGTTGGGAAAGCGGCGGCCTGGCTATCGATAACCGTCGGCAGGCGTTTTTTCTGGCCCAGCGGACTGATACCGCCAATCAGATAACCGGTAACGCGCTGTGCCTGCTGGGGATCGGCCATTTCCACTTTTTTCGCACCCAGCGCCTTCGCTACCTTTTTTAAATCAAGCTGGCCGGCCACCGGCGTCACCGCAACGGCGAGCTGTTTGCTGTCGCCGTTAAGCGCTACCAGTAACGTTTTATACACCTGCTGCGGATTAAGGTTGAGCTTACGCACCGCTTCATCGCCGAAATGCGTTTCGTTACTGTCATGCTCATAGGGATGCAGCGTAAAAGGGATTTTTTTCTTTTCCAGTAATTTTATTGCGGGCGTCATCGCTTATTTCCTGGCTGTGGAAAATGATTAACGGGTAAAAAATAGCGCTGGTGAAATCGCAGGCTTTGAGAGAAAATCGCCTGGCGTCAGCAATTCAGTTGCTGATGAATAACCAAAATCATAAACAAATTCCTCTTTGACGGGCCGATAGCAATATTGGCCTTTTTATCTGCGCTTTAGCAGCGCCGGTAAATGTTCTCGCCGTACAGGTGCAGCGCGCCGACCGCCACAACATAACGCCCCGGCGGCAGCTGGCGCAACAGTCTGTCCCAGCGTTGGTTACGCTGGCTCATTAACAGATCGTTGAGTTCGGTGCTGAACGTGGTTGGCAGCGCCGGTCGGCTCGGCTGCGGCGGTTTTTCCAGCCACCAGCTAATCATGGTTTGCAGCAGGCGCGCATTGGTGTGCCAGTGTTCCAGCGTGTCCGCTAACAGCGACTGTCCTTCTTCCGGCAGGGTTTTCAGCAGGTCGAGTTGTTCATCTGCGCCCTCAAGCTCAATAATCCGGCGTCCCTGCGCGTGCGCCGCCTGAAGCAGCTGATAATCAATGCCGTAATCGGGCCGCAGCCCCAGACGCTGCGCCTGTTGCGCCTGCAGCATCAGTGCGATTTGCCACAGCGGCAGCCTGTCAAGCTGCGTCAGATCCAAATTCAGCTCAGCGCACTGCCGCGCTAATTTTTGCAAGGTATCGGCATCGACTCTTTCCGCCAGCGGCGGCTGCGCGGCACTATGGCTGAAAGGGGAGGCGCTGCCGGTAATATCCGCCTCGACAATCAGCGCGTCTGCCTTTTCAAGACGCGCAAGTAACCCCGGCGGCAGCGGCATCATATTGCGCGTGCCCATATGAATGCTGCCTACCAGATGCAGTTGCCGGTTGCCCGGCAATCTGACATCAATGGCGGGCCAGCTGTAATGGGACGGAACCAGCGTGCGTAACAGCGCCGTCAGGTTATGCAGCCATCTCTCCATTCTTTTACCCTTTTCCGCCAGTTAGCTTCACATGCTAGCGGTTTCATCTGGCGATGAACAGGCGAAAGCGTAACAGCAGATGACCTGCGACGACGCTTAGCGTTCCGGCGGCTGATAGCGCAGCAGACGGTTGGCATTGCTGACCACAGTAATGGACGACAGCGCCATCGCCGCGCCGGCGATCACCGGACTGAGCAGCGTGCCGGTCAGCGGCCAGAGAACACCTGCGGCAATGGGAATGCCCAGCGAATTATAGACAAAGGCGCCCAGCAGATTCTGCTTCATATTACGCAGCGTGGCGCGCGCAATCGCCAGCGCATCGACCACGCTGTGCAGATCGTGGCGCATTAGCGTAATCGCCGCCGTTTCGATGGCGACATCGCTACCGCCGCCCATCGCAATCCCCACATCGGCCTGTGCCAGCGCGGGCGCATCGTTGATGCCATCGCCAATCATTGCGACCTTATGGCCCGCTTGCTGAAGCTGAACAATGGCTTGCGCCTTTCCGTCCGGCAGTACGCCTGCAATCACCCGATCCAACCCGGCTTCGCGCGCAATGGCTTTGGCGGTAATTTCATTATCACCGGTCAGCATAATCAGCTGATAGCCCAGCCCGTGCAGACGTTGCAGCGCGCTAACGCTCTCTTCGCGCAGCGGATCGCGGATTGCCAGCAGTCCCGCCAGCTGGCCCGCCACCGCCAGAAATACCGGTGTCGCGCCGCCAGCCGCCAGCTCATCGGCAAGGGCCGCCGCCTGTTCGGCATCGATCTGTTGCTGCGTCAGCAGCGCGGCGTTGCCCAACAGCATCGGCTGACCTTCCAGCCGCGCGCTGATGCCGGAACCACGCAGCGTGCGAAACTCCGTACTTTGCGGCAGGGTAATCTCTCCGGCGCGATCGCGAATTGCTTTCGCCAGCGGATGACTGGAGCCCTGCTCCAGCGCGGCCGCCCAGCGTAAAACCTGCTCTTCGCTGTAGCCGTTAAAGGGAGTAATTTGCGTAACCTGCGGTGCGCCCAGCGTCAGCGTGCCGGTTTTATCAAAGACCAGCGTATCGAGTTCGCTGGCGCGCTGTAGCGCGTCGGCATCGCGTACCAGCACGCCGAATTCCGCCGCGCGCCCGACGCCTGCGATAATTGACATCGGTGTCGCCAGTCCTAACGCGCAGGGACAGGCGATAATCAGAACGGTGGTGGCAATCACCAGCATATAAACCAGCGAAGGCTGCGGGCCGAAGAAGTACCAGACGGCGGCGCTGACTAGCGCAATCAGGACGACGGTCGGCACAAAAACCGCGGAGATGCGATCCGCTAACTGCCCGATCGCCGGTTTGCTGCTCTGCGCCTGGCGAACCAGTTGAATAATGCGCGACAGGGTGGTGTTTTTGCCGATGGCGCTGGCACGGAACAGCACGCTGCCGTCCTGGACCAGCGTACCCGCATGAAGGGCGCCTTCGCTGGCTTTATGCTGCGGCAACGGTTCGCCGATCAGCATTGACTCATCCATCCAGGCTTCGCCTTCGGTAATGACGCCATCAACCGGAACGCGATCGCCGGTCACCAGCCGTAAGGTCATGCCAACTTGCACATCGCTTAATGGAACAGTTTTTTCTGCGCCATCGATAACCATGCGCGCCGTGGCTGGCGTCAAATCCAGCAGGCGCTCCAGCGCTTTTGACGAGCGCTGACGCGCCCGTTGTTCCAGCGCGTGGCCTAAATCAGGCCGATAATCATGGCGCTGGCTTCGTAATACAGGTGGCGCGCGGCCATAGGAAAAAAGTCGGGCCACAGGTTGACGCTGATGGAATAGAGCCAGGCGGCCAGCGTGCCCAGCGCGACCAGCGTATCCATGGTCGCGGATCCGTTGCGCAGGCTGCGCCAGGCGCTACGATAAAAATGGCCGCCTGCAACAATCATGACCAACAGTGTCAGCACGCCGACAATCAGCCAGCCGCTGCGGTTGCTGGCGGTAAGCATCATATTGTCGCCAAACAGACCGTAAATCATCAGCGGCACGCCGAGCGCCAGCGCCAATGCCGACTGCCAGCTAAAGCGGCGCATCGCCTGCTGCGCGCCGCGCTGCTGTTTCTCACGGCGCTCGCTTTCATCAACAATCACTTCTGCACCATAGCCAGCCGCTTCTACGGCAGCAACCAGCGCATCCGGCTGCGGCGCGCCGATCACCAGGGCGCTGCGCTCGGCCAGATTAACGCGCGCCTGTTGAACGCCCGCGACCTGCGTCAGCGCTTTCTCAACCCGGCTAACGCAACTGGCGCAGCTCATGCCGTCAATTAACAGCTGATAGTTTTCCGCCGCCGTATCTGCCTGGGTGGGCAGCGCCGCATCGTCTGTCGCTGTTTCGGCATCGGCAGAAGGACGTGAACGGGTGGTCGCCGCATTCGCCTGAGATGCTTTATCAGCCGGTATGGCCTTTGAATGAATCAAAGGCCGGGCGTTTTCCGCTGTCAGCTGGCCTGCTGATGCTGACAGCGGCTCAGGCTTTGGGGGCGTGCTTTCCGGCAGGCTGGCGTGATAACCCGCCTGTTCTACGGTAGCGATCAGCGCTTCAGGCGCGGCGTCACCGGTAATGCGGGCCTCATTCAGCGAAACCTCCGCCTGCTGAACATCCTGACGCTGTTCCAGCGCCTCTTTTACGCGTTTCACGCAGTGTCCGCAGGAAAGGCCATCCAGTGTTAAAAGAGTGGTATGTGACATAAGGTCGCTCCCTTTATTCAGTGAAAGTCATCTGGAAGCTATAAGCTTAAACCTTCCATCAAGGGCAAGGTCAAGTTTTTAACCCATTGATAAATTTAAAGTTAAGAAATTTCCTGTGAAGATCGATAAAAAAAGCAGGCAAAAGCGGACGTAATAAAGTGAATTTTATGGATGCTTTCTGGCAAAAATAATTTTTCAGGCTGGTTAATAAAAAATAACCGTCAGGGGGAACGCTACAGAAATAACCAATGGAGAAGGGGAACGATCCGTTTTAATATAACAAGGTTAACACTGAGAATTTTTTCGTATTTAAAGTTAACGCGATAATAAACAGGAGATAAGCGGCTACCTTTTTCTGCTATTTTGCGTTTTGCTTATTTTGCACAACAAGGGGAGCTGAAGCCGCTCTCTGCTACAGGGGTTCCCCTTGATGTTAAGCCGTTAAATTATTGCTGGTGGGTTAAAAATTCAATTAACCATACTTGCGCGCAAAATTCTCATCGGAGGAGCAAAGATAGATAATAAATTCAACGAAGGCAATAAGCGAAGGAATAAACGTCCAGCAAAACAGCAGATACAGAATGCCCTGGCCCGTTCTTCCTAAATAAAATTTATGTACACCCAGTCCGCCTAAAAATAACGCCAGCAGCGCTGCGGAAATACGCCTTTTTCCCTGGCCTGGCAGATTTTGTTTTGCGCCGCAGTTAGGACAAGCCGTCGCGCTATTATGTATTTCTTTACCGCAGCCGCGGCAAAACACCATATTAGACATAAAAACCCCTGTTTTATTTATATGCGTTAACGCGCGGTATTCTATGTGTTTTGCCTGAGCGGATAAGTTGATCAATATCAGCCAAAGAGGTGAACCCCTGCATGAAAGGTAAACATCCGCAAAGTATGATGTTGTCGAGCAGCAAAAAAAGTGATGGCAGAAAAGGCCACTGTCCAACATATCGAATCAGCGTTATTCTGCCAGCAACGGTGAAAAGGAGGGACAGATGAATATCAGCGATGTGGCAAAAAAAACCGGCTTAACCAGCAAAGCCATTCGTTTTTATGAAGAGAAAGGGCTGGTTACGCCGCCATTACGCAGCGAGAACGGCTATCGCAGCTATACGGCGCATCATCTTGAAGAACTAACACTGCTGCGTCAGGCGCGCCAGGTCGGTTTTAATCTTGATGAATGCCGCGAACTGCTGCATTTGTTTAACGATCCGGCGCGCCACAGCGCTGATGTTAAAGCGCGCACGCTGCAAAAAGTGAAAGAAATCGAAGCGCATATTTGTGAACTGAACCTGATGCGTGAGCGGCTGCTGGCGTTGGCCGATAGCTGCCCCGGCGATGAGAGCGCGGATTGCCCGATTATTAATAATCTGGCGAGCTGCTGCCATAGCGCAAAAGCGTAGCGGATGCTGGCTTTGCCGCTATGTTCATGATGAGCCGTTGACCTGTTTGCAAAGGCTTACTGATTAATTGATTCAGTATTCGAGGTGTTAGTTGGAAGGGATGCAGCGAGCCAGGATTGGCTGATTACGCGTTATTCAGCCTGCGCTTTCCGGCGTCTGCGGCGCGATGCGCAGGGTAACGCCTTCGATATTGATCACCACAACCCGCGTTCCGGCAGGCAGATCGCGGTCGGCCTGCACGCGCCAACTGCTGTCGCCGATACGCACATGCCCCAGTCCATTTACCAGCGCTTCGCTTAAGGTAAGCTGCATGCCGATCATCTGCTTGCCGCGCTGATTAAGTAGCGTATCGGGCTGTTTTTGGCGCAGCGCCAGCCAGCGATACCAGAGAAAAGCAGCAAGCAGCGTTAATACGGCGAACAGGATGCCCTGCGCTTCCCAGGAAAAGGGCAGCAGCCATCGAATTAATCCCACCGCCAGCGCTGCCATACCGCTCCACAGCAGATAGCCGCTGGTACCAAGCATCTCGGCAACCAGTAACAGCCCGCCCAGCGTCAGCCAGAACCAGTGCGGATGATTAAAGATGGCCGCCATCACTATTTGTTACTCCGTGAGGACTTGCCTTCGTTCAGCAGTTCGCTGATACCAGCGATCGAGCCCATAATGCTGGTGGCATCCAGTGGCATCAGCACCACTTTGCTATTGTTGGCCGAGCCGATAGCCTGCAGCGCATCGGTATATTTTTGCGCGACAAAGTAGTTCACCGCCTGCAGATCACCGGCAGCAATAGCTTCAGAAACCATTTTGGTCGCTCGCGCTTCAGCTTCAGCCGCACGTTCACGCGCCTCCGCCTGCAGAAATGCCGACTGGCGTTCGCCTTCCGCTTTTAATATCTCCGACTGTTTTTCCCCTTCGGCACGTAAAATCGCCGCCTGGCGAATCCCTTCCGCCGCCAGAATATCGGCACGCTTGGTTCGTTCCGCTTTCATCTGCGCGTTCATGGCGGCAATCAGCTCCTGCGGCGGACGCACATCGCGAATCTCGATGCGGGTAACCTTAATGCCCCAGGGATTTGTCGCTTCATCAACAATATGCAGCAGACGCGTATTAATGCTGTCGCGTTGTGACAGCATCTCATCCAGCTCCATCGAACCGAGAATGGTACGGATATTGGTCAATATCTTTTTTAATCGTAATTCCATAGAATATTCCTCATTTACTGGTCTGAGGTAGAAAAACGTGAAAATCAGAGATGCTGTAGGATATGTAAGGTTTAGCTCTGCTATACAAGAGCAAGGAACATCTGTGCGCCGCCAAAGAAAAATGATCGACGACTGGTGCAAGGTTCGCCCTGAAGTGACCCTTCATAATGTATACACAGATCTTGGCAAATCTGCTTGGAACACCAGTAAGCACGATGAGCGCAAAGAGTTCTTATCTATGATTGACCATCGCAAAAGAGAACTGTTCCCTAAGCCTGTCTATTTGCTGGTGGAAGATGCCAGCCGGTTATCACGTCTCGACTTTAATGAAGCTGTTGCTCAGATGAACATGCTTATCAAATTGGGCTTCGTGGTTGTTTTTCTGGCCTCCGATAAAATCTACAACTCTACTAATTTTAAACAACTCGGTGATCACATATCATTCCTTGTTGAAGCTGAAGCACACAATAAAGCAAGTGAACAAAAATCTTATCATTCGCGTAAAAACTGGAAGCAACTTCGGGATGATGCAATTTTAACCGGTAAGCTGATAAGCAAATCATGTGCGCGTTGGGTAGTACCTGTCGCAACAGGTACTGGGGAACTTAATGCAGCAGGTCGCAAAACCACTTTCATATTTAATGAGCATGCTGAAACTGTTAGGCGCGTTTTTGAAATGCGTCTTGCTGGTAAGAGCATGAATAGTATCGCTGCTATTCTCAATGCAGAAGGTGTCAAGACACTGACTGGAAAGAACAAAGGCTGGAACCAGACATCTGTTCACGGGATTCTAAATAATCGTGCTGCGATTGGTGATTACGTTCCTTCCAAAAAGACAGTTAATCTTGCTGAAGCTGACATAATACCGGGTTACTACCCTATGATAGCGGGGCTTACTCGCGCAATGTTCCAGACTGTTCAGAGTATGAGAGAAGGGAAAGGGCGAGTTAGTGAATCTGAAAACCCGACCAACGTTAATCTGTTCAAAGGGTTGCTTAAGTGCCTTTGCGGGGGAGCTATTATTTCTTCTTCAGTAACCCCTAAGCGCTATGGTTACTACACATGTAGTATGTATCGCTTAAAGCGTTGTTCCTGCTTTACTGAGTATCCTGAGGGTTCAGGAAAGGGGAGGCGGAATAAAGGTAATGCTATTTCTCGTTTGTTGGTGGATGAAGCAATAACAAAGGGCATTCTATACAATCTACCATTGTTATTATCTGGCTCAAATTCTGACAACCATCAGCTTAACGATCTTATGGCAGAACATGAGCAGCTTGAGCATGAGCTAAATATGCTTGAGGACAATATGTCCCAAATGAAAGCGTCACCCAGGATGATTAAGCGGTACGAGGAAAAAGAGATTGAATTAATCGCAAAGCAAGAAGAGATCGACAGAATAAGATCAAGGATATTGACGTCAGTAAATGTAGAAACTGCCGACAAGTTAGATCTGAGTAAGCGGGAAGGGCGTATAGAACTTAATCTTATTGCTAAGAAATACATCAGCGAGCTACGGTTAGATATGAAGCATAAAACCTGTGACATTGCTTTACACAATGGCTATCGCTTCCTCAATTATCCTCTTGATCGGGAAGATTTTAACGGAGCAAGCTGGATAAATTTCTTTCTGATGTTAGGTGAACGTGAATATAGGTTTACCGGTAAAGAGAATCTTACCAGTGGATTACCTGGCAGATTAGAACCTTATCGAGTAGTAGAAGGTAAACCAGTCCAAGCGGGTAAGGGCTATGATGATAAATGGCCTGAAGTTGAATCAGATTACCCAACGCCATTAGAATGACCACCCGAATGGAAAAGATGCCCTAAATTTACTTTAAGGGCATCACTGATAATTAACAACGTGATAGAGACAGAAGGTTGTTGTTCCACTTTCCATCAGCGTAAGTCTTTATAAATTTCGGCCTCCCGTTGCCAGGATCAACTACTCCAACATTTGCCCGCACTGTACCTGCTTGTTGAACATAAAAAGTGTGCTGCTTGCTTTCGATAGCATGTACTACCTGAGCAACAGTCCACTTCGAACCAGCGGGAGTGAACTGATCGCTACCCACATGTGTAATATGCTCATGTTGAACGTTATTATTGTCAGAAAGAGTAATGCATTTAATACGTACATCCACCATTGGGGTCACCATTTGCTGTGTGTTAGGGCAAGAACTGATAAAGCTCAACAGGATCACCGCACGAATCAGTTAGCAGTAAACAACCGTTCTAAAGTATGCCGAAGGATTCTGAATAGGCTTTGAATCATCAGTGTCATTGAAGCATGTCGAAATGTTTCATAAATTGCTCAGCATCACGTTTATGCAAGGTTTGCAGCAAAATATCATAGGTGACTTTAGCGTTCTTGAGCGTGCGATTAAAGAGCGTAGTATAGATGACGCTGACTCAATGAACTGAAAGCTATTATTGACCAGTTGTCTAAGCCCGAAACAAGGGATTATGTTGAGAAAGGCTTCTGTGCATGGATCGGTAAGAGGGCGGGTAAAGCTTTCACTGGTGCAACCAAAATTACTGGTACAGCAGCGCCTGCATTACTGACAAACGTTATTTGCCATCATTATGAAATACACATATAAGCGCATTGTTGATGAAAGGAAACGAGCGCATGTACATAACGCCTTTTCATTTTGGATAAAGATTAATAATTATCCCTAATGACCTCATCATACCGTTCAATTAGTGTTAGTTGCTTCTTGTTGTCTTTGTACGTGTTAAGCCATTTATCCACTGCTTCATCAAAGAGGAAAAGGAAATCCGTATAATTGATATATACAATGTTGTTGTGGTATTGCGTTGGGTGCCCTCTTTTGCAGACAGCGATGCTCAGACGACGCTCTTTACCTTGCATTACCTTATGAGAGTTAAGATTTGTCATGTGCAGAAGAGAGTTTCTAAGCTCGTAGAGTTCATCTGATGTGACATCCAGGTCGCTCAAATCAGAATAGGTGTCCAGCCAGTTTTGAAACACTCGCTTAGTATTTCCATATTCAAGATAAGCTATAGTGTCGATGAAAGACATCAAGAGCTTGAAGCTCGCCAGATAGTGCTTTTCATTAAAGAGCAGCTTTATGTAGTGGCACACTAAATTTGGCCACCTGAACAGAGGTGATATGCTCACCTCAGAACATTACAGGTGCCTCAATGAAAAAAAGAAATTTCAGCGCAGAGTTTAAACGCGAATCCGCTCAGTTGGTCCTTGATCAGAACTACACCGTTGCAGCTGCGGCCAGTGCTATGGATGTGGGTCCTTCTACCATGACGCGATGGGTAAAGCAGTTGCGGGATGAACGACAGGGCAAAATACCTAAAGCCTCCCCTATAACCCCAGAACAGATTGAAATACGTGAGCTGAAGAAAAAGCTACAACGCATTGAAATGGAAAACGATATATTAAAAAAGGCTACCGCGCTCTTGATGTCGGACTCCCTGAACAGTTCTCGATAATCGGGAAACTCAGGGCGCGTTATCCTGTGACCACTCTCTGCCACGTGTTCGGGGTTCACCGCAGTAGCTACAAATACTGGAAAAACCGTCCTGAAAAACCAGACGGCAGACGGGCTGTATTACGCAGTCAGGTACTTGAGCTACATGGCATCAGCCACGGTTCGGCCGGAGCAAGAAGCATCGCCACAATGGCAACCCAGAGAGGCTACCAGATGGGGCGCTGGCTTGCTGGCAGGCTCATGAAAGAGCTGGGGCTGGTCAGTTGCCAGCAGCCGACTCACCGGTATAAGCGTGGCGGTCATGAGCACGTAGCTATCCCGAATCATCTTGAGCGACAGTTCGCTGTAACAGAGCCAAACCAGGTGTGGTGCGGTGATGTGACCTATATCTGGACAGGTAAGCGCTGGGCGTACCTCGCCGTTGTTCTCGACCTGTTCGCAAGAAAACCAGTGGGCTGGGCAATGTCGTTCTCACCGAACAGCAGACTCACCATTAAAGCGCTGGAAATGGCATGGGAAACGCGCGGCAAGCCCGCCGGAGTAATGTTCCACAGCGATCAGGGCAGTCATTATACAAGCAGGCAGTTCCGGCAGTTACTGTGGCGTTGCCAAATCAGGCAGAGTATGAGCCGACGTGGAAACTGTTGGGACAACAGCCCGATGGAACGCTTCTTCCGGAGTCTGAAAAACGAGTGGGTGCCAGTGACAGGTTATATAAACTTTAGCGAAGCTGCTCATGCGATCACGGACTATATCGTCGGGTATTACAGCTCGCTAAGGCCGCATGGCTATAACGGTGGGTTACCCCCAAACGAATCGGAAAACCGATACTGGAAAAACTCTAACTCGGTGGCCAGTTTTTGTTGACCACTTCAATTGGGACTGAAAGCGCAACGTTCAGCAACACACCAGGACAACATAACTCATCACAGATGGATGCTGTGATCTTCAATAATATCAGGATGGAAGGGCGCGTATCGGTTGATAACAGTCCGACCACTACGAGCAGCGATGATGTTGAGTTTCGTTTCTACAACCTGAACAAGACAACCCGTCAGGCTTTGATGCATGAGAATGCAACACTGATGATCAAGGCTGGCTATGACACGTCATGGCAACGTGATTCTGAAGGTAACATTATTACTGAGTATGACAGCCTACCGATCATCTTTATTGGCGGTATCGTTCACGCTTATACGAAGAAAGACACTGGCTCAAACGATGTTGTGACCGTGGTCAACTGTAGTTCTGACCATAAAATCCGCAACATGACTAAGGTGTCTGTAGCCTATAAGCCAGGTACTACCAAAGCTGACGTTATCAAAGACCTCGTTAAGCGTCTTGGTTTCCCTGTCAGCCGTATGGAACTGAGCAGCCTTGGTGATACCGCTTATCCATCTGGTAAGTCTGTTTATGGACAGCTTGACCATGCTCTGACCCGTATCTGTAAGGAATGTGGTCTTCAGTACAGCATTCATAACGGTACAATCAGTGTTCTTCGGTCTGATAACCAGCCAGCAAAGGGAAGTAACACCTGTGTTGACGCCTGGCTATACACACCTGCTCAGATTATGGAACTTGACGCTTACTTTGAACAGAAATCTGTAAAGCTGGTGGCAAAGAAGACTGGTTCAAATCGTGGTAAGTCAAAAACGCCTGAAGACGAGACAGTCACCACTAAGAACGGTGTCCGTACAAAACCCCGCCACGGGATCATGATGAAGTCTCAGCTTAACGGTAATGTGAAAATGCATGACTTCGTTAAGTTGGATGGACTGAACGCGGTAATGTCCGATGGTTCAGATGGTGATCTAAAGGATGGTGTCTACCGTATAATTAGGATCGACCATTCGATCAATTGGCCTGAAGGTGAGTGGTCAACAGGGTTAAAACTGGTAGAGATACAATGACATAAAAGTATTCCATAAGAGAGTTAGTAATATTTATTAGGTTTCTGCCCAGTTAGGTGCAATGCCTAAGTCACTGAAAATTCTTTGAAGTATAGAAAAATCTGTTGGCCAATACTTTTTTAAAGTAGTTGGAAAGCGATAAGCAAGAAAATAAGATAAAAAAATTATTGGCTGGCGGAATTCAAAGAAATCACTTGTATCTTGATGGTGGCTAATTCTCTCTTTCAAAAAAGTATACTCTTGATTGTCAAAGAAATTCCCAAGATCCTCAACTGTGCATTTCCTCAGTAATGCTCGATTACTGTCTACAAAAATTACTGCGTTTCGGTCATCAATATTATCCACATTAACAAGCCCAGAACGAGATGCATAGCTATTTATAGCGTTAAGCCAGTTGGTGACATTAACACTCGCAGCTTCAAGCTCCTTTTTAGCATGGCATAATAGGTCATCTGTGGTTTCCATGAGCGCCATGCCCTTAGCAAAGTTACGCCTAATCGTTTGATCTACTTGAAGATTAGTTTTGTAAATTGTATCGTGAGCTAACTCCGCATACGCATGTTGAAGTAAGGTTCTCAACTGTACTTCACATGGCGTACCTTCCTTTATTATTTGTCCTTCAAACTCATGTTCACTACTTGCATATACAATGTAGTGAACAGATTGATAGTCGAAGATACGCGCATCTGAGCCACGCCATTCATCGAATTCCTTATCTTTGGAAAATGTCCAATAGGGCAGTGACTCTACAATTTCCGTGAGTAATTTCAGCTGATCTGTGAGCAGAACTACGAAGCGGATACCTGCTTTATCGGTGATTTCACGATAAGGATCTTTGTATTTTCCTTTCTTCCTGAGAAAAGCCTTTGAGACTAAGGAGTCGACCGTCTTAACACGACCTGACGGCATGATTTTAATGTATTCATCGTAAACAGATTTTCTTTCAAGGCGTTGGAGAAGTTCGGCATCAATTTTTGAAATGACAAAATTTGCCCACGCTTTGTACATAGCGCGTTCAGACTTATAAAGTTCAATAAATTCATGCCGTTCCATTATTACACCTGGTCAGTGAGTGTACCCTTGATCTTGATTGTCGTATGTTCGTCTGTTTCTTCAACTATGGAAACAGATTTGTCAAAAAGTTCCGCTGGACCTGTAAGTTTGATGTTCGTTGAGAAGTTCATTTTTCTGAACACCAATTTACGCTTTATGATGCTTAAGTCTTTTTCAACAGCAGTCATTGGAAACTGCTTCGCTGTCATGAAATGGCTGTAATCGTCTCTGACGTCTTCAGGCATGTAACGTGTAGCGAACTCGCTTACTTGGATTGTGACACTTTGATCAACTTTTAGGTAGGTATGAAGTGCTTGTTGAATCCCCACTCGTGACTCTGCATCCACCTCTGTCGAATTGATAAATTCACTTGTCAGCTCATAGAAATCACGAGTTCGCTGCTTGCCATTCTGCGGTATTCTTAACCCAAGAAAGTTAGAATAGAAGTAGCGTGCAGCCTTTCGATCGTCATTTGCTTTTATATTGTTATCAAAAACATATGCTTCAAAATCATCTTTTACTCGTTCTGCTACCGGAAGCTGGCTGCGAGAAATTTCAATGAATGCACCTACTTTGTAAAGCCGTGATTGAGGCGTAAGAATTAGATTGTCAAGATACTCAATTAAAACCTGTCCTTGATTAACCTTTTCAGAAAATCCTGCCTGCTGTTCTGCTTTAATGATGAAAAGGCATCGCTTATTACTAACACCTACGGTTCCTGAAATAACAACTAAAGTTCCACCAGGCCAGCTCTTATTTGTATGAGCTTGGGTATGTAGCTCAGCGATTGTTGCAGAATTGGTTATAAAGTCTTCGGTATTATCATCAAGAAGTGTTACAACACTTCTGAAACAACTTGCATCGCCATCAAGTGCAATTTCCATCTGAAGGCTATGAGAACCATTTCCTAAAACTTTAGTAATTCTTTCTTCGAGTTTTTGCGCACCTAAATCGCCAAGCTCAGTTAATACTGAGCTGGTAATAGGATCTACACGACCTTCGTCATTAGGCTTGTAGACGTTATGTAAAATGATTTTTTGGAACTTTAAATTGCTGAAAGTAAACGACATAATTTCTCCGCTGCCTATCCTTTGGAGCAAATAATTTTCTTTTTCAGAGTTAATCAGCCGCTACAAGGATTAAGCGTAACTGTGCATAGAGTAAAAAGTAAACAATTGATAAATCTTTTTGCAGCTTCGATTATATGTTTTTCAAAGTCAAAATCTATCATAAGTTATCTTGGCCTAATCCTTGATTCAGGATGGCAAAGAAGTCATTAATGCTGAAGAAAAGAAAGAGTAGTCTTTTATTTTTTATTTAATTCATTGTTTTTAAACTTATTTTTAATCATCATGGCCGCTTTTAGCGGCTAAGATTTTACGCACGAAAAAAATATGCATTGGTCATCGTCAGATTAATGATCGCCTGCTCAAGGTTACTGACCTCATAAGCGGCACGCGCGGGATCCACCACCTGAATAAAGCAGACGGCGTCGATGGTGACATTGGCGTTATCTTTAGAAATGACTTCCTGAGAAGGCACATCCAGTACCTGTTCCATCATATTGATCTTGCGACCAATACGATCCATAAAAGGCACCAGCAGATTGAGGCCTGGCTGTAATGTTTTGGTATAGCGGCCAAAGCGCTCAACCGTCCACTGATACCCCTGCGGCACGATTTTAACGCCTGACCAAACGATAATCAGCGCAACGACGATAAGAACGGAAACGACGGCAAACATATAACCTCCAGACTGTCTTATGACGGGCCGATCCTCGGCCCGTTTTTGGCAGAATTAGTAAAGCAGCGAGTATAACAGGCGACGGTATTTCGCCGCCAGCGCATCGCCGGTGCCGAGGGCCGCCAGAATCTCCTGCAGCATTTTGCGCGCCTGGCCATCCGCCGCGTTCAAATCTTTCTTCAGATGCGAATAAAGCAGCTCCAGCGCCTCTTCGTTACGACCGACCTGATGCAGTTGCAGCGCCAGTTTGCTTGCCAGATCGGCATTGGTCGGATCGCTCTCCAGCTGTTGCTGAAGCAGCTGAATTTCCGGCGTGTCCGCCGCCTGTTTCAGCAGATCGATCTGCGCCATCAGCCCCTGATAACGGGTATCCTGATCCTGCAGCGGTACCACTTTCAGCACCGCTTCCGCCTCATCGCTGCGGTTAAGGCTGATCAGCACTTCCGCCAGCAGAAAGCCGATGTCGCTCGACTGGTTGCTCAGCTGCCACGCCTCTTTCAGCAATGGCAGCGCGTCGAGGGTTTTGCCCTGCTGCACCAGTTCCATCGCCTGCTGCGTTTTAAGTTCTTCCTCACGCGGCAGCACTTTTTGCAGCAGCGCGCGGATCGCGTCTTCCGGCTGCGGTCCCTGGAAGCCATCGACCGGCTGGCCGTTCTGGAACAGGTAAACGGTAGGGATGGCGCGCAGGCCAAACTGCGAGGCGACCATCGGTTCATTATCGCAGTCGAGCTTCGCCAGCACGAACTGCCCGGCATATTCCTGCGCCAGCTTTTCCAGCACCGGCGTTAACTGCTGGCAGTGCTGGCTGCGATCGGACCAGAAATAGAACAGCACCGGCACAGCCATCGACTGTTCCAGCGTCTGCTGTAGGTTTGACTCGTTAATATCAATGATCGAAGCGTGTAATGACATGTAGGCGTCTCTTTGTCTGATGACTTTGTTACGATATTGGGGCATCGCGCCAGGCTTCAAGCCAAATTTGCGCTGCTGCGTTAGTTGCCGCGTAAAATGCGATCCAGTATCCAGCCCGGCAGTAAACGTCGCAGCCAGCTCATCGCATGTGCGACCAGCGTCACAGGATAGCGCAGGCGCGGATGACGGCTCTCCAGCGCATGACGCAGCTTGGGCAGAATCGCTTCCGGCGGCAGGGTAAAACGCGCCGCAATGCCCGGATTTTTCACCGGTTTTTCGCGCTGGGTCTGATTAACGTTATCTGTAAAGCGTGTATGAATCGGACCCGGTTCAATCAGGCTGACGCGCACGCCGCTGCCGTGCAGCTCCATGCGCAGCGCATCGGACCAGGCTTCCAGCGCATATTTGCTGGCGGCATAGGCGCCGCGTCCTGGCGTCGAAATCAGGCCCATCACCGAACTGGTATTGATAATGCGCGCCTCGCCGCTGGCGCGTAGCGCGGGCAGCAGCAGCATGGTCAGCTGATGCGTACCGAACAGATTGCTGGCGAACTGCTGTTCCAGCTGTTGACGCGACAGCGTTGCCAGCGGGCCGTAAACGCCATAGCCAGCATTATTAAACAGGCCGTAAAGCTGATTGCCGGTCAGGGAGATAACCTGCGCCGCCGCCTGAGCGACGCTCTCTTCGTTGTCCAGATCGAGCTGAATGCCGATAAAGCCCAGCTCATTCATGCGCGCCACATCGTCCGCTTTGCGACAGGCAGCCAGCACGCGATAGCCGCGCATTAAGAGATCGTTGGCGGCGACCAGCCCAATGCCGCTGGAACAGCCGGTGATTAACACGTTTTTTTGCATAACTTTACGTCCATGGCATCTGTGCCGTTTATTACTCGTGCTTAACTAAGGGAGCCAATTCTTTATCCATCAGATCGGTAATAAATGCCTGCGCATCCGGCGCGGGATGAATACCGTCCTGCTGCATCCATTGCGGCTTAAGATAAACCTGCTCCATAAAGAAGGGCACCAGCGGAATATCGTACTGCTGGGCCAGTTTGGTATAGATATTGCTGAAAGCATCGTTATAGCGACGCCCATAGTTGGCCGGTAAGCGAATCTGCATTAACAACGGTTTCGCATTCGCCGCCTGCACCGTCGTGATGATTTTACTTAAATCCTGCTCAATATTTTGCGGTGGAAAACCGCGCAGGCCATCATTGCCGCCCAGTTCGATCAACACCCAGCGTGGCTGATGCTGTTGCAGCAGCGCCGGCAAACGCGCCAGCCCTTGTACGGTGGTATCGCCGCTGATGCTGCCGTTGACGACCTGCGGCTGCCGCTGCCATTTTTTATCCAGCAGGGCGGGCCAGGCCTGTGCGGCGGACATGCGATAGCCCGCGCTCAGGCTATCACCGAGGACTAATAATGTATCTGCGGACGCCGCGCGTGCCAGCAGCAGTAATAACAACAGGAAGGGATAATGCCAGCGGAAAATATTGTTGAAGTTCATCATCTTACTAAATCCGTCGGTGAAGGAGAGCATCAGCTGTTGATCCTTACCGGAGTTGACCTGGTTGTCAAACCGGGGGAGAGCATTGCCCTGATTGGCGAATCGGGATCGGGCAAATCGACGTTGCTCGGCATCCTGGCCGGACTGGATGACGGCAGCAGCGGCGAAGTCTGGCTGTGCGGTTCGCCGTTACAGAATCTGAACGAGGAGCAGCGTGCGGCGCTGCGGGCAAAACATGTTGGCTTTGTATTTCAGTCATTTATGCTGGTGCCGACGCTGAGCGCGCTGGAAAACGTTCAGCTGCCAGCACTGTTGCGCGGCGAGTCGGATCGGCAAAGCCGCGATCAGGCGCAGGCGCTGCTGGAACAGCTGGGGCTGGGCAAGCGTCTGCATCATCTGCCTTCTCAGCTTTCGGGCGGCGAACAGCAGCGCGTGGCGCTGGCGCGCGCGTTTAACGGTCGTCCCGATGTGCTGTTCGCCGACGAACCGACCGGTAATCTCGATCGGCAAACCGGCGATCGGATCGCCGATCTGCTGTTTTCTATGAACCGCGACAGCGCCACCACGCTGATTCTGGTCACCCACGATGCACAGCTGGCGGCGCGCTGTGATCGACGGTTGCGCGTGCGTGACGGCAAGCTGTGGGAGGAAGCATGATTTGGCGCTGGTTCTGGCGTGAGTGGCGCTCGCCCTCGCTGTTGATTGTCTGGCTGGCGCTAACGCTTGCCGTGGCCTGCGTGCTGGCGCTCGGCACCTTAGGCGATCGCATGGAGAAAGGGCTCAGCCAGCAGAGCCGGGAATTTATGGCGGGCGACCGCACGCTGCGAAGTGCGCATCCGATACCGGAACCGTGGCTGGCGCAGGCGCAGCAGCTGGGGCTGAAGGTTTCCGGCCAGCTGACCTTTATGACCATGACTTTTTCGGGTGAGACGCCGCAGCTGGCGGGCGTTAAAGCGGTAGATAACCGCTATCCGATGTTTGGCGAACTGCGTACCGATCCGCCGAACCTCAAGCCGCAGCCCGGCAGCGTACTGCTGGCACCACGCCTGATGGCGTTGCTCAACGTCAGGCCGGGCGATGAATTGGATGTCGGCGACAGCACGTTGCGCATTGCCGGAACGGTATTACAGGAGCCGGACGCCGGTTTTAATCCTTTTCAGACCGCGCCGCGCCTGTTGATGAATCTGGCCGACGTGGAGAAAACCGGTGCGGTTCAGCCCGGCAGCCGCCTGACCTGGCGCTATAAGTTTGCCGGCGATCCTGAGGCGTTAAGCCGCTACGACAGCTGGATTACGCCGCAGCTGAAAAGCGATCAGCGCTGGTTGAGCGTGGAAAATTCGGAAGATGCGCTGGGACGATCGATGCAGCGCGCGCAGCAATTCTTACTGCTGTCGGCGCTGCTGACGCTGCTGCTGGCGGTCGCCGCCGTCGCCGTGGCGATGAGCCATTACTGCCGCAGCCGCTACGATTTGGTGGCGGTGCTGAAAACGCTGGGCGCGGGTCGTCGCGCCTTGCGCAGGCTGATCGTCGGGCAATGGCTGGCGGTGCTGCTGCTGGCGGCGCTGGCGGGCAGCATTTTGGGCGCGGGCTTTGAGGCGCTGCTGTTAAAAATGCTGCGTCCGGTTCTGCCTGGTGAACTGCCCGCCGCTGGCATCTGGCCGTGGGTATGGGCGCTGGGCGCACTGTTTACCATTTCGCTGCTGGTGGGGCTGCGGCCTTATCGGCTGCTGCTGGCTACCCAGCCGCTGCGCGTGCTGCGTCAGGATATCGTCGCCTCTGTCTGGCCGTTACGCATCTATCTACCGGCAATGGCGCTGGTGGTAGTGGCGCTGCTGGTTTTGCTGGTCGGCAACAGCAAACTGCTTTGGGCCTTGCTGGGCGGTATTGTTCTGCTGGCGGCGCTGCTGGCGGCGTTGGGCTGGGGCGCGCTATGGCTGCTGGGGCGGTTAACGGTGCGCAGGCTGGCGCTGCGTCTGGCGGTCAATCGCCTGCTGCGTCAGCCTTGGGTGACGCTGAGCCAGCTGGCTGCCTTTTCGCTCTCTTTTATGCTGCTGGCGCTGCTGTTGGTATTGCGCGGCGATCTGCTGGATCGCTGGCAACAGCAGCTGCCTGCCGATAGCCCCAACTATTTCCTGCTAAATATCAGTCGCGAGCAGGTAGCAGATGTGCAGCATTTTCTGGCGCAACATCAAATCACGCCTGGCACTTTCTATCCGGTTGCCCGCGTGCGCCTGACGGAAATCAACCATCAACCGGCCGATCCGAGCCTTGATAACGCGCTGAACCGCGAGTTGAATCTGACCGCGCTGGCGCGTCGCCCGGAACATAACCCGATTGTGGCCGGACAGTGGCCGCCGCGCGCTGGCGAAGTCTCGATGGAAGTGGAACTGGCCGATCGGCTGGGCGTAAAACTGGGCGATACGCTGACTTTTACCGGCGATACCCAGCAGTTCAGCGCCACCATCAGCAGTCTGCGTAAGGTGGACTGGGAAAGTCTGCGGCCCAACTTCTTCTTTATTTTCCCACCGGGCGCGCTGGATGAGCAGCCGCAAACCTGGCTGACCAGCTTCCGTCTTGATGGACACAACGAGGTGCTGGCGCAGCTTAACCGCGCCTTTCCTACTCTTAGCCTGCTCGATATTGGCGCGATGATGCGTCAGATAGGGCAGATTCTGACGCAGGTCAGTCAGGCGCTGGAAATTATGGTGGTGCTGGTGACCGCCTGCGGGCTGTTATTATTGCTGGCGCAGGTTCAGGTTGGCATGCGTCAGCGGCGGCAGGAGCTGGTGGTTTATCGCACGTTGGGCGCCGGGAAGAAATTGCTGCGCACCACGTTGTGGTATGAGTTTGCGCTGTTGGGCGTTGTCGCGGGCGCGGCGGCGGCGCTGGGCGCAGAAGCGGCCCTGTGGGGATTACAGCGGAAAGTGTTCGATTTTCCCTGGCAGCCTGATTACCGGCTGTGGCTCGCGCTGCCGTTAAGCGGGGCGCTGCTGCTGTCGCTGTGCGGCGGCTGGTTGGGCATTCGGCTGCTGCGCGGTAAAGCATTGTTTCGCAGTTTCTAAAGAGGATGGAGATGGAATGTCTGCGAGAGGGTTCTGCCCATCCGTAAAGACGCAATTTCCGTTATCCATAACAGACTCGACCCGCGCCTTGTATGGCGCGGGACGCTTTACTCCTCGCCAGAAACTTTCTCGCCTTAGCTTCAGGCGTTGCCTGTTGGCTTCCGCCTCAGTTTTTCAGCATGCAGGCTGTCCGCACCTGGCGGACAGCGCGCTTAACCGAGCTTTGCCTGCGCCCAGGCAATGCCGCTGGCATATTCCGGCGGCAGCATCGGCACCAGCGCCTCAAGCGCGGCGGCTATGCGCTGGCCGTCGGGATCGTTCAGGTTCAGATGGCCCACTTTACGGCCAGCGCGCACCTCTTTTTCATACCAGTGCAGATGCACCAGCGGCTCACTCAGCCACTGCGGATTTACCGCCGTACCGATCAAATTCACCATCGCCGACGGCGTGCTGACCACCGGCTGCGGCAGCGGCAGATCGAGAATGGCGCGCAGATGCAGCTCAAACTGGCTGATGGACGCGCCGTTTTGCGTCCAGTGGCCGCTGTTGTGGACGCGCGGCGCCAGCTCATTAATCAGCAAACCCTGCGGCACGACAAAACACTCCATCGCCATCACGCCGACATAGTTCAGCTCCTGCATAATTGCGCCGAGCATCTGCTCCGCCTGCTGTTGCAGCGCGCTGTCCGGCTGCGGCAGCGCCACACTGGTACGAAGAATGCCGTCCTGATGCAGATTATGCGTCAGCGGATAGAATACCGTCTGGCCATGATGCCCGCGCGCGCCAACCAGCGAGACTTCGCCGGAAAAGTTAATGCCTTGCTCAACGATACATTCGCCGTAACAGTCGGCGGGCAGCGTATCGGTTTCATCAGCACGTAAGCGCCACTGGCCGCGTCCGTCATAGCCGCCGGTACGTCGTTTAACGATTGCCAGCTCGCCAAGTTTCGCAAACACCTGCGGCCACCGATCGGCGGCGATGAGCAGCTGCCAGGGCGCCGTCGCCAGACCCAGCCGATCGAGCAGCTGTTTTTGCGTCAGGCGATCGGCCAGCAGCGGAAAAATATCGCGGTTCACAAACGCTGAATGCAGCGCCAGCTCACGCGTCAGAGCCGTTTCCGGCCAGCGTTCGATTTCAGCAGTGATCACGCTTTGCTGAATCGGCAACGCTTCCGGTTCAGCATCAAGACCAACCGGATAAACTGCGATGCCCAGCGGCTCGCCCGCCTGACGCAGCATCCGGCCTAACTGACCATTTCCCAGTACGCAAACCGGCTTCATGCTTCCTCCCGCGGATCGGGGTTATTCAGCACTTCATCGGTCTGCGCCTGACGCCAGGCGGCAAGACGCGTCGCCAGTTCGCGGTCGTGCGTCGCCAGAATCTGGGCCGCCAGCAGCGCCGCATTGGCCGCGCCCGCTTTACCAATCGCCAGCGTGCCGACCGGAATGCCACGCGGCATCTGCACAATAGAATAGAGGCTATCGACGCCGCTCAGCGCTGCGCTCTGTACCGGCACGCCCAGTACCGGCACCAGCGTTTTCGCTGCCAGCATGCCCGGCAGATGCGCCGCGCCGCCGGCACCGGCGATAATCACCTGAAAACCGTTGTCCGCCGCGCCTTCGGCAAAGCTGAATAGCTTATCGGGCGTGCGATGGGCAGAAACAATTTCAACATGGAAGGGAACGGCCAGAGCGGTAAGGATCTCCGCAGCGAACTGCATAGTGGCCCAGTCACTTTTCGAACCCATGACAATGGCGATGCGGGTCGGGGCGGCGTTAAGAGACATGCGGATGTGGCTCCTGTGATTATCCAAAAGTCACCGGCGTGGTTTTCACGCGGTCGGGAAGGGCACAGAGAATAGCATGACTCAGAGGCAAGGAAAACGGTTGCGTAGGCGGATAAAGGGGCTGAAGCGGCCTGTTTTTCGCTTCAGAAAGGGAAATGAATCAGGTTAACGCCAGCGGGCGTCACTTCAATCATCGACCCCGCGCTGTGCCAGGCGCCAAGCACCAGCCGCTGCGCAGGCTGACCGTTTGCCGTCAGCGTATGAACCGCCGGACGATGGGTATGACCATGAATCAGCCACTGCACCCGACGGCGCTGCATGGCGTCAATAACTGCCTGGGCATTCACATCCATAATCGACGCGGATTTCTGGCTGTTGGCGTCTTTGCTGCTGTCGCGCATACGCAGCGCGATACGCTGGCGCAGCCGAAGCGGCAAAGCAAGAAACAGCCTTTGCAGCCAGCGCTGATGCACCTTGCGGCGAAAACGCTGATAGCCTTCGTCGTCGGTGCAAAGCGTATCGCCGTGCATTATCAGCAGTCGTTTGCCGTAGAGATCCAGTACCTGCTCTTCCGGCAGCAGCGTCATTCCGCTGGCGCGGGCATAGCGCTTGCCCAGCAGAAAATCCCGATTGCCGTGAATAAAGTAAACCGGCAGCGGCAGCGCGCGCAGAGCGGCGGCAATTTGCTGATGCAGCGGGTCAGGATCGTCATCGCCGATCCAGGCTTCAAACAGATCGCCGAGGATGTAGAGCGCATCGGCGCCAGGCGTTTCGCGCTGTAAAAAACGCAGAAAACCGGCAGTAATTGCCGGTTCTTCCTGACACAGATGCAGATCTGCGATGAATAGCGTGCGTGACATTACTCGCTAACGATGACTTTCTGAATGATCACATCTTCTTTCGGTACGTCCTGATGCATACCGCTGCGGCCGGTGGAAACGCCTTTGATTTTATCAACCACGTCCATGCCTTCCACCACTTCGGCGAATACGCAGTAGCCCCAACCCTGCAGGCTTTCGTCACGGAAGTTCAGGAAGTCGTTGTCCGCAACATTGATAAAGAACTGCGCGGTGGCGGAGTGCGGTGCGGAGGTACGCGCCATAGCCAGCGTGCCACGGGTGTTTTTCAGGCCGTTGTTGGCTTCGTTGCGGATTTCCGCTTTGGTTGCTTTCTGTTTCATGCCCGGCTCAAAGCCGCCGCCCTGGATCATAAAGCCATTGATCACACGGTGGAAAATGGTGTTGTCGTAGAAACCTTCACGACAATAATCCAGGAAGTTCTGCACGGTCGCCGGCGCTTTGTCATCGAATGTTTTGATCACGATGTCGCCATGATTAGTCTGGAAAGTAACCATAATCTCGTCCTGTAAAGGTTGGAGTTTTCAAGATACTGCCCTCGTTCGCCGTTGAATGGCGCCGGGCCAGTTTTAACCGACGCTTCTTATACCACAATTCCCCTTACGGCGTCAGTAAGCGCATAAGCGGTGTGCGCTGCATCCTTTCTTGCACTGTGTCGTGCTGCGTTGGAGGCTCTCTTATATTGCGCTGTGCTGCACCTTTCTTGCATTGCGTCGCGCTTACGTGAAAAATAGAGCGCTATTCTGAATCATTCGGGTTGCAGATGGCGATTGCTTGTCAATCCACTGTAGCTTACTGAATTCGTTTACCGCACACGCTCATACGGAAAGTTCAATGCTGAAAATTTTTAATACCCTGACGCGACAAAAAGAGGAATTTAAACCGATTCATGCCGGAGAAGTCGGCATGTACGTGTGCGGCATTACCGTTTATGACCTGAGCCATATCGGCCATGGCCGTACCTTCGTCGCCTTTGATATTGTGGCGCGCTATCTGCGCTATTGCGGCTATCAGCTGAAATATGTACGTAATATCACTGATATTGATGACAAAATCATTAAACGCGCCAACGAAAATCAGGAGTCGGTAGAAGAGCTTACTAACCGCATGATTGGCGAAATGCACGCCGATTTCGCCGCGCTGAATATTCTGCCGCCCGATCTGGAGCCGCGCGCGACGCGTCATATTAGCGAGATCATTGAGCTGGTAGAGAAGCTGATTGCCCGTGGTCACGCCTATGTCGCCAGCAACGGTGACGTGATGTTCGCGGTCGACAGCGATCCAGAGTATGGCTGCCTCTCCCGTCAGGATCTGGAGCAGTTACAGGCGGGCGCGCGCGTGGAAGTGGCCGATGTGAAGCGCAATCCGATGGATTTCGTGCTGTGGAAAATGTCGAAAGCGGATGAGCCGAGCTGGCCGTCGCCGTGGGGCGCCGGACGTCCGGGCTGGCATATTGAATGTTCAGCGATGAACTGCAAACAGCTGGGCGAGCATTTCGATATTCACGGCGGCGGCTCTGATTTGATGTTCCCGCACCATGAAAATGAGATTGCCCAGTCAACCTGCGCCCATGACGGCCCTTATGTCAATTACTGGATGCACTCCGGCATGGTGATGGTTGACCGTGAGAAGATGTCCAAATCGCTCGGCAACTTCTTTACCATTCGCGACGTACTGCAACATTTTGATGCGGAAACGGTGCGTTATTTCCTGATGTCCGGTCACTATCGTAGCCAGCTTAACTATGGCGAAGAGAACCTGAAGCAGGCGCGTGCGGCGCTGGAGCGTCTCTATACCGCGCTGCGCCACACTGATGCCAGCGCTGACGCGGCAGGCGGCGAAGCGTTCGTTACCCGTTTCCGCGAGGCAATGGATGATGATTTCAATACGCCGGAAGCTTATTCCGTGCTGTTCGATCTGGCGCGTGAAGTGAACCGTCTGAAAGCGGAAGATATGGCGGCTGCCAACGGTCTGGCGGCGCGTCTGCGCGAGCTGGCGGGCATATTGGGCCTGCTGACGCAGGACCCGGAGCTTTTTCTGCAGGGCGGCGCACAGGACGATGAGGTAGCGGAAATCGAAGCGTTGATTAAAATGCGCAACGATGCGCGTCAGGCGAAAGACTGGGCGCAGGCGGATATTGCCCGCGATAAGCTGAATGCACTGGGCATCGTGCTGGAAGATGGCCCGCAGGGTACCACCTGGCGTCGTAAATAATCAGCGCCATAAATGTTTGGATAACAAAGTCACTATCAAAGGCCGGTTTTCACCGGCCTTTTCGATGTTAACAAAACAGGCAGCAACGTGCTGTTAGATCTGCCGCAGCCGACTCTCTTATTTATACTTTCTGCTTCTGCTTCTGCTTCTGCTTCTGCTTCTGCTTCTGCTTCTGCTTCTGCTTCTGCTTCTGCTTCTGCTGTTTTACCACTTATTCGGGCTTTCTCTGCCTCTCAAATCCTTTATCAGTTTTATCTGTGCGGTTTTTTGCGGTTTTTTGCCGTATATTGCGTATAAGGAGGATTTATGCACAAAGCCGCACGTCAGAAAAAACTCTTAGCGCTGCTCAGCGAGCAGGGAGAATGCAGCGTGGCGCAGCTTGCGCAAATGCTGCGGGTTTCGGTTGATACCGTGCGCCGCGATCTTAACGATCTGCAACAGCAGGGGCTGGCGCAGAAAAACCACGGCGGCGCCATCGCGCTGGACGTGCCGGTGATGACGCGCCGGGCGCGTAGCGCGCTGCTTAGCGATACCAAAAGACGGCTGGGCCAGGCCGTTGCCGCGCAGATCCCGCCGGGCAGTACCGTCATGCTGGATGCGGGCAATACGGTGCTGGCGGTGGCCGCCGCACTAACCGTGCCTGCGCGGGTGATTACCGCCTCGCTGGATATCGCCTGGGCGCTCAGCGATCGCCCCGATATTGAGCTAATTTTGCTGGGTGGCCAGTGGGATCATGATCAGCGCCTGTTTGCTGGCGCCGCCACGCTGGCGATGCTTCAGCGCTATCGCGCCGATATTGCCGTGCTGGGCGCCTGCGCGGTGCATCCCACACTGGGCCTGAGCGCCAGCCAAGAAGCGGACGCGGAAATTAAGCGCGCCATGCTGGCTTCCTGCGCGCAACGCTGGCTGGTGGTCGATCATTTAAAGCTGAACCGCTGTCAGCCGCATCGGGTTGCTGACTTAACTGAAATAGAACGCCTGTTTATCGATCGTCCCTGGAATGAACTGCCGCCCTTAGATTCCACCGACGTTTCTGTTATCGCCGAAGGAGAACAAGATGAGTCATACCGCTACGTCTGAAAAAATGCTTAACGCTGTGCTGATCGGCTACGGCTTTGCCGGGAAAACCTTTCATGCGCCGCTGCTCTCCGCGACGGCGGGCCTGAATCTGTATGCGATCGTTTCCAGTAATGCCGCCAAGGTTCATGCCGATCTGCCGGGCATCCAGGTGATCACCGATGCGCAGCAGGCGATCGCGCATCCTGAGGTCGATCTGATCGTGATCGCCTCGCCGAATGCTACCCATGCGCCGCTGGCGCGCCAGGCGCTGGAAGCGGGTAAACACGTGGTGGTGGATAAACCTTTCACGCTGGATATGCAGGAAGCGCGCGATCTGATTGCGCTGGCGCAGGAAAAAGGGCTGCTGCTGTCGGTATTCCATAACCGCCGCTGGGACAGCGACTATCTCGGCGTGCGTCAGGCGATAGAGCAGGGCGCGGTAGGGAAAGTGGTGCAGTTTGAATCGCATATCGATCGCTTTCGTCCGCAGGTGCGCGTGCGCTGGCGCGAGCAGAATGTGCCGGGCAGCGGTCTGTGGTTCGATTTAGGCCCGCATCTGATCGACCAGGCGCTACAGCTGTTTGGTCTGCCGGAAAGCGTGCAGGGCAATATCGCCACGTTGCGCGACAATGCGGAAGTGAACGACTGGGCGCACGTGCTGTTAAATTATCCGACCCATCGGGTTATTTTACACTGCAGTATGCTGGTGGCCGGCGGCGTATCGCGTTTCAGCGTTCACGGCACGCAGGGCAGCCTGATTAAGGCGCGCGCGGACCGGCAGGAGAGTCAGCTACTGGCGGGCGTAACGCCTGGCAGCGCCGGCTGGGGCGAAGATGATGAGGCGATGGTGCTGTACCGCGGCGAAGAAGCGCCGCGCCAGCTGCCGACGCCAGCGGGCGACCAGCGTCAGTATTATATGCAGATCGCTAACGCGCTGAACGGCGCGCAGGAAAATCCCGTGCCGCCGGAACAGGCGCTGGCGGTAATGGCGGTGCTGGAAGCCGCGGTAAAATCTTCGCAAAGCGGCCAGGCGCAGCAGCCTGAACTTAGCGCTGAAGAGCAAAGCGCGCTGCGTTTCCCGCAGGTGCAGTAAGCATGCAGAAATAAAAACAGCCGGCTTGGCCGGCTGTTTTTACCCTGGCGACAGGCTGACAGAGGGTGATTGCAGCGTCATGCCGCCGATATCTCTTTATTCAGCCAATTCGATGCATGAATTGTCTGATTCAGACGGCCAGATCTTCAGGCTGTAACCGTCACGCGTTGGCCGTCAAACTCAACCGTCTGGCCCGCGACGATTTTGCAGCGTTTGCGGGTTTCCACCTGACCATCAACGCTGACCAGACCGTCGGCGATCAGATTTTTCGCTACCGCGCCGCTCTCTACCCAGCCTTCCAGCTTCAGCAGATCGCACAGATCGACGTGCGCGTGTTTACCTAATGAAAATGTGGCCATTATGCGGCTCCTTTGTCGTGATACTCTTCGCACGCCTGCAGCGTATTCTGAATCAGGGTGGCAACCGTCATCGGCCCAACACCGCCCGGCACTGGCGTAATCCAGGCGGCGCGCTCAGCGGCAGCCTCAAACGCGACGTCGCCGACCACTTTACCGCTCTCTAAACGGTTAATGCCGACATCAATCACCACGGCGCCTGGCTTGATCCATTCGCCAGGAATAAAGCCTGGTTTGCCAACGGCAACCACCAGCAGATCGGCATGTTCAATATGATGACGCAGATCTTTGGTAAAGCGGTGCGTAACGGTGGTGGTGCAGCCGGCCAGCAGCAGTTCAAGGCTCATTGGACGTCCAACGATATTCGATGCGCCGACCACTACCGCATTCAGGCCGTAGGTTTCGATATTGTAGCGCTCCAGCAGCGTAATGATGCCGCGTGGCGTACAGGGGCGCAGCAGCGGCGCGCGCTGGCACAGCCGACCAACGTTATACGGATGGAAGCCGTCAACATCCTTATCCGGCGCGATGCGCTCCAGCACCTTCACATTATCGATGCCCGATGGCAGCGGAAGCTGCACCAGAATGCCGTCAATGTCGCCATCATTGTTCAGCGCATCGATCAGCGCCAGCAGCTCGCTTTCGCTGGTGGTGACGGGCAAGTCGTAAGAGCGGGAAATAAAACCAACTTCTTCGCAGGCGCGGCGTTTGCTGCCCACATAGATCTGTGACGCAGGATCTTCGCCAACCAGCACCACGGCCAGACCCGGCGCGCGTTTTCCGTCCGCCAGACGCTGTTTCACTTTTTCAGCAACCTCAAGGCGCACCTGCTGCGCAATCGTTTTACCGTCAATAATTTTTGCTGCCATCAGTGAAGAAATCCATCTGTTTGAGTGAATCGGGGAAATGGCGCATATTTTGTCAGAAGCACAGGCTGCTGTCAGTCCCTGAATCGCGCTGGCTGGTTACATCTTCGGCGAAGGGCGTAGCGCGGCTGTAAAAACGTTGACTCGCTGTCTGCGCACCGTATAATTCGACGCAACTCACCGATGCGCCCTTAGCTCAGCTGGATAGAGCACCGGCCTTCTAAGCCGTAGGTCACAGGTTCGAATCCTGTAGGGCGTGCCATTAAATATCAATAAGTTACGCAATTCGCAAACCTACCTGATTTCCTCCTTGTGTCGTATTTGTGTCGTTGTCACCTAAAAGTGAGTCAATTTTGCGCGCATGCTCCGTTAAATGGTTAGGGGCGAGGTGAGCATATCGACGCACCATTTCTATGCTTTCCCATCCACCCATTTCCTGCAGCGCCGACAATGGAACTCCTGACTGAATGAGCCAGCTTGCCCAGGTGTGTCGCAAGTCGTGAAACCGGAAGTCCTCAATGCCTGCCCGCTTGAGTCCGATCCGCCACGCTGTGTTATCATCACACCGCATCTTCCTGACCGCCGGAGTCTTGGTTCCGTCAGGCCGGGTTGCCTCTTTGGTATGAACGAATACCCACCGCGAATGTTTCCCGATTTGCTCCTTCAAAACCCTGCATGCCGTATCATTCAGAGCCACGCCAATAGCCTTGCCCGCTTTGGCGTTCTCGGGGTTTATCCATGCGACCTTTCTTTGCATATCAACCTGCGTCCATTCAAGGTCTAGGATGTTGCTGCGCCGTAGCCCGGTAGCCAGTGCAAAAGTCACGACTGGTTTCATGCTTTCCGGCATGCACTCAATCAGTCGGTTTGCTTCTTCCCGGGTCAGCCACCGAATGCGCTTGCTGACAGGCTTCTTGGTTTTGATAACCGGCGCCGTTTTTATCCATCCCCATTCATTTGCTGCCGCCCGAAGAAGCGACCGCATGAAAGAAAGGTAATGGCTCTTTGTGCCTGCGCTGACGGCCTTGTCCTTATATGGCGGAACGGGCTTGTTATCCCTGATGGCCGCATCCCGCTGAATCTCCCATTTCCGGCGATGATTTCGGTTTACCATCCTTCCCACAATCTTCTGCACTTCCTCGCCGGTAATTGTTGATATATCGCGCCCGGCAAAGTGACCAAGGAAGAACTCTATCTTCACTTTGTCATCGTCCAGGCTGCGCTTATGCTCCTTTTCATCAAGCCAGCGCATGCAGGCTTCTTCAAATGAGCGCGCCGGTAAGTCGCCCAACTCTTCGACGCGCCATGCTTCAGCCTTCAGCCGGTCATGCAGCTCCTGCGCTTGCTTCTTGTCCGCTGTCCCAAGCGATCGCCTAACCCTTTTGCCATTTGGGGTAAAGAAATGACAGTGCCATACACCGCCTCTGAGGGTGATTGACATGATGGTCCTCCTGTTGTGCCATCACCCATGCTCGCCGGGCGATTCTGGGTCGGATTGCGAAGATAATCAATACAGGCGGATTTCAGAACGAGGTACTTACCGGAATCTCCGCCAGTACGGCGGCCAACTAGGTCGCCTTTCTTTATGAGGTTGCTTACTGTTCTGCTGGACACTTTCAGATATGCGGCGGCCTCCGAAAGCGTCATCGGTACGTCGTCATGCATAGATGACCTCTACAGGTAGTTGAATATTGCTCTGGCGATGATGATCGCAATGATTGTGATGAGAAGGTGGAGTGGGGTTAGCATGATTTCAGGAAGATTATCCAGTGTGTTTTGTCGCCTTTGCCTGTTCGTTGCCAGATAGTTGGCTTTTGGTCGGTTAGGGCGATTACCTTGCTAACTGGGATTTGAGTTTCGTTCCATTTAAAAATCAGCGTGCCATTAGGACGCAGCACCCGGAATGCTTCTGCAAATCCTGCCCGGATATCTTGTGGCCACGTCGATTTATCCAAGGCACCATATTTCTTACGCATCCAACTGTTCTCGCCGGCGCGTTCCAGATGCGGCGGATCGAATACGACCTGAGCAAATGTGTTATCAGCGAACGGTAAAGCGCGAAAATCGGCGATAACGTCCGGGCTGATTTGCAGTGTGCGTCCATCACATAACACATGCTGCTCCGCTCGTTTATCCGTGAACACAGCGCGGCTGTCCTGCTTATCCATCCAGAACATGCGTGAGCCACAGCACATATCCAATATGCTTACTTCAGACATAACAACTCCTCACGCATAGCGCGATAGTGAAAATGGGTAGGGGGTTTTACTTCAGGGTGATGTGGGGGATTTTCCCAGCGGCGATGTCGTCATAGATAATTCCTGCGAGGTAATTATCCATATCAATTCTGTCAGTCATGGCTTTGCATGCCTCATCCCGCTTGCGGTCTGCTTCGTTGCGGATAAGTCGGAACTTAAATTGCTCTGTCTCGCTGTTATAATGCTCAAAATGAACATACTGCTCACCACCGGGGCAGTCGCAGGCCATTACAACACCTGATTTTCCCACTATGTATTTAATAACGCATCGCCACCAAGTGGCGCCGCCATTCATAGTGTATTCGCACTCACATCCAACCGGCGGAAGGCCGCGTCCGTTCCATTCTGTGTTCACATCAACCTCCGCTGTTTCTCAGCCCACACCATGCGCTCATGGTCAGTTCGGCACTCGCCCGAGCAGAAATGCCCCTTACTAATCTTCTCTTCGCAGTAGTGACATTCACCGGTGTAGACCATGCTGGGCGCCGGTCTGTTGGCTAAGGCTACTGCTATCAGCTGCTGCTCGCGTTCTGCGGCCTCGTCGAGGATATCGGCATGCATAGTTACTCTCCTTTAAAAGCTCGTTCACACTGCATGGCTACGCTTTCAATTCGCTCCTGCATGGCCTTTATGGTGTCAATATCGGATTGCTTCAGGTCATGAGTGATGAGTTCCCGCACCAGTTGATGCATTTTCGGGAAGAAGCCTAGACGCGAGAGAACGATTTGCCCCTTTGTTTTTCCTGACTGCGACACTTTCTTCTCATAAAGCACGAAATCGTGGGTGCTGCTTTCGATGATGTAACGGTTATCAATTTCAACTTTCATGTTGTTTCTCCGGAATTTGGCAATAAAAAACCGCTTTCGCGGCTATTTGATTTCTTCTATCTCAATCTTCACGGTTATTCCGTATTGCTTCACTGGCGAGCCGTCCGCATCTTCGGGCCTGCTATAGCTTTCGCGAGTCACCAGGTAAGAAATGATGTCGCTCACCTCAACAAAGTTTGGTTTTTCGGTGAAAAATCCGTCAGCCATGATCAATGCCATGGTTTCTTTCATGGGTTATCTCCTTACCTCACCACACACAAGCTGAGCCAGCGGTCGGCGTTCATTCAGCCTGACTCTGATGGCTTCGCATTCTGCTTTGGTGGGATAGATTTTATCGGTCAGGGGTAGGGCGTGAGAGTGAGCGGTAATGAGGAGGATGAAGCCTGCCAGCATTTACACCTCCGGTTTCGGTGCTGCTTCGAGCATGTCACGCCACGAAAGCAGCATGTTTTCTTTACAGTCTAGCGTTGTGCGGTTTCCGCAATGGCTGCAATTCCCATCAGCGATCGGATGGATTTGGCTGAGCATCTCTTTGCTGGGCTCAACCGGCACAATCCTCCATCCTGCCAGCGCCTCATACTGCTGCGCGGTGTTGTCGATGGGTTCGCTTAACTCTTTGCAGTGTGCAATCGCCGTGTTGTAACCTGCAGCCCAGTCAACGGAAAGCTTCAACCTAATAGCTTCACGCATGGTGAGTTCATCCGGCACTTTCACAGGCTCAGCGGTTAATGCCGCCAGTGAAAGACGATGTGAGGCGATGCGCATACGGTCACCTTCCAGCAGTTCTTTTTTTCGCTGAATTCTTGCTATTTCCGCATTGATGAAACCAATCAGCGCCTGCCGTTCCTGATTATTCATCTGCCACCTCAATCCCAGTAGGTTAGTTCTTCCGCAACAAGCTCATCGGCATCTTGCTGGCAACGGATGTCGATGTCAGTTTCGAGACTGGCTCCGGCGAAATCACGCGCACAAGAATTGCGGCGACGGCGCGAACCAATAAGCCACTCCGGTTTTTTCAGTTCTTTCTTCCAGGATCGAACCACAAAACGCATTGCTGATTTATTCATCTGCCACGCTCCCGCCAGCGGCTTTAATTGCTTCTTTCCAGTCATTGTCACGCATACCAGCGGCCATTGTTGGATGCTGAGCGTGTACCTTAAACTCTGGCGCTTTCACAACCAACGGCGCTGCAAGCTGTGCCTCTACTTTTTCACAACGAGCCGTTTTGCTTCGCAGCCCAGCAAGAGCTAAATCAAACTTACCTTGCAGAGTAGCAATCTGTTGGTCATGCTCGGACTGCTCTTGCTCCAGCTCTGCCAGCTGCGCCCGCAATGCTCTGCGCTCTCGGTCACACGCGCCTAACTGGTCGCTAAGATTTTGCGCCTCCCTGTTCAGCCTTACGCATTCTGCTTCAGCATTCCCTGCGCGCTGCTGCCAGTTTTCGGTTAATGCCGCCAGGGCGATTTCCTGAACCTTTATCGTCCACCTATAATCTTCTGCATCTTTAGGTTCAGGCTTCATGTTAACGTAAGCCGTCAGGTCGCTTATGCTGTCGCGTAACTGGCGAATCAGCGCCTGCCTTTCCTGATTATTCATCTGCCACGCTCCGTAAACAGTCGCTTGCCTGCCAATATCCGCTACGCTGCATATAGTCCGAAACTTGCGCTATTAACGGACTGTCGGGATTGGATTTTTTCAGCGCATGGACTAATCGACGAATCTGCATTACTAAATCGTCCACCGGCGCTGGCGGCGCGGCGCGGGTGAATAGCTCAGTACCGTCCTGAAAATTATCCCAATCAGCGTACTCATGCAGACACACTACAGTCGCGTCAGGGTGATTGCCGCAATCGTCATACTCTCCAAGTTTAACTATGCCTATAGGCTCCTGCTTCGCCAGCTCCGCTATCTGCGCTTCTGCCTTATCCGCCCTGTCACGGTCAGTTATCCCTGTCTGCTCCAGAACTGACATTTGCCTATCAAGGCGTATAAAGTCAGCCTTCAGCGCTGCTATCTGCTCTTTTAGCCCGTCAACATACTGAACGAGTGAGCCGCCGGGCGGAATTTCACATTCCTCGACCAACTGGAAATAGATGTCCGCCGCATCTCGTGTATTGCTGTTTTTGCCGATTTTTTCCTCTCGCAATGCATCGCGCTCAGTTGTGAGTCTGACTATCTGCGCGTCACGCTCTGCCAGCTGCGCTTTCAACCTTGCATTTTCCGCCAGTAACTCATTTGCAATTTCTACTGTATCTCGGCTCATTTCCCCACTCCTTCCACTAATTCCATATCGATAACCCGATAAACGATGTCGTCATGCTCAAGCGACCACGGAGTGCCGCCAGTCATGAATGACACTCTGTTGCCGAGGTGCTTCACGTCCGTAACCTGCACCGCCAGCCCATCCTCAAGCTCAATCAGCCATCCGTTGCGAACCCGTCCAGCTTCCGTTTTCAGCCTGCGTTGATATTTGCGCATATTCACTCCTGACGAGCGGCGCCGAGAAATCCGTACCGGCGGTCGCTGTAATCCCACCTCGCATCATCCTGACGCGGCGTGACGACGATTTGAGGCAGAGGAGGGTGCTGGGCTGTTTGCTCAGCGTGATACCTCTGCAAACGTTCGGTGGTGCGGTCTACCATGGTGCTGATGCGTTCGTGCTGCTCTCCATTGCGTAGCGCCTGCATGGCTGCGATTGCACCTGCAACCGCCTCGCGCTTACGTTTCTCCATGTCTTGTTCAGGGCGTGGCAATGCCGCCCCTTGCTCGCGAGGTGATTGCATGGTGTGCTGCCTTACTGTTTAGATGCTGTGGATAGCGTGAGAGGGGTATTGCAGGCCGATGTAGGCGAACGGGATATCATCATCGAAGTCCATTGGTGGCTCATTACCAGCAGGAGCCGCAGACTGTTGGCGCTGTAGTTGTTGTTGTGCCTGCTGCATGCCGCTCGTTTGGTTGGATTGAGACGGCTGTTGCTGTTGTGGTTGTCCTGATTGTCCTCGCCCTTCCTGCCGGCCGCTGAGCATCTGCATGGTTCCGCCAACATTCACGTGAATTTCTGTGGTGTAGCGCTCCTGTCCGCTCTGGTCTTGCCACTTACGTGTTGCCAACTTGCCTTCGATGTAGATTTGCGAGCCTTTCCGCAGATATTCACCCGCAACTTCAGCCAGCTTCCCGAACAGCACCACGCGGTGCCATTCCGTTTTCTCTTTAGTCTCGCCGGTCTGCTTGTCACGCCAGCTTTCGGAAGTGGCCAGAGTGATGTTTGCTACTGCGCCACCATTCGGCATATACCGAACCTCAGGATCCTTCCCAAGGTTGCCTACCAAAATTACTTTATTAACGCCTTTGCTGCTCATCATGCCGCCTTGTTATCTGGTTCGAGTTCTGATTTACGCGCGTCGTAAACCTCTTTAGATTTCGCCTGGAATTCGGTACCGCGTAATGTGCGCCACACCTCTTCAAACAGCGGTTTCAGTGCATCCATGCTTTCTGCTGCTGAAGCATCAGCAACAAACTGCTTCAGCGCTTCTTCCTGAGGATTGGCACCTGACTCCAGCCATCCAAGCAGCTTCTTGCCGGTATCTTCATTCAGGATTAGCGGGTCAGAGTTTGAGAACAGCTTTGTGCGGTCCTTGCTGGCGATTGCATGATGCGTTTCATGACCTATGTCCAGCACGGTCGTAAATTCGTATTCGACGCCATCGCGCTGCTCTGACTTCATGCCAAGCTTTGCCACTTTCTTGCGGCCATTCTCTTCAACCTGAGCTGTTTCCGTTTTGCTGCGCATGGTGGCGATGATGTGCATTGGCGAGCGAAGAATGGCGTCCAGAAAAAGGCGGTGTCGGGGGTTAATCTCGCTCCATGCTGACCATGTATTGCCACGGAATTTTGTCTTGGCAATGGTGTCTACCAGTTCCAGGCAGCCGCCAACTCCGCTCCATTCGTGAGTGATGCTGTCGAGGATTAACGTTTCGTACCCTGCCTGCTCAGCTGCTGTAATGGCTTCAATAAAGCGCTCAGGCGAGAAGGGGGGATCCAGCTCTAATACATCAAACTCTGCTACGTCAGAGTAAAGTGAGGCGCTACCCTTTTCGGTATCAATTACAGCAATCTTCCCGCCGATTCCTTTGGCTACCAGCAATGCGCTGTACGTTTTCCCTGAACCGCTCGGCCCGGTAAGTGCCAGCCGTAGCTTGGCTTTCTTTCTCATGGCTTTTTCGAATTTCATGATCACACCTTTCTGTTAGTGGTTTGCGTACCAGTCGATACGCTCTTGCTGACGCTCCGTGTGGAAATCGGCAATCGCATCCTTCGCTGCCTGCTCATCTGTCATCACCTCCTGCATCAGAGGCTCTGTGATGGCTTTCATCATCTCGATGAAGTAGAAATCGTCGTTAAGCTGCTGCATTTTTTATTACCTTTGCTGTCCAGTCGGCACTTTGGCTTTCATGCCAGCCGATGCAAATTTGAGAGGCCCATTCAATGGCGTCATGCATGCCTTCCTGATTGTCGGGAAAAGCTTCTTCGTAAAGCTTGTTGAGCAACCGGCACCCCTGCTGAACCAGCAGAGTTCCGTTTACGGGGATAATCGTCATGGTTATGGCCTCCCGGGTTGATTCAGCGTATCGATGAGGTTGCGCCATCCGGTACGTAAACGGCGGGTGATAAGGTCGAGTAGAGATTCGTTCTGGGTGAAGCCCACGACTGGGCCACCCGCGATAGAAAGTGTCATCGTGGACTCCTGAAATAGGTTGATTGGTGTAAAAGAAAGCCCTCATTGCGAGGGCTAAGGTGTCTTACTGTCTGGTTATTGAAGGTCTCTAAAGCGTTGGTGCGTAGCACCTCAAAGCCGTCTGCGTAGGCGGCTTTACGGTGTTACTCAGCGATTGGCTTTCCCCAGTCATCCGTGCCGGTAGCATCGGACTTGGTAATCCCAACCGAAAACTGGGGGGTTACCAGGATTGCTTTGCCGCAACAATCAGTGGCTACAGTGCATGATTCTTTGTACATATACGCGTTACTCCATGCATATTCAGGGTAACTAAGTGGCTTCTTACAATGTGGGCAATCCATCCTCTTCTCCTGTCAGTGATTACTGTCGGCGTGCTGCAATCATTGCTTCTGCGATTTCGTATGCATAAATGGGGATTTCTCCTGATGGAACGCCACTTGCCAGCATTCCTTGCATAGCCTTAGCTGCGAAGTAATCACGCAGCGTCATGCCTTCCTGTCCCTCAACCGTCTCACTACCTAATGGCAGTGGAAATGCCGGACCGCCTGTTTCTTTGCTCATAAACACCTCTCCATCACTTTCGCCAGCGCCATCAGCGCGACTATTGTTAAAACAATCACCAGACTCTCTTTTCGTGTAACCATGGTGTTGGCCTGAATTCAGGTAATAAAAAAGGCCAGCGTTTAGCTGACCCCTCGTTAATCGGTGCCTGCTTTTAACCACATCAGGCGAGGTGGTTCCTCAGCTTTCCACAGTCAAAGGAAACTGATATGTTGGCTGTTCCACAGTCAATATAGGAAATATCTTATGGCGGATTATTTGGTGCGCGTTGAGTTATTTGGAGCTGGCGGTGATGAGTACCAAGCTTTGCATGAGGCAATGAGCAGGCTAGGTTTTAGTAGGACCATGGTATTCGACCAAGGCGAAGTTATGGCCTTACCCATAGGTACTTATATTGGTTCTAGTAGTCATAGCACATCAACCGTCAGAGATTTAGTAAAGCAAGTGGCAAACCCTCAATCGACTAAACAAGCCGCAATATTTGTTTGCAGGTATGACGATTGGTCAGCTTTTTTGTATCGGGACTAGTGATACATCACGCCCTTCGCCTAATGGAGGCGGTGAATAACCGCCTTTTTCCAGCTCCAGTATTCGCTTTGCCGCAAAGAACAAAACGCTTTCCATTGTGTCTATGAAATCCTCACCATTTTCTTTATGGCTGGCTACAACCATCATCTGTGCATCATGAAAGTCGCTGCTCCCATCCGTCACAGCAATTGCAAAATCACCGCTAGGGCGCTCCATTACGATTACTTTCGGGTTGTTGATCATTGCTGCCTCTCAATTAAATAAGTGGAATTGACGTGCCCCGCATCTTCTGCCGGGCGTTAACGATGTGTGTTGCGCCCGGACGAACGGTGTCGAAGTTCTTACGCTTACCGAGCGACAGCGTTACGCGCTCAGCAGCTGCTTCAATTTGAAGCGTGTACTCGTTAGGCGTCAGCTTGTCCGCCTGGCTCATTGGCTTGCGCTTGCACTGCAGCTCAACGCGGCTAGGGGTAGGGCGATGTAATGTATCCGCGCTTTTGCTAACTTCACTTTGCAGATGTGCGCGGCGCTCACGGCGGCGGCTTTCTGCTGAACCGGTGAATACTGTTCTGCGTGTCATAAATCCTCCTGTGGGCTTCCGGTTGTGCTGTCATCAACGCATTCGGAAATCCGCATCGGTATATGAATTTGGCTTTTCAGCCACGTAGGTGATCCGTCACCGTTGTATAAAGAGCGTGTTGTCCGTTTCGTCTGCGCCAGCGTCCTGCTGTGAATCCAGTATCACCGCAAGTGCTTATGAAGTCAACACCGCAGGAGATATTTTATTTCGCTAGGTGGTGAACGCTATGATTTTTCTGTGAATTTATTTTTTGCGGTTATCGGCAGGCACAAAAAAAGCCCGCCACTCGAGGAGAGAAGGCGGGCAACGTGGTGAGAATGTGGTTTTACATATGTTCATAGCTGGCATCCGAGCCAGTAATGTTCATGTTAGCAACGGTCGATATAGATGCAAGCGTAAGCAGTTGATTAAAATACCGTTACGTTTATAAAAAAAGCCCGCACGAGGCGGGCAGAGATGCTGTATATAGTCTTTTTTAGCCCTTGGGGCTATGCCTCTTTGGACATTATGTTATCGGCATGGAAGCCGTGAGCTTTAGAGCTGGGCACAAAAAAGCCCGCTCAGTGGCGGGCTGCATGTTCGGTGGGCATGAAAAACCCGGCGCGGTGGCCGGGTTTTATGAGCCAACGTTGGGATGAGGCGGCAGTGTACCGCGTTACCTGCCGGTTAAAAGGATCATTTACTCCTCTATTGCGTCGACAATAGGTTGCACAACCGCATCTCTGGAATTGTCGCTTAAACAATTAACAGCCCACGATGTACATAGAGCATGCCAAAGTATCTCCCCGCCAATATTAAGGCTGTTAGCGGCATATTCTATCCAGTCATGATGATCTGAATTTGTCATGGCATTATTAAGAGCATCTATTGACTCAGAAGGCTTCCTGCTTATTTTTTCTGAAATAGCTGGCCAACCAATTTTTTGAAGAGATTCGAAGACTACGATTTCGGGTGCATCATCACCAGGCAAAATTTTACACCCTATAGCCGGGGATTGATCTCCATCCAGAAATACAACAGATGAGCGAGGAAATCTTTTGTTTGCAGCCATTTGACCTAGCGCCATACCAACAGATGCACTTCCAAAGGGGATGATTTTTACTCTAGATAGCAAGTCTCTTTCTGTTGAAGATGCGATAATTTCAGAAACCAGTGTAGATGCAACAACATCCTCTACATAGATATCGCATTCTGGATGATTTTCCTCATCCATTTTCGTCATTGCAAAATCAGGACTAACCCCAGTAACTACAGTTCTACCCTCAGCACCATTCATCAAGTAAATTCTTGCTTCGGGAGGAAGCTCGGAAAGAACATATGGAGAATGGGTAGTTATTAGAATTTGCAGTTCCCTTTCCCTAGCAAGATGAGCTAGATCGCGCATAAGTCTTCTCTGCGCTCTTGGGTGAAGAGATGTTTCTATTTCATCAATTAAGACAATACCATACTTAGGATAGTCTGCAGCTAATAGCTCCGCAGCCGTTATCTCTCCAGCTCCCTGATGGAACCCTGAATACCTTGCTTCGCCATTGGAAACAACAGTTATCGGTCTTTTAGCATCTGAATCAGTTAGTGATAATCCGGCAGAAACATAGGATTTACCCATAATATTATTGAGCCTATCCAGCTTCATCTGGTCGAAAGCTGAATGCTTTCCTTCACTTACTCCGCTTTTCAGAAGCTTCGAATAACCAAGTCTAGCGTTTACAGGCTGAAGGCGGCTCAAATCTACATACTCAACTCTTCTTTCTGGTCTTTCAGGATTACCTCTCCATCGTGTTGTCTGTTTCCTTATTGATTTAACAGATGAATTACTCCCCTCTTTGTAAGAAAAACGTATAAATGCGTTTTCTATTTTTTCAAAAGGAGTATCAGGAAAGTAATAGGAGGCATATCTTTTCTTAATATCTTTATAAATAGATGCAGCGCACTGTAAGACAGTGCTTTTTCCTGAGCCATTTTCTCCGACTAGCGCCACTATAGGGAATTGAAGATCAACTCGCTGTCCAGACCAGCCTCGTATTCCTTGTATTTCAATCCACTCAAGCCTTTTAGGCCATGAATTTCCGGTTTTCCATTTATTTATTAATTTTCTCATTTCTTTTGAGACTGCCACTTAAGAACCCCCTTCGCATAACAAATTTAAACTGAAATAACTTATTAATTGGGCTTGGGCGAAGGGCTTGTTCGGCAGCAAGCTTACCCAAACGTCTCTTTTGGCTTAAGCCCCTGGCATCCAGGCCCCGCTGGCAATGAACCATACCAGGAGTGCTATCCCCGCTATCCCACAAACAGCAGGGAAGATGTATCCAATCTTCATTTCATCATCCAAACGTCTCTTCCGGCCACTGAGCCTTAACCACCTTGCCAATGATGCGGATACTGTGGTCGCAATCAATAATCCTGTAAGCAGGGTTCAGTGGTACAAGGTAACTAACGCCACCATCCAGCTCATACTTCTTGAAGGTTGCCTCTGAGTCCCCATTAGCAGAAGCAACACAGAAATCTCCTGTCTCTACCGGTTCGGCCGGATCAACCAGAATCAGCATGCCTTCGGGGAAGCTCGGTCGAACGCCTTGCGGCGCGGTCATCGAATGACCCTTTACCTCAAGCCAGAACGCTTTATCGCTGGCCTTTTTAGTTGTTGCAACCCATGCCTTTGCATCGCTGGCTGTATAGCTGTTTACTTCGGAGAACGGGCCGGCCTGAACGTGTGTGAACAGGGGGTAGCTATAATTTGTAACAGCAGAGGCGTTATCGCCTAATGACTGATACATCTCGGCAATCTCAGCGGCTATGCTTGGGCTGAAATCTTCAACATTCACCTTCAGTACACGAGCCAAAGCTGCGGCATTACTTGGGTTAAGAGCGTTCACGCCATTTAGAAGCGAGGCTATGGCGGATTGTCCGATGCCTATCGCATGCGCTACTGATTCTTGGGATATACCCAAAGATACTTTTTTTGATTCGTAGATCGCCTTAAGTCTTTTGGCGTCTTCCAGTTGCTCGTTAGAGAGCGGTCTTTTCTTCGTGGCCATCTGCAAAATTTATCACCGCATGGAATAAATGACTAACGCCGCCGGTGTTGACTATTTTACCTCTAGCGGTGATAATCAGTGTCACTGCTAAGGAGGAGCCTATGAAGCAGCGCATCAAATTAAAAGACTATGCAAAGCAATTTGGTCAGACGAAGACAGCTCAAGATCTAGGCGTCTACCAAAGTGCAATTTTTAAAGCTCTAGCTTCAGAGCGAGACATCACAGTTATCGTTCATGAAGATGGCAAGGTGTCGGCGGAGGAACTGAAATCCTTCCCTAGTATCCGACGTGACATTCAAGCCGCCTAAGTAAAACCCACGCTCTTTTCACAACGGACATGAAGTCCTACGTCGCTGAAAAGCGAAATCCAAACGAAAAAACAAATGGTTCGTGGCAATAGCTACGGCTTTGTCACGTCTTATCAACAAACCAAAAACAACAAGGTAATTATTCAACATGGACACAGCAAAACACAGCAAAAGGATTCGTGAAGTGGAAAGCGAATTACGTTCCCGCCTGGTAACGATGGGGCAGACGAACTTCGCAAAGATGGCTGGCTGGGCTGATTCAAAAGTCAGCCGGTTAAACATTCACGATATGGCTGTGACGTTCGTTCTTCTGGAGAAAGTCTGGGAGACGAGCTTAATCAGGGAAGTGGCACGGCAGGCAGTAGAAGCAGTGCTTCCACCAAAGAAAAAGTCACCGGCTGCCACCAGTGACTCTTCTCAAATAACCATCGAATTTTGAACCAATTCAACGAGGTAATTATACATGAAGAAGCATTCATATCGCCATACCGGCGTGCATAAAAACCTTGCCCGACTCGACTTTCTCATGAAATGCAACCCGGCTATTGGGCCGAAGCTGCGGGAAATCTTTGAGGAACACAAAGCGAAGGAGAAGGGCAAATGAGTAACGTAGCGAGTCTGGCCAGAGCGAGAGAGGCCAGAAAAAACCAGGAGACACCGCATCATGGCGGTAAGGGGTATGCCTTGCTGCACCGTAAAATCAAGGAGCTTCCCTTCTACAGAACGGATTCTGAGGCTGTTCACCTGTGGGTTCACATCATCCTGTCAGCAAACCATGCACCGGCGCCAGTTAACACAGAGTTTGGAGAGATTCTGGTTAACCGTGGCGAGTTTATTACTGGCCGTAACACGCTGGCAGCTGAGACAGGAATCACTGGTGATCGCATCAAATACCTGCTCAATAAGTTCGAAAAGCTGAGCATGATAAGTCGCATTACAAACAGGAAATTCACCCGGATTTCAGTCACAAAATACGACGATTATCAGCCAAATTTTGTGCCAACAGAGTGCCAACAGAGTGCCAACCAAAACCCGCAGCCAGTAAGGCTCTCAGGTGAGGTTGTGCCAACAGAGTGCCAGCAAAGTGCCACAAACAATGAAGTATTAAATAATAACTCAATATCTAAAGATATTGAGTGCCCATCTCAAGCAGCAGAATTCGATGATGATGAGCCTATCAGGATTGCCAGAGAACCTAAGCAGCCTGACCAGCCAAAAAGAATCATCACCCCCTACGAAGAAATGGTCTCTGCCTATCACGAAATACTTCCTGAAATGGCCGGTGTGGAGGTTATTCGTGGAAAGCGTAAAGCGGCAATGCGCAAGTTCTGGAACGAGTGCAATCAGGAATACCAGAAAGCTCATGGGAAACCATTCACGATCGCCAACTGGCGAAACTACCTGGAGTACATCGCAGTTAACTGCACGTGGATGATGCAGGAGCGCCCAAACGGCAAGGGCGGCTTCTGGCAAGCCAAGAACCTGGATTATCTGGTAACGGATGAGTGCTACACGAAAGTGAAGGAGCAGCGCGCAAATGACCGAAAATAATTTTATCCCACCGCACAGTCTTGAAGCAGAGCAGGGCGTTATCGGCAGCATCCTGATCGACAGCCAAAGCGAGAAGTGCCAAATAACTCTGGCCAGCCTGAAAGCGGATGCATTCTACAACAGGGCTCATCAGGAAATCTGGCAGGAAGCTGTTTCGATGAACCGGCGCAAGCTCAACATCGACCTTCTGACCCTGAGTGACAGCCTTGAGCAGTCAGGCAAGCTGCAACAGGTTGGTGGGCTGGCTTATTTGGCTGAAGCTGCCAAGAACACGCCCAGCGCGGCAAACGTCGCTAACTACGCTCAGGTGGTTCGTGACCGGGCTTCAGATCGCATGTGGTTACGCCAGACCGCTGAAGTGATGCACCTGTTTAATTCCCGCAATGGCATGAGCAGCGAGCAGAAAGTTGAGGCGGCACAGGCGCTACTGGCTGAGGCTGTGGAATCAACCACGACAGGAAACAAAAAGGGACTCCGCCGCATCGATGAGATTGCCTCGAAATGGACAGCTATGGTCGAGAACCGCTTCAGCGACCCTGATGCGCATCGTGGCCTTACTACTGGTATCCGTGACCTGGACAACATGCTCGCGCCTAAGCACATCATGCGCGGTTCGCTGTTTGTCATTGGCGCAAGGCCAAAGATGGGTAAGACCACAGTGCTGACGGAAATTGCCCTGCATGTCGCCGACGTTGAAAACCTGCCGGTAGCGATGTTCAGCCTTGAGATGCCAGAAGAGCAAATCTTTGAGCGCATGCTTGGCCAGGCATCGCACGTTAACACTGACATGTTCTATGACGGTGCGAATGACGAAGAAGACTGGAACCGCGTTTATGCAGCGATGGCCAGAATGAGCGACCGTCCTAACATCTGGATTGATGATAATCCGGGAATGACGCTGGCTCACATTCAGGCTGAGTGCCGCAAGCTCAAGCGCAACCATAAACGCATTGGAATGATCGGCATCGACTACCTGACGCTGATGAACACCGAGTCGGCTGAAACCAACGCCCTGGCATTCGGCAAAATCACCAAGGCACTGAAGAATCTGGCCAAGGAGCTGGATACCGTAATTGTCCTGCTGACCCAGCTGAACCGTAATCTGGAAGAACGAGCCAATAAGCGTCCAATGGCCAGCGATTCACGAGACACAGGCCAGATTGAGCAGGACTGTGATTACTGGATGGCCATCTACAAAGAGAGCATCTACGACGACAGCGCCGACCCAACGCTGACAGAGCTGATCCTCAGGCTTAACCGCCACGGTAAGACGGGAACGGTATACGTCGATCAGAAGGATGTGGCGCTTTATCCGTGCGACCAAAAACAGGCTATCGAAGAACGCGCTGACCGCAAAAAGCGTCGCGTAACTCAACAGGTTGAAAAGGTATCGGGGTTCTGATGAAAACACTTCTTGAAAAGTACATTGAGCATCGTGAAGAGCTGGCCAAAAAGGTTTATCTGGAAGACGGATTTATTGTCCTGAATACCGGCAACACACTTTATGAAATCGCAGTAAGCAGAATCCACAGCCATGAAAGCCTGGCCAACTGGGCGTTTCACCTGACCGAGAAAGTGTGGATGGACATGGACATGATGCGTGAGTTTCTGCGCGTGGCCAGCACAGCTGCGAACCTGCCGCTGGAGGGAGTCTGAGATGGACTACAGCAAGATGAGTGACTTTGAGATTAACAAGGCTGTTGGTGAATCTACTGGTGAAGCGCTAAACACTGAAGAAACTCTGAACCTAGTAATTAGAAATAGCACTGGGCGGAGATTCGATCCTTGCAACTCATGGGCTGATGCCGGGCCGATTATCGAGAAATTTGGCATTGGCTTAATGCCTTTTAAAAAGTCGCCAGCAAAGGCATGGCCGCTATCTGTTGGCCTGCTAAGTAATGCCGGCGTGGAACATGAAAACCCTCTCCGCGCCGCGATGATTGTCTACCTGATGATGCACGACAAAGGGGAAGAGTGATGAGCAAGCATGAAGAGGATTTCGGTGGTTGCGCATGGCATAGCTTTTACTCGCCAAACTGCGACGCCTGCCGCGCCAGAGCTAAGCAGGAATATAAATACCGAGCGGAAAAGCCACAGCAGACCGGCAAGCATCAGGAAGGAGAGTGAGATGGACAATCCTCAATATCGAGCCGTAATGGATGGGAAGGGAGGGCTTATCGTTGAAAAAAGGTCTCCGTGGTATATCCGGTTGATTTTTTGGGAGGCGTATATGCCGGTATCAAATAGTCTCCGAGACCTGAAAGCTTGCGACGAACTTGTGGCCCGACTGAAGCTGGCGGACGCTGGGAAAACTAACTTCCGCAAAGTTGTGAGGAATTATCGATGACCAACAACGATGAGCTGGAGCGGCAGCAGCGAGAGCTATTTGCAGAAAGTTTTGAGGACCACACAGGCTGGCATCCTGACGATTACCCAAGCCCGGATGTTGTCGAAACAAGCTGGGAAATCTGGCGCGATGGCTGGCAGGCAGCGTTAAGCAGCAAACAGGAGCAGAAGAATAATTCTGCCCTTGTCAGTACGCCACAGCATGTTCTCGATGAGAAATGGGGAGAGCATTTTGGGCTGAAACAGGAGAAGAGCGATGGAGAAACAGACGTACCTCATCAGAGATAACCGAATACGCCAGAACTGCATAGAAGCTATCCAGAACCTCCCCACTAATACCGATCGCCCCCTACAGATAATCATCCAGGAAGACACCCGCAGCCTTGCGCAAAACGCAAAACTCCACGCAATGCTTACAGACGTAAGCAGGCAGGCAGTATTCATGGGGAAAAAGAGGTCAGTTGAGTACTGGAAGAGCCTGTTTGTTTCGGGTTGGCAAATTGCTACTGGACAAAACCCTGAGATTGTTCCGGGCCTTGAAGGTGAATTTATAAACATCAGAGAAAGCACGGCGAAAATGTCAGTTAAAAAGCTATCAGGTGTTATCGAATACATACATGCCTACTGCGCTATGAACGATATAAGCCTTAGGGCAGGAGATTATTATGAGTGAAATATGGAAAGCGATAGATATTAGCCCTGACTACGAAGTCAGTAATTATGGGCGATTTAGAAGCAAAGACAGAAAAGATATTAAACGACCATATGAGAGATGGATAAAAGGGAAAATAATGACTCCATTTATCTCAAAAGGAACCGGTTATCTACAGGTGAAAATCAATAGGAAGAATTACAACCTGCATCGTCTGGTGGCAACTGCTTTTTGTGATGGCTCCGCGCCATCGTTGGTGGTTAACCACAAGAACGGAATTAGAACAGATAACCGAGCTGAAAACTTGGAATGGGTAACCCATAGCGAAAATATTCGGCATGCATTTCGAGAGCTTGGAAAGCGGGTAATGCTGCCAACTTACTGATTTAGTGTATGATGGTGATTTTAAGGTGCTTGCGTGGCTTCCATTTCCATCAGATGTCCTTCCTGCTCCGCTACTGAAGGCGTGGTGCGTAACGGCAAAAGCACTGCCGGACATCAGCGCTATCTCTGCTCTCATTGCCGTAAAACATGGCAACTACAGTTCACTTACACCGCCTCTCAGCCCGGTACGCACCAGAAAATCATTGATATGGCCATGAATGGCGTCGGATGTCGCGCCAGTGCACGCATTATGGGCGTTGGCCTCAACACGGTTTTACGTCACTTAAAAAACTCAGGCCGCAGTCGGTAACCTCGCGCATACAACCGGGCAGTGATGTGATTGTCTGCGCTGAAATGGACGAACAGTGGGGCTACGTCGGTGCTAAATCACGTCAGCGCTGGCTGTTTTACGCGTATGACAGGATACGGAGGACGGTTGTGGCGCACGTCTTCGGTGAACGCACTCTGGCCACACTGGAGCGTCTTCTGAGCCTGCTGTCGGCCTTTGAGGTCGTGGTATGGATGACGGATGGCTGGCCGCTGTACGAATCACACCTGAAGGGAAAGCTGCACGTTATCAGCAAGCGTTACACTCAGCGCATTGAGCGACATAACCTGAATCTGAGACAACATCTGGCAAGGCTGGGACGGAAGTCACTGTCGTTCTCAAAATCGGTGGAGCTGCATGACAAGGTCATCGGGCATTATCTGAACATAAAACACTATCAGTAAGTTGGAGTCATTACCTGGAAAGCGAGGTAATTGCTTGGGCAAATTTAGTAGCGATCACCACGTCAGTCGGCGAGTTATTTCATGCGACATAAAGACAGGTGAGCAAAGGGCTTATCTAAGCGGCATGGATGCAGTTCGCGAGGGGTTTGATAGCTCATCAATCAGTCGCTGTTGTCATGGCCAGTACCGGCATCACAAAGGGAAAACATGGAAATTCGCCACGGATAAGGACATCGAAAAGATTGAGGTGTGGGTTGGCTACACAGAAGAAAAGAACAGGAGCGCAGCATGAGACTACCAACCAACTTAATGATTATTGACTGCATGCCAAAAGGGCAGTGGTTTACAGCATCAGAAGTCACTCAGTTACTCAAAAGCAAATACGGGATGGTTCACGTATCTGTTGTATCAGGCACATTGCACCGCATGAGCAGCTCGGCAAACGTGAAACTGCTGAAAAGAGGTGACCCGCGACGCCTTCAGTACAGGCTTGTGTCTGTTGGTGATGACTATCTGATCCGCAATATACGGCAGACGAACAAGCGTTTACTGCCGGAGTGGATGAAAGAACTTGCTGAGCCTAAGAAAACCTATCCCGATGGCTTCCTGATGGCCGAGTTCAACAAGCTGATTCGTGAGGTGCGGGCATGAAAGGCTACACAACTGCCGACGTTCGGCGAATGAAAGAAATGGCAACGCACTACCCGCCAGAGCAGATTGCATCGGAGCTGGGCAGGACAAAAGCCGCAATCATCGTTTTCGCCTGCCGTAACGGAATACCGTTGACAAATCGCAGATATGAAAAGCGAACATCAAAGCAACGCAATAATGTTCAGGCGCTGCGGAGGGCCGGGAAAACATACCGTGAAATTGTCGAAGAAACCGGTATCCCTATTTCGACCTGTATACGTTGGGGGAGAGAGGCTGAATGAGGCGAGTATCCCCGACACAGAAAGCCATTAATAACCTGATATTCCGCACTACCTGCCGCAAGTCCCGCAAGAAACCAATCCCAACCGCCAGTCAGATAACCACGTTTGATTACGTAGGTGGCCTGCTGCGTGCTAAATGGGACCGGATGAGGACGGCACGATGAGCGAACCAGTAGAGCCACATTGCGCAGATTGTGGGTTACCGCTGTCACCAGACGAATGTCACGTCTGCTCTGACTGCTGTGCTTTCTACACGATATTCAGAGACCCGAACGGATATATGGCTGGAGACGATGATGAGTAATTTGCGGAAAGAAGCTCGCGGAAGAGAGTGCCAGATACGGATTCCCGGTCATTGCAACCACAACCCTGAAACATCATGTCTTGCGCATCTTCGGCTGGCTGGCACATGTGGAACCGGCATTAAACCGCATGACCTGCTTGGAGCGATTGCCTGCAACTGCTGTCACGATGTTGTCGATGGTCGTGTAAAGACCAGCTACAGCCGTGAAGAGCTTTCCCTGATGCATGCTGAGGGCGTTTTAAGGACGCAGGTAATCTGGCTGAGGGAGGGGCTTGTAAAAACATGAACCAGTATCGGATATCGTTGCCATGGCCGCCCGGAAATAACCACCTCTTCTCAGTATTTCGCGGGCGAAAGATAAAAAGCAAAAAGGGAAGGGAATACACCGCAGCAGTAACTCAGCAAATCACCGAAGCAAATCAGCAATTCCAACTGGCCGGCAGGCTGAAAGTAAAAATCCTCGCATATCCACCTACACGCGCCCGGCGTGACCTCGACAACCTCTTTAAAGCACCTCTCGACTCACTCACACATGCAGGCGTTATAGCTGACGACAGCCTGATTGATGACGTGCGCATGGTGCGCTGCGAAGTGGTGAAGGGCGGACGGCTGGAAGTGGTGATCACCGAACTGGAGGAAGCATGAACGGCATCAATTATCCGATATCAACGGCGGCTGTTTTCGACGATTTCATTTTCCCAATTCACTTGGAGGGCCCGCATCAGATCGAGCAGGAGTTGGCTATGGCTGTTGGCTGGTTCTGCCGTTGGTGCAACGAAGAAAAAGCGGTCGTGAAGGCAAATATGCTTGTCAGCTTTTGGGGGCTTTATCTGAGCTACGAACAGGCAATGGAGCGTGCAGCATGAAAGCAATAGACCATTACCGGCTGGCTATGTATCTGCAGACGCGAAAGCAACTGGAGAGTCGCCTGGCTGAAGTGAACAGAAAGATAGAGCGAGTTCAGTATAAACCCAGCGCCCGGCAGCCTTTAAGCCAGCGCATTCTGAATTGGTGGTTCGCATGACCGAATACCTCAAAGAGAAGTGGCTGAAGCTTCGCATCATGAAAATGCGCGGCATGGCAGAGATAAATTACCGGATCATCCGCAACACAGCGAAAATCATGGGGGTTAAGCATGCACGCTGAAGCACTGACTCAGTTAGCACAGGTTATGCGAAAATCCGACCTGAAGAAGCGTTACCTCAAGCCTGTAAAGCTCATAACTCCTTTGCAATCCGCATGGGTGCGTTGCCTGCTTGATGTGTGGGGTGAGAAGTACGGCGGCCACGTAGGGCCAGATGGCGGAAAGTCGAGCGTGATAGGGCGCCTGATGATACGCAAGGAATGGAACGACAGGGAATCAGAGCGGATTATGGAAGTGGTGAACAATCTTCATAAGCAGGGATATCGCGGAGATGAGCTGTTCATCAAAGCGAAGCAGCTCATTAACCCGCAGCACTCAGTAAGCAATCTTCTCGACCGCGCCAACGAGCAGGAAGATGCTGACCTGGTTGAATCTGTCATCTGCAGTACGTTCGCACCTGATAACCCGATTCGTCATGTAGCCATTAAATACTATTGCGAACGCAAATGCGCGCAAGATATTGCGTACGAGCTGTCGCGGCTGACCGGCATACATGTTGAATCAAGCAGGAAGCGAATCAGATGGTGCCGGGAATTGCTTGAGGCATCCGTATATCACGCGATAATGCGCGAACTGAATGGGATAAATCACAAAGTTGCCGCTTAAATGCAAAAACTTGCAAAAATAATTTGAAAACGAGACGAGAGCCTGGTACATTTCTGTTATGCTCGTGACAAAAGTCGTTGAGCAACAGAATTTAAGCCCTGACCTAACCCGTCGGGGCTTTTTTGTTTTTGCTATCGTAGCTTAATTGGTTAAAGCACCCGACTCATAATCGGTCGATTGAAGGTTCAAGCCCGTCCGATAGCACCATATCTATAAGACCAGCCATTGAGCTGGTTTTTTCGTTTTTGCGCTCAGTGATTCATTTCCCCGTTATATATGACGCTTCGTCACTGCAGCGCACTTTTCTTCACAGCAATCAGCCGGAGACCTCTGGCACCGCCGGAGACGGCTTATGGCTATAACTGATTTCATCACAAAAGAGGCTCTTATCGGATTCGGCGGCGCGGTATCGGTTGGCCTTAATGGCTGGCTGGCATTTAGTCGCTACTGGGTTAGTAACAGAGCCAAGAACGCAAATGACAACCAGCAGATAGACATGCTGGAGCGTCAGGAGAAGTACATTGCCCGCCTCGAAAAGACAAATGAGGAATTACGGGCAGACAACACCGCCAAGGATGAGACGATCCGCCAGTACTGGAAGACCATTGCGGAAACGCAGGCGACGTTACAAATCATTGAAAGTTCACAGGAGCGACTTGAAAGAGAAAACGGTCTCCTGAAGCAAGAGGTGAAAGACCTCACCACATCAAACATGAACCTCATGAAGAGCATGAACGAAATGCGTGAGTCCTACGGCAATCTCGTTCAGAAATTCACTGAGCTTCAGAACTCACTGGGGGTTCCTAGATGAGCATTCAGAAAACCCCCGAAGGAACCGTAATCACCTGGCAAATGTGGCTGGCTATCTTCGCCACATCATTTGGTATCTATCTGGGTGGCGTTTCTTCCGGTTATTTCATAGCTCGCGCCGAATATGCCCAGAAGGCAAATCAGCGTGATGTGAAAGTAGAAGAGTTGAAAAAGAAGGTTGACCAGCTTCCTCAGCAAACCGCTACGGAAGTGAAAGAAGCGGTTAGGGAGGAAAGCAAGTGAGCCAGATTATCCAGATACTTTCGTACGAGGAAGGCTATCGAGAGAAGCCCTACATCGATACGGAAGGCTATCCAACTGTCGCCTGTGGCATCAAGATTGGGCCCAAGGGTGCCAGTCTTAGCAACTACACCTTCACCGTTCCCCGCAAGGTTGGTGATGTATGGCTTCAATCTTTCGTTGATTCAACCATCAACCAGTGTCGCAGCAATCCGGCTATCTACGCAGCGTTGCAGCAATGTAACCCGGCGCGGGCAGATATCCTCTACTCGATGGGGTATCAGCTCGGAGTTGCAGGTCTGGCAGGCTTCAAAAACACGCTGGTCATGATTTCCAACGGTGATTTTGATGCGGCTGCCAATGGCATGCTTAACAGCCTGTGGGCGCGTCAAACGCCCAATCGTGCGAAGCGTCACGCGGCTGTAATGCGCTCCGGTGATTACGATGTGTATAAGGGGCTGATATGAGCATCCTGATATTCCTGTGCGTTGTGGCCGCTGTCATTGTTGCTGTGCTGCTCATCCGTAAACACACATCGGTCGAATTTGTCAGCCATGCCCGTCTGCTGTTCCGCGCATGGTCGGTATGGCTCAGTGGTATCGGTGCTGCACTCGGCGTTTATCTGGCGTCGGCGCCTGATGCGATTATCACTGCATGGAACATGCTACCCCCTGACCTCAAATCGATGCTGCCGGTAAACATCGCTCAGTACGTGAGTTATCTGTTGGTCGCGCTGGGTATTGTTTCTCAGTTCATCCGGCAGAAACGCCTGGTTGAGAAGAAGCAGCAACTGGACAAGCAGCCATGAACACTCTCGTTAACCTGTTCGCTGGCGGCTGGAATTACATTCTGGCCGGTCTGGCTGTTGTTGCTGCGATTCTCGCCAGCTACTTCAGCGGTAAGAAGGTAGCAAAAACCGAGACTCAGGCAAAAGGTGATGTGGCTGAAGCTGAGAGGGTACAACGTCAGGCAGAGGCTAAATCAGATGTGGAATCCCACAACATCCAGACCGCTAAAGAAGTTCAGCAGAGCAACGCTACTCTCAGTGATGACGCTGCTCGCGACCGGTTGCGTAACTCGAAATACCACACCGACGACTGAATACATCGTCACCGACTCCAGCTGCACACTGTTCAGTCCCATCTACACCCACGGTAAGGACGCTGACCTGATGGATATCCGCACCGTAAGGGCGATCAACACCCATAACGAGCTGTGGGACAAAGTTTGCGGCAAGCAGTGACAACCCCCAAGAAGATTCACCCTAAGTAACAGAGCAACATCAGCCTCGCTATGCGGGGCTTTTTTTTACCACAACCAAGAGAAACAACAATGCTAACTATCAAGACGATCAACAAAGACAACGACATTTCAGTTTTACAGGCAACCGGTGACGTGAGTTTCGTTCGTGAATCGCGAATGATTTTCTTCCGTGGCTGGTCAGGCGGTGATGATGAAATGCTCTTGGACGAAGGCGAGGTGGCTTACGTCTGCAATGAAAAAGGCGTCACCGTCGCAACATTCCAGTAAACAAAGCAGGGCCTGACTTCGGTCGGGCTTTTTTATACCTGCAGCAACCCCGCGCCATGCCCGGCGTATTTAACAACACAGAGCCTTTCAGGAATCAGCCTCGGAGATAACCGTTATAAGCGGCGGCTTCTCTGTGGGCGGTTATCTGGGCAACGAGGCTTATTCACTAAAAGGTACACGCAATGAAAGAGATGATCTCGGTAGAACGTGAAGTGTCCATGAGTAGTTTGGACTTTCTGAATAACATCATTAACCCGGCCCGTGTCGAAGCCGGCGAAACCCCTCACGAGCCACGTAAGTTCTTGGCAAAAATTGAGGATGAGTTGGAGTTGGACGGAACCGGAAAAAAATTCCGGTTAAACAGTAACCACACTCAAACAGCTTATTACGATCTCGATTTTGACCAGATGATGCTGGTAGGGATGAGGGAGTCGAAAGCCGTCCGCCGCGCTGTTCTTGCCAAGCTTAAAGTGATGCATGGACCGCAGATACCGCAGTCATTACCAGAAGCACTGCGCCTTGCTGCCGACCTGGCTGAGCAAAAGGCTCAACTGGAAAGCAAGTTAGCAATCGCGGCACCCAAGGCTGAATTTGTCGATCACTATGTCGAAGCATCTGGCTCAATGGGTTTCCGTGAGGCTGCGAAGCTGCTGAAGGTCAAAGAAACAGACTTCCGACTATTCCTGATAGAGCAGGGTGTCATGTATAGGCTTGCTGGAAAGCTAACCCCTTATGCTCAGCATCTTGATGCCGGGCGATTTACTGTGAAAACAGGCGAGAACCAGCATAACGGACACGCATTCACCCAAGTGAAGTTCACGCCGAAAGGCATTCAGTGGATTGCTGGCCTTCTGGCGGCGGCAAATCTGCAGGGAGCAGCATGATGAAAACCATTAAGGGCTTCAAAGTTGTCGTGCTTCTGCATGAAGGTCATGAAGCCGGATTGCCACCGGAAGAGCTTGGTTGGCAAAACCATCCAGATCCAGAGATTAAAGATGGATTTCTGATTATCAGGAAGGGACTAAACACCTACGGCCTGCCACTGAGCAGAATCCGCGCCTTCAGCATTGAAGCAGTTACTGATGAGTAAGCATCACAAGGCGCTTTCTAACCAGAGCGCCTGATGATGATTTTGACTATTAAAATGTTACTATTGCACCTTAAAAACGGAGGTGTGAGTCATGTCAGCCATAAGCCACATAAAAAACCCACTTACCATCATAGGCATATTCGCCGGTATAGTAGAGATATCAGCTAATTTTGTGCTGCCATTTTTAAACCCAGCCCAGCAAAATTTGTATTTATGGTTTCTAATGTTATTCCCTGCGGGCTTAGTGGCGATGTTTTTTTTAACCTTAAACTTTAATGCGGTCGCTCTGTATGCCCCAAGTGACTACAATAACGACGACAGCTATATTCAAGCTAACGCTAAAATGATTGGTAATGTGGCTGAAGGATCTAAAGCATCATCGGGGATTACGTGGCCATGAAAATCATCAAATCTAGTAACTTTAACGAGCAAACCATTTCACTGGACGGAATAAGCTTTGAAAGTTGCACTTTTAGAAGATGCAAGCTTGTCTATTCAGGAACAGATACCTTTAATTTGTTGAATAACAAATTTTTTGATTGCATATGGACTTTTGAAGGGCCAGCAGCAAACACACTTGCCTTTCTTAGGGCCATGTATAAAGACATGGGAGACTTTGGGAAGCAAATGGTTGATGCAACATTCGAAAATATAAAAAGATAACCGCCCCCAGGGCGGTTTTTTATTGGAGCTAACATGGCTGACACCTACCGCATTACAGTAACCACCAAATCAGGCGAGACGCATGAAGGCCTGATGAACCGGTCACAACCTGAAATCGTTAACGGCTTCATCGGCGTTGCTCGTGAAGATGGTGCCTGGGTATATCTGGCGCCTGATGACGTGCTGAAGATGGAGTACGTTCCTGAGCCGGTTAAAGAGGTCGAGCCTGAACCCAAGCCTGAGACTGAAGCCGAACAATCAGCGCCGGCCGATGAAACAGATTCGGCTGAAGAAAAAACAGAGTAAGGAATGATTATGGCGACCGAAGAAAGTAAAAATGAAATCGGCCGCCCAAGTAAACTCGCCGAATCGAAAGAGAAAGCGAGAGAATATTTGCTGGGCGGCTATGAGACCATTGGTGACGTAGTTCCCAGCGTGGCAGGGCTTGCCTGTTATCTTGGCGTGGCGCGGTCATCCATCTATAAATGGGCCGGAGAGGATAAGTCAGAAGATGGCTTTTCGGACATCGTAGAAGGGATTCTGTCTCTGCAGGAGAATAAGCTACTGAATGGCGGGCTAAAGGGAGACTATAACGCCACGATTGCCAAGCTACTCCTTGCCAAGCATGGTTACGCCGAGAAGCAGGAAGTTGATAACAAGTCATCTGATGGCAGCATGGCCACAAGGCCAACAACAATCAGACTGGTAGGGGTAGAGCCAACGAATGGAAAGCCAAGTTGACCTACCTATCCCCGCAAAGTTAGTCCCCGTATTTGCAACTCCCGGCATTCGATATCGCGGCGCATACGGTGGGCGCGGCTCAGCCAAAACTCGAACATTTGCACTAATGAGCGCAGTTAAGGCCTATGAGGCGGCTGAGAACGGCCTGAGCGGGGTGATACTGTGCGCTCGTGAGTATATGAACTCGCTTGAAGAATCCTCAATGGAGGAAATCAAGCAGGCGATACGTTCAGTGCCATGGCTGGATGACTATTTCGATATTGGTGAAAAGTACATACGCACCAAAAACCGGAATGTTAGCTACGTCTTCTGTGGCTTGCGCCACAACCTCGACAGCATCAAATCAAAGGCAAGAATCCTCGTTGCTTGGGTAGATGAGGCTGAATCGGTATCGGACACGGCATGGAAGAAGCTCCGGCCAACAGTCCGTGAAAGTGGCTCAGAAATCTGGGTGACGTGGAACCCAGAAAAAGACGGCAGCGCTACTGATAAGCGATTCAGAAAGAACCCACCCAAAAACTCGATGATAGTCGAGATGAACTATGGCGATAATCCATGGTTCCCGGATGTTCTGGAGGAAGAGCGACAGGAGGACTTGGCCACTCTCGATTACGCCGATTATGCGTGGATTTGGGAGGGGGCTTATCTGGAAAACTCGGATAAGCAGGTGCTGGCTGGCCGGTATGTGGTGCAGGACTTCGAAAGTGACCTGTGGCAGAAAGCTGAAAGGCTGCTGTTTGGCGCTGACTTTGGTTTTGCTAAAGACCCAAGCACGCTACTGCGAATGTTTATCCTCGATAACTCGCTCTATATAGAGTATGAGGCCTATGGCTCCGGTGTCGAGCTTGACGACATGTGGAAGTTCTATGCTGGAAAAGAAGATGCCTCGGCCAAACAAATGCAGGATTGGAAAGTTACCGATGAGGCTAAGTATCCCGGGATTCCTCAGTCTCGTAAGTGGCCAATAAAAGCGGATAACTCGCGGCCGGAAACCATCAGCCATGTCAAATCACAGGGCTTCAACATCTCCGCTGCTCAGAAGTGGCAGGGCAGCGTTGAGGACGGCATTACTTGCCTGCGAGGATTTAAGCAGATTGTGATTCATCCTCGCTGCAAAGAGACCGCCAAAGAGGCTCGACTCTATTCCTACAAAACCGATCGCAATACCGGAGAAGTGCTTCCTGTAATTGAAGACAAGCACAACCACTGTTGGGATGCGGCTCGTTATGGCCTTGATGGATACATCAAACGCAAATCCAAAGGCGCAATCTTCTTCTAAGGAGCAACAGTGAGTGATAACAATAACGAGGTCTCATTCCTCGTGAACGCCCTTGCTGATGCGATAGGGCGGCAGCGCATGCTGTATGCCGGTCAGCCTGGCAACACGAAGCGGACGAAGCTTTGGGATGAGTTCGGTTACCCGGATAATCTCGAGTTCGACCGTTACTACCGAGCCTATGAACGAAACGCTGTAGCGCATGCTGCGGTGCATAAGCTGCTCGATTCCTGCTGGGCTGATCGTCCTACCATCATCGATGGCGATGAGAATCAGGAGGCGGATGAAACAAACCAATGGGAAGCCTCAGTAACCAAGTTTCTCAACCGACACTGGCCGAAGCTGAAAGACGCTGACCGTCGAAATCTGGTTGGTCGTTATTCGGCTCTGCTGATTCAGTTTCGTGATGGTAGGCCGTGGTGGGAGCCAGTTGATCGCAATGTTGTAGGTCGCCTTAAAGACAAGGCCATCGTGCGATTTATCCCGGCATGGGAGGCACAGGTTAAGCCTGGTAACTTTGATACTGACACTCTGTCAGAAACCTACGGCCAGCCAGTGAAGTACAAATTCAACGAGCAGCCCATTGGCGACGATGGCACATACGGCCCGGTGCGCAGCATTGATGTTCACCCTGAGCGAATCATCATTCTTAGTGAAGGCTCTGAAGATGAGAACATTCTCGCAGGTGTTCCGCTGTTACGTGCAGGCTATAACAAACTGCTCGACCTTGAGAAAGTGTCAGGTGGTAGCGCTGAAGGCTTCCTGAAGAACGCCAGCCGCCAGCTTGGTATAGCTTTTGATAAAGAGACTGACCTCCAGACGTTAATGAGCCAGGCCAAAGAGGCAGGGTTTAAAGATTTAGGTGACGCGCTGAACGATAAAATCAGGCGCATGAATAGCGGTACTGATTCGGCTCTGGTTATGCAGGCTGGACAAGCCTCTGTGCTTTCGGTGGCTCCAGCTGACCCCTCGCCAACCTGGACTGTTACAGCTAACGAATTCGCCGCCTCAATCCAGATTCCATTTACTATCTTGTTCGGTCAGCAGACCGGACGACTGGCATCTGATGAGGATAAGGCTGACTGGGCTAAGCGATGTAACGGACGCCGGTTCGGGTTTATGACCTCATTCGTGAAAGCAGTAATTGAGCGCATGTGGACGGTCGGTGTCATTGAAGCTCCTTCATCCGGAGAGGTAACACTGGCATGGTCTGACCTTCTGGCGCCAAGCGAGAAAGAGAAGATTGCCAACATGCAGGCGCTTGCTGACGTGGCTCAGAAAACCCAGCAGGCATACGGCACACCGGCAATCGAACCTAACGAGATACGTGCTGTGGGCGAGCTGGAGCCATTCAGTGAACCAGAGGAGCCAGCCGGAGCCGCAACGACAGACCCGCTGACAGGTGACCCAATTGAACAACCGACAACGACCGGGAAGCCCGATAATACCGCGTAATAAATCGGAACCAACACAGTCATATCGCCAAGTTAATCAAATGTATCGTGATATTGAAGGGCGGTATCACAGCATTAAAGTGGCGCTTAAAAAACTTTTTGATATTCGATTGTTGGGAAGGGAGCGTAGTAACAACTCCCTTTATGGCTACATACTTTCTCGAGAAGGAAATCAGCCGGGAACCCTTTATCAAGTCAATGCCGGTGTGTACATATACGATATGACCGCCGCGCAACTAGCCGACTTACTTGAAAATGTGCAGCGCATACTTGATGACTATCTACTCGAAGGGCATGGTCAGGATATTTGGGCGCTAGATTACATAGCCGCTGAATATCAGCGCGGAACGTTGAATGCCTTTACAAATCTCTCCGCTCAGTCTCCGTTATACGCGAGCCAAACAACGCTCCAGCAGCTACTTAGTAGCCCTGCATATCAGAACCAAATAGCATCTGCTTATGTATCTACATATAGCGACTGGAAGGGCATTTCAGATAGCGCCAGGACTGATTTAGCTAATGTGATTGCCGAGTCGATTGGTAGAGGAGTCTCACCAAGGGAAACTGCATCAATCGTTAGTAAGCGATTGGACGTATCGATGTCCAAAGCAAAAACCATCGCCCAGTCAGAGCAAGTCGGGGCATTAAGGCAGGCACAGCGCAATGAAGTGGATTGGGCTCATGATCGGCTTGGGTTGAACACGGCAATTCTCTGGTTATCAGCTTTAAAGCCAACAACAAGAGCGTGGCACCGAGCAAGGCATGGAAGAACCTACACAACGCAGGAGGTGGAAGATTTCTACTCGCAAAGTGGGAACTCTTTCAACTGTTATTGTGCCAACGTGCCTTGTCTGCTTGACGATGACGGTAATCTCTACAACGAAGGACTATCTCAAAAACTCGCTAAAGAGCGGGAAGATTGGAAGCCACCAACTAAATAATTTGATAAAATATACAGGCGGCTAGACCGGCCAGTCGAAAAGGGTGAACGTAGACACCTCTGCCGCAACCATCATCTACGAAACCTACTACGAGGTTTATATGAAAGTCTGCGCCAAATGCGGTGAAGCGAAGCCGTATACTGAATTCCACTCAAGCAAAAACAGAGCAGATGGTAAGCATCCATATTGCAAAGTATGCGATGCATTAAAAAGAAGAAAACCGCGGGGCGATCTTGTCAACGGGCGTCGAGAGATGCCTGATGTTGAATGGCTTAAAGAGATCATCGACTACCAAGATGGCGTTTTATCTTTCAGAAAATCAAGGGGTGGCATATCAGCCGGCTCGCCTCTTGGGTATGAGAGTCCAAATGGTTATCTTCATGTGAGATTACTAGGCATTCTTTATCCCGTACATCGTATCGTGTGGAAGCTTCATCATGGAACTGATCCTGAATTTATCGACCACGTCGATGGCGATAAAAAAAATAACAGCATCGATAATCTGAGAGAAGTCACTCGAACTCAAAACAACCGTAATGCGAGCCTGAGCAAGGCCAATACCACTGGGTTTACTGGGGTATGCTATGCAAAAAGAGAGAGAATGTACCGCGCAGAAATTTACGCTGAAGGTAAAAGAACCTCTCTTGGGTAATGACTCCAACTTACTGATAGTGTTTTATGTTCAGATAATGCCCGATGACCTTGTCATGCAGCTCCACCGATTTTGAGAACGACAGTGACTTCCGTCCCAGCCTTGCCAGATGTTGTCTCAGATTCAGGTTATGTCGCTCAATGCGCTGAGTGTAACGCTTGCTGATAACGTGCAGCTTTCCCTTCAGGTGTGATTCGTACAGCGGCCAGCCATCCGTCATCCATACCACGACCTCAAAGGCCGACAGCAGGCTCAGAAGACGCTCCAGTGTGGCCAGAGTGCGTTCACCGAAGACGTGCGCCACAACCGTCCTCCGTATCCTGTCATACGCGTAAAACAGCCAGCGCTGACGTGATTTAGCACCGACGTAGCCCCACTGTTCGTCCATTTCAGCGCAGACAATCACATCACTGCCCGGTTGTATGCGCGAGGTTACCGACTGCGGCCTGAGTTTTTTAAGTGACGTAAAACCGTGTTGAGGCCAACGCCCATAATGCGTGCACTGGCGCGACATCCGACGCCATTCATGGCCATATCAATGATTTTCTGGTGCGTACCGGGCTGAGAGGCGGTGTAAGTGAACTGTAGTTGCCATGTTTTACGGCAATGAGAGCAGAGATAGCGCTGATGTCCGGCAGTGCTTTTGCCGTTACGCACCACGCCTTCAGTAGCGGAGCAGGAAGGACATCTGATGGAAATGGAAGCCACGCAAGCACCTTAAAATCACCATCATACACTAAATCAGTAAGTTGGCAGCATTACCCAGCACCCCTTTGATATTCACATCGATCATTTGATCCCACTCATCCACTTTAAGCGAGGACATCAGCGACAGCGGCATGATGCCGGCATTATTGATAATCACATCGATGCGGCCCCATTTTTCCAGCGCGAAGGCAGCAAACTGTTCCACTGAGCTACGACGGGTTACGTCCAGCGTCTGGATCCCGACTTCTGCTCCGTTAACACGCAGCTCCTCAGCCAGCGCGGTTAAACGCTCTTCGCGACGGGCCCCCAGCAATAACACCGCATCGGTTTTTGCCAGTTCACGTGCGATTCCCGCACCAATGCCGCTGGATGCGCCGGTAATTAAGATCACTTTCTGAGACATATTTTCTCTCCTGTTGATGTCGTGCTGGTGATCTTACGTTGGCGAGACTATAAAGATAATCCGCTCATTACTTAACAGACTGGTGACGGTAGCTAAACAATGAATATTGATAAAAACGCGCTTGAAGTGTTTGTTATCGTGGCGCAGACGCGCAATTTTCGGATAGCGGCGGAGCGGTTAGGCGTGACGCGTTCGGCCATCAGCCAAACGTTGCGTCGGCTGGAGGATCGGCTGAACATTTCCCTGATGCAGCGCACAACACGCAGTATTAACCTGACTGAAGCGGGAAAGCGGCTTTATGCTGATGTCGCGCCAGCGATTGAACAGCTCAATAGCGCCGCGACAGAAATTGCTGACCAGCTGGCGCAGCCGCGTGGTCAGCTGCGGCTGGCCATATCTTCCATTGCCGAAAGAGTTATTGGCGGCAAGATACTGGCCGATTTTATCTCTGCTTATCCCTGTATCGAACTGGACATTACCATCACCGATGAAGAGTTCGACATCGTGGAGCAGGGTTACGATGCAGGCGTGCGCCTTGGCGAGGTCATCGCGCAGGATATGATTGCGGTGCCGGTTTCCACCCCGCAGCGCCAGGTTGCCGTGGCTTCTCCCGCTTATCTTGCGCAGCATGGTATGCCGCAGCACCCAAACGAGCTGATCCATCACCGTTGTATCGGCTGGCGCAAAGGGCCCAACGTTTCGCCTTATCGCTGGGAATTTGCCGAGCGGGGACGCGATTTTGATGTGGATGTTAATCCTCAGCTAACCACCAATGATATGGGCGTCATGATCCGAACCGTGTGTGCAGGCGGGGGGATTAGTTTTGGTATGGAGGAGACCTTTCAGCCCTATATCGCGCGTGGCGAACTGGTGACATTGTTAGATGAGTGGCTACCGTCTTTCCCTGGTTTTTATCTCTATTTCTCCAGCAGGAAAAACCTGGCGCCAAAGCTGAGAGCGTTTATCGATCATGTGAAAATGTGAGTGGTTGAGTCGGTATAGTTTGGCATTTCGCGCGTGAAAACATTGAGGTTGTTGCTCGTCGGGTTTGAGAGCAACCCGCATCGCCACCTCAACACAATGGCAAAGCCTTTGAGAAGGAACGCCATCATCAGGAGGGTAAATGTTCACGCATCCTCAGCCGCCGCTCTGCATTTTCTAAATCCGCTAACGTATCTATGTCCTGCACAATGCCCTCATCATCAAGCGGCAGATCCAGCACTTTCCCATCTCGTCGCGCGCCTTTCACAATGTCCCTGGCGCCCACGTCGCCCGACAGCGCCATTAATAAAGGTTTAAATGCCCGACTAAAGCCCACCGGATGCCCCTGACGTTGGCAATAATGAGGCACCACCAGCGGTTTTTCTTTTAACCCTGCGGCAACGCGTTGCAGCGAAGCGGGCTGAATTAAGGGCAGGTCGGCAGGCATAATTAACCAGCCTGAAGCGTCGGGCGCGGCGTTGACGCCCAATGAAACAGATTCACCCATGCCGCGCGTGCCGCCCTCCGGTCTGATCAGCTGCCAGGCCAGACCGGCGGCTTCTACTGCCTGAATGACATGCGCAAGCACAGTTCGATCGCCCAACTGTACGTCGAGCTTATGCGTTGTTGCGCCAGAGGCGAGAAACCGTTCCCCTTTGCCCGCCGCCAGAATAAGTACCACAGGGGAGAGCATTAATGCTCTCCGGTCATGAGGCGGGCCGCCGCCACGTCCGCCAGCACCGAGAGCGCCAGCGATCGGGCGTCTCGTGCTTTCGGGAACAGCCCGATGGGGGCCTTGATACGATTGATCTCGTCCTCGCGCCAGCCAAGTTCGCTGAGCTTTTGCATACGCTGGCAATGCGTGCGATGGCTGCCGAGCGCGCCGATATAAAAAGGGTTCGCCTTCAGGGCGAGCTGCAGCGCAGGCAATTCACGGTTCAGGTCATGCCAGAGCAGGATTACCGCCGTATCCGCATCCATTAACGCGGCACTTTGCGCAGAGACATTCTCAAAAGCGTGCGTCTCGTAGCCTGCGGCCTGCGCAAGATCGGCGGTTGCCTGCGCTTCAACAGAGCGGCCATAAACAATCGCCCGCACGCAGGGGCGATACGCCGTCTCAAAACCCTCGTTATGCCAGCCTGTTTTTGGAACAGTATTTAGCGTTTGCAGCGTCTGCGACTGAGGCGTATAGCGCAAGCCAACCGGCCTGCGCTGTTCCAGGCAGTTCAACACCGCCAGCAGCGGTTGCGCCGAGCGTAATTTATGAATGCTCAGCGTAATGCCGCCGCCGCAGGGCAGGGCGATATCGAACCAGGGCGATCCTGCGCCATATTGCACACTGCGATCCTGACCGGACGCGATCGCCTGTAGCGCTTCAAATGCGACGGCGGCTTCCACGCAGCCGCCGGAAACGAAACCGCAATATTGGCCATCTTCGCGTACCGTCATCTGCGCGCCCAAAGGCCGCGCCGCGCCGCCGCGAATCTCCACCAGCGTCACCAGCGCGGCTTCCATGCCGCACGCTAATGCCTCAACCGCAAAGCGTAAGATCTCTCCGCTGTCATCGGTCAGAAAAGCAGGCTCAGGCGTTAACCGACTCTCTTCGGCCAGTCCGATAGTTGATAGCTGCATCGCTTCTCCTTATTCAACGACCGGAAGCGCGCTAAGCAGCTTATCCAACTTGATGGGATAATCGCGTACTCTGGCGCCCGTTGCGTTATAAATCGCATTGGCGATGGCCGCACCGACGCCGCACAGCCCCAGCTCCGCTATTCCCTTGGCCTTCATCGGCGATGACATTGGATCGGTATCGTCGAGGAAAATAACCTCCTGTTCAGGAATGTCGGCATGAACCGGCACCTCATATTGCGCCATATCGTGATTGACGAAATAGCCCAGGCGCGTATCGACCGCCAGCTCCTCCATCAGCGCTGCGCCGATCCCCATGGTCATCGCGCCGATCACCTGGCTGCGCGCCGTTTGCGGATTGAGAATGCGGCCAGCGGCGCACACCGCCAGCATACGACGCACGCGGACTTCGCCGGTTGCGATATCAACGCCGACTTCAACAAAATGGCCGGCGAAGGTGGATTGCTGATACTGCTTATCAAGATCGCCAAACTCAATGGTGTCTTCCACCGTCAGAGTGCCGTTTACCGCAGCCTCGCTGATGGGGGCGCTGCGCGTACCGCTAATGATCTTCCCGTCGGTAAACTGTGCCAGGTTGGCATCAAAGCCGAGGTTGCTCGCGACCGCTTCGCGCAGTTTTACACAGGCGGCATAGACGCCCGCCGTGGAGGTATTGGCGCCCCATTGCCCGCCAGAGCCGGCGGAAACCGGAAAGGTTGAGTCGCCCAGCCGCACCTCGACCTTCTCCAGCGGCACGCCCATCATCTCAGCGGCCGTCTGGGCAATAATGGTGTAGCTGCCGGTGCCGATGTCGGTCATATCCGTTTCGACAACCACTTTCCCTGTCGCGTCGAGATGTACACGCGCGCCGGAAGGGGCAACGATATTGTTGCGAAAACCGGCCGCCACGCCCATGCCCACCAGCCAGCGTCCGTCCCGAACCTGCGCGGGCGTGGCATTACGCCGCTGCCAGCCAAAGCGCTCCGCGCCGGTGCGCAGACACTCAATCAGTTGACGACGCGAGAAAGGGCGGTCGGGATTGGCGGGATCGACCTGGGTATCGTTGAGAATGCGAAACTCAACGGGATCGAGGCCCGCTTTTTCCGCTATCTCATCAATAGCGATTTCCAGCGCCAGCATTCCTGCCGCTTCACCCGGCGCGCGCATGGCGTTGCCTTCCGGCAGATCAAGTTTTGCCAGCCGCAGCCCGGTATGACGATTGGCACCTGCATAAAGCAGTTCGGTCTGCTGAACTGCCGTCTCTGGTATACCGCCGGGCAGATTGCCGGACCAGCTTTCATGGGCGATGGCGGTGATTTTACCGCTTTGATCGGTGCCGATGCGCAGTTGTTGAATCGTCGCCGGACGGTGCGTGGTGTTGTTAGGAATTACCGGCCTTGGCAGCATCACTTTCACCGGCCGTTTTGCGGCGCGAGCGCCCAGGGCGGCCAGAAGCGTATCGCTGCGTAAAAACAGTTTGCTGCCAAACCCTCCGCCGATATAGGGCGCGATCACCCGCACTTTTTCAGCGGGTATTTGCAGCGTTTTGGCCAAATCGGTTTGGCACCAGTTCACCATCTGGGTTGAGGTCCAGACGGTAAGCTTATCGTCGTCCCAGACGGCCATCGATGCGTGTGGCTCCATCGCCATATGGCTCTGATCGGGCGTGGTGTAGGTGGCGTCCAGTTTTACCGCCGCCGTTGACCAGGCCGCATCGAAATCGCCGACGTTTTTGTCTGGCTGGTCTTCGGGCGGTGAGGTAACGGCGGGCTTCTCATCAGCCAGATCGTAAGCGCCCGGTTCACGGCTGTATTGCACGTGTACAAGGGCTGCTGCCGCGCGCGCCTGCTCAAAGGTCTCAGCCACCACCAGCGCAATGGCCTGCTGATAATGTTCAATGGTCGGGCCGCCCAACAGCGTGGCGATATTTTTATCCCCTTTGCCTAAAGGCCCGGCGTTATCCGCAGTGACCACAGACAGCACGCCAGGCGCGTTTTCCGCTGCCCTGATGTCCAGTTCGGTGATCTGCCCCTTCGCAATCGCGGCGCTGACGATATAGCCATAGGCCACATTATCGACAGCATCATGCCATTCATAGGCATAGTGGGCGCGGCCGGTGGTTTTAAACGGGCCATCAATACGATTATGCGGTTGGCCGACCACTTTCAGCTGGTCAATCGGGTTCTCGCCTGCCGGTTTATCAAATTTCATCTTTTATGCCCTCGCTTCCGTCAGCACCGAGGCGAGCGTACGCTTCGCCAGCAACAGCTTGAACGCATTTTCAGGCGTGGGTTGCGCACTGGCGAACAGCTTGTCATAAACCGCCTGTGCGCCGTAGGGAAGCGCTGCATCCGCTTCCTCCAGCCGCCACGGTTTATGGGCGACGCCGCCAAACGCCACGCGTCCGGTGCCATCCGGTTGCACAATGGCGGCAACCGATACCAGCGCGAACGCGTAAGAGGCACGATCGCGCACTTTGCGATAAATGTGCGTGCCGCCAGCTGGTGGAGGCAGCGTCACCGCGGTAATCAGTTCGCCTGGCTGCAGGATGGTTTCCAGATGCGGCGTAGTGCCCGGCGCGCGATAAAAGTCGGCCACCGGAATTTTTCGTTCGTTCCCGTCTGGATTAACGGTTTCCACCACCGCATCCAGCAGCAGCATGGCGACGGCCATATCGCTGGGATGCGTAGCGATACAGGCTTCACTGGCGCCCACCACGGCAAGCTGGCGGCTGAATCCCTCCAGCGCGGCGCAACCGCTACCGGGCAGCCGCTTATTGCAGGGCTGGTTGGTATCGTAAAAATAGGGGCAGCGCGTGCGCTGAAGAAGGTTACCCGCCGTTGTTGCCTGATTACGCAGCTGACCGGAAGCGCCTGCCAGAAGCGCCCTCGAGAGAACCGCGTAGTCGCGGCGCACGCGAGCATCGGCCGCCAGATCGGTGTTACGCACCAGCGCGCCGATGCGCAAACCGCCTTCGGCGGTCGCATCGATGCTGTCCAGCCCAAGAGCGTTCACGTCAATAAGATGGGTTGGCTTTTCAATTTCCAGCTTCATTAAATCGAGGAGATTGGTGCCACCAGCGATAAATTTTGCTCCAGCAGTTTTACGGGCGCTGGCTGCCGCTTCTGCAGGCGTTTTCACACGTTCATAAGTGAAAGCTTTCATGATTTCAGCTCCCCGGCGGCGTCTTTAATGGCGTCAAGAATGTTCGAGTACGCCCCGCAGCGGCAGATGTTGCCGCTCATACGCTCGCGGATCTCCTCGTCCGTCATTTCCGGCGGTGACACCAGATCAAGCGTCACGTGGCTGGGAATGCCGGCTTCCAGTTCTTTCAGCGCCGCCACGGACGAACAGATCTGGCCGGAGGTGCAGTAGCCGCACTGGTAGCCATCATGTTTAACAAAAGCCGCCTGCACAGGATGCAGATTATCAGGCGAACCCAGGCCTTCGATGGTGGTGATTTCGGCATCCTGATGCATCACCGCGAGCGTCAGGCAGGAATTGATCCTGCGGCCATCAACCAGCACGGTACAGGCGCCGCACTGCCCATGGTCGCAGCCTTTTTTGGTGCCGGTAAAATGCAGGTGTTCGCGTAGCGCATCCAGCAGCGTGGTGCGGGTATCAACGTTAAGCTGCTGGCGCTCGCCATTTACTTTTAAGGTCACCGGAAGGATTTCAGGCGGCGGCGTCATAAAATGTTCGCTGTTGCCCAAGGCCGGGCCGGGCAGGCCCGCCGTCGTTGTTGCACTGACTTTTCGTTGCTCCCGATACGTCTGGCCAAATTCATTTTGTTCAGCCTCACCGGTACGGTTTTGTTCAGATATTTCGCCTTGGTTGCTCATACCAGGCCTCCAGTATTCAAAAGAAAGAAATAGTGACTGCTATCTAACTCTGTTTTTTAAACATTAAGCATAGACGGCGCTGGCGGCGGGATTACTCTTAAATCGCCAATACGGCGATAAGGAATAGTTATCAATGGCAGGCGAGGGAAGGGATGCTGCTGCGTAAAGGCTTAGCGTGGCGCCAGTTGCCGCCGTGAAAATGGGCAACCAGTCTGTAAGACAGAGCGTCGCTTATCGGCAGTCGTATTAGCGTGATACGTGACGTTTGATATGAGCGGCAGGAGTCCTGCCGCTTTGGTAGGTCTAATGGTTTTATGCTTTGGTAAAGCTGCCGATAATATCGATGTTGTTCAGGATATTAGGCTGAACGGGCAGCGTGCCGCTGGTCTGATAATCCACCGCGATTTTCGCCACGGAGCCGATGGACTGGTTCTGAGCCGCCGTCAAATGCGTCACCCTTGCACCATTTGTAATATGAAGCAGGGCATCAACATTGGTGATATTCACATTCTTCACGCTGGTGAAACCGGTATTAACCGAACGGATAGCCGACGCCGCGCCGCCCGTCGCCAACTCTGAGTTATCGAGGTTGGCGCCATCGATCATCATGCCGCCCGTAGCGTTACCCTCACAGTAAACCGCGCCGGTAAAGTTTTTGACGTTCAGCCCGCTGATTTTCGCGATGCCGGAGGAGTTAAAGCCAAAAATCGGTTCGGCACAGTTTTCGATATGAATATTTTTAAGGGTCGGCGATTTCAGCTGCATGATATTCATGCCACGCTTTCTGCTGGCCGGATTCATATAAAGCTCGACGTTTTCAATCACGCTTTGTACGTGTCCCAGCTTCTCAGGATCTTTCCCGTCATCTTTGGCGGACAAGCCCTGTACGGCGGCATCGGGCGCCCAGAACGCTTTGACATTTGAAAACTTGCTGCGCTGGCTGTAGTTCATAAAGAACATCGCCGCGCGATCCGGGCTCCAGTGCTGGCCGGTGTAGTCATCCGCCGTGCGCGTGACATGCAGCAGCATATTTGAAACCGTTACGTCTTTGGTCTGAATCAGCGCCACGTTCCACCAGGTCGCGCCGCCAGCGGAGATGTTGCCGTTCATAATGCCGCGCTTAACGCCTTCAAACACATAGTGACGGCGGAAGGATCCGATAGCTTTGTTGTTAGCAAAAATAAAATCAGCCTCATCGGTCAGCGGATTTTGGTTGGTACGACTGCCCGGCATTCCCTCTGCATGGAAAGCAATGCGGCAATCCTGGCCCGCTTTGGCGCTGGCAAAGTTATTTACCACGGTAGCGCCCGCGCCCCATACGGCAAACGCATCGCCCTTATCTTCGCCCCAGGTGCTGGTTTGATCGGTTGGGCCTGCGCCGGCGCCCAGGCATTCCACCGCAAAGTTGCCGTCAATCAGCGATCCATACCATTCACCGGTAGAAAGCACATAAACCGAGTGCAGCATTTGCTCGAAAAAGGAGCGGGCGACGGTAACATTATGTGCTTCAATCGCCAGCGCGCCCTGCCGCGTCGTATTAATGGTGCGATCCGCGACTTCCAGCGGATTGCGCATCTGGATGCGCTCAACGATTGAGTTGTTGCCAGCGATGCGTAGCGCCGTTCGGTTTCCCATATCCGGCCCGATAAGCAAGTTACAGCCAGGCGCGCCGATAATCTGCTGGAAAGGCAGGGTAGTTTTTACTTCATTATTTAACGCAATCTTCGTATCGATGGTGACATATTTTTTGCTGTTCAGAAGCTCGGCAAGTTCCGCTGATTTATCATCTCTGGCATCAACAGAAGAGATATTTGCCTTTGAGGTGCTGATGCTGTCCAGAATAACCATTGGGGCCTCGATTTCGCTGCGTGGAATAGATTGTGCTTCACCCACTTCATTAACGCCGATCAGATTCGTACTCATATTTTTCTCGCATAGTCAGGTTAAAGGATGGCAATCCTTTGCCATATTTCTTATCGGGGTTGCGTTGGCTTTTAAAATAACGCTGCGTCAGCTTGTCCGATGTTCCGCCTGACCTACTGTCGGTAATTTGCCTCCGCATATCTATTTAACCTTGTCCGCTTATCGCTCAGCGGGATCGCGCTTTCTGCAGGAGAAACGCGTGGCGCATAACGGCGCATCAGGCGGCCCTTTTTTGCAGACCAGCCGGGTTATTCTTGCCCGACAAACAAGAAAAGTTTAATGACGCGGCTGTTCTACCGTTCACGACAAGAAGCCCCGGTGCAATAAATCAATCCGGTCGGACAGGTTTACAACAGGCCGGGGAATGAATGGCGTAAACCTGGGCATCGTCACTCAGAACCGCAGGACTCTCGCACCACAAGCGTCGGCGGTAAAATAATCCGTTTCGGTGGCTCATCATTGCCCTGAATACGGTTGTACAACAGCTCACCGGCCTGGCGGCCAATCTCTTTCGCCGCAACGGAAACGGTCGTTAGCGCGGGCTGTACCAGTGAAGCCTCGGTAATATCGTCAAATCCCACCAGCGCGAAATCCTTGCCGGGCATCCGGCCCATTTTGCGCAGCGTCTGCATAACGCCGATGGCAACCACATCCTGATAGCAGACTGCTGCGGTAATTTCCGGGTAACGCTTAAACAACGCCTCAGCCACGCGCGCGCCGTCGCTTTGGCTGGCAAGAGAAGTGACGATCCAGTTGCTGTTGGGCTGGATACGATGCTCAAGCAGCTTGCTGCTGTAACCGCCGATTCGCTGCGCCCGACTGACAGAGCTTTCGCTGCCACCGATAAAAGCGATATGACGATGTCCCAGCTGGAGTAAATGTCGGGTTGCCAGCTGGGCTCCGAGGAAGTTATCAGTGCCGACGAAATCAAAATCGACATCATTCAGCGGGCGAACCACCATAATGGTGGGAATATTGCGCCGCTTAAGGGTTTCAAAAAACAGCGGCGGCGTTTCTTTGGCCGCGCACAACACCATGCCGCAGGCGTTGTTACGCATCAGCGAATCAACAAATTTTTGCTGTCGTTCGCCCGATTCCTCACTGTTAGCAAGAAACAGCAGCAGATCATGGCGCTCCATCTCCTGACTAAGGCCTGCGGTCATTTCGCCGTAAAACGGGTTGGTAATATCGTGCAGCAGCAGGCCAACCTGATTGCTGGAGCGATTACGCAAATTGGCTGCGGTCTGGTTATAGACATAGCCCAGCTCATCAAGCGCCTTCAGCACCCGCTGACGCGTGGCGTCTGAAATTCGTCCCCGGTTGCGTAATACCATAGATACCGTTGCGGTTGATACGCCCGCTCGTTGTGCGACCTGCGCCAGGGTTATTGAAGTCATCTGCTCTCCTTGTTAAACAAAGCGTTAGTATAGGTTAATCGAATAACCTGAAAATGACATTTTTTCTTGTGAAAGGCTTCACAGATATAGTTCTCTCTCACGCTTTTTTGTTTTGAATGCGGGGTTAATCGCGTTTACCAGTCTGGTCAAACCCGGTTAATCGATTAATCTGGGGGAAAGCAAAGGGAGCGACTTATGAAGCATATTAATTACGATAAATTTCCCGAAGTTCGCATAAAGGGATTTGACGATCACGCCTGGCGCGGCTGGTCAGCGGTTCAGCAGGCCGTTGCGGCGCGGCTGTCGGAACAGCAGAAGATTGTGCTGGTTATTGACTGTTACCCTGGCGTTCGCCTGGCTGAACTTGAGCAGCAGCTGGTTTACTGGCTGAATCCCGCGCTGGCAATCAATGCGGAAACGGCCCGCCACAGCGCGCAACATTTGCATGATCTGCTCGCCGCCAATCTGACGGATGACCGCGTATTTGGTGTGCTTTCCTGCCACCAGCTCAGCGAATTTTTCTGCGACGACAGGCTGGCGGCGTTACAGCAGGAAGTGGAGCAGGTTAAAGCGGGCCTGGTGGTGGTTTACGGTCCTGGCGCCGCGTTGGTACACCCTGGCGACATTCTGATCTACGCCGACCTGGCGCGTTGGGAGATTCAGCAGCGCTTTCGCAGCGGCGAGCTGGGTAACTGGGGCGCCAATAATGAACAGGAAGATATTCTGCGCCGCTATAAGCGGGCCTTCTTTGTTGAATGGCGGGTGTTTGACCGCCATAAAACGCCGCTGCTCAGGCGCGCTGATTTTTTGTTAGATACGAACCGGCAAAACGATCCGGCGCTGATCAGCGGCATCGCATTGCGTTATGGCCTGCAACAAACGACCCAACAGCCATTCCGTGTGGTGCCGTTTTTCGACCCTGGCGTCTGGGGCGGACAATGGATGAAAGAGAAGTTCGATCTCGATCCTTCGCAGCCCAATTACGCCTGGTGTTTTGACTGCGTGCCGGAAGAGAACAGCCTGTTACTGCGCATCGCTGATGTGCGAATCGAAATCCCTTCGCAGGATCTGGTGTTGCTTTATCCGCGCCCGCTACTGGGCGAGAAAGTGCATGCCCGCTTCGGCACCGAATTCCCGATCCGCTTCGATTTTCTGGATACCATTGGCGGGCAGAACCTCAGCTTTCAGGTTCATCCGGTGACGGAATATATTCAACAGCACTTTGGTATGCACTATACCCAGGATGAAAGCTATTACCTGCTGGAGGCCGAGCCGGGCGCGGAAGTCTACCTTGGCACTCAAACCGGCATCGACCCACAGGAGATGCTCAACGACCTCGCCAGCGCCCAACGCGGGGAAAAAGCCTTCGACGATGAAAAATTCGTTAACCGTTTTCCGGCGCGCAAACACGATCACTTCCTGATCCCGGCGGGCACCGTACACTGCGCCGGTGCCGGGACAATGGTGCTGGAAATTAGCGCTACGCCCTATATTTTCACCTTCAAATTGTGGGACTGGGGCCGTCTGGGGCTGGATGGTCTGCCGCGTCCGGTTCATCTGGAACATGGCAGCCAGGTTATTGACTGGCAGCGGGATACCCAATGGGTACGCGAACATCTGATCAACCAGTTTGAACCTGTTGCTGAAGGTGACGGCTGGCGTGAAGAGCGTACCGGCCTGCACGAACGCGAGTTTATTGAAACCCGTCGTCACTGGTTCAGCAAGTCGGTGCTTCATCATACGCGGGGCGGGGTAAACATACTTAATCTGGTTGAAGGGAGCGAGGCGCTGGTGGAAAGCCCGACTAACGCCTTCGAGCCCTTTGTTGTGCATTATGCGGAAACCTTTATCGTCCCGGCGGCGGTAGGGGAGTATCGCATATCGCCTTATGGCAGCAGCATCGGACAGCAGCTCGCCACCATGAAAGCCTGGGTAAGAGGATAACACTATGATCAATGTGATACTGGCCACGCATGGCCCGCTGGCGGAAGCGCTTCTCACCAGCGCCCGCATGGTCTATGGCGAGTTGCCGCATGTTTTTCCCGTCATGCTTAGCGAAACTAAAGGCATTAACGCTTTCCGCGATGAGTTTGCCGCTGTTCTTCATCAGGCCCGCAAAAAGGCTGACGGCGTACTGGTGCTGTGTGATTTGCAAAGCGGCACGCCTTGGAACATCGCCTGTCACCACGCGTTCGATCCTGCAACCACACCGCCAATGGCAGTACTGGGCGGCGTTAATTTCCCGATGCTGCTGCTCACTGACGATCTGAAAGAACTGACTGACATTAAGCAGGCCGCCGCTGAGCTGCTGGCCCAGTCTAAAAACACTATGGTGCAGGCCAGCCTGATTCAAACACAGCAATCTGATGATTTTTAGGGGTTAACGATGAGCATTTCCTTTGTACGCATTGACGATCGCGTGATTCACGGCCAGCTGGTGACCCGCTGGGCCAAAGAACTGCCGTGTGACGGTATTGTCGCCATTGACGATGCGGTAGCGGCCGATCCGCTGCTCTCCTCGGTTATGAAAGGCGCAGTGCAGGACACCAAAGTCTGGCTGTTCGACACCGCCACGGCGATTGACAAGCTGCCGAAAATTATCGCCAGCGAGAAGCGCTATTTTGTTATCGGCAAGTCACCGGTCACGCTACAGCGCATCGAACAGGCGGGTATCAGCCTGCAAAACAGCAACCGTAAAATTAATGTCGGGCCGATGAGCGCCCGCGCCAACACCACCACTATCGGGCCAAACCAGGCGGTCAGCGCGGAAGAGGCGCAGGCGTTTGACTATCTGGCGCAGCGCGGACATCAGATTGAGTTTCGCCTGGTGCCGGATGCCAGCAGCTACAGCTGGCAGGACGCCCGACAAAAAATAAAATAAGGAGACCGTTATGGTTTTTGAAGCGGCGTTAATCGGCATTCTTTGTTACCTGGGATCGCTTAGCAGCCCCTGGCCGCTTGGCGTAACCGGCGGCTGGTATCTGATCACCCGTCCGCTGGTTTCGGGAATGCTGGTAGGGCTTATTCTCGGCGATATGCAAACCGGGATCATTATCGGGGTTGCCGTACAGGCGGTCTATATTGCGATGGTCACGCCCGGCGGCTCAATGCCGGCGGATCTTAACTTTGTCGCCTTTCCCGCTATCGCGTTGGGGATCTTATCCGGCAAAGGCGCGGAAGTGGCGGTCGCGCTGGCCGCTACCATCGGCATTGCCGGAACGGTGCTGTTTAATGCCATGCTGGTGCTGAATTCATGGTGGAACCATCGCGCCGACGTCGCTCTGGAAAAAGGTGATGAGCGCGGGGTTTACCTGAACAGCGCTATCTGGCCGCAGGTCACCAATTTTCTGATGCGCTTCGTGCCGACTTTTATTGCCGTCTATTTTGGCGCGCAGTATATCAGCGCCTTTATGGACAGCCTGCCGCATATCGTCCTGTCAACGATGAATGTACTGGGCGGCATTCTGCCCGCCGTGGGTATCGCCATCCTGCTCAAGCAGATCATCAAAAGCTACAGCATGCTGATCTATTTTCTGGTGGGTTTTATCTGCATCGTATTTCTGAAGCTGAATATGGTGGCGCTGGTGATAGTTGGCGCGCTGCTGGCGCTTATTCACTATAACTACAAGCCGGAACCGCAGGTGGCGAGCGCCGCCAGGCCGGGCGACGACGATGAGGATGAATTCTGATGGAAGAACGTAAACTGACCCGCCGGGATTTACGCCGCTGCTGGCGCAGCTGGATGATGTATAACCTCTCCTCGATGAGCTTTGAGCGTCTTGCCTCTTTCGGCTTTTGCCTGAGTATGCTGCCGGTAGCGAAAAAGCTTTATCCCGATATTCAGCAAAGACAGGAGATGCTCAAGCGCCACGCTTCGTTCTATAACACCGAACCGCAGTTGGGTGCCATCGTTAACGGTATGGTGCTGGGGCTGGAGGAGAAGCGCGCTAACGGTGAGCCAATTGACGGGGAAACCATTAATACCCTGAAAGTCGGGCTGATGGGGCCGGTGGCCGGGATTGGCGACTCGATGATCCCTGGCATGTTAATCCCCATTCTGCTCAGCATCGGTATGGCGCTGGCGGCTGGCGGCAATATTCTTGGTCCTTTGTTTTACAGCATCGCGTGGCTGGCGATTATCCTTCCCGGCACCTGGTTTCTGTTTCTTAAAGGCTACCGCATGGGATCAACGTCGGTAGAGATGCTGGTGAGCAGTAAATCAAACCGGCTCAGAGAGGCGCTGTCGCTGCTTGGCGTATTCGTAATGGGCGGCGTGGCAGCGAGTTATGTCAAGCTTGGTACCGGGCTGGAGTTCGTGACCAAAGACGGGGTGAATATTCATCTGCAACACATGCTCGACGGTATTTTCCCTCAGCTGCTGCCATTGCTGGTGGTGATTGGCACCTGGTATTTAATGGCCAAACGCGGCCTGTCACCGGTAAAAGCGATGCTGTTGCTGCTGGTACTGGCAGCGGCTGGCGTAGCGGTAGGGCTGTTTGCCGGCTAAGCGAACAACAGGGTTTCCCGACAAGTTGCTGGCCGAGGGAGTTCCATTGGCACCATCTCACTAAGCCATATCACTAAGGTGCGCCACATTCATAATGATGCTGCGCACCTCTTCTGGGCTCTGGCTGACAAGCTCGCGTAATGAGGCGCAGACCTTTAAGCCTGCAGATCGACTGTTTCCATGTTGCTGAAAGCGGTGAAAACATAACGTTATCTCCTGTGCAGGAAAACCCGTTATGGTAATAAAAGGTTGTTTGCTTAACCTGAAGTCCAATTTCAGTTGAGAAAAACAACGCTTTTCTTGTGCTGTTACGCTCTTCGTAATCTCCCCCTGGTAAGCTAGAATAGCGCCTCCTCATAGCCGGACATATCTGGTTGAAAAAGGAACGCTAACGGGAGCTGGCGGCAAACTGGTTCCTTCGCACCGGACGGCATATAACCTTCTCCCATGTATTTAAACAAATTTCTTACTGATTACGATGAATCGCTCTCCAGCGATCTGAACATCGATCAGCTTGGTCAACTGGTGATCTGGTCGGCGTGGGGACAACAAATCTTCCACAACAGCATTAGTTCCGTTGCCAACGATGTCCGTCACTACACGCTGAACCTGCTGCATCACTATATTGTAAAATCCGTTGTTGATGACGACACCCTGCAGCTCAGCCAACTTCTAAAAAAGCGCTATTCCTTTAAAGATGAGCTGCACTTTAAAACCGCGCTTCTGATCCATCTGGAAAATATCTACACCTTTTCAATGCTGGAAGCGCAGAGCAAAAATGTAGTTACCACGGGCGTGCTGGGCATTATCAAGGCGCGCCAAAAATGGAACGATGAGAGCGAAAACCCGCGCATTATTTTTGGTCACGGTGCGGAGTGTCAGTTACTGAATAACCAGATGTCGCTGGGAACAAACGGGCGCTATAAAACGCCGATGATGAACCTGAAATTCTTTGACCGGCAATATCGCTACGATCGGCAGGAGGCCCAGGCTGTCTGGCTACGGGCAAAAGCGTTTATTGAAAAAGAGCCGAAGCTGCGCAAAGTCAGCCGGGAAGCGCTTGCCTGGCTCCGTAGTTTACTGACGCAAAACCACAAAAAATCGCTGAACATCCCTTTTCGGGAGATACCAGACGCCCTGTGTAATGCCTATGTTAAGGCTTTCCCTTCCTCACCGGCGGTCGGGGAGTATGCTAAAGATTTCTGGCTGGAGATGACGCAGCTTAATCAGGGGGCTGCTGGCATGCTCTATCAGGTACTGGAGAAAACTAATTCTGAAGAGGCTTTGCCTGAAGTGATTTTTGCACGCGCCAGTCAACACGCAGCAAAAAAACTGCCGGAAGATGAGTGTCAGAAGTTAAACAATATCGTTCAGGCTGAGCCTTTCCTGGCACTGATCAACCTGCTGTTTAATGCGATGCTGCGCCAAAAGAAGCAGACGCTGGCTGAGGTAGCTACATTCTGGCGCGGGCAGGGGCTGAATGCGCGTACCCTGCCAGCAAAGGCCGCTCAATTACGCCAAATACCGCAGTTAATGGCATCGCTTACTGGTACGCCTAAAAATCGTTTTGAAGCGCTGCTGGATGTTGCCAGTGCAAAAACGCTGGAAGGGCAGGCTGCCGCTTTACTGGATTATCATGCCGGATTGATGACGGCGCGCGGGCAGATTCCATGGGTAATGCTAAATGACCGCAGGCTGGAAGTGCATATTCCGCCGCGCCCGTTTAAAGAGGCGCAGAACTATCCCCACTGGGTAAATAACTATTATCTGCCGCAGTTCAAATACATGATCGCTGGCTTAAGGGGAACAGCTGCATGACCCTGATGGAAAGCTTTCGGGCGCAGCTGGAGAAGATGGGGAAAATAAAGCGCGTCTGGCTTACCAGTTTTAATATCAATATCTCCTTTATCGAAAAATATCTGCTTCCGGCGGTACTGGGCCAGGATATTCCGGTTAATCGTCTGCATTTCGAAGGGCTACAAAAGGCATTAGTCGAGCAAAAGATCGATTTCCGCATCTGGTGCGATAAACAGATATTCCAGCATGGCCAACCTAAACAGACTTCAGTCGTCATAACGGCGCTGGCGGTGCGCGAGCTGTTTCCGCTGTCGCCTGGTAGTAAGAAAGTGGCTTCCTGGGAAGCAGAAATGGCCCCTCATTTTGGCAAGCGCAGCCTGTTTCATCCAAAAGTGATCTATCTGGAAGATGAACAGGGCCGGATAGTTATCGGAGCCGGTAGCGCCAATTTAACGCTGAATGGCTGGGGGCGAAACCAGGAAGTGTTTGATTTTCGCTGCGTCAGTAACAGCGAACAATATCATCAGATTAAGCAGTTTTTTATGCGTATTGGCGCCGCCACCGACCAGAACTTCAGGAAAAAAATTCGTTGGGGGGATGATGAGGAGTGGGCGTTTATTCACAGCCTGGGCGGCAAAACCCTGCTGGATGCGCTGAGAGTACCAACAAGCCCGAAGGCGATTACGGAACTGAGCGTTTGGTCACCTTACCTGGCTGGCGATCTGCCGACATTTATCGCCCAGCTGGCGCAGCAGACAGAAAATCAACGGCTAAAAATCCGGCTGGTGCCCGATATGCTGGGCGGAGCGATCCGCACACCCTGGTGCAAGGAAATAGCAGATTTACAGCAAAGCGGCCAGCTGGTTTTCTGCCGTAATCCCTGTTCCGCGAGCCGGGATGAACGTGTAGAGATGATTCATGCAAAAATCTGGTATGCACGCAGCGCCGCAGGCCGACGGATGGCCATTGGCTCCTGGAACTTTACCCAACCAGGCTGCGCCAGCCTGGAAGGAGAGCGCAATATTGAAGCGGGTATTGTTCACCGGGTAAAAGAGGTTATCGAGATTGCCGGGGAACGCTGGCAGGTTAAGCGCAGCGACTTCGCCGATCGGGAAATGCTGGATAATGAACAGCTGGTGCTGCAAAGCCTGCCGCCTTTTGATCTGCAGGTTATTTTTGACTGGCGCCTTGGCGAATACCAGATTAGCGGCGTCTGGCAGGAGGGCGATACGAGCGAGGCATATCAGTTGCAATTGCCCGCTATCGCAGAGGAGATTCCTCTGAGCTGGAAGTCGATAGCGAGGACGCTTCGTGTTCTGACATTATCTCCGACAGAGACCGATGAGCTGCTGACCCAGCGTTTCTATACATTGCTGAAGGACGGTAAACCCTGCGGACAGGGCATCATTCTGGAAAAGGAACAGGTATATCGCCGTGTGGAGGCTTTCAGTTCACTGGAAGAGATCCTTGAAAGCTACGCCAGCGGCCTGATGCCGACGGAAAGCAATCGCACCATTCTGCGTGGAAGCCAGCAGAGCGAGGAAGCAGAGCCGCACGCCGATCGCGCCGTCGCTGCTTCCTCTGTGATGCCCAGCTACTTCCGCCTGTTTTATGCAATGGCGCAACGGCGTAACGTACTGGAACAGGCGCCTACGCCGGAGCAGTTATATTTCCACCTGTTTAGCGAGCCTGGCTGCCTGCTGGAGCTGGTGGAAAAAACGAATCAACGCCTTGCGCAATTGCCGGAGTCAATCTTCAGCTGGTTCCTGCAGCATGAAGTGCGCAAGCTGGCCCGCCTGGCGCGAGCGCGCTACCGCAGCTATCCGCAGGCGAGCAGGAAAGCCTTCCCTGTTTCCGCCGCCCGGTGGGAAAAACTCACCGTCAATGCCTGCCCGATCAATAACAAAAAGAATGCTCAGCGGCAGCGTTATATCGCGTTAATTATGAGTGAGTGTGGTTATGAGTAAACGGTGGCAGCGCATTAAGCCGGAACAGGTATCAAAGGTGATGAACTTCGATGCGGCAAACCCGACGTGGCATTACTGCAAGAGCGACAGTTCAATGGCGGCAAAGCAGGTGGAAGGCGTGGCCGGGTTGTGGAACCTGCTGGCGGAAAACGCGCTGGCGCTGCTGGCAGATGAGGTTGGCATGGGCAAAACCTACCAGGCCATTGGCGTGATGCTGTGGCTGTGGCAGCAGCGGCCTGATGCCAGAATACTGGTGATGGCGCCAAACCGTAGCATCTGCCACAACTGGCAGAAGGAGTTCACCACCTTTTTTGACAAGCATTATCGGGCTACAGCGGAATTTCAGAAGCCGGAGAAGAGCCGGTATCAGCCCACACTGTTCACCCGGCTGGAAGCGCTGGCAACGTCCGTGGAGAAAAATCCCTGCCATTTTTATCTCGCCACCATTCATTCGTTAAGCGGGCTGGTAAAAGATAAAACGAGCAATCTACTGGATAAAGCGGAGGAGGAAGGAGAGCGCTATCGCCGACAAATTAAAAAGGCGATAGGGCAGTTCGATCTTATCATTATTGATGAGGCGCACTACTTGCGTAACCGCGGACGCTCACAGCGCAACATGGCGGCGGAAGGCTTTTTTGGTAAAGAAGGTGACCGGCTGGGAGAAAAAGCGCTGCTGCTGACGGCAACGCCCAATCACTCCGCTGCGCGCAATATCTACGATATTTTCAGCTACTTTACCAGGCTACCTGCAACGTTCAGCGAAACCGATATTAGCGCGTTGATGAAAACCTATGGTATTCGCCGTCTGCGCCAGATGCGCGGCAAAGAGGGCAGGAGTTTCAATAAATATCAATATCGACGGGAACAGGCAACGCCCGTTGATTTTTCTGCCAGCCCCGATGCCGAACTATTTTTCGCTTTTTACCAGCAGCAACTGGTCGCGGATCACCTTGAAGGCGGCGAAAAGCGCGCCTTTCTGTATGGTTATCTGGAAGGTTTCGAATCTGTCGGCAGCCAGTCGCTGGAGGAAAAAAGTACGAGCGAGGCTGATGAAGAACCCTCGCGTAAAGATTTTAACAACGCCCCGGACAGCGACCTGCTAAAAAAATTAGCCCGTCAGTTTCATGACATCTATCACCGCTTTCCTGACCATCCTAAATATGACGCTATCGTCAAAGACTGCGTACCGGAGGCGCTTTTTGAACGCAGACAAATCATCAGTAACAATAAGCATCTGGTTTTTGTCCGGCGCATTCCGTCGGTGCGTGAACTGACTCAGCGTATTAATGCCGGATATGATGAGACGATGGCGCGGAAAATCCTTTCCGTTCTGGTGCCGGATGCGCTGGAAAAAACGCTGAATGCATGGCGGAAACAGCACTGGTCACGGCAGATGTTCAACCGTATCGTTAACCGTCAGGACATTCAGCACGATGAAAATATGGTGGAGATCGATTCCGAACGTGCTGAAGAGCAGGAGCAGAATGAAGGCGATAAGAAAATTGCCAGTCAAATCGCCGAACTGTTTGTGGTCAAGCGGGAGGAGAAGAAGCAGACCGACTGCACCAAAGTAAGCCTGCGTTTTCGTCGCCCGGAGAGCCTGTTTTCGCTTTTTCTGGAGCCAGCTTCAGATTATGAAAAAGGCGAATACCATTGGTACTACCTGAAACCGCGTGAAGGCCGTCACGATCGCAAGCAGCGAGAAAGCTACAGCGATGCGGCAAAAGATGCGCGTCAGGCCAAAGGGAAACCTTCTGACAGAGCTGTGAATGACTATCAACAGCCACTCCCGACGGCCTGGGGACTGATGTATTGCTTACTGCCGGAAAAAAGCCGGAACCAGCTGCGCGCATGGAAAGCAAAAGATTCGCGTATTCTGGAAAACTTCGGCAACTACCTGCGTGCCGGCTATCTGTTTGCCAGTCCAGTCATGGTCGAGCTTTACTGTTGGTTCACCGAACTGAATCGGACACGGCAGGAAAGCGATGTGCAAAAACGCTATTTCAGTTTTACCCAGTGGGTAGCTAAAAAGCTGCCCGATTCGCTGATGCTGAACTACTTTATCGCCGCCATTGAAACCTTTGAAACGCTGTGTGAGAAAATCGCCGAACACCAGCTGGATGGGGCCGATCATCCCTGGCGTGAGTTGGTAAGCCTTAACAGCCCGGCCTGGTATGCCAGCGGTCAGTCTGATAACCGTGAGCGATTGATCATCGGTTTTAATAGCCCTTTTTATCCCAATACGCTGGTCGCAACCTCGGTACTTCAGGAGGGCGTTAACCTGCACCTTAATTGCCATAAGGTTCACCATTACGGCATCGCCTGGACGCCGGGAGATAATGAGCAACGGGTAGGGCGTGTTGACAGGTTGTTCGGGCAGGTCAACGCGATGCTGCGGGAGCAGGGCAGCGCCACGCTGGATATTCACTATCCCTATCTGGCGGGGAGTTTCGATGAGGATCAGCTGGCTTCATTTTTGCGTTTGAAACGGAGCGTTGAGGAAAAGCTGGACGCCTGTGAGCAGCCGACGTTTAATCGTGAAATTAATCTGCGTAACAGCGAGACAGAATTACAGCGGTGGCTGCGCCAGCCGGATAATACGCAGTTGCAGGATCCTTATCCGGCAACGTTTAAAAAGAAATAAGCGCTTTTATTCACAGAGGGAACCGTTGATAACGGTTTTACCGACAGAGCCGTTCAACGCGGCTCGCTGTTCTTGCTGAAAATAAAATCTATCATTCCTCACGCCACGCCGCTTATTTTTTCCGGCACCAGATGAACGCGCGTATGTGCTTTTTCCAGCGCTGAACGATATTCCGGTAATAAACCTTCATCCGTAATCAGATGGCGGAAAGGTTTATCCAGCGCGAGCGGATAGGGATGGATCAGGCCGAATTTAGACGAGTCCGTTAAGGCAAAACTTTCAATATCTTTTGCCATAACCGCATTTACAATATCGCTGCGCAGCATATTTTTGCCGGTAAAACCGGTGTCGGAATGCCAGCCGTCGATACCAATAAAAGCTTTTTGAAAATGCACCTGCTGAATACAGCTGCGCGTTAAAGGGCCAACCACGGATTCACTGCTTTTTTGATACAGCCCGCCCAGTACAATCACTTCACAGCGCGAGTTTTTTAATATGCCGGCAATATAATGGCTGACGGTAACAATCGTAATGCTGTCGTCATCCGCCAGATAGCGGGCCAGCAGCGCATTAGTGCTGCCCCCTTCAATAAAAACCGATTCCCCGGCATTGACCAGTGAGGCGGCATATTCCGCCAGGCCTTGCTTCAATGGAAAGCGCGCCTGCATTCTTGCTTCGACATTATCGCTTTCCAGCGAGACGGCGGAACCGTGAACGCGTTTCAGATAGCTGCCTTTTTCCAGCATATTTAAATCCTGGCGAACAGTCACTTCTGAAACCTGCGTAATACGGGACAGTTCGCTGACGCTAACGCTTCCTCGTTCATTAACCAGCTGAACTATCTGTAATTGCCTTGCGTTCATCTCACGTCTCACCTTCGGTTTCGGGGGAGGGGAGTATAACAAAATCGCCGTGGGATCACATTTGACGCGAAGTCAGCAAATAAAGGGCTTCTTTCTCCATTAAGAAGCCCTCAGCCGAACTCAGTTCTCTTCCATTCCCAGAGCGCGTCGCCCGTTGATATTAAGATCGCTTAGCTGAAAACGGTTTGCCCACGCCTGTTCGTAATCTTCCTGCGGGAAGTCGGCGGGCGAAGCGCCTTTCTCCAGCGCGTTGCGCACGCTGTGGGCATAGGCCAGATTTTTCTCACACATCGGCGCCGCCGGAATATACATAACGTTGCCCCAGCCCTGTTGGTTTTCCACCGGCGCCACGGAATGAATCACATCGCAATGCCACCAGACGGAATCTCCCGCCTGAACCGCAGGAATAGAGCAAAGTCCGGCAATTAAATGAGGATGCCACTTCTCGGAAACCGGCAGTACGCGCCCCGGCGCTACGCCGCACAGCTCATCTTCCGGCACATCGTCCAGCAAAGGGCGCAGCAGCACATAAGCCATCGCTTCCGGCACCGGCACCACATGCAGCAAACCCTGCCCGCTCAGCATATCCGATAGTGCCGTCCAGCCCTGGAAGGTACGAAACGCCGAACATTTGGTGGTGTTCGCGACATCATATTCGTTTACCTCAGGACGGTAAGCCGCATCCCAGGGATCGTACTCAGCAAAGCGGTTAGTAAAGATTTTGCGGAAGACTTTTTGATAAGCGGGCAGCAGCCAGCGCTCCAGCGCGCCGGAATCGGTATGCGCGCCCAGTCCTTTTGACGTGGTGCCCGGTGGACGACGACGAATGCGGTCGGGATAGATAATATTGACGTCCGGGTTAAACCAGCTGCCGCCCGCCTGCTGAAAATGCCACAGACGATTAAGAAAAGATTGCGTGGCCGCCATCTGCTCGCTTTGGCGCGCGCTCATCTGCGCTTTTGACCAGTAGATGGGATAAATCTCCGGGCGTGACGCCTCCAGCGAACCAAAGAAGTTATCGCCTGGCCCGCGATAGACTTCATCAAAATGGTTTTCATCGAGATAGTTCAGCATCGAGCGATCCATCTCCAGCGCGCTCTCCCGGCTAAAGGTTTGTCGCACCACCAAACAGCCGCGCCGCTTGATTTGCGCTATCTGCTGCGGTGAAACTTTCCCCGCCGCCAGATCCGCATAGCTTATTTCTGGCCAGGCGCTGCCGTTTCGCTTCTCTTCTTCACGCGCCGCTGCGATTTCCGTTTCGATTTTGTCGCAAACCTGGCGAAACAGGCCTGCTATGTCGCCGATTTGTGCGCGCATGGCGCGTTTCATTTCAACAATATTCTTTTTGTAATCATCAGGTAAGGTTAAGGAAGAAAAGGATGTCGTCATGGTCTTCTCCGCAGGCAAGGTTATGTGGCATTAACTGAATGAAGGTTAATTTCTTTCATTCGTAAGATAGTTGACGAAATGTAGCAGAATTGATAACGGAATTTTGTGAAAAAGATCGCGGTTTAGCCGTTCAGCTAGCGATGAAAGGCGTCATGCAGAAAGAGGAAATGAAACAGAGTACCTAATGAAAGAGAGGACAGGAGAGCTACGAAAGCAGCTCTCCAGAGTGGAAAAGCGGCTTACAGGCCCGGCACCCCAAAAGCGGCCAGCCAGTCCTGCTCAAACTTCGTGACGGCGGCGGTCACGGCTGGCGTCGCGATCATCTGCTCCGCCACATCCAGCGGCAGCGTAATGGCTTCGCAGCCTGTGAGCAGGCAATCCAGCGCCTGGCGCGGCGTTTTAAAACTGGCCGCCAGCACTTTTGCGCCTGGCGCATGCAGCGTCAGCAACTGCTGAAGTTCTTTTACCGTCTGGATGCCGTCGCCGCCCTGTGCATCAACGCGGTTCACATAGGGCGCGATATAGTCTGCGCCCGCCAGCGCCGCCAGCAAACCCTGCGCCGCGCCGTAAACCGCCGTCCCCAGCGTGGGAATGCCTTCTGCCTTAAGCAATTTAATCGCCGCCAGGCCCTGGGCAGTTACCGGCACCTTAACCACCAGATCGGGAATAATGGCGCGCAGTTTTTTGGCTTCTGCCACCATCTGTCCCGCTTCCGTCGCCATCACCTGGGCAAACAGACGGCCCCGGCCGCCCAGCGCCTCCTGTAGCTCAGGCAGCACCACATTAATCGGCTTTTTGCCGCTGGCGATAATGCTGGGATTGGTGGTGACGCCAGCCAGCGGAAAAATGGGCGCCAGGCGTTTGACCGCCGCGACATCCGAGGTATCGAGATAGAGTTCCATAACTGACTCCTTAAGAAATCGTGATGTTTAGCAAATTTCGTTGAGTATATCTGCAGGGCCGCCTTTTTTATTGACAGGCATCAATATCACTTTCTTTCGAAAGCTATCTAATCTTCAAACGAAAGATGAGGTGGCTTTATGATTTTTAATATCCAGCGTTATTCCACTCACGACGGCCCCGGTATTCGTACCGTGGTATTTCTGAAAGGCTGCTCGCTGGGATGCCGCTGGTGCCAGAACCCTGAAAGCCGCTCACGCCATAAAGATCTGCTGTATGACGCCCGGCTCTGTCTGGAAGCGTGCCGTTTATGTCAACAGGCGGCGCCGGACGTGATTGAGAAAACAGTAAACGGCCTGCTAATCCAAAGAGAAAAAATCGAGCCGGAACATATCGCCGCGCTGGAAAACTGCTGCCCGACGCTGGCGCTGACGGTATGCGGCGAGGAAAAAGATGTTGCAGAGATCATGGCGGTTGTCAGACGCGATCGACCTTTCTATCAGCGCAGCGCAGGCGGCGTTACGCTTTCCGGCGGCGAGCCTTTTATGAATCCCGAACTGGCGGCCACGCTGTTCCGTCAGTGTCATGAAGAAGGGATCCATACCGCCGTGGAAACCTGTCTGCACGTGCCATGGCGCTACGTTGAGCCTTCGCTGCCGTGGGTCGATCTCTTTCTGGCGGATCTGAAGCATGTTGATGAGACCATCTTCCAGCAATGGACCGATGGCTCGGCAAAACGCGTACTGAACAATCTACGTCGGCTGGCCGCCACTGGCAAACAGATCGTTATTCGGGTGCCGCTGATTCAGGGATTTAACGCCGATGAACGATCCATTACCGATATCGTTAACTTTGCCGCCGATGAACTCGGCGTCAAAGAAATCCACTTTTTGCCTTACCACACCTTAGGCATCAACAAATATACCTTGCTGAATCAGCCCTATCTGGCACCGGATAAACCGCTGGATAGCCCGGCGCTGCTCGCGTTTGCTGAAACATACGCAACGCAAAAAGGCCTGACCGCGACACTGAGAGGATAAGAAGATGACGACGCTGAAACTCGATACCTTAAGCGAACGTATTAAGGCCCATAAACAGGCGTTAATACATATTGTTAAGCCGCCGGTTTGTACCGAACGCGCGCAGCACTACACCAAAATCTATCAGGAAAATATGGATAAGCCGGTGCCGGTACGCCGCGCGCTGGCGCTGGCGCATCATCTGGCGAACCGCACCATCTGGATTAAGCACGATGAGCTGATTATCGGCAACCAGGCGAGCGAAGTGCGCGCCGCGCCGATTTTCCCGGAATACACGGTGAGCTGGATCGAAAAAGAGATCGACGATCTTGCCGATCGTCCCGGCGCCGGCTTTGCCGTTTCGGAAGAGAATAAGCGCGTGCTGCATGAAATCTGTCCGTGGTGGCGCGGCCAGACGGTGCAGGATCGCTGCTACGGCATGTTTACTCATGAACAGCAGGCGCTGCTGGCGACCGGCATTATCAAAGCCGAAGGGAATATGACCTCCGGCGACGCGCATCTGGCGGTTAATTTCCCGCTGCTGCTGGAAAAAGGGCTGGACGGCCTGCGCGATAAAGTGGCGGAACGCCGCGCGCGCCTTAATCTTACCGTGCTGGACGATCTGCACGGCGAGCAGTTCCTGAAAGCGATCGCTATCGTGCTGGAAGCGGTCAGCGATCATATCAAACGTTTTGCTGACCTGGCGCGCCAGATGGCGCAGCAGGAAGATCGCGCCGCACGCCGGGCCGAGCTGCTGAACATCGCGACAAACTGCGACGTTATCGCCCATCAGCCGCCGCAGAATTTCTGGCAGGCGCTGCAGCTCTGCTACTTTATCCAGCTGATCCTGCAAATTGAATCCAACGGCCACTCTGTCTCTTTTGGCCGCATGGATCAGTATCTTTATCCGTTCTGGCGCCGCGATGTGGAGCTGGAGCAGACGCTGGATCGCGAACAGGCGATGGAATTGCTGCAAAGCTGCTGGCTGAAGCTGCTGGAGGTCAATAAAATCCGCTCCGGCTCGCACTCAAAAGCCTCTGCGGGCAGTCCGCTTTATCAGAACGTCACTATCGGCGGTCAGAACCTGATCGACGGCAAAGGGGTGGACGCGGTGAATCCGCTTTCCTATGCCATTCTGGAATCGTGCGGCCGCCTGCGCTCTACGCAGCCGAATCTGAGCGTGCGCTATCACGCCGGTATGAGCGACGATTTCCTCGACGCCTGCGTGCAGGTGATCCGCTGCGGCTTCGGGATGCCCGCCTTTAACAATGATGAAATCGTTATTCCGGAATTTATTAAGCTGGGCATTACGCCGGAAGATGCTTATCAGTATGCCGCCATCGGCTGTATCGAAACCGCTGTTGGCGGCAAATGGGGCTACCGCTGCACTGGCATGAGCTTTATCAACTTCGCCCGCGTAATGCTGGCGGCGCTGGAAGGCGGACGCGACGCTACCAGCGGCAAAGTGTTCCTGCCGCAGGAAAAAGCACTGTCGCAGGGTAACTTTAATAGCTTCGAAGAAGTGCTGGCCTGCTGGGATAGCCAGATCCGTTACTACACGCGCAAATCGATCGAAATCGAATATGTGGTAGATACCGTGCTGGAAGAGAACGCGCACGATATTCTCTGCTCGGCGCTGGTGGATGACTGCATCGAACGCGCCAAAAGCATTAAGCAGGGCGGGGCGAAATATGACTGGGTATCGGGTTTACAGGTCGGTATCGCCAACCTTGGCAACAGCCTGACGGCAGTGAAAAAGCTGGTTTTCGAGCAAGGCATCATTGGTCAGCAGCAGCTGGCGGAAGCGCTGGCCTCCAACTTTGACAGCTTAAACCACGAGCAGCTGCGCCAGCGCTTAATCAACGGCGCGCCGAAATATGGCAACGATGACGACAGTGTCGATACGCTGCTGGTGCGCGCTTATCAAACTTACATCGACGAGCTGAAAAACTACCACAACCCGCGCTATGGCCGTGGTCCGACGGGCGGCAACTATTACGCTGGCACCTCTTCTATTTCGGCGAACGTGCCGTTCGGCGCACAAACCATGGCGACGCCGGATGGACGCAAGGCAAAAACGCCGCTGGCGGAGGGCGCAAGTCCCGCTTCCGGCACCGATCACCTGGGGCCGACGGCGGTGATCGGCTCGGTCGGCAAGCTGCCGACCGGTTCGATTCTTGGCGGCGTGTTGCTGAATCAGAAGCTGAATCCGTCCACGCTGGATAATGAAAGCGATCGCCTGAAGCTGATGGCGCTGCTGCGTACCTTCTTTGAGGATCATAAAGGCTGGCATATTCAGTACAACATCGTCTCGCGCGACACGCTGATTGCGGCGAAAAAGCATCCGGATCAGTATCGCGATCTGGTGGTCAGGGTGGCGGGCTATTCCGCCTTCTTTACCGCGCTGTCACCGGATGCGCAGGATGACATTATCGCCCGTACCGAACATAGTTTGTCCTGAGTCCCAATGGCGCAGTGCCAGCACTGCGCCGCTTTCCTTCTCTGTTCTTCCCAGACCTTACCACGTCAAAACATCTTCAGAAAACGCCCGTCTCGCTTCATCCTTGCAGTTAACTTTTGTTATGTTATAACATATAAAAATCAAGCCGCTGTTATTGAGTCATTTATGCCTGAATCTTTTTCTGCCGGTGAACGTGCCGGCTTAACGCTACTGGCGCAGTCTGCGCTCACCCGCATTTTTTCTGTCTCCCTGTTGTTGGGCCTGCTGTGGTTTGCCATTTACTGGGCGGAAGCGATTTTATGATCGGTCTGGAAAAGCTGGTTATCGGCTATCGCGGGCAGGCGCTGGGGCAGCCGCTCAGCGGACAATTTGCACGCGGCAGCCTGACGGCGATTATGGGCGTTAACGGCGCGGGCAAATCCACGCTGCTGAAAACCATCGCCGGACTGCTGCCCGCCGTAAGCGGCACGCTGCACAGAACCGCAGAGGCGAAACAGATTGCCTGGCTGCCGCAGCAGAGCGACATCGATCATCATTTTCCGTTGCGGGTGATTGACGTGGCGGCAATGGGAAGCTGGCCTGCTACCGGACTGTTCAGCGGCCTGAACCGCCGGATGCGCAATCGCATTGCTGCCGCGCTGGCGCTGGTTGGGCTGACGGATCTTGCCAACCGCGCCATCGGCGAACTCTCCGGCGGCCAGTTTCAGCGCATGCTGTTTGCGCGCATGCTGGTGCAGGACGCAGAGGTCATGCTGCTGGACGAGCCCTTTACCGGCATCGACAGCCAGACCAGCGCACTCCTTCTGAACGTTATCGACGAACTGCACGCGCAGGGCAAAACCATCATTACCGTGCTGCACAGCCAGCCGATGGTGGAGAGCCATTTCCCTGAGCTGCTTTATTTGCACGACGGACACTATCACTGGGGCAAAACCGGCGACATCCTGGCGGCCAGGCAGACGCCGCCGCTCGCCTTGATCCGCTGTGCGGTCGGCCAGGAGTAAAAGCGATGACGCATCATATTTTTGAGGCGTTTACCGCCTTTGGCTTTATGCGCCGCTCGCTGGTGGCCTGCCTCGCTTTATCGCTGAGCGTCACGCCGCTGGGCGTCTTCCTGCTGCTGCGACGCATGAGTCTGATAGGCGATGCGCTTTCCCATGCGGTGTTGCCCGGCGTGGCGATCGGCTATCTGCTTTCCGGCATGTCGCTGCTGGTGATGGGCGCAGGCGGCTTTATTGCCGGTTTGCTGGTGGCGCTGCTGGCGGGCTGGGTCAGCTCGGTTACCACGCTGCGCGAAGATTCCAGCTTTGCCGGTTTCTATCTGGGATCGCTGGCGCTGGGCGTGACGCTGGTTTCCCTGCGCGGCAGCGGCGTGGATCTGCTGCATCTGCTGTTTGGCTCGCTGCTGGCGGTCGATCGCCAGGCGCTGACCTTTATCGGCATTATCGCCAGCCTGACGCTGTTGACGCTGGCGATGGCTTACCGGGCGATTGTCGCCGAAGCCTTCGATATGACCTTTCTGAAAGTCCGCGCCCGGCACGCGCCTCGCCTGATCCACGCGCTGTTTCTGGCGCTGGTGGTGATGAACCTGGTCGCGGGTTTTCAAATTCTCGGCACGCTAATGACGGTCGGATTAATGATGCTGCCCGCTATCGCCGCGCGCTGCTGGTCAAATCGTCTGCCGGTCATTTTATTGCTGGTGGTGTTAACCGGTATGGCCAGCTCTCTGATCGGGCTGAGCTGGTCCTGGTATCAGTCGCTGCCCGCCGGGCCGGCGATTGTGCTGACCGCCAGCATCATCTTTCTGTTTTCGGTGCTGTTTGGCACCGAAAAAGGAATATTTCGCTTTATTAACAACAAGGTAAAAGGTGAGGAAAAATGAAATCTGTGCTGTGGAAATGTTCTGCGCTGTCGCTGCTGATGGTCAGTCCCGCGCTGCTAGCGAAAACCGTCAACGCGGTAGCCAGCTTTTCGGTGCTGGCCGATATTGTGCAGCAGGTGGGCGGCGATCGCGTGAACGTTACTTCGCTGGTGGGGCGCGACGGCGATCCGCATGCGTTTTCGCCTTCGCCAAAAGATAGCCTGGCGCTGCATAACGCTGATGTAGTGTTTGTCAGCGGGCTGGGCCTGGAGGGCTGGATGGATCGGCTGGTAACCGCGTCCGGCTATAAAGGCCAGGTGATTACCGCCTCGACGGGCGTTAATACGCGCAGCATGGAAGAAGAAGGGCAGCGCATTACCGATCCGCACGCCTGGAACAGCGCGAAAAACGGCGCGGTCTATGCCCGAAACGTCATGAATGCGCTTATCGCCGCCGACCCGGAGGATAAGGCAATATTTCAGCAGCGCGGCGAAGCCTATATTCAGCGGCTGGAAAAGCTGGACGCCTGGGCGAAAGAGACCTTTGCCGCCGTGCCGCAGAGCAAGCGTAAGGTGCTGACCAGCCACGATGCCTTCGGTTATTTCGGCGCTGAATATGGCGTGCGTTTTCTGGCGCCGTTGGGCTTCTCTACCGAGTCGGAAGCCAGCGCCAGCACGGTTAGCAGCCTGATTCAGCAAATAAAACAAGAAAAGATCAAAACCTGGTTTATTGAGAACCAAACCGATTCTCGTCTGGTGAAGCAGATTGCGGCAGCGAGCGGCGCAGAGCCGGGCGGGGAGCTTTATCCTGAAGCATTAAGTAAAGAAAACGGGCCGGCACCAACCTACGAAGCCGCCTTTAAACATAACGTCACCACGATTTATGCCAGCATGAAATAAGTCCCGTTTCTGCATTTTCCCTGGTCAATAAAAACTGCGATACGTTGCACAGTTCCTTTTGAAACCGGTTGCAGCGCAAGTTGCCGATGCTACGCTGAAACCGGTTTCAATCACTTAGCCGCAGGGAATTACCATGGGAAAAATAAGAGATTACTCGCAATTAGCTGCTGACATCCTGAAGGAAACCGGCGGCGAAACGAACCTGATTAGCTTCTCCCGCTGCGCCACGCGCCTGCGGCTGGTGTTAAAGCGCGTGCCTGCGGGCGCCATGGAGAAGGTCAAACAGCTGCCCGGCGTGATTACTGTGGTGCAGAGCGGCGGCCAGTTTCAGGTGGTTATCGGCACGCACGTGGCGGATGTCTATGAGGCGCTTGCCGCCATTGTCGATCCCGATAAGCTGCAGAGCGGTGGTGAAAAACGGCGTTTTCTGGATACGGTAATTGCCACCATGTCCGCCGTCTTTGCGCCAATTATTTATGTGCTGGCCGCAGCCGGTATCCTGCAAGGGATCCTGATTACCGTTAACTATTTCCTGCCGTCGTTTCAGCAAACCGGCGCGTTCAGCGTGCTTAACTTTATTTCCTGGACGCCTTTCGCCTTCTTGCCGGTCTTTATTGCCGTGACCGCCGCGAAATTTTTCAAATGCAATATGTTTATTGCTCTGTTCTGCTGCTGTGCGTTGATTAACCCGGAATGGGCGGTCATCGCCGCGCAGATTGCCAAAGGCGATGCCGTTACCTTCTTTTCCCTGCCGCTGGCGCAAACCGTCTATACCTCATCGGTACTGCCGCCGCTGTTTTTGGTGCTGGGGCTCTCTTATCTGGAGCGCGCCGTCGAACGCCTGTTGCCGCAGGTCGTCGCGCCGCTTTTTACCCCGCTGATTTGCGCCATCATTATGGTTCCGCTGACGCTGGTGCTGATTGGGCCGGTGACCTCCAGTCTGGCGAACGGTATTGCGATGGGCTACAACTGGCTGTTTGAAACCGCGCCTGCGCTGGCGGCGGCGGTGATTGGCGGCGTCTGGCAGGTTATCGTGATTTTTGGCGTTCACTGGGGCATTACGCCGGTGGTGATGGCGAACTTCGATCTGCACGGACGCGACTCCTTCCAGGCTTTTCAAACCATGGCGGTTGTCGGGCAGATGGCGGCGGCCTTTGCCTGCGCGCTGAAAGCGAAGCAGCGCGGCTTTAAAACCGTGGCGTATTCGGCTGGCCTGACCGGCGTTTTCGGCATCACCGAACCCGCTATTTATGGCGTCACCTTAAAGCTGAAAAAGCCCTTTATTTGCGGCTGTATCGGCGGCGCGGTGGGCGCGATCGTCACCAGCCTGTTTGGCAGTTACTACTACGCCTATGCCGGTTTGCCGGGATTGCTGACCATTGTGAACGCCATCAGCCCGGAAAATCCGATGTCGTTTATTGGCGAAGTCACGGGCGTAGCGGTGACGCTGGTAGTGACGTTTGCGCTGGTTTTCCTGGTGGGCTTTAAAGAGCCAGCGGGCGAGCAGCAGGGCGGTGACGCTTCAGGCCCATCCGCCGCGGGCTCCGTTCCTCCGTCAAGCTCCGCCGCGCCGTCGTCAACGCTGTCATCCGTTGCTGCTTTATCAAGCGCTGCTTCAGCATCCACCACGGTAGAAAAAGGCGTTCCGGCCTTAACGCTGATGAGCCCGGTGGCGGGCAACGCGCTGCCGCTGGCTAACGTGAGCGATGAAACCTTTGCCGGTGGGCTACTGGGCGATGGCATCGCCATCGTTCCTGAAGGTGACGTGATCGTCGCGCCCTGCGATGCGGAAGTGGCGACGACGGTGGAGAGCCATCACGCCGTCGGTCTGCTGTGCGCTAACGGCGCGGAGCTGCTGATCCACGTTGGGCTGGATACGGTAAAACTCGGCGGCCAGCACTTCTCTACGCTGGTGAAGGTGGGCGATAAGGTGACGGCGGGAACGCCGCTAATCAAATTTCAGCGTCAGGCGGTGATCGCTTCCGGTTATGACATCACCACGCCGTTTCTGGTCATCAACAGCGACGATTACCAGATGACTAAATATATTGTTAACGGGCCGGTTGCCTCCGGCGCGCCGGTGATGGCGGTCAGCTAAGCATCCGCGATCGGTGCGGCGTCCGGCGGTTAAAGCGGACGCCGATGCCGGATAACCTTACTATCGCCGGTAATCTTTACGATATACTGGCGCCGTTTTCGCCGCTCCCTTGTCTGGGAGAGTGTCCGATAAGGTTGTCCGTAAGCGAGGCTGTAATGGTTACAATGCTTGACGTTGCGCGCTGTGCCGGGGTGTCGAAGTCCACGGTATCGCGCGTACTGAATGGTAAAAACGTCGTCAGGGAAGAGGTCAGGGCGCTGGTCTACAAAGCGATCGCCGAAACGGGCTATCGTCCTAATCTGCTGGCGCAGCAGCTGGCTACCAAAAAAAGCAGCATGATCGGGCTGGTGATGACCAACGAAGTCTACAATGGCCCTTTTTTCTCTACGCTGGTCTATAACGCCGCAAAATTCTGCGAACAGCACGATCACCGGCTGATCTTTGCCGACGGTAAAAACTCCGCCGAAGAGGAGATCAACGCCATCGATTTTCTGGTGCGGATGAAATGCGCGGGCATTATGGTTTACGCCCGCCACACCAGCCAGGCGCAGCTGGAGAGCATCATCCATGACAGCCCGGTGCCGGTGATGATCCTTAACCAGAAACTCACGGTTCGCCCTGACCGCAATATCTTCATCGATCACTATCGCGGCGGCGAAATCATGATGGATTACCTGCTCAGCCAGGGACACCGCCGCATCGCCTATATTCGCGGTAAAATGCCGTCCCCCAGCAACACGGCGCGCCAACAGGCCTGGCAGGATAAACTGACGGCCAGCGGATGCGCGGATATTGACGCGTTAATAGCGCAGGGGAACTGGAGTATGGAAAGCGGCTATCAGGCGGCGCAGGCGTTGTTGGATAGCGGAGCCGCGTTCACCGCCATTCTGGCTGCGAATGACGATATGGCGTTGGGCGCGATCAAAGCGTTAAAAGAGCGCGGGCTGGCGGTGCCGCAGGATATTTCCGTCGCCGGATTTGATAACGCCAAAATCGGCCACTTCTTTTCGCCCACCCTGACCACGCTGGATACGCCGATTGAGCAGATGATCCAGCGCGCGGTGGCAAGGATCCTTGACGTTGCCGAGCCGGGCCAGGCTGCGCTTGTTGGCTCATTGGTGGTACGCGAATCAGTGAGCGCGCACTAAGCACGTTAGCAGAGGTTTTCCGCTGTAATAATTTTCAGCTCTACCTTACCATCCTGATACGCTTCCGGCTGGTGGCCGGTTTCCAGATAGTTCAGCATAATCTGCGTAGCCAGCTGTGCGTGCTGTTGCGCGTTTTGATCGAGCGTAAAAGAGACCGCGTCTTCTTCCAGCAGTCGGCGCGTGGTGCTGTACAGCTCATGGGTAATATAAAGACATTTACCAGCCAGCCGATGACGCGCCAGCGCCTCGCTAATCGCCGCGTTACCTACGCCGGTGTTATAAATGCCGACCAGATTGCTGCAGCGGGCAAGGTTCTCTTCCAGCAGGCGGCGAATGGTATCGCGCTGATCCTGGCCCGCCAGCACCTCGCGCAATATTAGCCAGGGCGCGCGCTGCTGTAGCACTTCGCGAAAGCCCGCCACCCGCTCCCAGTGCGCGCGATAATCAAAACGCCCACTGATAGTTAAAACCTCTCCGGGCTGGCTGGCGGCCTTTTTCATCAGCAATCCAGCTGTGCGTCCGGCCTGCTGCTGATTAATGCCGACGTGGCATAACCGCTCGGCGCCGGGGAGATCGGTCACAATGGTAATGACCGGCACGTTGCGCGCCTTGCAGACCGCCAGCGCGTCATAAAGCGCCGGATCGTCATGGGCGAAAACAATAATGCCGTCGCGTTTTTCGCTGCATTCAATAATATGCTGCGCCAGCTTCTGCGGGTGGGATTCCGACATAAAGGTGCGGTGCAGGGTAATACGGCGATAGCCCAGGCCATTGGCGACATCAATAAAATCCTGCGCCAGCTTCTTAAAAAACCAGGCGTCATTGCTGCTCAGTAAAACTTCAATTTGCCACGGATGCTGATACTCCTGCGGCAATACACGTTTCAGGCCTACGGCGCGGGCTGCCTGTAATACTTTTCTGGTGGTTTGTGGCGAGACGCCGCCGCGCTCATTTAATACCCGGTCAACGGTTGCAATGCCAACACCTGCCATTTTTGCCAGCGTCTCAAGGGTGAACCGTTTCATTATCGCTCCAGTCAGTACAAATAAAAAATGCGGCATCCCAGCGCGAGGCCAGCCCGTTTAATGCTTATTTCTTTGTCGCCATGGCGGAAATAAACAGCCAGCGTGGAAAATAGTTATCATCGTCGCCCGGCAAATAATCATAGCAAACGAAAAGCGTGGCTTAACTTAAAAGCAAATAAATCCCGCTCGCTATTTATGCGCGATTTTATTTACCTGAATTACTCCGCCTTGTCTGCCTCAAATAAAGGCAAATACAGCGTTTACTTTAGCGATTTTGTAACAGTTGATTGCTTTTCAACGTTTTAAATCTATCGATGGGAGAAGAGAAGGGTAATGTGCGGCGCATTAAATAACGTAAATTCAGGATGATGTTATTTTTTAAGCGGCCTGGCGATGTTTGCATTATGTTAACGGTGGGTAAATGAGCGCAGCCCAACCAGAGGATTTTCAGCGTCGCAGAAGGCGTATTCTATTGTTCAGAATAGCTTATCAATCAACATTGATGCATGGATAACCCGGTTTTGTCGTTAAATTAACCTTGATGGAAAACCATCAAGCACAATGTTTAAAAAAAGTAGCTGAATAGTTAATATCGCTCCGCTTATGATTAACGACTTAATAACATCAATAAATGCGGGCCGTTAATTATCGCTAATTAAGCCTTGCCACAGGCGGGCTGAGATAAAAATGTACAGGAGATCATTATTGCGCCGGAAATCCGCAAATTAAAAATTGATCTCTGCCGAGCTTGTATTTGGCAATACTCCCTTTCCGCTTTGGCGGAAGATTTTTCTGAGCGCTGCATTTTTTAATCTACACTCAAAAATTATCTGGTTATTTTCTGTCTGACTCTCTGACATCGTTTAATTAAATAAGACCGCAGCATTCCAAAGATTGTTTTTATTTATAACGGCAAGTTTTTTTGCAATAACAGGGCATATCTATGAAGCGTAGGGAATTCCTCTCATCTATCGCTGCTCTCAGCGTGACTTCCGCGCTGCCTGTCGCCAGCGCGCAGGAAGTTAAAGGCGGCCTGCAGTTTTTTACTCCTCATGAATTCGCCACCGTCGGCACCATCGCGGAAATTTTCATTCCAGCGGACGAGCTGAGCATCAGCGGGAAAGAGGCCGGATGCGCCACCTTTATCGATCGTCAGCTGGCGAGCGATTACGGTCGCGCCACCACCCTTTACCGCCGGGGCCGCTTTATTAAAGGCACGCCGGAGCAGGGCCCGCAGTCGCCTTTAACACCAGCCGAGCGCTATCGGCAGGGGCTGACGGCGCTGGATGCTTACACGCAGAAGCAGTTTGGTAAAAACTTTATCGATCTGACTAACGCTCAGCAGGTCACGCTGTTGACGGCAATGGAAGCGAACCAGCTGAACCTCGGCGCCGATGTCGAAACCAAACCTTTCTTTGAACTGATGCTGCAAAACGTGCGCGAAGGGTTCCTCGCCGATCCCATTTATGGCGGCAATAAAGATATGACCAGCTGGAAAATGCTGGGCTTCCCCGGTGCCCGTTATGACTTCCGCGACGTGCTGAGTAAGAAAGGCCAGAAGCTGAATATCATTCCTACCAGCCTGATTGACAACACCCTGTAAGCAGGCCTGAAGCAAAGCATTGATGAGTTCTGAAAATAATGAAAAATAGTCGTCCAAAAGCTGACGTCGTTATCGTCGGCCTTGGCTGGTGCGGATCGCTGATTGCCGAAGAGCTAACGCGCGCTGGTCTGAATGTCGTTGCCATTGAGCGCGGCCCCTGGTTTGAAACCGCCACCGATTTCCCTCCCTCCATCGATACCGATGAGCTGCGCTGGGATACGCGTCGCAGTATGCTGCTTCCGCCCGCCGTGGAAACCACCACGTTCCGCAATAACAGCACGCAAAAAGCGTTGCCGAGCCGTGACTGGAACCTGAATGAGATGGGTTATAACGTCGGCGGCTCCGGTACGCACTGGGCGGGCATGGCCTGGCGCTTCACGCCGTTTGATTTCCAGCCTTATACGCAAACTATCGAGCGTTACGGCAAACAGCAGATCGCCGATGGCCTGATCCTGCAGGACTGGGGCGTCATCTACGATGAGCTGGAGCCGTTCTACGATCGCTTTGAGAAAATCGCGGGCGTATCGGGCAAAGCGGGCAAACTTAACGGCGAGATTCAGCCGGGCGGCAACCCCTTTGAAGGCAATCGCAGCAGCGAATATCCGCTGCCGCCGCTGGAAAGCCTGCGTCTGACCGATATTTTCCACGATGCGACAAAAAGCCTTGGCTATCATCCGTTTATGGTGCCTGCCGGTCACGCTTCGCGCGCTTACGTTAATCCGCTCGGCGTGCGCATGGGGCCATGTACCTACTGTGGCTACTGCCTCTATTACGGTTGCGGCAACTTCTCCAAATCCAGCCCGAACGCCTGTGTGATCCCGGCGCTGATGCAGCGTGAAAACTTTACTGTTCTCACCGAGTCGGCGGTGGTGCGGGTCAACAAAGCGGATGACGGCAAAACCGTGACCGGCGTGACCTATATCGATCGCAACAAGCAAGAGTGGGAGCAGCCGGCGGACATCGTCATCCTTTCCGCTTTCCAGATGCAGAACGTGCGTCTGCTGCTGCTGTCAAAAATCGGCAAACCCTACGATCCGGTGACCAAAACCGGCGTTGTCGGACGTGCCTATAACTTCCAGACCGTCTCCGGCGCCAGCCTGTTTTTCGAAAACGAATATCTGAACCAGTACATCGGCGCGGGCGCGCTGTCGCAGCAGATTGATGATTTCAATGGCGACAACTTTGACCATACCGGCCTGGGCTTTATCGGTGGCGCCGGGATTCTGGTGGTGGCACGCGGTGCGCGTCCGATCGGCAACGCCGATACGCTGCCGCCGGGCACGCCGCGCTGGGGCAAAGAGTGGAAAAAAGCCTATACCCATGCTTTCCAGAACGCGACTTTCATTTTCGGTCAGGGCACCAGCTTTGCGCATCAGGATCACTACCTCGATCTCGACCCGGAATACACCGACGATTACGGCCTGCCGCTATTGCGCCTGACCTACGACTACAACGAAAACGATCGCCGCTCGGCGAAGTTTATCCAAGAGAAAAGCGTGGAAATCGGCAAGGCGATGGGCGCGAAACTGGTTTATGGCACCAATTCCGCTTCCGGCCACTATTCACCGTATAACTTCGCCAGCGATCACACCAACGGCGGCGCGGTGATGGGCACCGATCCAAAAACCAGCGTGCTGAACCGTTATCAACAGAGCTGGGATATGCACAACCTGTTTGTGCTGGGCGCCTCCTCTTTCCCAAACAATGCGGGCTACAACCCGACCGGCACCATTGGCGCGCTGAGCCTGTGGACGGCAAAAGCGATCATTGAAAAATATCTCAAAAACCCCGGCCCGCTGGTAGAGGTGTGATATGAAGAAGCTTAACATTATCGGCGGGATTGCGGTGCTGGCGGCGGCCGTCGCCGTGGGACTGTTGTGGCAAAACGGCGACGCTTCGGCGGATGACGTGGCGGATAATCAGATCCTGATGAAGCAGCCGCCGGCGCCAGAGGATGCGGACGCGGTAGCGCGTGGCCGCTATATCGCTATCGCGGGCGACTGCGTGGCCTGTCATACCGCGCCGGGCAGCAAAACGGCGTTCTCCGGCGGCTATTCCATCAGCACGCCGTTTGGCGGCATCTTTGCCAGCAACATTACGCCGGATGCGGAAACCGGCATCGGCAACTGGACCGAACGCGACTTTTATCGCGCGGTGCGTCACGGCAAGGGCAAAGAGGGTGAAAACCTCTATCCGGCCATGCCTTATAACGCCTACGTGAAGGTCAGCGATAAGGATATGCACGACCTGTGGCTCTATATGCGTTCAGTGCAGCCGGTACATAACAAGGTGCCGGAAACCGATCTCGGCTTTCCCTATAACATTCGTCTGGCGATGATGGGCTGGAACCTGCTGTTCTTCAGCAACAGCCCGTTCAGGCCTGATATGAGCAAGTCAGCCGAATGGAACCGGGGCGCTTATCTGGTGGAAGGGCTGGAACACTGCGGCGCCTGCCATACGCCGAAAAATATCCTTGGCGGCGATCGGGACGCTTATTTGCAGGGCAGCAACCTGGGCGAATGGCACGCGCCGGATATCACCAGCAATAGCTACACCGGCATCGGTCGCTGGAGCGAAGCGCAGATTGTCGATTACCTGAAGGTCGGCAGCAACCATGTTGCCGTGGCCTCCGGCCCGATGGCCGAAGCGGTGACCAACTCGACGCAGTATCTGTCGGATGAGGATCTGCGCGCGATTGCGGTGTATCTGAAGGCCCAGCCCGCTTCGCCGACAAAAGCGCCGCAGCCGCTGACGGCGGAGAATGCGCAGATGAAGATGGGCGCTAACGTTTATTCCGCTAACTGCGACGCCTGCCATAACAGCGACGGCAAAGGCATTCCGGGCATTGCCGCCAGCCTGGCGGATAACCCTGGCCTGATGGCGGAGGACGCCTCGTCCATTATTACCACCGTGCTGCAGGGCGGACGCGGCGCCGTAACGCATGCCAACCCGACCAGCGGCGCGATGCCTTCTTTCGCCTGGAAGCTGTCGGATGAGCAGGTGGCGGCGGTCTCGACCTATATCCGCAATAGCTGGGGCAACGCGGCGTCGGCGGTGCCGGTAGAAAACGTGAAGGAAGAACGTGAGCTGCTGAAGCTGCCGGAGCAGATGCCGGCGGGCCAGGGCGACTAAGCGACAAGAGGATGGCCGGGGCCATCCTCTTTTTTTCAGGCCATTCAGCGTGCGCTTTCAATTCTGACAGGAGAACCGAGCGCTTTCGCTCGCCGTACCGATTGGGAGCCAGCCGCACGCATTAGTCGATTACACCCAGCCGGCGCGTTTCAGTCGCCAGTAGAGCGCCGCGCAGATCAGCAGCGTGCCGCCGATGGAGATGGGATAGCCGTAAGGGGAATGGATTTCCGGCATACTTTCAAAGTTCATGCCGTACATGCTAAAAATCACCGTCGGGATCACCAGAATCGCCCCCCAGCCCGCCAACTTTTTCACGACTTCGTTTTGCTGAACGGTGACCAGCGCCAGGTTGACGTGCATGGCGTTGGTGAGAATTTCACGCATATCGTCCGCGTCGGTCACGACGTGATGCGCATGATCCTGCACGTCGCGAATATAGGCACGTAGCGGCTTGGGAATAATGTTTTCATGCAGGCGGATCAGCTGATTACAGATTTCGTCCACCGGCATCGCCGCATTGCGCAGCGACAGCAACTGCCGACGCAGGGTATAGACCTTCTGCACCGCCTGGCGATCAAACTCGGTGCGGAACATCGCACGCTCCAGCTCATTAATCCGCTCGCCGAGCGCGGCGGTAATATTGCTGTAGTTATCCACGATAAAATCGAAGAGGCAGTAAAGGGGAAAGCCGACGCCTTTACTGAGCATTTCCGACCGCTCTTCCGCCCGCTGTCGCAGCGGCGCATAGGTGTCCGACGCGCCGTGGCGGACGGTAATCAAAAATTTTTCATTAACGAAGAAATGCGTTTCGCCAAACTCAAGGCGATCGTCCTCGGTCAGATGGGCCGTTTTCAGCACAATAAACAGCGAATCGCCATACTGTTCAATTTTGGGACGCTGGTGGGCGGTCAGGGCATCTTCTATCGCCAGCTCATGCAGGCCGAACTGCTCCTGCATTTTTTTCATAAACGGCGGATCGGGTTGATAAAGACCCAGCCAGATAAAGGTATCCGGCTCATCCATCACCTCACCGATCTTCTCCGCGTCAATGACTTCTCCCCGCTCTCCATTGCGATAAACGATACTGTTCACAACCATAGCTCACACGGCTCCCTTTCTGGTCTGGTTTCTCCTCTGTAAAGCGTAGACGTTAACCGCGCCGCGGGCGCCACTCCTTTGTAACAAAGGGCTTTTTTCAGAGCAGGCTGACGTAAGAAAGCCTTTGCCGCTGTATATTGTCGCCGTCAGCGATGCTGAAGAAAATCTGGAAAAGGCTCTGCCTTACTGGGTTTGCCGCGAAACTTTTATTCTGCTGAATTAACATAGCTTACCGCCAGCATTCTGCTTTGGCGGGCTTCTGAAATTGATTTATGAGGGTGTTTATGGCTGTTGTAGCAGATAAGACGTCGTCCGTTTTTTCCTCTGAGGAGCTGGTTCGCATTGGCCAATGGTCAACGTTGTTACGCGAGCTGCTAAAAGGAAAGGGCGAGATGTGGAGCGCGGCAGACGAAGCGTTGTTTAAGCGGTTACAGACCGCGCTGCCTGAAACAGATGTGAACTAACGCTGTGCCGGGCCATGATCCTGTACGGGTCAGCAGCCCGGTCTGTTCTGAACCTTTTAGTGATTCAGCGCCAGAATTGCTTCTATTTCTACGTTAAGATCGGGCGAGAACAGCTGGCTCACCTGCACCAGCGAACTGGCAGGCAGATGATCGCCAAAATTGCGATACAGCACTTCCCGCAGCCGATCGATCCCATCCAGCGCAGTGACAAAAATGGTCACTTTCAGCAGCGCATGCAGCGAGGTGCCTTCAGCATCGGCAATCAGATGAAGCTGACGGAAAATTTCCTCCGCCTGGTCGGCAATCCCGGCCTGCTGCGCCGCGCTGCCGAAAGCGGTTAAACCGGAGATATAGAGCGTTTCGCCATGCCGCACCGCATGAACATACGGGCCTTTTACCTCGCCCAGCTGCGGATAATTTTTTCGTTCAGCAATGCCCATTCTGCTTCCTTATTGAGGGTGATCGATAAGCCAGCTTAATCGTATCGCCGCCGCTTTGCTATCGGGATGCAAAAGGATAACTTCAGGAAATGACCATGATTGCTAAAGAGAACGCAGAGCATTATCAGTGGGGCGGCCAGTGCGATGGCTGGTATCTGGCGAGGGTGGCGATCGTACCGACGTAGCGTGAAAAGCGGGCGCGCCTGCTGGCAGGCGGCCCGTAAGCGGAAAACCTATTTCAGCAGAATAGCGCGGCAGGTTTTGCCTTTGATTTTGCCCTGTTTGAGCTTAATCAGCGCTGCTTTCGCCTGGTCGGCGGCGATGGCGACATAGGCGTGCGTCGGCGTCAGATCGATTTTGCCGATCAGCTCGGCACTGAAGCCCGCTTCGCCGGTCAGCGCGCCGAGAATATCGCCCGGACGGATTTTCGCCTTACGGCCACCATCAATACAGAGCGTCATCATCGCGGCGGGTAGCGCCTGCTGCGGCTGATTTTTCAGTGCCGTTGTTGCCACCCAGTTCAGCGGCTGTTGCAGATAATCTTCCAGCGCGTGGGCGCGTACCATCTCATCCGGCGCGACAAAGCTGACCGCCGTGCCTTCTTCACCGGCGCGCGCGGTACGGCCAATGCGATGCACATGCACTTCCGGATCGAAAGAGAGCTGATAGTTCACCACCATCGCCAGCGCCTTAATATCCAGCCCACGCGCGGCAACATCGGTCGCCACCAGCACGCGGCAGCTACCGTTGGCAAAGCGAATCAACACCCGATCGCGGTCGCGCTGTTCCAGATCGCCATGCAGCGCCAGCGCGCTGATATTGCTGTTTTCCAGCGCGGCGGCGATGTCATCGCATTCGCGTTTGGTATTACAGAAAACCACGCAGGAGGCGGGCTGCTGCTGGCTGAGCAGGGCAATCAGCAGCGGTAACTTCTCGCGGCTGCTCGCCTCATAAAAATATTGCTCGATGGTTGGCAGTTCAGTGACATCTTCGGTGGCGATAGAGAGCGCGTCACGCTGAAAACGCTTGCTGATAGCGATAATGCCGTGCGGCCAGGTGGCGGAGAACAGCAGCGTCTGACGCTGCGGCGGCGTCTTGCTGACAATCACTTCCATATCTTCCAGGAAGCCCATTTCCAGCATCCGATCGGCCTCATCCAGCACCAGCGAACGCAGCTGCGAAAGATCCAGCGTTTCGCGCTTCAGGTGATCGAGAATACGGCCCGGCGTACCGACCACAATGTGCGGCGCATGCACCAGCGAATCGCGCTGAGCGGCAATCGGCTGGCCGCCGCACAGCGTCAAAATTTTAATATTGCGGGTAAAGCGCGCCAGGCGACGCAGCTCGTTGCTGACCTGCTCGGCCAGTTCACGCGTGGGACACAGCACCAGCGACTGTGTCTGATATTGTGCGGTATCAATATGTTGCAGGATGCCTAACCCAAACGCAGCGGTTTTGCCGCTACCGGTTTTTGCCTGGGCGCGCACGTCGCGTCCCTCAAGAATAGCGGGCAGGGCGGCGGCCTGGATGGGCGTCATGGCGTCGAAGCCCATTTCGCGCAGGTTATCGAGCTGGCTGGCGGGCAGTTGCGTCAGGGTGGAAAAAGCAGTCACGGGAAAATCTCTAATCAGGCGGGTTTGCGGCGGCCAGTTTACCAGAAGTTCAGCAGGCCGACAGTAAAAGGCGCAGAGGACGCGCCGGGAACGGTATAAGCTTTACTCTGTCGGCGCATCGTGTCACTGCCACAATGCATTGTCAAAAAGACTATTTTTAACCGCGTCTTTTTAACAATTAAACGCGGCGCTGAAAAGCTTAACCTATTGAATTTAGGTAATTAAAAAAGATGGCACAGAGGTTGCAATATTCAGCGTAAATAAAATCCTGAGAGGACATCACCATGGCTCATCAAATTCCTAAACACTTCGTTCATACCCGCTCCACGCCGTTCTGGGATAAAGAGAGCGTGCCGCGCGCGCTGCTGACCCATCACAACACCAAAAAAGGCGTTTACGGTCGCCTTTCCGTGATGCAGGGCGCAGTGAAATATTACGGTTTCGCCAACGAGCATGATGAAACGCCGGAAATCGAAGTGGTGATTGAGGCCGGACATTTTGGCATCAGCCCGCCGCAGTACTGGCACCATGTGGAGGTGCTGACGGACGATACTTATTTCAACATCGATTTCTTTGCCGATCCGCAGGAAGAGCTGCAGGGTCAGGGCATCGGTCAGGTGGTAAATACCCATAAAGGCGCATAATTCTGGCGCCTGAAAGATGACGGCAGGCGTTAACAGCGCCTGCCGCAAAAGGCGATCAACGTAGACGCAATAAGAGCATTGAATACGATGTCGCCTAAGCCCTGCCGCGTTTACGAACCGCTTATTTTGGTGCTGTGAAGAACGTAATTTGCGGGGCAATTCCCTATCATCAATGAATATTCGCTCTGCCGTTCGCGCTTATCTGATTTACTCTGGCGACAAAATATCCCGTACCTGCTTATCGCTTAAGGTAATGCCGAAAAAGTCGTGGTAAAAACGCCGCGTCTCCTGCGTCATATCAATATCCTGAAAGCGCTGCGGATAGAGCGTTTTCGCCAGCCACAGAAATTGCAGCGCTTCCTCACTGGTCTCGCGGCACCACCAGAACATTCCTTTTGGATTCACATAAACCCGGTGATGCTGCACGGCGGCGATGCCCTGCCACTGCGCGGAATGAAGTATCAGATCGGCATCACGCTTATTCATCGCCACAATCACATCGGGATTAGCCTGCGCCACTTTCTCCAGCGGCACTTCGCCCGCGCTGTTTTTATGACCGCGAAACCAGTCCGCCGCCACGTTGCGGGCGCCCGCCAGATCCATCCAGTCCTGATTCAGCGAAGGGCGGCCGGTAGTCGTCAGGGCGTTGCCCATACTGTGATAAACCCGCAGCCGCTGCTCAACGGGCAGATCCTTTAGCCGCGCCTGCACGAGTTCCACGTTATGCTGAAAATAGCGCTGATAGCGATCGGCAACCTGTTCTGCATCGGGCCCGAGCGCTTTGCCGGTCAGCGTGACGCGATCGCGCAGGGCCTGCATGGCATTTGCCTGCAGCGCCAGCGTTTTGACGCCCGCCTGCTGCAACACTTCCGGCTCCGGCACCGTCATGGTTTGCGGCAGAAACAGCAGCTGGGTGCGCAACGCGATGACCTGTTCAGGGTTGATTTCATGGCCGCTGGTCACGCTAATCACCGGCACCTTATCAATGGCCGGATAAACCTGGCGGAACAGCGGAATGCGTTTAGCGATTGCCGAGGTGCCGACAATATTCTGGCCGTAGCCGAGCATGGCGATAATGGTATTTTGCGCCGGCCACGGCGTGGCGACGCGAATATCGCGATGCGCAGGCGCGGCGAAAGCCAGCGCTGGCAGCAGTAGCCAGGCCAGCAGGGCAGAAGATCGTTTGAGTTTCATAAGATTCCGGCGCGCGGCCATCGCGCGCCGCTCCGGTCAGAAGTCAAAGGTGACGGAAGCGCGGACTTCGCGTCCCGCGCCTGGAAACGCGCTGGATGCGCCTTCGTTACCATCGGTATCGGTAGCGAAAATCGACGCCCAGTAATGTTCATTGGTGACGTTATTGACGGCGATGCGGAAGGTAGTCGGCAGCCGATCGATTTTGGTACTGTAGCGCGCGCCTAAATCCAGCGTGGTATAGCTGTCGGCCCAGCTGGTATTAGTGTCATTGGCGGCGCGGCGGCCGGTGTAATGCACGTTGGCGCTGTAAACCAGCTGCGGCATCGACGGCAGGTTATATTCCATCAGCAGATTCGCCTGCGTTTTCGGCACGCCGACCACGCGCTTGTCGCGTGTACTCTGATACTGCGTATTTTTCAGCTGCGGATCGAGGAAGGTGACGCCGCCGTAGATATTCAGCCCCTGCCAGAGGTTGCCGGTAGCCGTCAGCTCCAGGCCGTTGTTAACCTGATCGCCTTCTTCTTTATAGACATTGTCACGGGGATCGAGCCAGGCGAACGGGCGTTTCAGACGGAACAGCGCCGCGCCAAGATTCATCGCGCCTAAATCCGCTTTCAGGCCCAGTTCATACTGTTTGCTGCGGTAAGGATCGAGCGTCTGACCGGCATTTTTCACATAATCCTCGGTGGGCGCAGTGCCGCCCTGTTCCAGCGAGTCGGCGTAGCTGATCCAGGTCATCAGCGTCGGCGTAATGTGATACATCAGCGCCACGTTCGGGCTGAGGCCGTTTTCATTGACCTGACTGGTTTTGTGATGCTGCTTATCGAAGCTCTGCGTTTCCAGCCAGCTCTGGCTCAGATAAAACATCGCCGACCACTGCGGATTAAAGGTCACCGTATCGCCGAGGGTAATGCTTTGCTGGGTGTTCACGCTCGATTTATAGCGCGCGCCATGTTTATTGATGGTGCCGTTGCCCGGCTCTGCCAGCGCGGAAGGATGATAAATCGAGGTGGTGCCGAGTTGATAAGGCGTATTGCTGCCTTTAGCACCGTAGATTGACCAGACGTAGCCGCTGGTGGCAAGCGCCAAATCGTGGCCGATGCTGCCGGTATCGAGATGGCCGTTCAGTGCCAGGCTGTTGCTCAGCACGCGGAAACGACCGGCGGCGCTGGCATCGCTAATCGAACGATTAAGCGTGCCGTCATTGTCCACCAGCTTATTGGAGAGCGAACGCATGGCGCGATCCGCCTGCTGCCAGCCGACGCCCGCGGTCAGCGACCAGTCCTGATTAAAATAGTGAATCAGGCGGGTGCTGAGCGTATCGGTCGTGAGATCGTTGCCCGCCGTCGGTAGCGCGAAATTTTTATTTTTGGCATTGGGCGCGGCAGGCAGTTTGATGCCAGGGCCATAGCTGAAGCCGCCCGCGTAGCCTTTCTGCAAAAATTCATAGTGGCTGGCGTTCAGCTGAAGCTGGGTGCCAGGCTGGATATCCCAGTCGAGGGCCAGCGAAACCAGTTTGCGCCGCAGCGTGCTGTCGTCAACGCTGCCTTCGCCCTCTTCATCCAGCAAATTAAGGCGATAGCCGAAGCGGTTGTCCTTATCGAGCGGCCCGCCCAAATCAAGATGACCGCTGTACGCGTTGCGGCTTTGATAGCCGAGCGTAACGCGGTGCAGCGGCTGCGCGGTCGGGCGTTTGGCGACAAAATTAAACTGTCCGGCGGGACTGGCGGGGCCGTAAAGCGCGCCGGTCAGGCTGTTAAGCACGTCCAGCCGCTCCAGCATCTCTACCGGAAAGGCGGTGGTGGAGACAATGTTCAGCCCGTCGAGGCGGCTGTTCGCCACCACGCTGCCCTGCATACCGCGGCTCTGCGGACGACCGACATCCATGCCGCCGCGCGCCTGCATCTGCGTATCGGGCGCATATTTCAGCAGCTCGCTGACGCTTTTCGCCTGCTGATTCTGAATCATCGCCTGCGTTACGGTGTTGCTGGAGTAAGGCGTATCCACCCAGCTTTTATTGCCCAGCGGTCCGACATCCAGCTCAGAGGTCACAAAGCCTGCGCCCGCCTGGTTAGTATCAGCTGCGGTAGTAGCGTTGACCACCATCTGTTTTTCTGCGGTGGGCTTTTCCGCCGCATCGGTAGCGGCTAAAGCGAGAGAAGGGAGGCCTGGCAGCGCCAGCAAAAGTGCGGCAAAAGCGGGTTTGTTCATTTTATGCTCATCGCCATATAAAGTTTTATATTACGGTGGCGAAACCTAACACCTTTTGATGTTCATCACACTTTATTTTTTTAGGTAAATTTTCGTATAGAAAGCGTAAGCGAGGCAGTTCGCCCGCCACAGGCAGGCGAACTGAGCGGCAGGTTTAACGATAATAGATGGCGATATGCTGGCCCTGCAGGGTTTCGATATGCACTTTAGTATCAAAGATCGCTTCGATAATTTCGGGGCGCATGATTTCCTGCGGCGTGCCGCGATAAAGGACTTCGCCCTGTTTCATGGCGATAATATGGTCGGAATAAGCCGAGGCGAAATTGATGTCGTGGATCACCAGAATAATGGTTTTATGTAGTTCGTCCGCCGCCCGCCGCAGCTGTTTCATCATCGCCACGCTGTGCTTCATGTCCAGATTATTGAGCGGTTCATCCAACAGCACATAATCGGTGTTCTGACACAGCACCATCGCTACGCAGGCGCGCTGACGCTGGCCGCCGGAGAGCTGGTCCAGATAACGATTCTTCAGCGGCAGCAGATCGAGAAATTCCATTGCGGTGACAATATGCTGGCGATCATCCTCAGTTAAACGCCCTTTAGACCAGGGATAGCGACCAAAGCCGACCAAATCTTCCACCGTCAGGCGGCTGGTAAAATGGTTTTCCTGGCGCAGCACCGACAGCACTTTCGCCATCTGCTCATCGGGCGTTTTTGCCACTTCCAGCCCGTTTACCCACACGCTGCCACTGTCCGCCGTCAGCAACCGGCTAATCACCGACAGCAGCGTCGATTTGCCCGCGCCGTTGGCACCGATAATTGAGGTGATGCCGCCTGCCGGAATGGTTTCGCTAATGCGCTTCAGCACCTGCGTATTCTGGTAGCTCTTATTAATCTCTTTTACTTCAATCACACCGCAGCCTTTTTAATCAAAAACCAGAGGAACAGCGCACCGCCGACAAACTCAATTACCACGGAAAGCGAACCGGCCATATTCAGCCCGCGCTCCAGAATCACCTGGCCGCCGACCAGCGTAATGATGCCGGTCAGTACCACGCCGGGTAGCAGATAGTGATGACGATGCGAACCCATCAGCTGATAGGTCAGGTTCGCCACCAGCAGGCCGAAGAAGGTCAGTGGGCCGACCAGCGCAGTAGAGAGCGCCACCAGCAGCGAGACCAGCAGTAAAACCAGCGTCACGCGACGGCGCCAGGGCACACCGAGGCCAATAGACATATCGCGTCCCAGCGCAATCACATCCAGGCTATGGCGCATACGCCAGATTATCAGCGCAACCGCCAGCACGACCAGGCCGGAAAGAGCGATGATCTCCGGCGCGGCGCGGGTAAAAGTGGCGAAAATACGGCTTTGTAGAATAGCGAACTCGCCCGGCTCCAGCAGGCGCTGCAGCAGACTGGAGATACTGCGGAACAGCGTGCCGCATACCAGGCCGACCAGCAGCACCATATGCAGATTGACGCCGATCCGCCCCAGCAGCCAGCGGTAAAGAAAGGTGGAGAACAGCACCAGCAGTAGCGCCTCGCAGATAAACTGCCCGACGGTGCCAAGCATACGCAGGCCATTAGCGTCGATAAAAAAGATCAGCAGCGTCTGAATCAGAATAAACAGCGCTTCCAGCCCCATTACCGATGGCGTAAGAATGCGGTTATTGGTCACGGTCTGAAACAGCAGCGTGGCGACGCCGGAGGAGAAGGCGACCAGCAGCATGGTGGCGAGGATCAGCCCGCGATGCACCAGAATATAGCTGATGTTGCCGCGCAGGTTGATGGTCATAAACAGCACGATGGAGGCCAGCGCCAGCACGCTTAAGCCCGCCAGCCGTTTACCGGGCGTATCGAAAGATAAGCGCCGCGCCGGACGACGCACGGAACTTTCAGCCTGCATAGCGGCGACTCCTTAAAATCAGCAGCAAAAAGATCGCCGCGCCCAGGCAGCCGAGGATCACGCTGACCGGAATTTCCCACGGGAAGCTGATCAGGCGGCCAATAATGTCGCACAGCACTACCAGTCCGCCGCCGCACAGCGCGACCCACGGAATGGTACGGCGCAAATTATCGCCGATGGCGAGGCTAACCAGATTAGGCACGATCAGGCCGAGAAAAGGCAGCACGCCGACCACCACGATCACCACGCCGCTGATCAGCGCGATAATACCCATGCCGAGAAACACCACGCGGCGATAGTTCAGCCCGACATTCACCGCAAACTCGCGGCCCATGCCAGCCACGGTAAAGCGGTCGGCAATGATGCAGGCCAGCACCGTCAACAGGCCGGTCAGCCACAGCAGCTCGTAGCGACCCTGCAGCACGCCGGAAAAGTCGCCCGCTTCCCAGCTTCCCAGCGACTGAAGCAGATCGAATTCCATCGCCAGGAAAGTGGTAACCGCGCTGAAAATCGCGCCGAGCATAATGCCGGTAAGCGGCACCATCAGCGGCGTTTTAATGCGCATCCGCTGCAGCACCAGCAGAAACAGACCGGTGCCCGCCAGCGCAAACAGCGTGGCGACCACCATTTTTACCATTACCGGCGCGGCGGGATTGACGATCATCACCAGCAGCAAACCCAGGCTGGCCGACTGCGTGGTGCCGGCAATGGAAGGCTCAACGAAACGGTTCTGGGTCAGCATTTGCATAATCAGCCCGGCCACGCTCACCGCGCTGCCCGCCAGCAACAGCGCGAGCGTGCGCGGCACCCGACTGAGAAAAAAGACATCGCGGATTTCCGCATCGCTCCACAGCCGGGACAGCGTCACGTGGCTGACGCCAACAAACAGACTCCAGGTCATCAGGCCCAGCAAAATCACCAGGCCTGCGACAAAGCTGAAACTCTTCATTACGTTAATGATTACTCGCTTTTGGCGTTGTTCAGTGCGGCGCTTACGCTATCCATTAAACGTGTGTAGCTCTGAATGCCGCCAGCGATATAAAGCGAAGCAGAGTCAAGGTAGACGATGTGTTTGTTCTGCCAGGCTTTGGTTTTATGAATCAGCGCGTTATCCAGCACCTGCTGTGCAGACTCGCCTTCGGCGCGGCCGATAGCGCTGTCGCGATCCAGCACGAACAGCCAGTCGGGATCGGTATTCATAATAAATTCAGAGGTGACGACGTTGCCGTGTTTACCCGCCTGGGTAAAAGCGGCGGCAGGCTTAAAGCCCAGTTCGTCAAAAATAAAGCCGAAGCGGGAGCCGGGCGCATAGGCAGACATTTTTCCGCCGCTGATCATAATGACCATCGCGCTGCCCGCATGTTCAGACTGCGCGCGCAGGGCGGCGATTTTGGCGCTAAAGGCGTCGGTTAGCGTTTTGGCTTCTTTCTGCTTGCCAAAGATCTCGCCCAGCTGTTCCACGCGCTGCGTCAGGCTCTGGGTAAAGTGGTGAGGATCGACATCCAGCGCAATGGTCGGCGCGATGGCGCTGAGCTTATCGTAGGCGTCATGCGCGCGGCCACCGGCAATAATCAGGTCAGGTTTGGCGTTGCTGATGGTTTCGTAATCAGGTTCGAACAGCGTACCGGCATTCAGGTAAGACTCACCCTGATATTTTGACAAAAATGCGGGCAGATGCGCGCTGTTTTTCGGCACGCCGGCGACGGGAATCTGTAACGCATCCATGTTATCCAGCGTCGAGGGATTCAGCACAATCACTTTCTGCGGCGACGGCGTAACCGAGGTGGTTCCCTGCGCATGTTCAACTTTGATGGTATTCGCTGAGGCCGTTTGCGCCGTGGAATCATCACATCCGGCGAGGGCTAAGGATGCGGCCAGAATCGTGGTAGTAAAAATGGAAGATAGACGCATTTTCTCTCCTGAAAATGTTAACAGGCGGACTGCTACTGTTAATGAATATGATTCGCATTCTTGATGCGGCCGGCGAATCATACCCCCGTCTTAACGGCTTGAACAGCGCTCTGTTTTATTCGGGCTGCGATAAAAATTGGCAGGATCAGGCAATAGTTTCCATTGCTGCTAACTATGGTTAATAAATAATATATTGTTTTTTAAAGTTTTTAGTAAAGCAGGCACAATAGTGCCGCTTTTATATGGCGTTAATTATGGAGATTTTGTGAAGATTGGACGTCAGGCAGTGTAATGGAAATAATAATCGTTATCATGTTGCCCCGGAAACAATCATATACATTTATCAGGGATTAGTAGCATGATTCATACAAAGTCTTTCCAGTTGCGTCCATGCGCGCTGTTGCTGTTGCTCTGCTTCAACGGTACCAGTCAGGCGGCCGATGAAATCCCGGCTGAAGATGGCGTAATGACGGTACGCGCCACGGCAGAAGAAGAACTCAAACAGCAGCCGGGCGTATCGATTATCACCGCTGAAGACATTGAGAAAAGCCCGCCGGTAAACGACCTTTCCGACATTATTCGCAAAATGCCAGGCGTCAACCTGACCGGCAACACCGCAAACGGCAGCCGCGGCAACAACCGGCAGATCGATATTCGCGGGATGGGACCGGAAAATACGTTGATTTTGATTGACGGCGTGCCGACCACCTCACGCAACTCAGTACGCTACAGCTGGCGCGGCGAGCGCGATACGCGCGGCGATACCAACTGGGTGCCGCCGGAAATGGTTGAGCGTATTGAAGTGCTGCGCGGCCCGGCAGCGGCGCGTTATGGCTCCGGCGCGGCGGGCGGTGTGATTAATATCACCACCAAGCGTCCAACCAACGACTGGCATGGCAGCCTGTCGCTGTTTACCAACCAGCCGGAAGATGACAAAGAAGGGGCGACCAAACGCGCCAACTTCAGCCTCAGCGGCCCGCTGGCAGGCGACGCGCTGACGATGCGTCTCTACGGTAATATTAACAAAACCGATGCGGATGCCTGGGATATTAACAACGCCCAGAATGGCTCTTATGCCGCCGGTCATGAAGGCGTGCGCAATAAAGATATTAATACGCTGATTTCCTGGAAACTGACGCCGGAGCAGATTATCGATTTCAGCTACGGTTACAGCCGCCAGGGCAATATTTACGCGGGCGATACCCAGTACAGCAACAGCAACCTCAGCCCTGGCAACCGCATTCAGGATCTCTACGGTCACGAAACCAACCGTATGTATCGCCAGACTTACGGCATTACGCATAACGGCATTTGGGACTGGGGTCAGTCGCGGCTGGGCTTTTCCTATGAGAAAACCAACAACACCCGTCTGAAAGAGGGCGCCGGCGGTAAAGTTGAAGGGATGATCAACAGCGATGAGTACGCGACCAGCCGTCTGAAAAATTACCGCGCCAACGGTGAGATTAATGTGCCGCTCGATCTGCTGGTGGAACAGAATATTACGCTGGGCGCCGAGTGGAACCGCGAAGAGCTGGACGATCCGGCATCAATGTCGATGATGGACGCGGGCGACGTCGATATTGGTGGCATCTCTGGCGATCCGACGAAGCGCAGCAGTGAAAACAGCGCCGATTTAAGCGCGGTTTATTTCGAAGATAATATCGAGCCGCTGCCGGGCACTACGCTGATTCCGGGCCTGCGTCTGGATCACCACAGTAAGTTCGGTAACAACTGGAGCCCGAGCCTGAACCTGTCACAGGAGCTGGGTGATTACTTCAAGCTGAAAGCAGGTATTGCGCGCGTGTTCAAAGCGCCAAACCTCTATCAGTCAAGCGAAGGCTATTTGCTCTCTACCCGTGGTAATGGTTGCCCGCTGGGTATTGAAAGTCAGTGTTACTTGATGGGCAATGACGATCTCGACCCGGAAGTAAGTGTCAACAAAGAGGTGGGCATTGAATTTACAAACGCGGGTTACGATGCCGGTATCACCTGGTTCCGCAACGATTATAAAAATAAGATTGTTTCCGGCACCGATTTGATTGGCGTAGCCAGTAACGGTTATCACATTTTGCGCTGGGAAAACGGCGGTAAAGCGGTAGTTGAAGGGCTGGAAGGTAACCTGGTCGTTCCGTTAGTGAAGGATACGCTGAGCTGGCGAACTAATGTAACTTATATGATCACCTCAGAAGATAAAGAGACCGGTAACCCGCTGTCGATCATTCCGAAGTATACCATTAATAATATGCTTGATTATCAAGTCACCGATAAGCTCTCTGCTAATGTTAACTGGACGCTGTATGGCCGCCAGAAACCGCGCACCTATGCGGAAATTAACAAAGAAGAAAAAGGTGGCCTGTCAGATAAAGAGATTGGCGCTTATTCCGTGGTCGGCTTTAACGTTAATTACGAGCTGACAAAAAACCTGCATCTGAACGCCGGTATTAGCAACCTGCTGGACAAACGCGTTTATCGTGAAAATGAAGGTGCATCGACTTATAACGAGCCGGGCCGCGCTTATTATGCAGGCGTGAAAATGTCCTTCTGATTTTTTCTACTATCTTTACAGCTCAACAGAAAGCCTGCGTTATGCAGGCTTTTTTATTATTTTCTGCATAGCAACCTCACAAGATTTAACTGAAATAGTTTAACGTAGATATTATTTGAACTGATAAGTGAAAGTGGCAGTGCGCGTTTTTAGCAACGGTCAGTACGACGGTGAAAACAGATATGTGACGACGATCTGTTAATAAATAAATTTATTTGGGTTAAGCGGAGAACTATTTTTCTCGTTAACTCAAATTAATAAAGAATTGTTTTTTTTCTGCTCCCATGAAACTTTAGTTATTTAGCTGGTATTCTGCGCTGCATCAAAAATAAGATTAAACTCATTCAACAATCGACCTATGATGATGGCACATACAGGGAAAGTCATAGTGCTGGCTGCCGCGCTGGGGCTGTTTAACGCACATGCAGCGCCGCTTTCGCCGGCGGATCGCAATCAGGTGCAGCTGGAACAGCAGCAACGTCTGGATCAAAACCAGCAGCAGCGCGAAGAACTACAGCGCAGCATAGATACGCGTTTACCTGCCAGTCCGGCGCCCGCCGAACCGCAAGGCGCTTGCATCACCATTCATCACATCATTATTGAACAGGCCACGCTGCTTAATGAAAAACAGCAGCAGCGGCTGACCGCACCTTATTCCAGCCGTTGCCTCGGCATGCCGCAAATTAATCAGCTTATTCGCGATGTTTCGCAGTGGTATATCAGCCGGGGCTACATTACCAGCCGGGTAATGACTCCAACTTACTGATAGTGTTTTATGTTCAGATAATGCCCGATGACCTTGTCATGCAGCTCCACCGATTTTGAGAACGACAGTGACTTCCGTCCCAGCCTTGCCAGATGTTGTCTCAGATTCAGGTTATGTCGCTCAATGCGCTGAGTGTAACGCTTGCTGATAACGTGCAGCTTTTCCTTCAGGTGTGATTCGTACAGCGGCCAGCCATCCGTCATCCATACCACGACCTCAAAGGCCGACAGCAGGCTCAGAAGACGCTCCAGTGTGGCCAGAGTGCGTTCACCGAAGACGTGCGCCACAACCGTCCTCCGTATCCTGTCATACGCGTAAAACAGCCAGCGCTGACGTGATTTAGCACCGACGTAGCCCCACTGTTCGTCCATTTCAGCGCAGACAATCACATCACTGCCCGGTTGTATGCGCGAGGTTACCGACTGCGGCCTGAGTTTTTTAAGTGACGTAAAACCGTGTTGAGGCCAACGCCCATAATGCGTGCACTGGCGCGACATCCGACGCCATTCATGGCCATATCAATGATTTTCTGGTGCGTACCGGGCTGAGAGGCGGTGTAAGTGAACTGTAGTTGCCATGTTTTACGGCAATGAGAGCAGAGATAGCGCTGATGTCCGGCAGTGCTTTTGCCGTTACGCACCACGCCTTCAGTAGCGGAGCAGGAAGGACATCTGATGGAAATGGAAGCCACGCAAGCACCTTAAAATCACCATCATACACTAAATCAGTAAGTTGGCAGCATTACCTACCAGCCGCGCTTTTATTACCGAACAGAACCTTGCCGACGGCGAGCTGCATATTACCGTGCTGGAAGGAAAACTACAGGCTATTCGTCTGGAAGGCGGCCCCTCGCGCCAGCTAAACATGGCGTTTCCTGGTCTGATCGGCAAGCTGCTTAACCTGCGCGATATAGAACAAGGCATGGAGCAAATTAACCGGTTACGCGCTACGCCGGTACAGATTGAAATATTGCCCGGCGATAATCCCGGCTATTCCATTGTTAATTTAACCGCCACGCCGGAATTTCCGCTTACCAGCGCAATAAGTTTTGATAACAGCGGGCAGAAAAGCACTGGCCAGGGGCAACTTAACGGCTCCCTGACAGCCAATAATCTGTTAGGACTGGCGGACCAATGGTTTATCGGCGGCGGCCGCAGCAGCGCTTTTTCTCACGCGCGCGATGCGCAAAATTTTCAGGCGGGCGTCAGCGTGCCTTACGGTTATGGTCTGCTTGATTACAGCTACAGTTGGAGCGACTACCGCAGCACCATCAACAATAACGGCTTCAAATGGCTGTCGCATGGCGATAGCCAGGCGCATCGGCTGACCGGTTCCTGGGTATTTTTTCGCAACGGCGATATTAAAACCGGCCTGATGGCAGGATTAAGCCAGCGTAGCAGCCATAACTGGCTGAACGACACGCTGCTGAGCAGCAGCAGTCGCCGCCTGACCAGCTTTCAGCTCGGTATCAACCATACGCAAAAAATTGTCGGCGGCGTCACCACCTTCAACCCCACCTTCAGCCGCGGCATGCCCTGGTTTGCAGCCGAGCATGACGCGGGCAAGCGTGGCGATCTGCCGAAGGCGGAGTTTCGCAAATGGAGCCTGAACGCCAGTTTTCAGCGTCCTATCACTCAGGATCTCTGGTGGCTGTCCAGCGCTTACGGGCAGTGGTCGCCGGACCGGCTTTACGGCAGCGAGCGCCTGACGATCGGCGGCGAAAGCTCGGTACGCGGCTTTAAAGAGCAGTATCTTTCCGGCGACAACGGCGGCTACTGGCGCAATGAACTCAATTACCGTCTGTTTACGCTGCCCGTTATCGGCGAGGTGAGCGCCACGTTGGCGCTGGACGGCGGCTGGCTGCAAAAAGATGCGCAGGATCCCTGGGCGTCCGGCACGCTGTGGGGCAGCGCCGTCGGGCTTAACGCGCGCAACCGCTATGTATCTACCCAGTTCACGCTTGGCGTTCCGGTCAGCTATCCCAGCTGGCTGGCGCCAGATCGTTTCAGCCTTTACTACCGGATAGCTTTCGTTATTTAAGAGGCCAGGATTATGGATAATCAGCACAAGCCCGTTCCGCTTTCTCAGCGTCTGCTGAGCTACCTGATTTGCGCATTAATCGCCTGGCAACCGCTGTTGCCCGCGCTGGCGGCCAACATTACGCCGGTCGGTAAAGGCACGCAGTTGGATAAAGCCGCCAACGGCGTGCCGGTGATCAATATCGCCAAGCCGAACCAGGCTGGCCTCTCGCATAACCAGTATCAGCAATATAACGTTGGCAAAGAGGGACTGATCCTCAACAACGCCACTGGCCAGCTTAATCAGACGCAGCTGGGCGGCCTGATCCAGAACAACCCTAATCTGAAAGCCGGGCAGGAAGCGAAGGCGATTATCAACGAAGTTACCGGCGCGAATCGCTCCCAGCTCCAGGGCTACACCGAAGTCGCGGGCAAGGCGGCCAACGTCATGGTCGCTAACCCTTACGGAATTACCTGTAACGGCTGCGGTTTTATCAATACGCCGAACGCCACCTTAACCACCGGCAAACCAACGCTGGATGCGCAGGGCAATCTGCAGGCGCTGGAGGTAAGTAAAGGCAGCATCATTGTCGAAGGGCAGGGGCTGGACGCCAGCCAGAGCGATGCGCTCTCTGTTATCGCGCGCGCCACTGAAATCAATGCCGCCATTCACGCCAAAGATCTGACGCTAATCGCCGGGGCGAACCGGGTTGCGCAGGATGGCAGCGTGACGCCGATAGCCGGTGCTGGCGCGGCGCCGGGCGTGGCGGTGGATACCGGCGCGCTGGGCGGCATGTACGCCAATCGTATCCATCTGATTTCCAGCGAAAAAGGCGTAGGCGTTAACCTCGGTAATCTGAACGCGCGTCAGGGTGATATGGTGCTGGATGCCAGCGGCAAGCTGACGCTGAAAAACAGCCTGACCAGCGGCGCGCTGACGGCGAAAGGCGACAGCATTGCGCTGAGCGGCGATCACAAAGCCGGTGGCGCGGTAACGCTTAACGCTCAACGGGACGTGACGCTGAATGCGGGCGCTCTGGTCAGCGATAGCGCCATCGCCCTGAGCGGCAGCGGCCAGCTCGCACTCAACAATGGCAAACTTACTGCTGGCAAAGATATTCAACTGCGCGCCGCGGAGATTAAAACCGATAAGAACAGTGCGGCAGATAGCGCGACAAACATCGCCCTGACGGCGCGTAACAGCATTGATAACGCAGGCCAGCTTACTGCAGGCAAGACGCTTAATCTTAGGGCGCAGCAGGTGGAAAACAGCGGCGCGCTGGTGGTAAAGGGCGATCAGCTCGTTAATGCCAGCAAGCTGAACAACAGCGGCAAAATGGTCGGTGACAGCCTGACGATAGAAGGCAGCACGCTAACCAACAGCGGCGAAATGCTCAGCGGCAAACGCAGCGAGATTAAGGCTGATCGGTTAACACAAACCGGCACGTTGAGTTCGCAGGGAGCGACGCAGTTAACCCTTGCCGATACGCTGGAAAACGGCGGCGCGATAGCCAGCAGCGAGACGCTGAAAATGACCAGCGGCAAGCTGCTTAACCGGGGCTCGCTGAGCGCGCCGCAGCTAGCGCTCGGTACTTCGCAATTGACTAACAGCGGTCTGATCCAGGGCAACAACCTCCTGACGCTTTCCGCCGATCGGCTGGATAACCTCAGCGGCGGCAGCATCGCCTCTGCCAACGACGTCGAGCTTAATTTACCCACCTTAAACAACAGCGGCCTGATTACAAGCGACACCGGACTGTTGCTTAGCGGTGACAGCCTGAACAACGACGGCACGCTGCTCAGCGGCGGAGCGCTGGCGCTGCAGAACGACACAATTAATAACCAGGGATTAATGCAGGGCGACAAACTGTCGCTAAAAGCCCACGACTGGCAGAACAGCGGCAACACGCTTAGCAGCAACGACGCCGATCTTCAGGTCACAACGCTTAATAATAGCGGCAAAATTCTGGGTCAGCATGGCATTCAGCTACAGGCTGACAGCACAGATAACAGCGGCTGGCTGCTGGCGCAGGCGTTACGTTTACAGGGCGATCTCATCAATAGCGGGCTGTTGCAAGGCAACGACAGCTTGTCGCTGAACGGCAACACTATCAGCAACCATGCCGCAGGGCAGCTGTTGAGCGGCGGCTCGCTGGCGGTTTCCGCTACGCAGCTGGATAACCAGGGGGCGCTACAGGCGGACAGCCTGCAGATTAACGCTGAGAACTGGCAGAACGGTGGCAGCGCTCGCGCCGCTCAACAGCTGGATGCAACCGTAAACAACAGGATCGATAACGTCGGCAGCCTGATAAGCGAGCAAGCGCTCGCCTTATCAGCCGGACAGATCTTTAACCAGGGCAAGCTGGCGGGTGATCAGGTCAACCTTACCGCGCCGCTGCTGACCAACAGCGGTCTGTTACAGAGCAACAGCACGCTGGCGTTGAATAATAGCCAGCTAACTAACCAAAAAGACGGTGAATTGCTGAGCGGCAGCCCGTTATCGTTAACGCTGGATCGGCTGGATAACGACGGTTTGCTGCAGGTTAACGGCGCGCTCGATGTTACTGCGCGTCAGTTCGGCAACAGCGGGCGGATACTGGCGGATGCGGTTGTTGCGCATGCCGATGAAACGCTCGGCAACAGCGGCGAGCTGCTGGCCCGACAGCAGGCGACGCTCAATGCGCAGACGCTGAATAACCTCGGTACGCTTGTCGCGCAGGATGTCAAGCTGACCGCCGACGCGTTACATAATAATGGCGTGGTGCAGGGTGATAATCGTCTGGATATCACGGCGCAGCAGCTGGATAACCAGAACAATGGCCGCTTATTGAGCGGCGGCAACCTGACGCTGCATGGCGACAGTATCAGTAATGATGGTAGCTGGCAGGGCCAACGGCTCGATTTTAACCTGGGCTCGCTGGCTAACCACGGCACGATTAACGCTAGTGAGACGCTAACCGGCAGCGTACGCGATGAGCTGAATAACAGTGGCAAGATGCTGAGCCAGGGCAACGGCAGCCTGACCGCCAGCAGCCTGCTGAACAGCGGAAAAATTATGGCCGACAGCCTGATGTTACGCGGTCAGACGCTGAATAACGGGGGATTATGGCAGGGAAGTTCTCTGCTCGATGCGCAGGGCGACAGCCTGAGCAGCACCGCAGGCAGCCGCACGCTATCCGGCGGGCTGCTGTCGCTGACCGGCGAACAGCTGATCACCGATGGCACACTGCAAGGCGAGCAGGCGCAGGTAACCGCTAACGACTGGCGACATCAGGGATCGCTGCTGGGCAATAGCGAGCTGACCACCAGTGTCGCCGGGCAGCTGGTTAATAACGGCGGCCTGTTAAGCCAGGGCGACGCGCAAATTCAGGCGCAGACGCTGATCAATCAGGGCGATCTGCTGAGCGCAGGCGCGATGACGCTAACTGGCGACAGGTTAGACAACAGCGGATCGGTGCAGGGTAAAACGCTGGCGATCGCACCAGCAAAAGTGGTGAATCAGGGCAGCCTGATTGGGTTGCAGGCGCTAACGTTAGGCGCTTTGCCGCAGGCGGCGGGACGCATCATGCTAATGGCCGCAGCTTCCGCACGCCAGCTGATCAATAACAACGGCGGCTCGCTGCTGACGCAGGGGGCGCTGACGATCAATGGTGACGTCGTCACTAACAACGGCAGCTGGCAGGGGCAGCAAATTCTGTTGAACGCGCAGCGGTTGACTAACGGCGGCGCAATCCAGAGCGCCGACGGCCTGCAACTGCAGCTTACAGATAAGCTGGACTCAACGGCAGGCAGCAAAATTACCGCGAACGGTACGGCGGCGCTGCAGGCGCTGGCGTTAACCAATCAGGGAGAATGGATAGCTAAGAACCTGACGCTGAACGGCAATACGCTGAATAACGGCGGCAACATCAGCGGCGTTGACGGTCTGACGGTTAAACTCAATGGCGCGTTAACCCAGCAGCAGGATAAAACGCTGCTCACGGCGGGCAAGCTGAATCTGCAAACCGCATCGACTAATAACGCCGGACGTATTCAGGGCGGCGAGCTGGAAATCACCAGCGGCGCGCTGGACAACAGCGGACGGATACAGGGCGATAAAAACCTGCTGCTGACGCTGAACGGGCGCCTGACGAACGCCGCCAGCGGCACGCTTATCAGCCAGAACGGGCTGACGCTCACCGCGCCGGAACTCTACAACTACGGCCTGATTCAGGGCGGCGGAACCACCGGCATTAAAACTACCGGACTGACGAATAACGCTGGCAAGCTGCTGTCCGGCGATACCCTGACATTAACCACGCCGCAGTTGACCAACACCGGCTGGCTACAGGCAACACAGCTAATTCTCAACGCCACCAACGGCAGCAACAGCGGGACATTGCTGGCGCAGCAGCAGGGCACGCTGACCGGCAATGGATTTAATAATCAGGGCAGCGCGCAGGGCAATAATCTCACGGTTAATTATCAGCAATTGACCAACAGCGGCACCTTATTAGGCAATAATCAGCTGAACGTGACCGCTACCCAGATCAATCAACAGGCGGCAGGCAAGCTGTTTAGCGGCGGCAACATGGTCTTAAGCAGCAACGGCTTCGATCAGCTGGGCCAGGTTGTCGCTCTGGGCGATGCCTCGCTGAAGCTAATCAATAGCTTTACCAATAAGGGGACGCTGGCTGCAGGCAACCGCCTGAGCGTCAACAGCAACGGCGCGCTGGAAAACCAGGGCACCATGCAGGGCCAGGCGCTGACGGTCGGCGCGGGCGGCAATCTGTCCAATAATGGCCAGCTTACCAGCGGCAGCGGCGACAGTACGCTAAGCGGCAACCGTATTGCGATGAACGGCAGCGGTACGCTTCAGGGCGGCGGCAATATTGCTCTTACCAGTCGCAGTGATATCACGCTGGATGGCTTTACCGGTACGCTCGGCAATCTGACGCTTAACGCGCCGGGCAGCATTATTAATACCGCGCTGCTTTATGCGGCAAATAATCTCTACCTCTACGCGAACAGCATTAAAAACCAGCAGGGCGATATGCTGGCAGGTAACAGTCTGTGGATGCAGCGCGATGCGGCAGGCAATGCCAATGCCGAGGTGATAAATAGCTCCGGCAATATTGAGACGCAGAACGGCGATATTTCGGTTAAAACCGGGCATTTATTGAATGAGCGGGCGGGGTTTAGTGCGAATGAGCAGGTCTCTACCTCATCTATACCGGCTTGGGCAACCGGCGAAACGAGCATCGGCATTCCCGTATCATGGCTGCCAGCAGGAAGCTATGGCATTTACTATACCGAAGGCCCAATGCACCATGGCCATGGCGACTGGTGGTCTGAAAAAATTCCCCATTACGCCCCTTATTCGCGGGCGGATGTACAGAAAGTTCCAATAAGCGTAACCACCGTTACCGTCAATCCTGGTGGCAATCAATCTCGTATTTCATCCGGACGCGATATAAATGGTCAGGTTAATAATCTGGAAAATTTCGCTTCGTCGATTTTAGCTGAACGTAATATTGCCCTGTCAGGCAGCGATCTTAATAACAAAACCTGGACAGAAGGCACGACAACAAAATATGGCACCTATCGTTACGGTGTGGGAGCGATAAACCCAGCCAGGCCTTCTTCAGGTGCCGGAGGCTCGCCTAAAAGTAAAAGCATACTCTATACGCTTGATGGGCCTTTTACCTATGAAACGGTCGGCAGCGGCAATGTTTACCGTGGCGTTATTCAGGCGGCAGGGAATATTACGGCAAATTTCAGCAACAATATTAGCAATACTAATATTAGCGCTGGGGTTACAGGAGTAACGGCGGGGTTGTCGCCGAATGCGAAGAAAGGAAAAGCGTTACGTGCCCGCCTGACCGGGCTGGGCGTGCTGCGTGAAACCACCCGTCAGGACCACTTCCGGGGTGCCGGTTATGGGCTGGTCTGAGAGTCATGATCCGGCAGCGCGTGGCCGGGTGTTGCAGCTGTACGGGGGCCGTATCTGAGAGCGGCGGGCATCGACAGTGGAAGCTGTTACCTGTTCCGCCACGCGATGGTGACGCAGATGCTGAAGAACGGCGCGGACCTGCGGTGGATACAGGCGATGCTGGGACACAGGAGCGTGGAGAGTACGCAGCTCTACACACAGGTGAGCATAAAGGCGCTTCAGGCGGTGCATGCCAGTACGCATCCGGCGGAGCAGCGGGAGAGTAAGAAACCAGGCGGGATGGAGTAAAGGTAATGATAAGGTATATACTTGGTCAGTACTCAGGCGAAATGAGGAAAAGAGCGATGGCAAAAGAAGCGGTGTTCACAATGAAACTGGAAAGCTCGCTGCGGGAAGACTTCATCGCCGCAGCAAAGGCCAGCGACAGACCGGCCTCTCAGGTGATACGCGAACTGATGCGGGAGTACATCCGGCGTCAAAGCGAAAGCCGGGCTTATGATGCTTACCTGGCGCAGAAAGTGGAGAGAGGACGGCAGTCCATCCGGTCAGGTGAAGGCGTGGATAACGAAGAGGTTGAAAAGTTGTTCGCAGCACGGCGGACCAGAGCGGCAGGTAAGGTATGAGGGTGCGCTGGGCGCCGGAAGCGCTTGATGACCGTACAGCGATATGGGATTACCTTGCCGAACGAAACCCGCTGGCTGCAGCGGAAATGGATGAGCGGTTCAGTGAAGCAGCGGCCAGGCTGGCAGAGCAGCCGTTGATGGGCGCGCCGGGAAAAATAGTGGGCACGCGGGAGCTGATACCGCATGAACATTACCGGCTTGTGTATGAGCTGGATGAAGAAGCCGGTATCGTCTGGATAGTGACGCTGATCCACACAGCCCGGTGCTGGCCGCCGGTCTCGCCGGACAGCCCGTAAAGTTAGCCCGCTCCTGTGAGCTGAGTTGTTCCGTGCGCGGCAGAGCGCCGCGTCCCTGCGGCGATCTGCCTTCACCGGGAGCCGTGTGCGCGGGGGTAAATGGTCAGGCAGCGGCACAGGCCACGCAACATGGCCGTCGGGATGTGGCCGCTGCCTGACCATTAAACATAATGTGCAGGTATTATGCGAAGCTCGCCGCCTGCCCGGACAGCTCATCTTCGCCGCGTCCTGCGGCTCGTATCGCATAATACACATTATGTCGTGCGCGCCCGCGTTGTGGTGCAGGGTGGGGCCGCCCTCCCTGGCGGCACCGGCCGCATCGCTGTGTGTGAGTAAATCCACAATGAAGTGGCCTGACGGCCTCCGCTAAAAAGAAGTTAATGCCCGCCCGGCGTCGTCTGGCTGCGGCGGCTCGCACTGCGTTGCTCGTTCCCGCCTCGCCAGCTTCCGCATCCCGCCCCGGTTCCGTGCGGTCATGCAAACCCGTTCGTTCCCTCAGCCTTCCATACCTTAGAGCGCTGTACAGCGCTTGCGGGCTTCGCCAGCCCGCGCCCGGCAGACGGTTCACCGGGTCACAGCAAGCTGTGACCCGGCTAGAGGGCAGCATGAGCCGTCGCGGTAACTGCCACGATAACGCGGTTGCAGAAAGCTTTTTCCAGCTACTGAAACGCGAGCGGATAAAGAAAAAGATCTACGGAACGCGGGAAGAGGCCCGCAGCGATATTTTTGATTACATCGAAATGTTTTATAACAGAAGGCGCCGGCATGGTTCTGGCGATCAGATGCCACCTACTGAATACGAAAACCAGTATTATCAACGGTTCGGAAGTGTCTGGATTATCCGTGGCGATTCAATAAAAATAAAAAGTAGCCCTGTTATAAGATAACAAAATCCCAGCCAATTGGCTGGGATTTTACTGTGTAACTTGGTCACTTATCCTTCCCCTGCCAGCCGGATGATCAACTCTCCCGGCCCGGTGATCACCTCGATCATCTGGCCGGTGCTGAACCCCAGTGTCGCCATCCAGTGGCCCTTAAAGGTGATGGCGGGCGACGGCTCAAACTGCCGATGATCCCGGATATAACCCACGGCATAACGGCGGGTTGTGGATGTCTTCGTCAACGGCGCAGAGGGCAAAAAAGAGCGGCTGGAGCGGCGCCACGCGGTGGCCGGTGGCACCATTACCCTCTGCAACTGGAGCAACAACCGCAGGGCATAGTAGGATGCGCGCTGTTATAAAATGTGTGGCAGTCATTAGTTATATCAACGAGATGAACGGCCTAAAGCTGGCATGCGTTGCGTCTAGCCGGTTAAAGATTCGCGCACCTGCGACGATAAATAGAGGTATCACCTTCCTCAATGTTAAAGCGCTAAACAGCATAGCCAGCTGAATAAAGCCAATAAAAACAGGACACTTTTTTGGGAGTATGCATGGCAGCTAAGCAGGTAATAGGGATCGATCTGGGAACCACCAACAGCGCGGTGGCGGTATGGCAAGATGGTAAAGCGCAGCTGATAGCCAATAAATACGGTGCCAGGTTAACCCCTTCAGTGGTCGGGCTGGATGATGCAGGTCATCTTCTTATCGGTCAGCCTGCGCACACACGGCTCACTACCCATCCTCACCTTACTCAGGCCAGTTTTAAACGTTATATGGGCAGCGAAGCTGCCCTCAGACTGGGGACGCAAACCTTTCGCGCTGAAGAACTCTCCGCCATTTTATTGCGTCAGTTAAAAGAGGATGCGGAAAGCTGGCTCGGCCAGAGCATCACTGATGCGGTGATTACCGTACCCGCCTACTTTAATGATGTGCAGCGCCGCGCGGTAAAAAACGCCGGAAAACTGGCGGGGCTTAACGTGCTGCGTCTGCTCAACGAGCCGACGGCAGCCTCGCTGGCGTTCGGACTGCTGGAAAATCGCGAACAAAAATATCTGACTTTTGATTTAGGCGGCGGCACCTTCGATGTCTCCGTGATTGATATGTTTGAGGGCGTGGTTGAAGTGCGCGCCAGTAGCGGCGATGTTCAGCTTGGCGGTGATGATTTCAGCGAAGCGATCTGCCAGTGGATGCTCAACCAGCAGCCGGAACTGAAAGCGGCATTGCCAGCGGTTAAGCCGATATTGCTGGAGCAGGCCGAACGGCTGAAACTTGCCCTGAGCAATCTGCCGGAAGCCAGCGCAGAGCTGATATGGCAGGACAGGCGCTGGTGCTGGAGTATGAATGAAGAACAGCTTGACCACTGCTGTCAAACGCTGATCGCTCGCTTACAGCAGCCGGTAATGCAGGCGCTGCACGATGCACGTTTCTCCCTGCAGGAACTCGATCATGTGCTGTTAGTTGGCGGCGCGACGCGTATGCCGCTGGTGCGTCAGGCAGTGGCGCGTCTGTTTGGTCGCTTTCCCCGGCACGATCTTCATCCTGATGAAGCGGTGGCCCTGGGCGCTGGGGTACAGGCAGGCATGGTGATGGAAGACGCCGCGGTGGAAGAGATTATTCTTACCGATGTGATGCCCTTTTCCCTGGGGGTGGAAACGGCAAAAGAGAGCTATGGTCGACTGGAAGAGGGCTTTTTCCTGCCCCTTATTGAGCGCAACACCTGGCTGCCGGTCAGTAAAAGCAAAACGGTCAGTACCGTTGCCGACAACCAAACCTGTGTCCTGCTGAAAATTTATCAGGGTGAAGGGCGGCGGGTAAAAGATAACGTCTATCTCGGCGAAATGAACATTGAAGTGCCACCGCGCAAGGCAGGCGAGGTATCGCTGGATATCCGTTTTACCTATACGCTGGATGGTCTGTTGGAAATTGAATGCCAACACAATGAGAGTCCGAACGCCTCCCGGATGGTAATTGAGAAAGTGCCCGGCCAGATGAGTCAGGAGCTGATTGAGCAGAGCCTGCAAAAACTAAACGATCTCAAGCGCCATCCGCGCGATCGCCAGGAGAATCGCGATTTGCTGCTGCGCGGTTCGCGTCTGTTTGAAGTGCTGCTTGGAGAGGAACGCGCCTGGATAGATAACGTAATGAGCGTATTCGAGCAGGCGCTGGCCAGCCAGGATGAACGCCGGATTGCCGACGTACGCCAGAAAGTTTACGAGGCCCTGTCGCAGTTTGATGAAAGGGGATCAAAATGAACAGCTGGCAGGTTTTGGGCATTGAACCAACGTCCGACGAAGCGTTAATCCGGCGTGCTTATGCGCGCCTGCTGAAAAAACATCGTCCCGACAGCGATCCGCAAGGCTACCAGCGGCTGCGTGAAGCCTTCGAGGAGGCAAAAAACAGCCTCAGCAGCCCGCAATGGGCCGACTCCTCCGATGAAGCTAATGACGTTCAACCGTCAACAGAAACGCAGTTTAAGGTAAAAACGGACCACGCCACATCTCCGCCTGCTGCAGAACAGCGTTGGCTAACGCCGGTTTATACCCAGGAAGAGATAGAAACGCTGGCCTTTGGGCTGGTTGAACACGGGGCGCAGCAGCTTGCGGCACTGGATGCGTTATATCAACGCGTAATGCGCGAAGGTAATCTGCTGCAACAGCAACAGTTCCATCATCAGCTGGCTGCGGCTCTGGCGCAGCAGCCTGGGCTGGCAGAGTGGCTGGTGGATCGGGTCAGCGATCTGCTGGCGTGGGAGCTGGACCAGTACAGCAGCAGCTATCGGGTGCCCGAAGAGTTACAGAACGCGCTTTATGCGCAAGTTCATGCCACCGAGCGTGAACGTGCCTGGGCTCAGGTGAACATTGAATCAACGCACGGCAGCCGATATACGCGCATCGTGTGGGATCTGCTGCGCAATGAACGAACCTCGGTGCCGTTTTGGGTACGTCTGGTGCCGGGGCTTATTACCCGCATGGCGCACCAGGTCAATATGCTCTGGGCGACCTTTCCTGAACTGGTGCAGCGCCTGAATCCCGTTATGCTCGAATTTATTAGCACCTCCCGCTGTGCGCTGAGCTGGCAGGGGATATTTTTGTTAGCGTTTTGGAGCGTGATTTTGCATCTCACGCTGTCGCTGAGTTCCACTACCGGGCTGATAGCTCTCGGCATCGTGATCTTTTATCTCTACCTTAACGACTTGATTATTTTAGGGTTAGCACGACGAAAAGGAATGAGCGGCCTGTTTCTTTTGCTGGAATGTGGATTATCGCTGGTGATGTTATCTGCTTTATTTGCCGGCGTGCTGTTTATTACCATCAGCCAAATGCCGGCGAGAGGAGAGGGTTTTCACGGACTGACACCGCTGTTTATGGTGCTGATTGAGTTTCTGATACTGTGGTCGGTCTGGCCGAAAAACGTGCCGGGCATCCGACGTCCAGGCGTGGCCGTGGCCCGCTTATTCACCAGCCCCTGGCGTCTGCTTGTCACGCTGGATTTTAGCGTGATGGCCTTTCCTTTGGTCGCGTTTTACGGTGCCTTCTGCTACTTGCTGCTAAACGAGCTAGTAAAAGCCGCTACCGGCTTTTACTGATATTGCCGCTTAACCTTACTGTCGCATAATAAACAAGCCCGGCCTGTAACCAGACGCCGGGCTTGTTGCATTGAACGAAGCGGATGGAATTAAACCGGCTTGCGCGCCAGCAGCGTAGCGAAGCGCAGTTTAATCCGGTTGCCCTGCGCGTCGGTTTTATGCAGCGCGCCAGGGTTCTCGTTGTACTTCAGAATATCCCAGCCGTCATAATAGCCGAGCAGCTCGCTGCGGCTAAAGGTGAACGGGAACGGCATCGGACACGGGTAATCTGGCGTACTCATCGCCGCCACAATCAGATTGTGGCCGCCCGGCGCGGTCGATTTCTGCATCTGTGCAATCAGCCCCGGAATGGTTTCCGGCTGCAAAAACATCATGACCACGGTGGAAAGCATAAAATCGTACTGCTTCTCAATCGTTACCTGATTTAAATCGCACTGCTTCAGGCGAATGCCTTCCAGCTCTTCGGTATCAATAATCTGCTGAAGGTTGTTCAGACTGTCGCTGTTTCTGTCCCAGCCTTCCACCTGAAAACCTTTCTGCTGCAGATAAAGCACGTTGCGGCCATTGCCGCAGCCGAGATCCAGCACCCGTCCTGGCGGTATAATTTTCGCGGCTTCCACCACTTCGGAATGCGTTGGCGTCAGCTGATAGCGACGGTGATAGTAATCCTCCGGCTTGCAGTAGAGCGCCAGCTGGCACTCCACGTCCGGGCTGAACGCTAACACGCGATGCAGTTGCTGAGGCGCAAGGCGCGGCGGCTTTGACGCTGCGGTTAAGGTTAAGGTCTCCACCACTTCACCCTGTTCGGTGAGCAGCGCCAGATCCAGCGTCCCTTTATAGAGTTTCGGCTGCGCCCAGCTTCCCGGCTCGGTGCGGTAGGGCTGCTGCCAAACCGGCGGCAGCGTCGCGCTATTCCAGAGCGGCAGCGTTTGATAACAAATCAGGTCGGTCATGTTGTACTCCGTTGTTAACGGCTTAACTGTTTCAGCAAGGGAAGCGCCTGCTTCATATGATCTTCACTGACCACGAACGCTTTTAGCTGTCCGGCGGCGTCCAGCCCTTTCGCCACGATGCCCGCTTTGCTGAACTGCATCTCCCAGTTCAGATCGGGATCGCCTGCGTTGCCCGCCAGATGCAGCGGCAGATCCGGCGTTTTGATTTTCACCAGCATCGCTGGCAGCATCAGGCTGGCGCTGTTGCCGGTCAGGTTTTTCGCCAATGTCATGGCTGCCAGCTGGGCCGGTTGCAGATACGGCATCAGCTTGCCCTGAATCTCTGCGCAGTCGCCCAGCGCAAAAATGTCGGGATGCGAGGTGGTCAGGCGATCGTCCACCACGATGCCGCGCTGCACGGTCAGGCCAGCCTGCTGCGCCAGCGCCACGTTCGGGCGCAGGCCAATCGCGCATACCGCCGCGTCACAGGTGATCTGCTGGCCGTTGTTCAGGGTCGCAACCAACGTATCGTGATGACGCGCCAGCGAAGCCAGTTCGCAGTTAAAGCGCATCTCTACGCCCGCTTTCAGCAGACAGTTTTGCAGACGGGCGCTGATTTCCGGCGGCATCAGCGCGGAAAGCAGGCCGCCGCTGCGGTCGAGCAGAGTAACCTGTTTACCGGCGCGGTTAAGATCCATCGCCAGTTCGGTGCCGATCAGGCCGCCGCCAATCAGTAGCACGCGTTTTGCGTCGCGCAGGTTTTCTTCGCACTGGCGATATTCCTGCTGGCTGTTCAGGGTATACATCAGCTCGCTGCCGCTGACCGGCGGCACCAGCGCTTCGGCGCCGGTAGCCAGCACTAACTTGCCAAAGGCAAAGTCGCCCGCCGTGGTTTCAATACGGTGGCTGGCGGCGTCGATTCGGGTCACCCGCGTATGCGGATGCAGCATGACGTTATTTTTTTCCGCGTAGTCGGCGGCGGTCACACGGGTTAAATCGTCGGCCCGCTGGCCCAGCGAAAAGACGTGGCTCAGCTCCGGTTTATGGTATTCGTCACAGCTATCCGCCGCGATCAGGCGGATAGCAACCTCTTTATTCTGCTGACGCAGGTTCTTAATCAGCTGTCGGGCGGCAAAGCCGGAACCGATAATCACAATATCTGATGACATAGGATTAGCCCTCGTACGGGTCGAAAACGTCTTTCCCCATGCCGCATTCGGGGCAGAGGAAATCTTCTGGCACATCTGACCAGGCCGTACCCGGCGCCACATCCTGAGAATCTTCGCCAGTTGCCGGGTCATAAACCCACAGGCAGACGCTGCAGATCATTTTCTGACCGGCATCGACGGCGGTATCACAGGTGCTTTTCGGCGCGGCGTCAGCGACGACCTCCAGCGCGGCGGCCGGCGCAGTTTCCTGCGGCTGGGCGGCTTTCACCGGCAGCGGAGAGAGTGCCCACTGGCGGGCAATCGCGCGGCCATGTTCGCGGCATGCTTCCAGCGCTTTCCCGTCCGGACGCCATTTCGCTTTCAGGCTGAGCGACATCTCAAAGCCCGCGTCCTGCAGACGGGTGGAGAGACGATCCACCGCGCCGCCGCTCCAACCGTGTGAGCCGAAGGCGCTGGCGTGCTTGTTGCGGAAGCGCAGACCGGTCATCTCTTCGACCAGACCAGCGATTTTCGGCATCATCACGTTGTTCATCGTGGAGGTACCCACCAGCACGCCTTTTGAGCGGAAGACGTTAGTCAGCACTTCGTTTTTGTCGCTGCGCGACACGTTAAAGATTTTCACCGCCACGCGCGGGTCAACTTCGGCGATGCCCTGCGCGATAGCGTCAGCCATCATGCGGGTGTTGTTGGACATGGTGTCATACAGGATGGTGATGCGATCTTCCTGATAGTCCGCCGCCCATTTCAGGTACAGCTCCACAATCTGCGTCGGGTTATCGCGCCATACCACGCCGTGCGAGGTGGCGATCATGCTGACCGGCAGGTTGAAGCCAAGAATTTCATTGATTTTCGGCGTAACCAGACGGCTGAACGGCGTCAGGATGTTGGCGTAGTAGCGCTGGCACTGTTCGAACAGCTCGGTCTGATCCACTTCGTCGTTAAACAGATGTTCGTCACAGTAGTGCTGGCCGAAGGCGTCATTACTGAACAGCACGGCATCTTCCGTCATATAGGTCATCATGCTGTCCGGCCAGTGCAGCATCGGTGTTTCCACGAAGATCAGTGTTTTGCCGTTGCCGATGTCCAGCGTGTCGCCGGTTTTCACCACGTTGAAATTCCATTCCGGGTGATGGTGATGACCGTTAATCGAGTCGATGGCGTTTTCGGTGCAGTAAATCGGTGTATTGGGAATGTAAGACATCAGCTCGGTCAGCGCGCCGGCATGATCTTCTTCCGCATGGTTGATAATGATGTAATCGATCTTCTCCAGGTCGATCTCTTTGCGCAGATTCAATACGAATTCGCGGCTGAATTTATGGTCGACGGTATCGATCAGGACGTTCTTTTCTTCTTTGATCAGGTAGCTGTTGTAGCTGCTGCCTTTTAAGGTTTTATATTCGGTACCATGAAAATCACGTACTTCCCAGTCGCGTTGGCCTACCCAGGTAATATTGTTTTTAACGTGAATGCTCATCTTGGTTCCTCAACAGGTTCATAAAGTTACCCTCCTATTGCATTCCGCGTGCCAACTATTATTTTATTGATTTTAAAGGGATTAAATTTTAAGGGTTGTTAAAATGACAACTGAGGTCTATTGTATTTTTGACAATGACATTGTGGAAAAGACAGTATGACCATTTCTGTAGAGGGTCTGGCCGCGCTGGCGGTTGAGATCCAGAACGGCCTTTCACGCTCTGACCGCTTTAACCGCATGATCGGCAGCATTCACCATCTGTTGCAGTGCGATGCGACCGCGCTGCTGCGCTACGAAGCGCAGCACTTTAAGCCGCTGGCGACGGCGGGCCTGGCGCCGGATGTGATGGGCCGCCGCTTTAAAATCGAGGCGCACCCGCGGCTGGAGGCGATTGCCCGCGCCGGTGATGTGGTGCGTTTTCCCGCCGACAGCGATCTGCCCGATCCCTATGACGGACTGATCCCCGACCGCCACGAACTGCACGTTCACGCCTGCGTCGGGCTGCCGCTTTTTTCCGGCCAGAACCTGATCGGCGCGCTCACGCTGGACGGCATGAACGCCAGCCAGTTTGATGAATACAGCGATGAAGAGCTGCGCGTGGTCGCCAGCCTGGTCGGCAGCGCGCTGAATAATGCGCTGCTGCTGGAGCAGCTGGAAAAGCCGGGCTACGCCTTTACGCCCGATGCCCGCCAGAGCGGAGGCGACAGTAGCGAGATGATCGGCGAGTCGGCGCCCATGCAGCAGCTGAAAAAAGAGATAACGGTGGTGGCGCCCACCGATCTGAACGTGCTGATTACCGGTGAAACCGGCGTCGGAAAAGAGCTGGTGGCACAGGCGCTGCATCAGCAGTCGGCGCGCGCCGCCAGCCCGCTCATTTACCTGAACTGCGCCGCGCTGCCGGAAACGGTGGCGGAAAGTGAGCTGTTCGGGCATGTGAAAGGGGCCTTTACCGGCGCGGTTCACGATCGCACCGGCAAGTTCGAAATGGCCGATAACGGCACGCTGTTCCTGGATGAGATTGGCGAGCTGCCGCTGGCGCTGCAGGCGAAGCTGCTGCGGGTTTTGCAGTATGGCGATTTACAGCGCGTCGGCGAGGATCGTCATCTGAAAGTCGATGTGCGCATTCTGGCGGCGACCAACCGCGATCTGCGTCAGGAAGTGGCGGACGGCAATTTCCGCGCCGATCTCTATCATCGCCTGAGCGTTTTCCCGCTTCAGGTGCCCGCACTGCGCGAGCGCGGCGCGGATATCATCCTGCTGGCGGGTTACTTCTGCGAAAAATGTCGGCTGAAGTTCGGCCTGCAACATATTGCGCTCAGCGCGGCGACCAGCAATATGCTGAGCCATTACCACTGGCCGGGCAATATTCGCGAACTGGAACATGCTATTTATCGCGCCACCATTGTGGCGCAGGCGGATGCCCGCAACGGCGATATTCTGCTGATGCCGCACCATTTTTCGCTGGATAACGGCGCCGAGGTGGCGGAGGTGATGCCGATCGCCGAGACGTTGCCGCAGCAAAATCTGCAGGACGCCACCCGTGATTTCCAGCGTCAGTATATTTTGCGCGCGCTGCAGGCCAGCGACAATAACTGGGCCGCCTGCGCGCGGCGGCTGGAGATGGATGCGGGTAATCTGCACCGGCTGGCGCGACGGCTGGCGCTGAAATAACGCGTTACCCGTATCACAGAAAGAAAAAAACATAAGTATCGAATCAGATCCCGCAATTGTGACGCCCAGGCCCGCTTCTTATAACTGATCGTCTGAGCCACGGATGGTGCCCTTTTCACACGAGCAAGGTGGACCAAGATGCGTGCAACTCTGTCAGTTAAAGAAAAAGTCAGCTACGGCCTGGGCGATATGGCAAGCCACATCGGTCTGGAGAATGTGATTATTTTCCTGACCTTCTATTACACCGACGTCGTCGGCTTACCGGCGGTCTTTGTCGGCACGCTATTCCTGCTGGCGCGCATTGCCGATGCCATTGTCGATCCGGCGATGGGGCTGATTGCCGATCGCACCCACACGCGCTGGGGCAAATTTCGTCCCTGGCTGCTCTGGCTGGCGGTGCCGTTCGGCATTAGCTGCCTGCTGATTTATGCGGTGCCGGAGTCGCTGTCGCTGACCGGCAAAATGGTTTACGCCAGCGTGACCTACTGCCTGATGATGCTGCTCTATACCGCCATCAATATCCCTTACTGCTCCATGGGCGCGATTATTACCGCCGATGATACGCAGCGTATCTCTTTGCAATCCTACCGCTTTTTCCTGGCGACCCTCGGCGGCGCGATGTCCACCTTCCTGATGATCCCGCTGGCGGAGTGGCTGGGCGGCGGCAACAAGCTGGACGGCTATTTTAGCGCGATGGCGGTAATGGCCAGCCTGGCGGCGATCATGTTTCTGCTCTGCTTTTTCAATACCCGCGAGCGCGTCACTGTTAAAGGCACCCATGAGAATTTCCGCGCCGACCTGCGCGATCTGCTGCGCAACGATCAGTGGCGCATCGTCGCGCTGCTGGTGTTCTTTAATATCGCCTTTGGCGTGGTGCGTCTGGGCGCGATGATGTACTACGTCACCTATTATCTGGGCGATGCCGCGCTGTTTATGTGGCTGCTGGCGGCGCATATCGTCGGCAAAAGCGTCGGCAGCGGGCTGGCTAAGTGGATGACGCGCCGTCACAGCAAACTGAAAGCCTTTACCTTCAGCGCCGTCGTCTGCGGCCTGCTCAGCATCTCGATTCTGTTCCTGCCCGCCACGCTGTCGCTGCTGGTGGCGATGACCTTTATTGTCTCCAGCTTCTACCAGGTCACCACCACGCTGATGTGGGTGATGATGTCTGACGTAGTGGATTACGGCGAATATCGTCAGGGGAAACGTATGGACGGCACCATTTTCTCCACGCTGCTGGCGGTGCTGAAAATGGGCATGGCGGTGAGCGGGGCTATTGTCGGCTGGACGCTGGGGCTGAGCGGCTACGTGGCCCAGGCGCCGCAGCAAAATCCTGCCGCCATGCTGGCGATTATCGCGCTCTTCTCCGTGATCCCCGGCGTCCTCTCGCTGCTCAGCGCGCTGACCATGCGCTGGTATCGCCTGAGCGACGACACCATGCGCCAGATTAACCAACATAAAACCGTGGCGGCACAGACCGCTGCCGGCCCGACCGCTTTACAGCCACAGGAGTTGTCATGAGTTTATTACGTGCAGAATCGCAGCGTCTTATCTGGCAGTTTGACCGGCAAACGCTGATCGTCGAGCCCTGGGGCGAAAACAGCCTGCGGGTGCGCGCCAGCTGTCAGCCGCAAATCATGGATACCGACTGGGCGCTGCTGCCGACCGAGCCGCTGCCGGTAGAGATTTCCGAAGCAAACGAGACGCTCAGCCTGCGCAACGGCAATATCACCGCCACGCTGAATCAGCGCGGCCAGCTGGCCTTTTATAATCAGCACGGCGAGCTGCTGCTGGAGGAGTTCTGGCGGCAGCGCACCACGGTCGGCATCGGCGCCACGGAGAAAAGTCAGGATAAATATATCAGCGCCCTGAAGCTTGATGGCCGCGAGTTCCGCCCGATTCCCGGCGGCAAATATCAGCTGACGGTGCGCTTTGAGTCGCGGCGCGACGAGAAGATTTACGGCATGGGGCAGTACCAGCAGGAGGGGCTGGATCTGAAAGGCTGCACGCTGGAGCTGGCGCAGCGTAACTCTCAGGCCAGCGTGCCCTTTATGGTGTCAAGTCTCGGTTACGGCCTGCTATGGCATAACCCGGCCATCGGCGAGGCGACCTTTGGCAAAAATGTCACCCGCTGGCAGGCACAGGTGACCGACCAGATGGATTACTGGATCACCGCTGGCGATTCACCGGCGCAAATCATGCGGCAATATGGCCGCGCCGTTGGCACCGCGCCGCCGATGCCGACCTTCGCAACCGGCTTCTGGCAGTGCAAGCTGCGCTATCGCACGCAGCAGGAAGTGCTGGAGGTGGCGCGCGAATACCGGCGACGCCAGCTGCCGCTGTCGGTGATCGTCATCGACTTTTTCCACTGGCCGAATCAGGGCGACTGGTGCTTCGATCCCGTTGACTGGCCCGATCCGGCGGCGATGGTCAGCGAGCTGAAAGCGCTGGGCATTGAAACCATGGTCTCGGTCTGGCCGACGGTAGAGAGCCGCAGCGCCAACTATCCGCGCATGAAAGCGCAGGGGCTGCTGGTGAACAGCGATCGCGGCGTCTCGGTTAACCTCGATTTTCTCGGCAATACCACCTTTTTTGATGCCACCCATCCGGCGGCGCGCGAGTTTGTCTGGCAGGAGGTAAAGCGCAACTATTACGATCTTGGCATTCGCACTTTCTGGCTGGATGAGGCGGAGCCGGAGTATCGCGCCTACGATTTCGATAACTATCGCTATCATCTGGGGCCGGTGCAGGAAGTCGGGAATATCTATCCGCAAAAGTTTGCTCAGGGCTTCTGGGGTGGACTACGCCAGCAGGGGGAAACGGAGATTGTTAATCTGGTGCGCTGCGCCTGGGCGGGCAGCCAGCGCTACGGCGTGCTGGCCTGGTCGGGCGACGTTCACTCCTCGTTTCATGCGCTGCGCAACCAGTTTTCCGCCGGTCTGAATATGGCGATGGCAGGCATTCCCTGGTGGACCACCGATATTGGCGGCTTTCAGGGCGGCAATATCCACGATCCTGCGTTTCATGAACTGTTGATCCGCTGGTTCCAGTGGGCGGTGTTCTGTCCGGTCATGCGTTTGCACGGCTATCGCGAGCCGCAAATTCAGCCGCCGGAAGCCTGGCGCGACGGCATCGCCCAGTGCAACAGCGGCTCGCCGAACGAGGTCTGGAGCTATGGCGAGGAAAATTACGCGTTGATGAAAGCCTGCCTGCTACTGCGTGAACGCCTGCGGCCTTATATTGAGCGGCTAATGCAGGAGGCGCATCAGCCGGGCGATCCGGTGATGCGTCCGCTGTTTTATCACTATCCGCAACAGCCTGAGAGCTGGCAGGTGGAAGACCAGTATTTGCTGGGGCGGGATTTGCTGGTGGCGCCGGTGCTGCATGCCGGACAGCACGAGCGCCGAATCTGGCTGCCCGCTGGCAATCGCTGGATTGCGCGCTGCGGTACGCAATATCAGGGAGGACAGTGGCTGACGATGGAAACGCCGCTGAGCGTAATTCCGGTGCTGGTGCGCGCCGAGGCCGATCCTGAGCTGGTGGCGGCAATACGCCTCTGATAATAACCCCAGGCAGTCGGGCCTGGCCGTCAGGTAAGAAAAGCGGGCGGGCAGGGCGTTAATTAGCGGTCACCGTGAACATAACCGTAAAAGGCAGGCATGAAAGCCTGCCTTTTTTATTTTTATCAACAAGGGAATATTACGCGCGCGTCAGGCAAATTCACGTGAAAGCAAAAAAGCTAAAGCAGAAAGCCTGCCTGAAAGCAGGCTAATTCGCCGTCCAGAAAAGTCGGGCATTCTTTGTATAATCTGACGGCCCGTCTCAGGCGATCAGCTCGGCGAGGAAATCGCCCAGCGCCTTACGCGGATCGTCCTCCTCCGACACAATCATCTCAATGCCCCACTGGCCCAGCACCTCTTTCGCCACCGGATTGTTGCGGTTGGTGAACAGGTAGGAGGTCGGGCGCGCCGTAGCCAGGCCGGTGCGTCCCCACATTTTGGTCAGACGATAAAACAGCAGACGAATATTAAAATCGCTGATGCTGTAGCCGACAAACAGCACCGAATTGCCCATCACGTCATGCGTCAGCTTAATGTCCAGTGGGGAGTCGAAATAGAGACGTTCAAAGTAGCTGCTCTCGTCCAGCACAATCGAGGTATCGTCATCGAAGTCGCCGTGCAACTTGATGATATGACGCCGGTTTTCGCTGAGCGATACCAGATCGGCGGCGTTCGCCACTTTGTAATAGGGCACCTTATGCGCATCATGTGCCATCTCCAGCCAGCGATCGTAGTTGGTGGTATAGATGCGTGAAAAGTGGCCCTGGGTGATCATGGTATGAATTTCGGAGGAGCGCACATCGATGTCGGGGCGGTGCCATTCGCGATCCATCCAGCTGCGCAACGGCCCCAGCGATCCCTTTCGCTGCTTGTAATATTCCGCCAGCGACAGATGGGTGCCGTAAGTATTAAAGATTTTTGGATCGTAACCCAGCTCCTGCGCCAGGTGCGCAATCAGCTCATGCCACTCCGGCAGGCCCAGATTGCGCGACACGCCCGCTCCGGCAAACAGTATCAGCTTTCCGGCATCGTAGGCGCGTTTCAGTTCCGGCTTCATGGCAGGCTCCTTGCGGTTTTCAAAAAAGCGGCAAAACGATCCAGCGCCAGTCGTCGCATAGAGATTTCATTTTTTAGCTCGCCCATTTCGGCGAAGGTTTGCGTATGGCCTTCCGGCACAAAAATACAATCCCATAAAAACTCGCGCGGGCCAGCGGGCTGGGTGATGATTTTGCCGCGTACCTCACCGGAAAACTGATACATCTTACGCCCGTCACAGTAGCCCAGCACCGTTTTCGCCGTGGCGCTCTGGCTGTCCAGCGCCTGTACCAGCGCCGTAAAGCGATCGGCATTCAGCCGCTGCCAGAAAATGCGCGTCAGGCCAGCGGGCAGGCCGTTCAGCCCATCCAGGTAGAGGCCGGTATGCTCAACGAACAGCGGCCGTCCGATTAGCGAAAAGGCTTTGGTCAGCTTGTCGCGCACCAGCTCTACTTCATTTTCCGTCTGTATCTCTTCAATGCGACAGCTGACGGGAATAACCTTTACGCCAACCGGCTCAAGGATTTTACGCACCTCGTCCAGCTTCTGCTCACTGCTGGAAAGAAACCGTATTTTCATTGCTTCACCGTATTATTTCTGCCGGTATGGTTATGATTATGGGCGCGGAAAGGCGCCGACCGGTGTCAACCAGTGTAGACCAGATGGGATGGCGAGGCAGCAGAGAAAAGCGTGAAGAGGGCATCGGGCGCAGCGCCCGATGCCGGACAGGTTAGTAATGGGTTTCCTGGGTTTTCAGCGAGCCCGCCCGCGCTTTCACAAACTCCGCCGCGCGTTTGCCGGCAAGGAAAGCGTGGTCAGAGTTGTAATATTCCCATTCGCTGTAGCGCCCCGACAGCAAAATATCCTGCTGGAGCAGCCAGTCGCGGATCAGCGCAATGCTCGCTTTGCGCGCATGATCGTAAACCACGTAGGCGTAAGGAATATCGACCTGGTTGGCGGTCAGGATCTTATCGTCGGCGTTGATCATGCCTACGGCGATACACTCCTGAATGCAGCGTTCGGTCAGCGCATCGCCATCTACCGGCAACGGTTTATCCGGTGAGTAGCTGATTTCAAAGGTCAGGCCGCAGCCGCCCGGCGGATTACAGAACGGGCTGGCGTTGCCCTGTACGAAAATGCGGTGAAACAGCGTGTCGCCCGGATAGTAAATCCAGTGCTTCTCGGTGAGATCGGCGCGTCCGACGCCGATATTGACGCAGCGAATAGAAACATGACGCAGTTTGGCCGCCGCCTCATGAATTTCTGGCGGCGCCTCGTCGCCAATCATCGCAATCAGCTGCGGCAGCGGCATGGTGCTGACTAACTGATCGTAACGATAGCGGCGTCCGTCGGTCAGCACCGCAATATGCTGTTCAGGATGCAGCTCGGCCAGTGCGCTGTTGGTTTGCAGGTCGCACTTCAGATGCGGCAGGAAGCCGTGCATCAGCGCCTGAAAACCGCCTTTCAGCGGATAGCCGAAGCGGGCGTTCGGGCCCATTGGTTTCTCCAGCGGCGCCAGCGCGCCTTCCACAATCTGCGCCAGATCCGGTAGCGGTACGCGTCCGCCGAGCCAGGAGGTTTCCATCTCGGTTAGCGGTAACGTCCAGAGCTTTTTGTTGTAGGGCAGGGCGAAATGTTTAGCGATGCCCCGGCCCCAGGTGCGGAAAATAAACTGCTCGAAATTCTCTGTCTGGTCCGGCGTTTCCTGCGCGGCGTAAACGGGGCCGTCCGGCACCGCGCCGTCGGCGCAGCAGTCGCGGCGCTGGGCGATCGGCAAACTGTCGTTGGAAGCCGCGTTTGCATCGCTGATGCCGTAACGCGCTTCAATGGCACCCAAAATGCACTCTTTAATCACGTCGGCAGGCAAGCCATACAGCGATCCCTGGAACGGATAGCGGGTATAGACGCCCTCGTTATAAACCCAGGCCTCGCGCATCTGCCAGTGCAGGTTATCGCCCAGCAGCATCTCATACATTTTCAGCACGTAGGGATCCTGCGAAAACATAATGTGTCCGGCGTAATCGAAGGTAAAACCCTTATCGTTGATGGAGCGGCACCAGCCGCCCGCCGATGCGTTTTTCTCCAGCACCAGCGCCCCTTCGCCGTAGTGATAGCCGGCGCTCAGGCCGGTCGGCCCCGCGCCGATAATCAGGCAGGGAACTTCGGCGTGCTGATCCGTGGCCGGTTTCAGGCGGCGGGTAATTTGCTGAACCTCATCGGCGATCACCGGCGGTACGGCATCAGCCTGCGGCGCGCGTTCGGCGGCGGCGCCTTTTTTCATCAGGGCGTACATCTGCTCCGCCGCCGCATCCCAGGATGTCGCGGCGACAACCGCCTGCATGCGCTGCGCCATCAGTTCGCGTTCCGCCGTGTTCATCGCCAGCGCCCGCTCGCAGGCGTGAACAAACTCTTCCGGGCTCCAGGCTATATTCACCAGTTCAGCATAGTGGCGCGCCACATCGGTAATGGCGGTGCTGACGACGGGCAGCTGCGCCGCCATATACTCCAGCACTTTGGTCGGGCTGATAAACTGCGTTGAGGCGTTGAGCGCAAAAGGCATCAGGCAGACATCCCAGCCCGCGAGGAACTGCGGCAGCGCCGCATAAGGCTGCTGACCCATCCAGTGAATATTGGCGCGCTGCGGCAGCGTGGCGGGATCGATTTTGACCACCGGACCGACCATCATAATTTGCCATTCCGGGTGCGCATCGGCCAGGGCCGCGACTAGATTAAGATCAAGACGCTCATCAATAACGCCATAGTAACCAAGACGCGGACCGGTCAGCGCCTGCTGCTGCGGATGATTATTGCTACGGTCCAGCGCCTGTTCAAAATGGACGGCGTCCACGCTGCTGGGGAAACAGTAAATGGCGTGATGCTTGTTCTTTTTCGCTTCATACAGGCTGGAGCCGCCGGTAAAGACCAGGTCGGCGCGCGTCATCAGCGCCGATTCACGCTGCTTAAGCTGGCGCGGCGCCTGATTAAAGGCGGAAAGCTCATCCATGCAGTCATAAATTACCAGGGACGGCGTAAACGGCGTCAGCAATGGCAGCGCCATCGGCGTATAGAACCAGACGATCGGCTGCGCCTGTTCATCCACCAGTTCCGCCAACAGCAGCTGAAGCGTGGCAATCTGCTCGTCATGAAAGCCGGGCGCTGAGACCGGCGTATGCGGCTGAATAACGGTCACATTTGGCGCGGGATGTGAATAGTGGAGCGTGGGCGCGCCGGGATCGTAGATTGGCTCTTCAATAAACAGCACGCGATAATGCTGCGCCAGGCGCGACAGCAAATGCTGCGGACGCTGAAAAACAAAACCCCAGCGCAAATGGCTAAATACGATCAATGTTTTCTGCTGCATAACATTCTCCTTATTCTCCGCTGTCGGAGCGATAAACGACTGAAAGTTTTGTAATGCCTGTTGTGCCTGGCGCAGCGCCGTGGCGTAAGGAACGTTGATTAAGCGACGAAAAGGATCGGGGCCGTCGAGATCGAGATCCCAGAGTCCGCTGTGCGGCCAGGCCATCAGGTTTTCCCAGCGCGGCCGGTCAATAATCGGATAGAGGCAGACGCCGCAAAGCTCAACGCCTTCAAGCTGCGCCTGAGCGATATGGCCGGTAACGTCGGTGAGCCAGGCGCCACGGCCGCTGCCGACATGGCTGGTTTCCGACAGCAGCATGGGGCGCTGATAGCGCTGTTGAAGCTCTGCCAGCATGGTATGCAGCGGTTTACGGCGGCGATCCCCTAAATGCCAGTGCAGCCGCGCCATGGTGGGAAATTCCCATTGGTTATCGTGGTAGTAATTCGCGCCGATAATATCGAGGTAGCGCGGCGCGCCGCCTAACTCCGGCGCCAGCCTGCCGCTGAGCATGTCCCAGGCCTGAAATTGCGCATTGCCGACCGCCTGCGCCGTCTGCTGCGCTTCCGGCGTATCTTCAGCAGCAACCAGGTGAATAATGGGATCGCAGTGCAGAATGCGCGCCCGGCTGTCCGCCTGCCAGATCGCATCGCAGGCGGCGAGCGTCGCCTTTACCAGCTGACGTTTACAGGCGTCGGCGGGATCGTGTTCCGGCAGGTTTTCGCAGGGAAACAGCCCAACGGCGATGCCCCAGCTGAGAAAGGAGATTTCATTAATCGGTGAATAGATCGGCTGGCTGGAATAAGGTGCCAGAAAGCGGGCGACCGCCGCACAGAAGGCAGCAAAGCGCGGAATAAAGTCCTCAGAAAAGAGCGTGAGATCTTCGGGCCAGCCGTAGTGACAAATCGTCCAGCAAATTTGAATATCCTGTTCCTGCGCCGCCTCCAGGCGTGCGATGAGGGAGGAGAAATCATATTCTCCGTTGCGCTCGGTCAGGCGCCAGCCGATGCTTTCCCGCACCGTAGCAATATTAAATTTTTTCAGGGCGGCGTAATCTTCTTTTACTCGCGTGAGATGCGCGTTGGTTTCGTTCATTGCCAGCCGTTCGCCGTGCGGATTGATATGATCCGCACCTTCGTAGCCTGCCTGCCAAAATGAGGAAAAAGGATTCATCATTATTTCTCCTGCAGCACTGCCAATTAAAAAACAGCCATGGCAATCGCATTCGCTAAATTCAGGAAAAAAGAAAACAGGAACAGCAGCCGCTGCTCAGGTTTCAGCAGGTCATTCAATAAAAAGAATGACCAATGGGTAAGACATGCTGTTGTAAGTAAGAATAAAAACGGAGGAGCCTGGTTAGCGTGTTAAACCGGAATAGTTAAAGGCGGTTACGCTTGTTTATATTTGTTTTATTAAATCATTGCGTGGGGGAATGATGAATTAAAGTATAGGTAACCTTCTCCGTTGCGCAAGATGTGCGGGTATGCACGGATTAACTTAGGAATTTCCTTATTTTCCTGTTACTAAAATGGTTAATTTTATTTGTATATTTGGCGTGGTAAGCGATACGGTGACAGTGCCGGAAAGAGAATGAATAAAAGACGAAAAGAAAAATTAACCTGCTGAATAGATATGCCTTATAAAAATATCTGCCGTTTTATTCCAGCAAATGTTGGCTATGCGTTTTTTTTCTGTCGGCATTAATTTATGTTGGCCGGTAATGTGTATGAAAAATTTAAAATTCGTTTTGCGGCAAAAAGGTGCCCCTAAAAAGCCTGCGCCGAAAAAGCGTTACGTAGCCAGACGCAGTAAGTGCAGCGGTAAAAACGCGCAGAGCCATTTATTTTTTGTTCAAATTTTATGAAAGAAAACAGCAAAACCTTCCGCTTTTTATTGCGACAGTATCCGCCTATTCTCTATCGCATCGAGGCGGAATGCCTCACTTAATTAAAAATAACTGAGGCTTACCATCATGAAATCAATCAAAACTTTTGCTGCAATAATCGCACTTTCTACGCTTTCCTTCGGCAGCTTTGCCGCCACCATTACCGCAACGGCGTTAACGCTGGATGGCGCAGAAGCAAAAATCGCCGCTCAGGCACAGGCGCAGGGCGCAACCTACAAAATTACCGAAGCCAACTTTAATAATGGCGTGCATATGACCGCCGAGCTGGTGAAATAACCGCGCACCACGATAAAAGAGCGCCTTCAGGCGCTTTTTTTTAGTCAGCCGTCCAGTTATGTGGGGAAGAAGTAATGAATATCATGCGTTCCAGCCCGACACAGTTATTTGAATATGGCCCTTTTACTATTCGTCGTATGCGCCCTGGCGACATCGATCCTACCGCGCAGCAAAGTGCGTTTGGACCGCTGGCTATCATCGATCATATGCAGATTGAGAGCGGCGCGCATATTGCCATGCACCAGCATGTGAATGATGAAATCCTGCATTATGTCTGGCGTGGTTCAATGATGCATGAAAATGAGCAGGGCGAAAGAACGCCAGTTTCCGCCAAAAATGTCATGTTAATTAATGCCGGACGAGGCGTGCGGCATGAAGAGTCAACGCCAGTCATTAACGCGGAAACGCTGCAGATTTTTATTCGTCCTGATGAAGCGGACAAAGAAGGACTCGTGCAGTTTATGGCGCGGCCTGAAGGGATCAGCACAGGAGTGTGGACGCTGCTGGCTGGTCCGGAGCAAGAAGCGCCGCTGGTGCTGCGGCAAAATATACGGGTTTATGATATTCAGCTGGCAGCACAAACCACAACCGAGGCGCCTTTCCAGGCTGGCATGGCGCAGTGGCTTTACGTCGCGGAAGGGGAAGTGGAAATCGGCGGCGAACGGCTGCAAAAGGGCGATGCGGTAAGCGATACGCAGCCTTTGCCTGCGATCAGTGCCAGCCGTGACGCTATTTTAATCTGCTTCATGGTCGATTTAACGGCGCAGGCGACGCTGGCGGGGCAGATTAGCGGGCAATAAGCGCGGCCGTCGCGGCTGGCAATGGAATGTCGGCGCTGTGTTGGCGAGCCTAATTCATCGCCGCTGCGGGGCGTGCAGGTGAGAATATTATTACCGGTCACTTCTTTCGACCAGTTTTCAAAATCAATTCGTCCACGGGAAAGGGGAAGTGAAGAGAGCGTTCTGTCCGTCATACGTTGTTCCTTAACGTTACATAAAAAGAGCAAATACCATTCCGATTAACTGTATATATACACAGCATTTGTTGTAAAAACTTTTCCCGGCCTGTCAACGCAACGTTTTAACGGTTGAATGAATGTCTCGGACTTAATATTTTGATATATAAGTTAAAAATTTGGAATGGTCTTATCTTTAACGTTCTGGCAAATTCTGTTTTCTTATTCACATCGCCCGTTCGAATGTTTTCGCGTTGGGATAATTAATGTGCTGGCGCTCATGGTCGCCGTGGCGGCAAGATGTCATCCTGTCCGGTCGACAGGGATCGCGCAGGCAGCACGGCTTGTTGCTGATATTACGCGTAGCCCTGGTTATGATGTCCGGCCGATAAAACTCACCAGGACAGCGAGATGACTGAAGCATTACGGCAGGATAGCGTTCTTTTCCAGCACGCCATGGCACAGCTGGCGCAGAAGAAAGGTATCACGCTGGATCACCATCAACAGCGGCTTATCACCCGTCTGGAGGCGGTTTCCGCGCCGTGGCTTACCTCTTCCGGTCAGAAAAAAACGTATTGCGGGCTTTATATCTGGGGTGAACCGGGGCGCGGTAAATCCTTTATTGCCGATGCGTTTTTCCACTGGGCGCCGCTGGCAAAGAAAAAACGGGTGCATTTTCACGCCTTTTTTCGCGAGCTGCATCAGCTTATTGCGCGTGGCGGCAGCGTTAATCAGGCTATCCTGACCGCCATCGGTGATTGTCAGCTGCTCTGTTTTGATGAGTTCCACCTGCACGATATTGGCGATGCGATGCTGATCAAACCGCTGCTGGAGCTACTGTTTCAGCGCGGTGTTCTGCTGATCGCGACCTCCAACCATCCGCCGGAAGACCTGCTGGCGAATCCCCTTTACCATCAGCGTTTTGTTTCCTCTATCGCGCTTATCCGACAGCAAATGGAGGTGATTGCGCTGGCGGGTGAGAAGGATTACCGCACGCTCAGTCATGAAGAACATGGACCGTTCAGCACCGGCGGGCTGCTGTTGAACGGCGACCAGGCGCTGCGGCAACGGCTGGGTTTGCCGCAGTCTGCGCCAGCGCCGCTGGCGCTACAGGTCGGCTACCGCACGCTTCAGACGCTGTCGCCAGCGCAGGATTTTTTGCATTTCTCTTTCAGTGCGCTGTGCGAAGCGCCGACGGCGGTAATGGATTATTTGCAGCTCTGCGATCGTTATCCGCAATGGCTGATTGAAGAGGTTCCTGAGCTGGCCCGCGTATCGCCCGCCGTTCAGCAGCGCTTTATTAACGTGATTGACGTGCTGTACGATCGTCAGTGTCGGCTGTTTCTGACCGCGCACAGCCCGCTGCCGAGGTTAACACGCGGCGTTGAACTGGAGGATATTCAGCGTACCTTCAGCCGTCTGAGTTTATTGCCGGTTTATCAATAAGCGCGTGGATTAATATTAATAACGCAACAGAGAAAAGCCTGCGGAAATAGTTATTTCCGGGCTTTTAAATTACGCCATTTATTTATTTTTTTAGCCAAACCATTGCGCGAAAATAACATCCATTAAACCTGATAAAACAGGGCCACAGGCTGCTGGAACAGGGCAGGCGGCGTTACCGCTGCGCTTGCAAAATGAGTCAGTCAACTATACTGAAACGGTATTCGATTATTCAGTCAATGCCGTTTATCCACTGTCTTGACTGAATAATAAGATAGTCATGATGGCCAGGCGGCCATTCACCTGAAAGGAGACCGTTTTATTATGACCAGTCGACCACAACCACCGCAGCCAGAACAGCAACAGGACGTGCCGGGAACCATTTTTGATATGCAGCCCGCGCCGGATCATGGGGAAACCAGCTACAAAGGTTCAGGCCGTCTGGCAGGCAAAAAAGCGATTATTACCGGCGGCGATTCCGGTATCGGTCGCGCCGTGGCGATCGCCTATGCACGTGAAGGTGCCGATGTGCTGATCTCCTATCTGGATGAACATGAGGATGCTAAAGATACCGCGCGCCTGATTGAGGAAGCGGGGCAGAAAGCCGTTCTGGTGCCGGGTGATATTAGCGAGGCGGAACACTGCCGTCATATTATTCAGCAGGCGGTCAGCAATTTCGGCCAGATCGATATTCTGGTGAATAATGCTGCGTTTCAAATGACCCGCGAGTCGCTGGATGAAATCAGTGACGAAGAGTTTGATCGCACCATGAAAACCAATATTTATGGCATGTTTTATCTGTGCAAAGCGGCGGTTCCCCATATGCCCGCCGGATCGGCGATTATCAGCACCGCCTCCATTAATGCCGACCAGCCGAAACCTAAGTTGCTGGCGTATTCAGCGACCAAGGCGGCGATCGTTAACTTTTCCGGCGGCCTGGCCGCGCTGCTGGCGGAAAAAGGGATTCGTTCGAACGTTGTCGCGCCCGGCCCAATCTGGACGCCGCTGATCCCATCGACCATGCCTGCGGAACAGGTAAAAAATCTGGGCAGCGAAGTACCGCTTCAGCGCGTCGGACAACCGGCAGAGCTGGCGCCAGCTTATGTGATGCTTGCCAGCGACGAGGCCAGCTATATTTCAGGCTCCACCGTCGCCGTGACCGGCGGCGTGGCCGTGATTTAAGCAGGACGTTATATTGCCTGATCTCAGCCGCGTAGTGGAACAGGCAAAGCGACGGCAGCGCAGGCTGCCGTCGAAGGAGAAGCGTTTAGCCGAAGGGATATTCTTTTGATAGCAGGCGGGCAATGACGTTCAGCGCGCCTTCGTCATCATTATTCTCGGTGCGATAGCGCGCCGCTGCCGATACCGCTTCCGTGGCGTTGGCCATTGCAAAGCTGTAGCCCGCCTGGCGCAGCATCTCAATATCATTACCGCTATCGCCGATGGCGACCACTTCACAATCATCAATGCCCCAGCGCTGCTGTAGCAAGCCGACGCCGTGCGCCTTATGCAGGCCGGGAATAATTAAATCGACAAAGCCGAAGCCGCTAGAGACCGGCTGCACGATATTACCGGCCGCGTTAAGCGCTTTGGTCAGCCGCTCAATCAGCGGCATAACACCTTCATGCGGCAGGTTAAGGGAAAATTTAAAAATGGTATCGTCGATATGATTAAGGTCGTCATGTTTTTCCAGACGACGGTAATGGTTTGACAGCAGCGCCACCACTTCGTCCGACATCGATGGCGGGATATAAGCGCTGCGTTTGCCGCAGACCACGGTGCTAATTTCCGGCTCTTCCGCCAGAATCGACAGCACCCGCCGCACGTTTTCCGCGCTGAGTTCGCCGCAGAATACTTCTTCATTACGGTCACTGATATAAGCGCCATTTTCCGCAACAAACGCGATCTCATCGGCGATGTCGGGAAAATAACTTTGCAGTTGATAATACTGATTGCCGCTGGCCACAACAAAACGAATGCCGCGTTCTTTTAGCTGGGCATACTGACGCAAAAAGCGCGCCTTATTATAACTTTTGCCGGAATCCAGAAAGGTTCCGTCCATATCCACCGCAACCAATTTTACCGCCACCGCGTTCTCCTTCAGATAAAGATCGATTCCCCGCCAGCCAGTGCGTAGTCGGCGGGGCAAGACGTAAGGTTAACAGGGATAACGGCGCTTGCCAGTCATCTGAAATAAATAAAGCCGGTGATTTCACCGGCTTTCAGAATATCCCGACTCCGCTACAGCGGGCGCGAAAAGCAATTAACGGCGGTTGCGCCAGACGGTCTGCACGTTACAGAATTCATGCAGGCCAAAGTGCGACAGCTCGCGGCCAAAGCCGCTCTTTTTCACGCCGCCGAAGGCAACGCGCGCATCGCTGGCGCTGTAGCCGTTGATAAAGACGCCGCCGCACTCCAGGCGGGCCGCCATATCGGCCGCCAGCGCGTCATCGGCGGTATAAATGGTCGCCATCAGACCAAATTCGCTGTCGTTAGCCAGCGTCAGCGCGTGTTCGGCGTTATCGGCCACGGTAATGGTCGCTACCGGCCCGAACATCTCCTGACGGAAAGCCGTCATCGCAGGCGTGACGTTACTCAGGACGGTGGGCAGATAGTAGTTGCCTGCGCCCGCCTGCTTTTCGCCGCCGGCCAGCAGCGTGGCGCCTTCCGCCAGCGTTGCCGTTACCTGCTGATGCAGCTCATCACGCAAATCGTAACGCGCCATTGGACCGATATAGTTCTCCTCCACGCGCGGATCGCCCATCTTCAGCTGACGCACCGCGGCGACAAATTTCTCGCTGAAGGCATCGGCAATGTCACGCTCGATAATAAAGCGCTTCGCGGCGGCGCAAACCTGTCCGGTATTCTGGTAGCGTCCGGCGACGGCGGCCTGCACCGCCGCATCCAGATCGGCATCCTTTAACACAATAAAGGGATCGGAACCGCCCAGCTCCAGCACGCATTTTTTCAGCGCTGCGCCTGCCTGAGCGCCAATGGCCGATCCGGCGCGCACGCTGCCGGTAACCGTGACCGCCGCAATACGCGCATCGTTAATCGCCTGGCTGACGCCAGCATTATCGGCATTAATAACGCTGAACAGATGGGCAGGCAAACCGGCATCGCGAAACAGCGCTTCTGTCAGCATCGCGCAGCCCATCACGTTTGGCGCATGCTTCAGCAGATAGCTGTTGCCCGCCAGCAAAATCGGCACCGCGCCGCGCAGCACCTGCCACAGCGGGAAATTCCACGGCATAACCGCCAGCACCGGCCCAAGCGGGCGATACTCAATGACGGCCTGATTGTTCTCCACCTGCGTTGGTTCGGTTGCCAGCATCGCCGGACCATGCTCGGCATACCAGTCGCAAAGGCTGGCGGATTTTTCCACTTCGCCGCGCGCCTGAAGAATGGGTTTGCCCATTTCGGCGGTGATCATCTGCGCCATCTCTTCGCTGCGCGCCCGAATCGCCGCAGCCAGAGCGCGTAGCTTTTCTGCCCGCAGCTTGAGCGGCTGCTGACGCCAGGCGAGGAAAGCCTGATGGTTGGCGGCAATAGCCGCATCGATCTGTTGATCGTTAATGTAAGGCTGAGCGGAGAGGATTTCACCGCTGGCCGGATTGCGCGAGATCGCATGTGTTTCTGGTGAAAATGACATAACCGCTCCTCAGATAAGCAGATGATTGCTGATGCGCTTACCTTAACCGCCGGGGATATTGATGAAAACTGAATAATACTAAGCGAGTTGCTGTTGAAAAAAGAAAGGAGCTACAGAAAGCAAGCGGCGCAGAGACGAGTACGGATTTAACCGGTTGAAGCACAGACGAATTAAATACAGAGGTAACCGCTGCAACTAAAGACTGCTACCTGACAGAAAGCCCTTTTTGCTGAATCGATCCAGATTTTTTAACTACAGTAAATAAGCTTATTGATATGTTTGTCTGAGAGCAGGGTGGATTTCAGCGTGATAGCTTGAGAAGCCTGTCAGGACTGGTTTTAAGGGGAATCCTTTGCAATTTCTTAACACGTGAATAGTTAAGATTGTGTTATATTACCAGCGCACCGCTAGTGATGTGGCGTTGTGCGCTTCAGTTTGCCATTTTCCAATGGCTTTCCCCCTTGTGGTATGGAAACGCTTTCCCGGCACGTCTGGTACGGTCGGGCTTTTCATTACGCCTTTCACACGGCGCTGACCGCAGCGGTCAGGCCGCTTCCTGCCAGCGCTGACGCCGCACGGTTCGATTGCCAGAACCCGGAACGCGCCAGGCTTTGGACGGATCGCCAGCGATAAATTCCAGCGAGGGCGAGAAATAGAACGGCAGCCAGCCGCCGTAGCTACTTTCCCACTCCCAACGCACCGGACAGGGCCAGAGAATATTATCTTCCAGAATGTAATAAATCCATCGTCCGCTGGGACGACGGGGCTTACGATTTTTCATGGGATTCACAACGATGTTGATAAATGCGGAAAAAGCTCATATTTTGACCTTTTTGCTGCCGGATAGCAATCGACTATACGGCAGAAAAAGCCATTTTTACGTACGCTTACCGATGAACTTCACCGCAAAGCAATACGGCATTCGGACGACGCTGCTGAATGCGTGCCGCCATATGTTCACATGCAGCCTTTGTTGGATAAATATGTTCGGTAACGGGCAGGGCATCACAGGCGTCGTGGCCACAGGCGCTCACTAAAAGTACAAATCCAATCAACATGTTCCGCTCCTTTGCGCGCGCCTTGCTCTGAGGTCTTTTTTTTCTTTGGTCGGTAAGTATAGCCGATAAGGTCGTTTAGCGATTTATCTACCGAAGCTTAGCCTGGTCCTGATAAATGCCGGACAGTGAGCGGGTAGACGCTTATGTGCGAAAATAGTATCTATAATCGCAGCGTACCTTTATTGCTGGAGAAAACCATGCATACAGTCACCTTAAAACCTCTGCTTGCCGTCGCCGTTTTGCTGCTGAGCGCGCCGCTTTACGCCGAACCCGGTCATGGAAATCCAGGCCACGGCAATCCAGGCCACGGCAACCACGGCAAAGACAAACATCATGACAAAGGGCGACGGGCAGAAGGCGGCGATATTCATATTAATATGGGCTACAGCGATGCACGGCGGCTGGCGGTTTCGCACGGGCTGACCGGCTATACCGATTTGCCGCCCGGAATTGCCAAAAATATCGCACGCGGTAAACCTTTGCCACCGGGCATTGCTAAAAAAGCGGTGCCGGAACCGATGCTGCGTGAATTACCCCATTATCCTGGCTACGAATGGCGTATTGCCGGACGCGATTTGGTGTTAATCGCGCTTAGCACTGCGGTAGTGACCAGCGTTATTAATAATGTCTTTGATTAAAAAGGCGAGGTGAATTTACCTTAGCGCGGGGTGACGTTAATAATAATTTCGGGCTGGCAGGCTTCGCCCGCATTAACGCGACGAAATTCTGCCTGTCCCTAGTAAACGTAGATACAGGCGCGGCCCTGCGCGCCGCCATCCTGCTCTTGCGACAGTGCTACCGCTACGGTTTCTGCCTGGACGCTGCCTGTTATCAATAAAGCCACGGCGAACCACAGCGTATTATTTGCCAGAGAATATTTCATCGGGAATACCTGCTTCTTATAAAGCGACCTTCACGCGGTGCTGAACCGTTATTATTCTGTTTAGCTGCGATAAAAACAGACAGATTTATCTGATTCGGATTTATTTGGCGCCTGCCTCACAGATAATCATTTTTAAATCACAAACGTATTTTCAGCTGCCGTCAACGGGCGTTAAGCGAGACGGGTTTTATTTTGCCGTTTTCCTTATTGACCTTCCCCCAAGGGAAAGGTGTAGCCTGGATAATCGTCATTTTACTGGAGGATCAATAATGAAAACCTTGCCCGTTGCTCTCATTCTTACCTTATTAGTTGCACCGTTCGGCGCCGGGGCCGCTGATAAAATGCACCATCATCAGGGGATGACGCCAGCGCAAAAAAGCTATCAGCAGGGCATGACCGCCATGCATGAAAATATGATGAAAGGACTAGAGGCAAAGGATGCTGACGTCGCCTTTGCGCAGGGCATGATTGCGCATCATCAGGGCGCGATCGAGATGGCAAAAACGGAACTGCAATATGGCAAGGATCCAGAGATGCGTAAGCTGGCTGAGCAGATTATCGCCGCGCAGCAGCCTGAAATTGATCGGATGCAGGCCTGGCTGAAAAAATCGGGCAAATAAGCGCTCGTCCCGGCGCGGTTTTTGTTGGGGTTTAGGCTAAACTCTGCCATTTCCCCTTAATGACAGGAATGTTTTATGTCGAATGAAATTGCTCATCCTTCCAGCAGCCCAAAACAGGCGGCGCTACAGCTGGTTATTGAACTGGTGCGCGCAGGTAAACTCAGCCCGCTGCAGGGCGATGCGAGCAACATGATTCTATCTATGAACAGTTCAAAACGCATTTCGAGTCTGACAAAAAGAAAGACGCCTCGGATTCAGCGATTTCCTGACAGACGCTTCACTGAAGCATGAAAAAAGGCGGCCCGTGTGAGCCGCCTTTGTTGTTTTTGCCAGCCGACGCCAGCGCACTACGCCGCGTGGCGGGTGCCGACAATGCGGCCTTCGGCCATCTGTACGGCACGATCGCACATATGATCGATCACATCGGGATCGTGACTGACCAGTACCATGGTCAGGCCATCCTGCTGTTTCAGCTGATTCAGCAGGTTCAGGATTTCCGCCTGCACCGACATATCCAGCGCCGAGGTCGGCTCATCCAGCAGCAGCACTTTGGGCTGGAGCAACAACGCGCGCACAATCGCCACGCGCTGACGCTGGCCGCCGGACAGCTGATGCGGATAGCGATCGGCCAGCGCCGGATCGAGACCTACATGGCGCAAGCCGGCGCTGATGCGATCGTTGATATTATCCTGTTTCAGCAGCTTCAGCGGTTCCGCCAGCGTCCGTCGCAGACGATGACGTGGATGCAGCGAGGCGTAGGGATCCTGAAAAACCATCTGCACGTCGCGCCGCAGATCGCCGGTAAAGGCTTTGCCCGGCTGCGCCTGATGACCGGCCAGCTGCATAGTGCCTTCCCAGTGCGGATTCAGGCCAGCCATTACCCACAACAGCGATGATTTGCCGCAGCCGGAAGGGCCGACCAGCCCGAAGCATTCGCCCGCGTTGACCGTCAGCGAAACGTCATGCACTACCGTGCGCAGATCGTAGCCGTGCCGGTGCGCCACGCTCAGATTTTGCATCTCAATCATGTTCCAGCTCCTTCTCCAGCGCCACGCGATCCAGTACCGGCAACGGCTGACCGTGTGTCGCCTTGCTGGGCCGGCAGGCCCACAGCGTGCGCGTATAAGGATGCGTGGCGCGCGGCAGTTCGGCGGCGGGCAGGCTGTCGAGCAGCTGGCCTTTATACATCACCATAACGCGCTCGCAGTGTTCTGAGACCTGCTGCAGATCGTGACTGATCAGCAGTAATCCCATATTGCGCTCCTCAACCAGCCGCCGGATCAACGCCAGCACCTGATCGCGCATCGCATGATCGAGCGCGGAGGTTGGCTCATCGGCGATCAGAAATTGCGGATCGGCGATCAGCGCGATCGCCAGCATCACGCGCTGGCCCATGCCGCCGGAGAGCTGGTGCGGATAACGCGTCATCAGCTGTGTCGGCTGCGGCAAACCCACCGCCGCCAGCATCTCTGCCACCTTTTCCCGGCGCTCGGCGCGGCTCAGGCGATGATGCAACTTCAGCGGTTCTTCCACTTGCCAGCCGATAGTGCGCGTGGGATTTAAGGCATATTTCGGATCCTGCATCACCATCGCCAGCTCGCTACCGCGCAGCTGGCTCCAGCGCTTCTCATTCAGCGTCAGGGCATCCCGTCCCGCCACCTGAAGCTGACGCGCCTGCAAATGCAGCCCTGGCGCCAGCAGTCCCATCAGCGAGCGAGCGGTTAACGATTTGCCGGAACCCGATTCGCCGACCAGCGCCACGCGCTCGCGTCCCAGCGTAAAGCTAATCGGCTTTACCAGCGGCGTTGTGCCGCTGTGAATGGTGAGGTTTTCTGCGATGATTAACGGTTCAGCTGTCATTGCGGGTATCCAGTCGGTCGCGCAGGCCGTCGCCTGTCAGGTTAAAGGCCAGGCTGGCGAACAGAATGGCGCCGCCCGGCGCGGCTGCCACCCACCACTGATCGAAAATCACCTTACTCCCTTCGGCTACCATCGAGCCCCATTCGGCGGTCGGCGGCTGGACGCCCATGCCGAGAAAGCCCAGACCGGCGGCGGAAAGAATAATTCCGCCGAGGCTCAGCGCGGCGCGCACCACCGCGCTGGGCAGGCAGAGCGGCAGAATATGGCCGAACATCAGGCGCAGCCCGGTAATGCCCTGCATACGTGCGGCAGCGAGGTAATCGCTGCGGCGCAGCGCCAGGGTTTCGGCCCGTGCCTGGCGGGCAAAGGGCGGCCAGCTGGTTAACGCCAGCGCCAGCGCACCGTTCAGCAGGCCAGGGCCGAGAATGGAAACCAGCGCCAGCGCGATCACCAGGTTCGGCAGAGAAAGGAAAATATCGGTAATACGCATCAGTACGCGCTCGGTCCAGCCGCCAATATAGCCCGCCGTAATGCCGATCAGCAGCCCGACCGGAATGGTCAGCACTAAAATCAGCGAGACCAGCAGCAGCGTAGGGCGCGCGCCGTAAATCACGCGCGACAGCAGATCACGGCCAAAGCCATCGGTGCCGAACCAGTGCGCGGCGGAGGGCGCCAGCAGGCGGGCAGAAATGGTTTGCGCATTGGGATCGAACGGCGCCAGCAGCGGCGCCAGTAATGCGGTCAGCACCAGAATGGCTACCAGCGTACCGCCAATAACCAGCGTGGTCAGGCGGCGGCGGCGGCGCGGTGCAGGCGTGACGATTTCCGCATCGGATAAATGTTGTGTCATCGTGTTCTCGGATCGGTTAACCAGGTCAGCGCATCAACCAGCGCGTTTAACAGCACGAAGCAGCCGCCGATCAGCAGCGTTGAGCCCAGAATAGCGGGCACGTCGGAGGCAAACAGCGCGGTGGTGAGATAGCGACCCACGCCGGGCCAGGCAAACACCGTTTCGGTCAGCACCGAGCCTTCCAGCAGCGTGGCGTAGGAAAGCCCCAGCACGGTAATCAGCGTGCCGCGCACGTTAGGGAAGATATGACACAGCAGAATACGGGTGCGGCTGGCGCCTTTGGCGCGCGCCAGCGTAACATACTCTTTGCCGTTCTCTTCCAGCAGGGCGGCGCGTAGCAAACGGGTAATGGCCGCCATCGACAGCATGCCCAGCACCGCCACCGGCAGCCATAAATGGGCGATGGCGTTGCGGAACATCTCACGGTCGCCAGACAGCCAGCTATCCACCAGCACCAGACCGGTTTTCGGCTCCAGCGTATAAATCCAGATATCATCCAGCCGTCCGGGGCCAGCCGACCAGTGCAGCACCGCATAAAACAACAGTAGTCCCAGCAGGCCAAGCCAGAATACCGGCACCGAATAACCCAGCAGAGAGATCAGCCGCGCCAGATTATCCAGCAGGCCGCCCGGTTTCCAGGCCGCCAGCAACGCCAGCGTAATGCCGAACACTGCGCCAAAAATCATGGCGCAGGTCGCCAGCTCCAGCGTGGCCGGAAACGCGCGCGCCAGATCGCTGACCACCGGCTGCGCGGTGATATGGGACATCCCTAAATCGCCGCGCGCCAGATGTTCCAGATAGCGCCAGAACTGCACCGGCAGCGGCTGATCCAGACCTAAGTCGTGACGCACCTGCTGATAGGTGGATTCACTGGCGCGATCGCCTGCCACCTGTAATACCGGATCGACCGGTGACAGGTGCGAGAGCATAAAGGTAAAGGCCAGCAGGCCCAGTAGCGTGACCAGCAGTGAGAGCAGGCTGGTGATCAGCCGACTGCCGCCACGCCAGAATTGCCGGGCAAGCCCGGCCTGTGTTGCAGAATTAGCCATTACTTACTGACCTGGCTGTAGTAGACCATATCGGGGTTGATGCCCTGCACGTAGCCTTTCAGGTTATCGCGCACGGCGATCAGGTTGCGCGCCTGCAGACCGATTACGTACGGCGAGTTTTTCATCACGTCACGCTGCATTGCCTGATAAAGCGCGATACGCTTCGCCGGATCGCTTTCCGCCGTTGCCGCCAGCGTCTGTTTACTCAGTTCAGGAATATGCCAGTTGGAGCGCCAGGCAAGCGTTTTGCTGCCATCTTCCGGGTTATAGGCAAAGGCGGAAGCGTTGGTATTAGGATCGAAATAGTCCGCGCCCCAGGCGTTCAGGGTCGCTTCATATTTGTGCGCTTTCACATTGGTCGAGACTTCGGTACTCAGGCCGGGAATCAGCTCGACTTTAATGCCGCCTTTGGCAAAGCTGGCCTGCAGCGCCTGGGCAATATCCAGGTACGGCGGCTGGTTGCTGACCGCCAGCTTAAAGCTGACATCTTTCAGGCCCGCTTTGGCTAAAATCGCCTTCGCTTTTTCGGGATCGTACTGGTACGGCGTCTCGTTCAGCGCGCCGGGGAAGCCGGCCGGCAGGAACGACTGATGCACCTGGAACTGGCCTTTCAGCAGATCGTCAGCGATGCCGTGGTAGTCAAACAGATAGCGCGCCGCTTCCCACAGGGCTGGATTTTTCAATGCCGGCTGCGCGTCGATATTGAACTGCATGTAGTAAAGCGACGCCATTGGAATCGCCAGCGGCTTCACGCCCGGCTTGCCTTTCAGCGCGGAAATCTGATCGACGCCCAGGTTGCGGGCAATATCGGCATCGCCCTGCTCAAGCAGCAGACGACGCGTCGCCGCTTCCGGCACGTTTTTAATCAGAATATTTTTCAGTTTCGGCGCATCGCCCGGCGAACGCGGGTTGGCGGTTAACAGCACCACTTCATGCGGCACGTAGCGGCGGATCTGGAACGGGCCGCTGCCGGCGGAGTGGGTCGCCAGCCACTTATTGCCGAGATCGTTATTCTGCTGATTCGCCAGCACCGTTTTGGCATCGAGAATTGACGCTACCGGCGCGGCCAGCAGGCTTAATACATAGGCCGGACTGACATTGGCCTGCCAGCTAATCTGCACATGGTTGGCGTCGATTTTTTTCAGCTGGCTGTCCACGTTCTCTTTGGTCCAGCCGAGCTGGGTGAGGATAAAAGAGGGATCGAGGTTCAGCTTGACGACACGCGACAGTGAGAAAATGACATCTTCCGGGCGCACCGGATTGCCGGAGGCGAAGGTCGCGCTGTCGCGCAGCGTGACGGTCAGACTGCGGTTGTCTTTACCCGCCTCCCAGCTGCTTGCCAGCGTCGGCTTCAGCTCGTTAGGATTCTGCGGATCGGATTGCACCAAACGTTGATAAAGATTAGTGAAAGCCTGAACTGAAGTCAGTTCAAAGCCTTCCGCCGGATCGAAGCTGTTGGCGTCGTCAATCGACTGAGCGATAACCAACGTATCGGGTGGCGTCGCCGCGTTGGCGGCGAAGCTGGCACTCAGGGCCAGCGTCAGGACTGCATAAGCAAAAGGTTTCATGACGTTTCCTTACCGTTTTTTCGCGAGTGTAAGGGAACTGCCCGGCGTGCTGATAGTTGATTATCCGCTATGCTTAGCTTAAAAAGTTATAAGTTCGTTAAAATGGTTATAAACATCTCTAACTGGCTTGTAAGACGAACAATAAAGAAGGCAGCAGCGCGATCAGATTATTAAGCATATGCAGGAATATCGGCAGCAGCAAACCGTTGCTGCGCAGGCGCGCGTAACACAGCAGTATCGAGAAAAGCGTCAGCACGGCGATGGTCTGCCAGTGAATATATTGCGTGTGCATTGCCGCGAACAGCAATGAGGTCAGCACAATACAGGGCAGGCGGCTGCGCGGCGCCCATAGCAGAAACGCCTGTAATAAAAATCCGCGGAACAAAATCTCTTCAAAAATTGGTGCCAGCAGGACGGCGGAAAGCAGCATGATCCAGAGTGAAAAAGGCGTCTGGCGCACCTGCTCCTCCAGCCAGCGCTCCGGCTGTAAAAATTGCGTTTGTAGCACCATCAGCCCCAGTAACAGCAGGATAAACAGCAGCGTCGGCTTCGTCTGCAGCCGCCCCAGCGGAATATCGCCGTAACGCGCCTGCGCAAAACGATACATCGGCCACAGCACGGCAAACTCAAAAAGGCAGAGAACCGGCACCAGCAAACCTTTTTGCTGTAATTCGCCGTAATTAGGAAACAAGGAAATCGCCAGCGTAATCAGGTAATAGAGGGCAAAACTGCCGAGGTAGAACAGCGTCAGCACGATTCTGTCGTGGTGGATTTTCATAGGCGGCGTAGATCAAAGAGGAAGTGCGCGAGTGTAACAATCACCAGGATCGCTGTCGAGGCGCGTGCATAGCGGTGCTTTTTTGCTAAATAGTCGAGGCGAGGGGCCGATAACGGTTGTAAGCGTGAAAAAAGCAGGAGCATACGCCGCGCCGCGACAGTTGCTGCGTAACCAACAGCGGAGGTTGTGTAACGCATTATCACCAGGGTCTTGTAAATGAACTTACCTTCTTTATTACCTTTTAACCTGCGCGCCGACGCTACACCGGCGACCTTGTTTACTCGCCGGACGCTGCTGGTGCTGGGCTGTATGTTAGCGGCGGTGCTGATGACCACCGCTGTCTTTATTATCGCTATCGCCATGCGCCAAAATAGCGCGGCGCTGTCACAGGAGAAATTTCTGCTGCGTAACGCCTGGCAGGCGCGCCAGCAGTCGATTCTGACCGATATTCGCGATTACGCCTTCTGGGGAGAAGCCTGGAATCACTTACATCTGACGGTCGATAAGAGCTGGGCTTTCGATCAGCAGAATCTGGGGCCGGGGCTTTACAGCGAATACCATTATGAAGGCGTTTTCGTGGTGGATGGCAGCGGACGGACGCGCTACGCCGTGATTAACGGCAAGCTTTCCGATATGCCGCTGGAAAGCTGGTTGGGCAGCCAGAGCGCGACCATTGTGCAACAGGCGCGTGGCTTTTTGAGCGATGAAAGCGCGCTGGTGAAAAATGCGCGCATTGAAAACCTTCCGGCGATTGTTGCCGCCGCGCCGATTACCACCGGGAAAGTGCCAGGGCTGGGAACGATGGCCGGGCCGCCTTCGGTGCTGGTTTTTGTCGATCTTTATACGCCGCGCAAGCTGTTGGCGCTGGGGAACAGCGTCGGCGTCAGTAGTGCGCATCTTACTGACGGAAAGAAAATCGTGTCGGCGAGTTTGCTGTTGTCGCTGGAGCAGGGCGATCCGCTACGGGTTAGCTGGCAGAGCAGTGAGCCGGGACACCATCTGCTGATGTTTACCGTACCGCTGCTGGGGCTGACGATGCTGATGCTGGGCATTATTTCCCGACGCGTCATTCGGCACGCGATGGATAATGCGCGCCTCTCCGACTGGCGTTTCGAGCAACTGCGGCAGAGCCAGCGTGAGCTGAGCGACAGCGAAGCGCGCTTTCGCGATGTGGCGGAGGCTGCCTCCGACTGGATATGGGAAACCGATGCGCGCGGCGTAATAACCTATCTTTCCACCCGTTTTACGGCGGTCACCGGATACGATATTACGGTGCAGCTGGGTAAACCGATCGACGAGCTGTTAGTGAGCAGCGGTCACTCGGTCTCCGAGTGGATGCAGCGCCAGAGCGCCGGAAGCGATTGCCGGACGCTGCGCTGTCATTATCATTCGGCGCAGGGCAAGGAGCGTATCTGTAGCCTGGTGGCGAAACCGATCGAAGTGCAGGGCAAGAAGCTGGGATTCCGCGGCACAGTTTCCGATATTACGCTGGAAGTAGAGGCGCAGGCGCGCATTCAGTATCTCTCGCAGCACGATACCTTAACCGGGCTGCCGAACCGGCATCGCATGAATGAGTTTCTCAGCGGCAAACTGCAGGCGCAGCCCACCGCTGCGCAGCCGTTGGTGATGCTGAGCCTCGATCTCGATCATTTTAAACCGGTTAATGACCTGTACGGCCACGCCGCTGGCGATCGGGTGTTGAACGAAGTCTCCCAACGGCTGCGGGTTTGCCTGAACGAAGACGATCTGTTGTCGCGCCAGGGCGGTGACGAATTCATTTTGCTGCTGAGCGGCCTGACCAGCCAGCAGGAGATTGAGGCGCGTTGCCGTTGCCTGATGGAGGAGATCCGCAAGCCATTTGAGGTGGCGGGCCAGTCAGTGCAGATCGGCGCGTCTATCGGCATCGCCTGCGCGCCGCAGGATGCGTTACAGCCGGAGGAGCTGCTGCGAATGGCCGATATTGCGCTCTATCAGTCAAAAAACCTGGGACGCAACCGTTGGGTATTTTACTCGCCAGAGATGTCGGAACAGCTGGTACGGCGCCGGGAAATGGAGCGCGCGCTGGGCCAGGCGGTCGCCCGCGATGAGCTGCGTCTGTTTTATCAGCCGCGCTATTCGCTGCACAGCGGCAAAATGGACGGCGCGGAAGCGCTGCTGCGCTGGCAGCCTTCGCCGCCCGCTCTGGTGATGCCCGACAGCTTTATTCCGCTGGCGGAGGAGACCGGACTGATTATTCCTGTCAGCGACTGGGTGTTGCAGCGCGCCTGTCGCGATGCGCTAAGCTGGCCGGGAGCATTTTACGTTTCGGTCAATATCTCTCCGATTGAGTTCTGCCGTGGCGATCTTGCCGGGCGCGTGGCCAGCGTGCTGAAAGTAACGGGGCTGCCCGCTGAACGGCTTGAGCTGGAGATCACCGAAAACGTCACTCTTGAAAACCCGGAAAAAGCGCTACGGATTATGCAACGCCTGAAAGCGCTCGGCGTGCGGCTGACGGTGGATGATTTTGGATCGGGCTACGCTTCGCTGGGCTATCTGAAAACCTTCCCGTTTGATGGGTTGAAAATGGATCGCTCTTATATGAAGGATTTTCCGCATTCGCAGCAGGCGCACTCTATCGTTAACGGCATTATCGGGCTGGGCAAGGCGTTTTCGCTGGTGATCACGGCAGAAGGCATTGAAAATGCCGAACAGTTTGCCGAGCTACAGGCAATTGCCTGTGATGAAGGGCAGGGATACTTTCTGGGCCGGCCGATGCCGGCAGAGGATTTTATGCGCTTGCTGGAGATTGCCGGAGAGAAAAAGAGCAATGAAACGGGCCAGCCGGGCTGACCCGTCAGGAGGCTTAGCGAACACGGACGGCCACACAGGTCATCAGCACCGCAAAGCCGATAAAGACAACCAGTTCCATAAGCACCTCCTAAGAAAAGTCTTAGGAAATTATAGGAAAAGATTGCGTGAAATTTACGCAAATCGTGCCGCATTTACGGGTGAGGTCACATTTAAGCGCAGGATAAAGGCCTGCACGCTCGCCAGACGATCTGTTAGGCTTTAAGGTCAGTTGCTGAACCAATATGCCGAAGAGGAGAGTTAAGGTGAAATTTTATGGAAAAGCCGTAATGGTTATGGCGCTTTTTACGCTGGCGGCCTGTCAACATGGACAAAAAAGTTCTGATAGCGCAGCGGTGACCGATCCCGATGCGGACCGTTGCGGCGCCTCCAGCTATCAAAATTATGTAGGGAAACCGCTGTCGGCGCTCAGCAGTCTGCGCTTTGAACATCCGGTACGCGCTATTCCCTACCACTCTGCGGTCACGATGGATTTTAATCTCAACCGGCTTAATTTCCTCGGCGATAAAGATAATGTGATTACCCGTGTTTACTGCGGCTAAGGCTTTTAACGAAAGTGAGCATTTGCTGTCACGTTGCTGTCATCTGCAGCGGATAGTGTGTGGGAAACAGAATGATCTCCCCGTCATATAACAGTGCAATGCTCGTCTTATTCATCCCGCCGCGTGCGGGATTTTTTTTATCTCTTTTTCACCGCAGGGTGCAGCGTTGTCACAATCGGCTACGCTTGAAAAAACGCAGCAACACGGCGAACGATAATCACCACGGCGGGGAGCAGGGACGATGCAACAGCAAAAAAACGTAGAGGTAATGGAAGCCACGCCAGCGCTGCTGCCGGCGCTGCAGGCGCTCGATTACCGCTTTACCGTGACGCAGGAGCTGGCGGCGGTTTTTGACCGTCCGGTGCGCGAAGGGCTGTACCAGGTAGAGGCGCGCGAAAAAAACTATTTTAATGATCCGCAGCAGTTTGCCGCCTTGCTTAACAGTCGCGATGGCGCCCTGTTTGCCGCGCGGGTGAATGAGCAGCCTGCGGGCTACCTGGCGGTCAGCCGCAACTGGAACGGACTGGCGCTGGTGGAAGATATTGCGGTTGATAGCGCTTTTCGCCGCAGCGGCTGCGGCTGCGCGCTGTTACAGCGCGCCATTGACTGGGCGCGCGAGCAGCAGCTGGTCGGCGTAACGCTGGAGACGCAAAACACCAATGTCGCTGCCTGTCTGCTGTACGAAAAAATGGGTTTCGAACTGGGCGGTATCGATCGTCACCTTTATCGGGCGCTGCATGCGCATCCGGCGGAAACGGCCCTGTTCTGGTATTTGTGGTTTCGGTAAGGCGTCTGCCGTATCAGTCAGAGGTGCCTTCCATCAGCTGGGCTAACACATTGCGATAGCTTTGCAGAACGCTTTCATCTTTTTCTAAATCGAGCTTTTTAATAACGCTGGCGATGAGCGCCTTATCGGTCACGGGTTTACCCGCCTGCATGAGTTCCGTCATGATAATCGCCAATAGCTCAGCCTCTTTCGGGGCGTGCCAGGCCGGGCTGTTAAAATAGTCGGTGATTTCCCGGCCAGCGCTGGTGGATTGTGTTCTCATGCTCAACCTCCAAAAACGCATCACCAGTTGGCGTTAAGCTGCCGATCGGTGACAGGATAACTCTGCCTCAGCCAGGCAAAACGGAGAGATAGTTCACCACTGAAACAAAGGTGGTGATTTTTTAAACATAGAAGCGAGCGCAAGAAAAGTCAGTAACAAAATGAAATATTTTTAGCGGCTGACAATTTTTAATTGAGTTGGAAGCCGTGAATCACTTCCAGTATGCCGTTAATAATGAACTGTACGCCCATACACACCAGTAAAAAGCCCATCAGACGTGAAATCGCCTCGATACCGCTTTTGCCAGTCCAGCGCATAATAGCGCCGGAGCTGCGCAGGCAGAGCCATAAGATCAGGCTGACGCACAAGAAGGTCGCTACCGGCGCCACGGCAACCACCCACGGAGAAAACTCTACGCTGCCGCGCAACGTCGAGGCGGAGCTGATAATCATCGCAATGGTACCCGGCCCGGCGGTGCTGGGCATCGCCAGCGGTACAAAGGCGATATTGACCGTTTCGCACGTATTTAATTCGTCACGCTTATGCTTTGCTTCTACCGACTGCCCTGCAGGCTGTTGTGGAAAAAGCATGCGAAAGCCGATAAAGGCGACGATTAGTCCGCCGGCGATACGCAGGCCGGGAATAGAAATGCCGAACGTATCCATAACCGCCTGACCTGCATACCAGGCGACCGTCATGATCAGAAAAACGTAGCAGGAAGCCTGGAAAGCCTGCCGCCTGCGTTCACTGGCGCCCATATCGCCCGCCAGTCCCAGAAACAAGGCGACGGTGGTTAGCGGGTTTGCTAACGGCAGGAGTACCACTAAACCCAGCCCTATGGCGCGGAGCAATTCTGTCATCGGCTGTCCCTTTATTTTTACTGATTAAATCAACGGTAAATTAGTGCGATGCCCGTATGGCATTAAATAAAGAATGCGCTCAATCGACCTTCCGTGCCTTATGGAGTAGCGCTGGTGTCTGAGGCAAGGATTTATTTATCCGCATTAAGTAAAATCCTGCTTGCATTGCCCTGGCGATTATGAGTAAATGCACCGTCGGTTTGTTAAACAGAACCGGGTATGCGAGCAGTTTTAGTAAAGCAGTCTGCAGTGTAAGAGTTATCTCTGATATTTCTTCTTCAGTATCGCCTTCCTGAGTGCCTCATAACATCTGTACACAAACCTAGTGCCCTTGGGCGTTTATATTGAATGAAGGATAGACAAATGTCTGCAAAACTGACTGGTTTAGTAAAATGGTTCAACGCTGAGAAAGGTTTCGGCTTTATTTCTCCGGCTGACGGCAGCAAAGACGTGTTCGTACACTTCTCTGCAATCCAGAACCAGGGTTTCAAAACTCTGGAAGAAGGTCAGAACGTAGAGTTCACCATTGAAAACGGCCCGAAAGGTCCGGCTGCTGCTAACGTAAACGTACGCTAAGCTGCCAGAATTCAAAAAACCCGCCTGATGGCGGGTTTTTTATTGCCTGTTTTCAGCCCAAAAAGAACCCCGAACCAGGCAACACGTTCAGGGGCTGAGGCTTGCATTACCACATTAGTGCGGCAACCCGAGCGGATCAGGACTTACGGCCGCTATTGCTACTTTGTCCGCCTTTTTTGCCCGCTTCGGACGCTTTTTCACGATCGTTTTTAAAGTTACCGCCGCTATTCTGTCCGCCTTTTTTACCAGCTTCAGACGCTTTTTCACGGTTTTCTGCGAAATTACCTGAACCACCACGATGTTCTGCCATAATCGTCTCCTGATTATCTTTCCAGTTTTGGTGAGCGTCATAGAATATGTTTCATTACCTGCGTAATTCATATTCTGCGTTGTAGCGATATAAAGTGTAGTCGCGCACTATTATTGTTCCAGTCCTCTTTCTGAAAGCTACATTTATTATAACTTGCTGTATTTTATAAGATATTAAATTGTTTTAGAGATTGTTGTTTTATAAGCTGCTGATGGTAAAGGTAAATAAAATATATCTTTTTTCGCTTTTTAGGGTAAATCAGGATAACTCTTAAGACGTGCGAAGGCGTTATTTCGCTGCGCTTGTTTTTTAAAACGAAGCGGGGAATAGTTTCATGATTAATCATCGGTGGCTTAAAGTGGCGCGTATAACAGATGCTATTTATCAGAAACAGAAGCCGGTTTCGTGTCCAGAACGTCTTAAATGAGTTCCGTTACGCTGTCTCTATGCTCTGTCTCACGATTTTGTAGGGCAATCAATAAAATATGTAAAAATAACAGCAGCGTCTGCTGTTATTTTGTTAAATGTGGTGATAGTATCTGCTTTTCTATTGTTACCGGGATCGGGTGATGAAACAGCTCATTGCAGAACTACTGGTTAAACTGGCAGAAAAAGAAGCAGAGTCTAAAGAGCTGGTGGCCCAGGTTGAAGCGCTGGAGATAGTTGTTACCGCACTGCTGCGAAAACTGGGTGACGATCAGCGTCAGGAGTTAAACCAAGGCATTACTGAGGCGTTAATAACGGCTTCCGATGGTGCCAGCGCAGAGGATGCTTCTTTGCTGCACGGCTATATTGATAAGCTACTTAACCATCCTCGCTACTGATTAACTTTGTAAATAAAACCGCCATAGCATTATGGCGGTTTTTTTGTTTAACAACTTTGCCGCGCGGCCATGCGGCGGCGAACATTATTAAAGTCAGAATTCAGCTTTTGCTCAGGGCCTCAGAGCGGTCCATACATTTTTCCATCGCGGCAATGACCGCTGAGCGCAGACCTTTCTCTTCCAGCACTTTTACCGCCTCGATAGTGGTGCCGCCCGGCGAACAAACCATATCTTTCAGCTCACCCGGATGCTTGCCGGTTTCCAGCACCATTTGCGCCGCGCCTTTCACCGCCTGAGCAGCAAACTGGTAAGCCTGCGCTCGCGGCATGCCGCCCAGCACCGCTGCATCCGCCATGGCTTCGATAAACATAAAGACATAGGCGGGGGCCGATCCGCTCACACCGACTACCGCATGAATCAAATATTCCGGCACCACGGCGGCTTTGCCGAAGCTGTTGAAGATAGCCAGCACTTCGTCGGTCTCTTCCTGCGTTACCAGCGGGTTCGGCGTAACGGAGGTCATGCCTTCATTAACCAGCGCTGGCGTGTTCGGCATAACGCGTACAATTTTACGATCGTGTCCTAACGCGATGGCCAGCGCGTCCAGCGTGATGCCCGCAGCGATAGAAACCACCAGCGTCTCTTTATTCAGCGCGCCCGCGACATCTTTTAAAACTTTCAAAATCACGTTGGGTTTGACCGCACCAAACAGAATATCCGCCTCGCGCGCGACTTCTTCGGCGCTTTGCCCCGGCGTCACGCCATACTGCTGCGCCATCGCCTGATTGGTTTCTTCTTTGCGATCGTAAACCCAAATCTGGGCCGCATTCACCTGTCCACCCGCAATCAGTCCACCAATAATGGCTTTGGACATATTGCCGCAGCCAATGAAGCCAATTTTTTTCTCCAGCATGATTTTTCCTTCTGCGTAGCCGTTTTCAGTTGCGCATCAGCTTACGCCATTCCGCCGCTTTATTCAGCTTCAGCTAAACTCAGAACGTAACAGGAGGAGAGGAAAATGGACGATTTTCAGCAAGATGAAGGGCGTAACCGCAGCTATCCCGTACAGGAACATATGCGCTGGCAGCGGATTGAATGGCGTATCCAACGGCTGGGCTATGTTGTGCTGCTGGCGGTGGTGATTAGCGGCGCCTGCGGCCTGTTCTCTAAGGGCTTTCTGAGCGACCGGGAAGTGGTTTCATCAAACGGCACGCTGCGGGTCGAATATGAGCGGTTTGGACGGCAGCAAAGCGATATGGCGATGACGTTGCGTCTGCAACCGCAGCGCGGGCTGTATCGCGTAACGCTTAGCGGTGATGGCGTCGATAATTTTCAGCTCCAAAGCATGCAGCCGCAGCCGCTGCGTGCGGAGAGCCGCGATCGCACCTTAACGCTCTGGTATCAGACGCAAAGCCTGAATCACGGCGCGTCGATCTGGCTGGGCGGACAGCCGCAGTCGCCGGGCAAATATAGCTTTGCCATTAGCGACAGCGAGGGGGGAAACGTGCAGTTTACACAATGGGTTTATCCATAGGAGAGCGGCGATGGAAACGGTATTACGTGCGATAAGCATGTATTTTTTACTGATGGTAGTGCTGAAAATTGCCGGACGCCGAACGCTGCTGGAAATGACCAGTTTCGACTTTATCCTGCTGTTGATTATCAGCGAAGCAACCCAGCAGGCGCTGCTGGGAAATGATTTTTCCGTCACCGGCGCGGCCCTGACTATCATCACGTTAATCGTTATGGATATTCTGCTGGGGGCTTTGAAAGGCTGGTTTCCCCGGCTGGAGCTGTTGATTGACGGCGCTTCACTGATCCTGGTAGAGGATGGCAAGCTGTTAACCCGCAGGGCGAAAAAGGCGGGTATTACCGCAGAGGATATTCTGGCCTCGGCGCGCAGCACTCAGGGCCTGGAGCGTCTTGATCAGATAAAGTTTGCCATTCTGGAGAAGAACGGCAAAATCAGCATTATTCCCCAGTCCTGACAGGAAAACCGATGCCAATTTGGGTGGATGCCGATGCGTGTCCAAAAGTGATTAAAGAGGTGCTTTACCGGGCGGCCGAGCGTAGCCAGACAGAACTGATCCTTGTCGCTAATCAGCCGCTTTCCGTACCGCCTTCCCGTTTTATTCGCACGTTGCGCGTGGCCGCTGGGTTTGATGTGGCGGACAATGAAATTGTGCAGCGCGTCAGCGCCGATGATTTAGTCATTACCGCCGATATTCCGCTGGCGGCTGAAGTGCTGGCGAAAGGCGCGGCGGCGCTTAATCCGCGCGGCGAACGTTACAGCGAAGCGACGATTCGCGAACGACTGACGATGCGCGATTTTATGGATACGCTGCGCGCCAGCGGTGTGCAAACCGGCGGGCCAGCAACGCTTAATCAGCGGGATCGTCAGCAATTTGCCGCCGAACTGGATAAATGGCTGTTGATGCAGCAGCGCCGTAAACGTACCGCTGCCGAATAGACCGAATAGATCAGAAGCGGCTTGTGCAGCATGATAGAAGGGGCGCTGCGGCAAACATCGAAAGGATAAAGCTAGCGGTTAACCTTTGGTGAGCAAGCCAGCCGGTGAAGATTAAGCTGCTCACTGACGCGCAATTGAAGTGGAACATTGAGTACCGGAAAGCCTCGGCTGCTTGCCAGTTCAAACTAACGGGCCTGTTGCCAAAAACAACAGGCCCGTGTCACGTTTAAATAAAGCTGTCGTCGTCGTTGAAATCGTCGTTGCCGAAATCGTTATCAAACCCGGCGTTATCATCCGGCTGCCAGCTGGCATCCTGCAAAAACGCCCGATCGTCGCCATTATTAAAGGTGTCCAGGCTGGTATCCAGTTGCGGATCCGGCAGGGCAGGCTCGTTAATAATGTTCACGATCTCCTGCGGCTGAGAATGGTGGAACATGCTGGTCAGCATATCTGCCATGACCACGCCGCCTGCTACGCCTACCGCGGTTTGCAGCGCGCCGCCAAGGAATCCGCTACCGCGCGCGGCGGTCGGTGCGCTGTAAGGCTGCTGTGGCGCGTTATAGGGCTGTTGGTAAGGCTGTTGCGGCGCGTTATTCCATGCCGGTTGCTGTTGTGCAGGCTGACGCTGTCCGCCGCCGCCAAACAGGCTGGAAAGAAAGCCGCCGCTGCTTTGGCGTTGCGACTGCTGCTGCGCCTGGGCCAGCCGGTTTTCCAGCTCGCTCACCTGAGCGCTAAGTTTTTTCATCGCCGCTTCCTGAATCAGAATCGCCTGCGCCATATAATAAGGCGCGGCCGGCTGCTGACGCAGCTGTTGCTCGATCAGGCGCTCAGCGGCGGCATCGCGCGGCGCTGACTGGTTTTCAGCCTGTTTCAGGCGGCTAAAAAGACTCTCTATCAGACGTTGCTCTTCGCTCTGCATGGAACCCTCCGTAAACAAGCGTTATCTTTTTATTCTGGTCGCTCTGTGGCGAAAGTAAATCAGCACAGCGTAAGTAAATATTGCCGACACTTTCCCCTTAATCCCGACGATCCCAAAAAGGCTTTTTGGTTAGCCAGCGCGACAAAGTGGTAAAACTTTTTTCCGATGCGTAAAAACAACGTTACAGCTGGCTCCAGATATTTTTTGTCGGTATGATGCCCGCCATCTGTCAATCATTTGCCCACTGCGCCAGAACGCAGTAACAGTGGAGGAAAGCCTGTCATGTCGTTACCTATTTTTCTGATCGGCGCGCGTGGCTGTGGGAAAACCACCGTCGGCGAACCGCTGGCGCAGGCGCTTGGCTATGCTTTCCGCGATACGGATCACTATCTGCAGCACAGCACCGGCCAAACGGTGGCAGATATTGTAGCGGCTGAAGGCTGGGAGGGATTCCGGCAGCGAGAAACCGACGCACTGTTCGCTGTTACCGCGCCGGAAACCGTTATCGCTACCGGCGGAGGCATGGTGCTGGCAGAAACCAATCGCCGCTTTATGGCCGAGCGCGGGCATGTTATCTGGCTGCAGGCCAGCGCCCATATTCTGGCGGCGCGCCTGGCGCATTATCCGCATTCTGCGCAGCGGCCAACGCTGACCGGACGCCCGATAACCGAAGAGATGGCGGAAATTCTGGATGAGCGCGCCAGCCTGTATCAGCAAACCGCGCATCATATTATTGATGCGATGCAGGCGCCCGAACAAGTTGTGGCGCAGATCCTCGACGCGCTTTCGCTGGCGCGCGCCAGTTAGCGCTTCGCGCCTTCTCGGTCTTAACCCGTCTGTTTTTGTTACCTTTCTTTTCCATTTTGTTAGCGTGTCGTTGCGATTGTCTATACTAAGCAGACGAGCGCATCAGCGAACGTTCTCCGTAGCAAGAAGCCGGAGAGGAGCGGAAAATACTTTCACCATAAGAGGGAAGAGACAATGCCGACAAGACCACCTTATCCACGTGAAGCTCGGGTTGTTCCGGTTGATAAAGGCGCCGTAACAAGTTATGAACTACGGGCCGACCATCCAAAGCCTAATTCATTGATTAGCGAGCATGAAAGCGAACAGGAAGCGCTGGATGCAAAAGAGCGCTACGAAAATAGCGATAAAGAGTAAGCGAAGCGGGCAAGGATGCCTGTAAACTGAACAGTAAAAGAATATTCTGATTTAAAAAGCCGTTAATCAGTTAACTCAATGAATCCTGCTACATTATTTACCCTGTCTATTCCTTTCCGGCATTTCGTTAAGCCTGCCAATAAAATATCCGCCGGGAGCGATCCTTAATTTTCTGTCTGAGAGATAACGCGCAAAAACGATTTTCTCTTGACGCAGCGGGGCATGAATTTTATTTTTTTCTTTCGGTTGATGTGCGCGTTGTTGCTTATTCCTTTACTAAAGCTGAGGACGCATAACCTGCTCACCTGTGGCTCTTGGGCGGGTTCAGGCGCAGGCGCAGAACAGGTTTACATAAGCGTGACGAAAGGAATAGCCTGGCTTTTACCTTCTGGCTAATGAATTATGTTATTTGTAAAGGTCAGAAATAACGCATTAATCAGGATCTAATCGCCGGATACATGCGTGGTTTTTAACCATTAGCTACGTTAGGATGATATTGCCGTGATGATTAAGGTAGTGAAAAAATAATAATGTGTTGCTTTAAATTATTATCACGTTAATAAAGGAAAATAGCGCTTTAAACGTGTTCGTTAACGCAGATTTGCAAACGCTATTGATCCCGCTAACCTCAATTAACCCTTATAAAAAAGTTGTTTTACCGTCAGAAAAATTAAAAACAGCGGCGCAGAAAATATCGCCGCAGTCTGGCCTACGTAAGCCATCAATAAAATGATGCAGTAAAGGCCGACCTCTTCAGCGCTGGCATTTTATTACGATGACCAGAGTGATTTTTTATGATTTTTGAAGAAGTTATTATGAAACAAACACTGGTAACATTGACGATAGTCCATTCGCCGCACAGCGATATAACGCCACTACTGCTGGAGTATCTGCCTGAAGAACAAATCTTTCATGTCAGCCTGCTGGATGGGCTGTCCACCACGGAAATTTCAGAAAAGTATGCCGCTCAGGACGATGAACCGACGGTGATGGTTCATTTTCCAGACAACCGCCAGATGGCGCTCTCCCTTGATAAAGTTGAGCAGGGATTACAGCAGCTGATCGGGCAACTGGAAGCGCGCGGCGCGGAAAATATTTTGCTGCTAACTTCCGCTTCCTTCACCCATCTGCAGGCGCACAGCGCGGTGCTGCTGGAGCCGGATCGCCTGGTGCCACCGCTGGTCAACGCGATGGTTGAAGGGCATCAGGTCGGCATCCTCGTTTCTAACGAAGAGCCGCTACGCCAGCAGGCGCGTAAATGGCGCAACCTGAGCCAGCCAGCCTGTTTTGCCGTTGTCAGCCCCGATCAGGATAATGAAAAGCTGCTGGATGCGGGGTTGCTGTTGCAGGAGCAGGGCGCAGATGTGGTGGTGCTGGATAGCCCCGGCTATCACCACCGGCACCGGGATTTTTTACAAAATCTGTTGGGGATTCCGGTACTGCTTTCCAATGTATTGCTGGCGAAAATGGCCGCTGAGCTGCTGGTATAACTGACAATTTCAGGTGACAAAACGCGCACTTAGCCTCTAAACTGCCTCTTCACTCATTTTGGTTTCGGGGATGCAGCATGCTGAACGTAAGCGAGTACTTTGAAGGGAAAGTGAAGTCGATCGGTTTTACCAGCGCCAGTACCGGACGCGCCAGCGTCGGCGTGATGGCTGAAGGGGAATATGCCTTCAGTACCGGTCAGGCAGAGGAGATGACGGTTGTCAGCGGCGCTTTAAACGTGCTGCTGCCTGGCGAAACCGAATGGAAAATTTATGAGGCGGGCGGCGTTTTTCATGTTCCCGGTCACAGCGAATTCCATTTGCAGGTTGCCGAGCCGACCTCTTATCTCTGCCGCTACCTTTAATCATTTATGTGCGCCGCCTGCGGCGCACATTGTCATTTAGCGTTGCGCTTCGCCGCCCAGCGCTTCCGTCAGATTACTTACTAATGCCGCCAGTTCGCTGGTCATCAGGATAAAGTCAGCGTCAAAACGCTGCGCAAAGTCTTCCCGATCGATGTCATCGTTTTGCTCGCGTAGCGTATCGGCAAACTTCAGACGTTTTACGGAACCATCATCCGCCAGCATCAGCTGAATACGCTCCTGCCAGTCCAGCGCTAGCTTGGTGACCAGTTTCCCGGCTTCGATATGGTTGGCGATCTCATCGCACACCAGATCCTGCTTTTTACAACGGATCACGCCGCCATCTTCCAGAATCGCTTTCAGCTCCGCCTCATCCATCAGCGTAAAGCCGGCGGGCAAGTCGCCGGAGCGCACCCATTCAGTCAGCGTCAGTTCGATGGGGTTTTCCAGCGTCAGTGGCACTACCGGCAGCGAGCCGATACTTTTGCGCAGCAGCGCCAGCGTATCTTCCGCTTTTTTCGCGCTGGCGCAGTCAACCATAATCAGGTTGTTAACGCTGTCGATCCACAGATACGTCTGGCTGAAGCGGCTAAAGGCGCGCGGCAGCAAACTGTGCAGCACTTCATCCTTCAGCGAATCTTTTTCGGTTTTTTTCAGCTTACGCTGCTGCTCTGCTTCCAGTTTCTCAATTTTGGCTTCCAGCGCCTGCTTGATAACTGGCGCGGGCAGAATTTTCTCTTCTTTACGGGCGCAAATCAGGATCTGTCCGTTATTGACGTGAGTCAGGGCTTCGCTACGGGAACCCATCGGCGAAACCCAGCCGGTTTTCGCCATATCCTGACTGCCGCACGGGGAAAAGGAAAACGCAGCGAGTTGTTTTTCCAGGTCGTCTGCGGACAGCGGAATGTCACGATTCAGACGATAAATCATCAAATTTTTAAACCACAACATAGGGTTTTCCTTTGCCGGATGTGCATCAACTGCACAGGTCATAAACGGAGCGCGCATGATAGCGAAACATCGTCGGCGGGTCATTGCCTTTCCTGTTACTGGCTTCTAATGTAACTGCCATCCCGATAAAAAATGAGGAGTAACCTGTGCGCATTGGTATTGATTTAGGCGGCACTAAAACGGAAGTGATTGCGCTTTCTGATGCGGGCGAGACGCTGTTTCGCCATCGCGTTCCGACGCCGCGCGACAACTATCCACAAACGCTGCAGGCGATTGTCGATCTGGTTCGGCTGGCGGAAGAAAAAACCGGCGAGCGGGGCAGCGTTGGACTCGGCATTCCCGGCACGCTGTCGCCTTTCAGCCAGCGGGTGAAAAACGCCAACTCCACCTGGCTGAACGGTCAGCCGCTGGATCACGATCTGGCGCGCCTGCTGGATCGCGAGGTGCGCATCGCCAACGATGCCAACTGTCTGGCGGTTTCCGAAGCGGTAGACGGCGCGGCGGCGGGCAAGGCGCTGGTGTTTGCGGTCATTATCGGCACCGGCTCCGGCGCGGGCATCGCTATTAACGGCGCCACCCATACCGGCGGCAACGGCAACGCGGGCGAATGGGGACATAATCCGCTGCCGTGGATGGATGATGATGAGCTGCGCTATCGCGAAGAGGTGCCCTGTTACTGCGGGCAAAAAGGCTGTATCGAAACCTTTGTATCAGGAACCGGTTTCGCTATCGATTATCAACGTCTGAGCGGAAAAAGTTTGCGCGGCGCGGAGATTGTCGCGCTGCTGGAGCAGCAGGATCCGCTGGCGGAACTGGCGATGAGCCGTTACGAGTTACGGCTGGCGAAATCGCTGGCGCAGGTCGTCAATCTGCTCGATCCCGATATTATCGTGCTGGGCGGCGGCATGAGTAATGTCGGGCGCCTTTATCAGACGCTGCCGACCTTAATTAAGCCCGGGTTTTCGGCCGTGAATGCGAAACGCCGATTGTGCAGGCGCAGCACGGCGATTCCAGCGGCGTGCGCGGCGCTGCCTGGCTCTGGCCGCTGGCCTGATTAGCGGGGACGAAACGTCACCATGATCTGCTGAGGCGCGCCGGCTGGCGGCGGCGGTAAGGCATCGGCGCTGCTTACCGCCTGCCAGGCCTTCAGGCAGAGCGCCTCATCGCCATCGGTGCGTAACACCTGATAGCCACGGCGCGGATCGTAACCGATCATTACGTCGCAGTGCTGGCCGCGATAGCGATCCGCCCGATCAAAATTACCGATCACGCGCTGCTGGATCGTATTGATCCAGACGCAGCGCGCCTGTTCCGCGCCGGTGCAGCGCACGGCAGGATCAGTGGTAGGCGTTGGCGAAGGCTGCGACGAATGTTGACAACCGCTCAGCAGCAACAGCGCGAGCGCCGGGACGAAGCGTAAAACCGACATATATTTTCCTTCCAGCATCGAAGTATTCGTCGCGCACCCTAACATGCGTGCTGCCCTGAAAACAGGCGCATCAGACTGAAAATAGCCGGTCGAGGCGGCTGTAGCCGAGGCCGTTCACCTTGCGCACTTTAATCTGCACCGGGATCCGCTCTTTCATCGCTTCGACGTGGCTGATAACACCGATGGTTTTGCCGCTGGCGTTCAGCGCATCCAACGCATCCAGCGCGGTATCCAGCGTATCGGCATCCAGCGTGCCGAAGCCTTCATCCAGAAACAGCGATTCGATACGGGTTTTATGGCTCACCAGATCGGAGAGCGCCAGCGCCAGTGCCAGGCTGACCAGGAAGCTCTCGCCGCCCGACAGCGTGCGGGTATCGCGCTGCGCGTCCGCCTGCCAGGTATCCATCACCTGCAACTCCAGCGTGTCGTTCGATTTACGTTGCAGCAGATAGCGACCGTGCAGCCGGTTAAGCTGCTGATTAGCGAGCCATACCAGGTGATCGAGCGTCAGCCCCTGGGCAAAACGGCGGAACTTATCGCCGCTGCTGGAGCCGATCAGCTGATTAAGGTAGCCCCAGTCCTCTACCTGCTGTGCATTATCTTCGATACGCTGCAGCAAACTCTGCTGCTGCTGGCGCTGCGCGTCATCACTTTCTAATTGCTGACGCAGCTGCCCCTGCTGACGGACAATGGCATGAAGCTGCTGCTGTTGGCTTTCCAGCGCCGTTTCCAATGCCTGTAGCGTAACGTTCAATTCAGTAGGGCGTGCCAGCTGATGCTGCGTCAGGTGCTGTTCCGCCTGTTCCATCAGCGCCGTCGCCTGCTGACGACGGGTTTCCAGTTGCTGACAGCGATCGCGCAGCGCGGCGGCCGTCTGCTCATCCAGCAGGGCGGCAAGAAAGGCCGCTTCATCACTAAAATCACTTAATGCCAGCGCCTGAGTAAACTGCGTTATCCGTTCCTCGTAGCGCTTTTGCGTGGTCTCCAGCTGTTGCGCCAGAGAATTATGCTGTCCGGTCAGATTATTTAGCTGGTCCTGACTTTGCTGCCAGCGCTGCTGTTGCGCACGGAGGTGGTTTTCCGCCTGCGTCAGGCGCTCTTGCCACTGTTGTCGCACCTCGGCAATGACGCTGTCGCCCAGCAAGCTGTGCCGTTGCTGACGCCATGCGTTCAGCTGCTGTTGCTGTCGCTGCACCTGCGCTTCGGCCTGAAGACGCTGTTGATCCAGCTGCGCCAGCTCCTCATTCAGGCTGCGCAAAGCGCTGTCGCAGGCGGCGAGGCGCGTCGCCAGATCGGTAAGCACTTGCTCACTTTGTTGCCAGCGCCGCCATGCGCTCTGGCAGGTATCCAGCCACGCCTGCTGCGCCTGCGGTTCCGGCAGCGTCAGCTGATGCTGCATCAGCTCCTGCGTCAACGCTTCATTAAGCTGTTGCAACTGCTGATGCTGTTGCTGATGGTGCTGTTCCGCATCCTGCCGCTGCTGCTGAAGATAGTGCAGCTGCTGTTCCGCCAGCTGTCGCGCCTGATACTGCTGTTGCCAGCGCTGCTGAGCGTTTGCCTGCGCCTCTTTTGCCTGCTGGTAAAGGCGCGCTGCCTGTTCCAGCTGCTGAAGCTGCTGTTGCAGCGCATTTTCCTGCTGTTCCTGCTGAGCGAGCCAGGTGCTGAGGCCCGCCTCATCTTCCAGCGTCAACGTCAGGCTGGCGGCGGCCAGCAAGGTTTGCCATTCATCCTGCAGGCGCGTCAGTTCGTTATTTAGCGTCAGTTGTTGCTGACTGAGTCGCGCCTGCTGATTCTGCAGCGCTTTCAGCTGTTCGCCGCAGCTGACGCCCGCCATTTTGAGTTGCTCTTCCTGCTGAAGCATTTCTGCCAGGCGCTGCTGATTTTTCGTCAGCGTCAGCGCCTGGTAGCGCTCCACCGCCGGATGATCGGTGGAGCCGCACAGTGGGCAGGGTTCACCGGCGATTAAACGCGCCCGCTCCTGCTCAAGGCTGACGATACGCTGTTCCGCCTGTAGCAGCTTTTCCAGATCGAGGCGATGCTGATGTTTCTCTTTCCATGCCTGGCGCTGCTGTTCCAGCTGCTGCGTTTGCTGAGCAATCTGTTGCTCCAGCGCCTGAAGTTCCTGGTGCTGCTGAAGATGGCGCTGGCTCAGCGGGCGCAGCGTCGAGGCACAAACCAGTAGCTGTTGGCGCAGCGAGCGCTGTTGCTGGAGCTGTTCCAGCTGCCGAAGTAAGGTGCTTTCCGGCTGCTGTTGCTGAAGGGCAGTAAGTGCTTGCTCAGCTTGTGTTGCCTGCTGACACGTAAGTTCCAGCTCGCTTTCCAGCGGAGCGGCCTGTTTGATCAGCCGATCCAGCTGTTGCTGCTGTTCATCGTGCTGTTGCTGATATTGCCGTTGCTTGTTCTGAAGCGCACTCAGATTGTCCAGCAGCAGCTGCTGCTGATGGAAGCGTTCGCGCCAGCCGCCCAGCCGATCGCCCCAGCCGGCAACCTGTGCGTTGTCGCGGCGCCATTGCTGCTCCTGCTGCTGCTGAGCGCTCAGCGTCTGATGTTCCTGGTTCAGCTGCTGCTGACGTTGCTGACGCTGCTGTTGCGCCAGCAAACGCTCATCCAGCGCCTGCTGCTGCTGCGTCAGTTGCTGCGTCAGCGAGGCGATCTGATGGTCAAGGGGAATGACCTGGTCGTTAATCAGCGTTTCCTGCTGACGCCACTGCTCATTCAGCTGCTGACTCGCCTGTTCCGCCTGCTGACGCGCGTTTTGCAGGGTTTGTAATTGCTCACTGGCCTGTTGAATCGAGGCCGTAAGCTGCTGGGCCTGCTGTTGAAGCTGCACCAGATCCTGCTGGAGCTGTTGGCGCTGTTGCCAGAGCGGGCGTAGTTTGTCTGCCGGTTCCGCGCGCGCCAGCCGCTGGCGATCCGCTTCCGCCTGCTGCCAGCTGCTTTCCGCCTGCTGCTGCGCCAGCGCCGCCTGCTGTTTCTCCTGCTCCAGCCGCTGCTGCTGGCTAAGCCACTGCTGCTGCTGACGCGTAGTGGCGAGCTGTTGATGCAGCTGCTGTTCCTGTTGCGCCAGCGCGCTTAAGGCGTTTTCCAGCTCCTGACGCGCCGTTTCATCCAGCAGTGACATGCCAGCGGCGCGCGCACGCAGCTGATCCAGCTCGATACGCGCCTGCTTGTGCTGTTCATAGATACGGGACGAGAGCTGGCCGTATATTTCGGTGCCGGTTAGTTCCTCCAGCAGCTCAGCGCGATCGTTGGCGTCAGCGTTCAGGAAGGCGGCGAACTGCCCCTGCGACAGCATCATCGATTTGGTGAAGCGGGCAAAATCGAGGCCGGTCAGTTGAGCAATCATCTCCAGCTTATCTTTCACCTTATCGGCAACGATGACGTTATCGGCGCAGCGCGCCAGCTCCACGCGCGGCGCCTGCAGGTTGCCATCCACCGCGCCACGCGCCCGGTTCTGGCTCCAGAAGGCGCGCCAGGCTTCGCCTTTCACCTCAAATTCCACTTCCGCCAGGCATTCGGCGGTATCGCGGCTGATCAGCTCATTTTGCGACTGGGAAATTTTTCCCAGCCGGGAGGTTTCGTGATACAGCGCCAGACAGATAGCGTCGAGCAGGGTGGTTTTCCCGGCGCCGGTGGGGCCGGTAATGGCAAACAGGCCGCTGCTGGCGAAAGGTTCGCGGGTAAAGTCGATTTTCCATTCGCCCTTCAGCGAATTGATATTTTTAAAACGCAGGGACAAAATTTTCATGACGGGTTTTCCTCGCCCTGGTAGAGCGCGTCCAGCGTGCCGCTGAACAGCTGGCGCACGCGCTGCAGGCGGCGCTCATCCGTTTCTTCTTCCTGCTCCAGCCGCCGCTCGAAAACCTCTTCCACCTTTAGCTCGCTCAGCGTCTCATTCTCCAGGCGAGCAAGTGCCCGCTCACGTAATTCACGGCTGCGGCGCATCAGCAGCACTTCCACCGGCAGGCCGTCGGTCAGCGTCTGGATATGCTGCTGCATGTTATGCAGATACTCCTGGGTGGTGATCTCAATATCCAGCCAGACTGGACGCGCCGGTTCGGCGTCGGCAAAGGTTTTCAACTGCTGTTCAATTTCTGCCAGCGTGCCTTTAATGGTTTGCATCGGCTGAAAGCAGGGCACCGGCAAGGGCTCAACGCGCGCCAGTTTGCCGTCGGCGAAGCTCACCAGAAAGACGCTTTTTTCGCTGCCCAGCTCGTCGAAGCTGAGCGGCAGCGGCGAGCCGCTATAACGAATATGTTCGCTGCCGGCGATGCGCTGCGGACGATGAATATGGCCGAGCGCGATATAGTCCGCTTCAGGAAAGGCCTGCGCCGGAAAGGCATCGAGCGTGCCGATATAAATATCGCGCACCGCTTCGCTTTTGCTGACGCCGACGGTAGTCAAATGGCCGGTGGCAATCACCGGTAAGGGGTTGTCGCCCTGCTGACTGAGCTGACGGGCGTGCTGATAGCTGCGTTGATAATGTTGGGTAATGGCACTCAGCAGGCTCAGCTGTTTTTGTTCGCCGGACTGGCCCGCCTGGCTGCGCATAATATCGCGCGGACGCAGGAACGGAATGGCGCATAAAATCGCGCCCGGTTCGCCCTGACGATTGGTTAAGGTAAGTACTTGCTCCTCTGGCTCACCGCTGGCAGCGGCAATAACCTGCGTATTCAGGCAGGCCAGCAGCTCGCGCGATTCGTTCAGCGTGGCGACCGAATCATGATTGCCGCCCAGCACAATCAGCTGACAGCCGGTGCGATGCAGGTTCACGACAAAGCTGTTATAGAGTTCGCGCGCGTAACTGGGCGGCGAGCCCGTATCGAAAATATCCCCGGCGACAATTACTGCATCCACCTGATGCTCTTCAACACGCGCAATCAGCCAGTCAAAAAAAGCCTGATGCTCGGCGGCACGGCTGCGGGTATAAAAAAACTGACCCAGATGCCAGTCTGAAGTGTGAATAATGCGCATAGAACTCCCAGCTAAAAGCAGAACGCCGGGGGCGATTATAACCAGAGCTACGCCGTGAAAGGGAACGGGATCGATCGTCATCTGCGCGCGGCCTTCAGAAAACCGCTTCTGATGGCTACACAAAAGCGTTATCACCGCGCAATGGAGCCCGTGCATTTTTCATAAATCTGTCATAAAACTGACGCATAATGACGCCGCAAATCCCCGTGACAGAGAGTCACATTCGCAGGAGCAATAATGGCTAAGCGCATTCTGGTTGTCGAAGATGAAGCCCCCATCAGGGAAATGTTATGTTTCGTGCTGGAACAAAATGATTATCAACCTATAGAGGCTGATGATTATGACAGCGCCGTTAACCTGCTTATCGAGCCCTGGCCCGACCTGATCCTGCTGGACTGGATGCTGCCTGGCGGCAGCGGCATTCAGTTTATAAAACATCTTAAGCGCGAAGCGATGACGCGCGATATTCCGGTGATGATGCTGACGGCGCGTGGCGAAGAAGAAGATCGCGTGCGTGGCCTGGAAGTGGGCGCCGATGACTACATTACTAAACCCTTTTCACCGAAAGAGCTGGTGGCGCGCATTAAAGCGGTGATGCGCCGTATTTCGCCGATGGCCGTTGAAGATGTGATTGAGATTCAGGGGCTGAGCCTCGATCCCTCGTCGCATCGCGTGATGTCCGATACCACGCCGCTGGAAATGGGCCCGACCGAATACAAGCTGCTGCACTTTTTTATGACGCACCCGGAGCGCGTTTACAGCCGTGAACAGCTGCTGAATAACGTCTGGGGCACCAATGTTTATGTCGAAGACCGCACGGTTGACGTTCATATTCGTCGTTTACGTAAGGCGCTGGAGCTGACCGGACACGATCGAATGGTACAAACCGTACGCGGAACGGGGTATCGTTTCTCCGCTCGTTACTGATCGGAGTCTGCCTCGTGCTGGAACGCCTCTCCTGGAAGAGATTGTTACTGGAACTGCTGCTTGTCTGCCTGCCTGCGCTGCTGCTCGGTCTGCTGATCGGCGGACTGCCGTGGTTTCTGCTGGGCGCCGTGCTGCTGCTGTTGGGCTGGCATTTCTGGAATTTGCTGCGGCTGTCGCACTGGCTGTGGACCGATCGCACCATGACGCCGCCCACCGGCCGCTGGAGCTGGGAGCCGCTGTTCTACGGGCTGTACCAGATGCAGCTGCGCAATCGCCGCCGCCGCCGCGAACTGGGAAACCTGATCAAGCGCTTTCGCAGCGGCGCGGAATCCCTGCCTGACGCGGTGGTGCTGACGACCGACGAAGGCACCATTTTCTGGTGTAACGGCCTGGCGCAGCAGCATCTTGGCCTGCGCTGGCCGGAAGATAACGGCCAGAACATCCTTAACCTGCTGCGCTATCCTGAATTTTCCCGCTATCTGCGCCAGCAGGACTTCACGCGTCCCCTGACGCTGGTGATGAATAATCAGCTGCATATGGAATTCCGCGTCATGCCTTACAGCGAAGGACAGTGGCTGCTGGTGGCGCGCGACGTGACGCAAATGCACCAGCTGGAAGGCGCGCGCCGTAACTTTTTCGCTAACGTCAGTCATGAATTGCGTACGCCGCTCACCGTTTTACAGGGCTATCTGGAGATGATGAGCGACGCGGTGCTGGAAGGAAAATCACGTGAAAAGGCGCTGCAAACCATGCAGGAGCAGACGCGGCGCATGGACGGGCTGGTCAAACAGCTGCTGACGCTGTCGCGTATTGAAGCGGCCCCGGCGATCGATCTGGCGGAAAAAGTGGATGTGCCAATGATGCTGCGTCTGCTGGAACGCGAGGCGGAAACGCTGAGTAACGGTCGGCATCAAATCGTCTTTCACACCGATGCGCAGCTGAAGGTATTCGGCAATGAAGAGCAGTTGCGCAGCGCGATCTCTAATCTGGTCTATAACGCGGTGAACCATACGCCGGAAGGTACCCGTATCGAAGTGAGCTGGCAGCTTTGTAAACAGGGCGCTCAGTTTGCGGTACGGGATAACGGGCCGGGTATTGCCTCAGAGCATTTGCCGCGCCTGACCGAACGTTTTTATCGGGTGGACAAGGCGCGCTCGCGCACAACCGGCGGCAGCGGGCTGGGGCTGGCGATTGTGAAACATGCGCTGGGCCATCACGGCGCGCGTCTCAGCATCACCAGTCAGCCGCATAAAGAGACCTGCTTCAGCTTTATTCTGCCGACAAGGTTGATTGTCAGCCAGCCTCTGCCGGACATGCGACGCGTAAAATCTGACGGATGCAAAGAATGAAAATATTCATCGCGGTGCTGCTGCTGTTTTCCGGCGCGCTGCAGGCGAAACCAGCGATACTGGCGGGTAATCTCAGCAGCGTTGGCTCTGATACGCTGGGTAACCTGATGGCGCTGTGGGGCGAAAGCTTTAACCGCCAGTATCCGGGCGTTAATGTGCAGGTGCAGGCGGCGGGATCTTCCACCGCGCCGACGGCGCTGGCGGCAGGTGCTGCACAGTTGGGCGCCATGAGCCGGCCAATGCAGCCATCGGAGCGCCAGCTGTTTCAGCAGCATTATGGCTATCCGCCGCTGGCGGTGCCGGTTGCGCTGGATGCGCTGGTAGTGGTGGTGAATCAGGACAATCCGCTGAGGCAGTTGAACGCACAGCAGCTGGACGCGGTGTTTTCCGTTACCTGCCGCTGCGGCGCTGGCCGCTCGCCGCGTACCTGGGGTGATTTAGGCTTACAGCAGGTCAGCTGGCGCGAACGTCCGTTACAGCGGCTGGGCCGCAATTCCGCCTCCGGTACCTGGGGATATTTCAAACAGCAGGCGCTGTGCAGCGGCGATTTTCGTCGTGACGTCGGCGAGTATCCCGGCTCGGCGGCAGTAGTGCAGGCGGTAGCCAATAATCTTAACGCCATTGGCTACGCCAGCTTTGGCTTTCATATCAGCGGCGTCAAAATGCTGGCGCTGGCGAAAGAGGGCGAGGCGGTAACGCCCGATGCTGCTACCATTCGCAGCGGCCGTTATCCCTATGCGCGCCCGCTCTATATCTATATCAATAAACCACCGGGCAAAGCGCCGGAGCCGCTGACCGCTGCTTTTTTGCGTCAGGTGTTATCACCGGAAGGACAGGCATTGGTCAGCCAGGCGGGTTATTTGCCGCTCTCCGATGAGCAAATTGCACAAGCGAAGAGACTGCTGGGTTGGTAGGGCTTGCACTATTTGCCCAAAAGATGCAAACAGCGCGTCGTTGTTATGCGGGGTAATCGAGGCGTGGCCTGACTATCAAAGCAATTTCTGATTTTGGATTTTCAGGAAAGCGGCTCAATAACCTGCAAAATAAGCTGTTTCAATAGATCTGGATGGTGGCGTTATTAATAATGCGGTTGCCAATAATTTGACTTAATAACAGTAAGCAGAGAGAAAAATTCACCGTTAATAAAAAAGGTTTTTGTAAAGGGTCTGGCTTTTTACTAAAGATTGGTTGGCGTACGGAAACTAATTCTCTGGATTATTTACTGCGCGCGGCGGCACCGGCTTGCAATTTGTTGCGGAAAAACATCTGGATAAAGGCGTGGGTAATGCTGCCAACTTACTGATTTAGTGTATGATGGTGATTTTAAGGTGCTTGCGTGGCTTCCATTTCCATCAGATGTCCTTCCTGCTCCGCTACTGAAGGCGTGGTGCGTAACGGCAAAAGCACTGCCGGACATCAGCGCTATCTCTGCTCTCATTGCCGTAAAACATGGCAACTACAGTTCACTTACACCGCCTCTCAGCCCGGTACGCACCAGAAAATCATTGATATGGCCATGAATGGCGTCGGATGTCGCGCCAGTGCACGCATTATGGGCGTTGGCCTCAACACGGTTTTACGTCACTTAAAAAACTCAGGCCGCAGTCGGTAACCTCGCGCATACAACCGGGCAGTGATGTGATTGTCTGCGCTGAAATGGACGAACAGTGGGGCTACGTCGGTGCTAAATCACGTCAGCGCTGGCTGTTTTACGCGTATGACAGGATACGGAGGACGGTTGTGGCGCACGTCTTCGGTGAACGCACTCTGGCCACACTGGAGCGTCTTCTGAGCCTGCTGTCGGCCTTTGAGGTCGTGGTATGGATGACGGATGGCTGGCCGCTGTACGAATCACACCTGAAGGGAAAGCTGCACGTTATCAGCAAGCGTTACACTCAGCGCATTGAGCGACATAACCTGAATCTGAGACAACATCTGGCAAGGCTGGGACGGAAGTCACTGTCGTTCTCAAAATCGGTGGAGCTGCATGACAAGGTCATCGGGCATTATCTGAACATAAAACACTATCAGTAAGTTGGAGTCATTACCTAGCGGGACTATTATTAACGTTGCTGGCCTGCTGGTTTTTCTTCAGACGTAAAAAGAAAACGCGCAGTGTGATGATTACGCTCTATCTGTTCAACCTTATCTGTGCGCTTTATTTCACCCTCCTGCCGCAAAAGTTATTTCATATTCCGCTGGGAAAAGATGATATCAGGCTGCTGGCAGGCGCAATCATCACCGTAGTGATATGGGTACCCTATTTTATATTTTCAAAACGTGTGCCACAGGTGTTTAGCCGATAGCAGTCTTTTTATCCCGTTTATTGCGTTATCAGGCAACTCGGCCCTACAGCCAGCAGATAAAAAGAATATGTATCTGCTGGCGCAAAAAGAGGCCTTGCCCATTGTTAAAATCTAAACGTCCCGGCCGCTCCCTCTCTCAATATGAATAATTTTCACCACGCATGAAATTTCCTCCCTTGCTGCTGAGCAGAACTCATGCGAGTCTGCGTTCAGACATTTAGACATCCAGAAGTCTTAAAAGTACAGATCTGAAATTATTTCATCGGTAAATCAGCGGGGCGGGATCGCCTCGTTACAGGAGTTGAAAACAATGCAAAGAACAACTGCCCCTTTCCGTGCCGACGTGGTTGGCAGCTTTTTACGTCCGGCGGCAATTAAGCGCGCCCGCGAACAGTTTGCCGCCGGGGAAATTGATGCCGTCGCGCTGCGCCGTGTGGAAGACGAAGAAATCCGCCATGTGGTAGAGCAGCAGCGTGCCTGCGGTTTGCAGGTGGTGACTGACGGCGAGTTTCGCCGCGCCTGGTGGCACTTTGATTTCTTTGATGGTTTGCAGGGCGTGGAGCGCTACGAGGCGGAGCAGGGCATTCAGTTTAACGGCATTCAGACCAAAGCGCGCGGCGTGCGCGTCACCGGTAAGCTGGGTTTCGGTGACCATCCGATGCTGGAAGACTTTCGCTTCCTGAACAGCATCAGCGGCGATGCCGTAGCGAAAATGACCATTCCCAGCCCCAGCGTGCTGCATTTCCGCGGTGGCCGCCAGGTTATCGATGCCGAGGTTTATCCCGATCTGAAAGAGTATTTTAACGATCTGGCACTGACCTACCGCGATGCAATTAAAGCGTTTTATGATGCAGGCTGTCGCTATCTGCAGCTGGACGATACCGTCTGGGCCTACCTTTGCTCAGACGATCAAAAGCGTCAGATTCGCGAGCGTGGTGACGATCCAGAAGAACTGGCACGAACCTATGCATACGTGTTGAACAAAGCGCTGGAAGGCAAACCAGCCGATCTTACCGTTGGGCTGCATGTTTGTCGCGGCAACTTCCGTTCTACCTGGATTTCTGAAGGCGGCTACGAGCCGGTTGCTGAAATCCTGTTTGGCGGCGTGAACATTGATGCTTTCTTCCTGGAGTATGATAACGAGCGTTCCGGCGGCTTCGAACCGCTGCGCTTTATCAAGCCGGGCCATCAGCAGGTGGTATTAGGGCTGATCACCACCAAACAAGGCGAGCTGGAAACGGCGGAAAGCGTGAAAGCGCGCATTAAAGAAGCGACGCAGTTTATCGACATTAACCAGATTTGCCTCAGCCCGCAGTGCGGCTTTGCCTCTACCGAAGAGGGCAATAATCTGAGCGAGGCGCAGCAGTGGGATAAGCTGCGTCTGGTAGTGGATATTGCAAAAAACGTCTGGTAACTGACGTAAAATTGTGCAGACAGGCGCGTAAAAACGCGCCTTTTGTACATTTATTGCTGTCTTAATGAAGAAAATAACGCCGGGCTGGTGAAAAAAAAGTCACATCATGTAAGGTGCTTTTAGCATACTTTGAAGTGATCCACTGCTCTGGCGGATATATACGTTATATCACTCTGCTTTTCCGATCCCGTATTGCCTTTCACCGCTATAAACGTTTTACTTATGCCGCTTATCGCGGTTTTCCTCTGTGAAAAGAACAAAATTAGCTCATATCACTGCGCCTGCGCTTCGGAACAAGCAAAAATTCAACTAATTGCCTGAACCGACAGCATTTTTGCGCAGAGAGGATGCAATAAGCATTTACACCACATCCACCGCAACATCAGTAGCAGGCAATTCAGCTTTATGACACATCGTTTAACGTCGAAAGACATCATCGCGCTGGGCTTCATGACATTTGCCCTGTTTGTCGGCGCAGGTAATATCATCTTCCCTCCCATGGTTGGTTTGCAGTCAGGCGAACATGTCTGGATGGCGGCGCTTGGGTTCCTGGTTACCGCGGTCGGTCTGCCGGTCATTACCGTTATTGCGCTGGCGCGCGTCGGCGGCGGTATTGACGCGCTGAGTACGCCCATCGGCAAAGCGGCGGGCTTGCTGCTGGCTACGGTCTGCTATCTGGCCGTCGGGCCGCTGTTCGCCACGCCGCGTACCGCCACCGTTTCTTTTGAAATCGGCATTGCGCCGCTGACCGGCGACGGCGCGCTGCCGCTGCTGGTGTACAGCCTGATCTATTTCGCATTAGTGATCGGCATTTCACTCTATCCGGGCAAGCTGCTGGATACCGTGGGCCACATTCTGGCGCCGCTGAAAATCGTTGCGCTGCTGATCCTGGGCGTGGCAGCGCTGCTGTGGCCGGCGGGCGCGCCTATTCCGGCTACCGACGCCTACCAGAATGCGGCGTTTTCCAGCGGCTTCGTTAACGGCTATCTCACGATGGATACGCTGGGCGCGCTGGTGTTCGGCATCGTTATCGTTAACGCAGCGCGTTCGCGCGGCATTGATGATGCGCCACTTCTGACCCGTTACACCATTATGGCGGGCCTGATCGCCGGCGTAGGTTTGACGCTGGTTTACCTGAGCCTGTTTAAACTCGGCTCCGGCAGCGGCGCGCTGGCCGATCAGAATGCGAACGGCGCGGCGATCCTGCACGCTTACGTTCAACATACCTTTGGCGGAATGGGCAGCTTCTTCCTGGCCGCGCTGATTTTTATTGCCTGTATGGTGACGGCGGTTGGCCTGACCTGCGCCTGCGCCGAATTTTTCGCGCAGTATCTGCCGTTCTCTTATAAAACGCTGGTCTTTATCCTCGGCCTGTTCTCCATGGTGGTTTCTAACCTGGGGTTAAGCCATCTGATTCAGATCTCCATTCCGGTGCTGACGGCGATTTATCCGCCCTGCATTGTGCTGGTGGTACTGAGTTTTACCCTGAACTGGTGGAATAAAAGCTCGCGGATCATCGCGCCGACCATGCTTGTTAGCCTGGTATTTGGTATCATCGACGCGATTAAAAGCTCCAGCTTTAACGATGTGCTGCCTGCCTTTAGCCAACACTTGCCGCTGGCGGAGCAGGGGCTTGCCTGGCTGCCGCCTTCGCTGGTCATGCTGATTATTACGGCGCTGGCCGACCGCATGATGGGACAAGAGCGAGTCAGGGCGCATCATTAAACCTGATACATTCGGTTTAACCACGGGCTTGCCCGTGGTTTTTCATTTCCACAGGTAAGATGTCATTATGCAAGAAACCAATAAGCTCAAACGGGGATTGAGTACTCGTCATATCCGTTTTATGGCGCTGGGATCGGCAATTGGTACCGGGCTGTTTTACGGCTCTGCCGATGCGATAAAAATGGCCGGTCCAAGCGTATTGCTGGCCTATGTTATCGGCGGCGTTGTGGCCTACATTATTATGCGCGCGCTGGGCGAAATGTCCGTTAACAACCCGCAGTCCAGTTCTTTCTCACGCTATGCGCAGGATTATCTTGGCCCCATGGCGGGCTATATCACCGGCTGGACCTACTGTTTTGAAATCCTGATTGTCGCCATCGCCGACGTGACCGCGTTCGGTATTTATATGGGCGTCTGGTTCCCCGATGTGCCGCACTGGATTTGGGTATTGAGCGTGGTACTGGTGATTGGCGCCGTCAATTTGATGAGCGTTAAAGTCTTCGGCGAAGTGGAGTTCTGGTTCTCTTTCTTTAAGGTCGCCACCATTATCATTATGATCGTTGCCGGTCTCGGCATGATTATCTGGGGCATTGGCAACGGCGGTCAGCCAACCGGCATTCATAATCTGTGGACCAACGGCGGCTTCTTTGCGCATGGCGTGGTCGGTATGCTGCTGTCGCTGCAAATGGTGATGTTTGCCTACGGCGGCATCGAAATTATCGGCATTACCGCCGGTGAAGCGGAAGAGCCGGAAAAATCGATTCCACGTGCTATTAACTCGGTGCCGTGGCGTATTCTGGTGTTTTATGTCGGTACGCTGTTCGTCATCATGTCCATCTATCCGTGGAACCAGGTTGGTACGCAGGGCAGTCCTTTCGTGCTGACTTTCCAGCATCTGGGTATTGCGGCAGCCGCGTCGATCCTGAACTTTGTAGTGCTGACCGCGTCGCTATCGGCGATTAACAGCGACGTCTTTGGTGTCGGCCGCATGCTGCATGGCATGGCGCAGCAGGGTCACGCGCCGAAGATGTTTATGAAGGTTTCCGAGCGCGGCATTCCGTGGGTGACAGTGGTTGTCATGATGCTGGCAATGCTGATTGCGGTTTACCTGAACTATCTGATGCCGGAAAAAGTGTTCCTGGTAATCGCTTCGCTGGCGACTTTCGCTACCGTCTGGGTATGGATTATGATCCTCTGCTCGCAGATTGCCTTCCGTCGTAAGCTCACCAAAGCCCAGGCGCAGGCGCTGAAATTTGCCCTGCCGGGCGGCAGCGCGACCGCCATCTTTGGCGTGCTGTTCCTGATCTTTATCATCGGCATGATTGGTTACTTCCCGGATACTCGCGTTTCGCTTTATGTCGGCGCAGTCTGGATTGTATTGCTGCTGGCGGGCTATAAGCTGGTGCGCCGCCGCTGATGTGGCGATAACAACACGGTGACTGGAACCGCACTCCTAAAGTTGAATGCTCAACGAGTCAGAGTGCGGTTTTTTTATGGGCAATGATGGTTGCTACAGATTATTCCCCAGCGCAACGGTGCTGCCCAGTTCGGTCAGGTGATTTGCGTCATAATAGACCGGCTGGTTGCCGGTTGAGATTAAACAGCCGCTGACGGAGCAAAGCTGCTCTTTTACCGAAATGACTCTGACGCCGTGGGCGCGCCAGGCGGTCAGCGTTTTTTCTATCCGATCGCCGGGAAGATGGAACAACATTGTGCGTTCACCGATGGCGGGCAGGCCATTCCAGCGTGTGAGCAGCTGATTTAACTCTTTACGTAGCGGAATATTGCGGTTGTTATGCAGCCGCAATGGATCGATATCCAGATTAGGCGCATCTTCCACAATGGTAATTTTCTTACCGGCCGCCTGTAGACGGGTGATAGTTTTTTCCATGCCGTAATTAAGTGCCTGATAATTATCTCTGATTTTCCCTGCGCTATCGCGGTAGCCAAAGCCAGGCAGCAGGCTGATACCGGAAGCCCAGTAGGCAGAAATAACTACTTCATCGACCTTGCTGCTCAGCACAATTTTCATTACCGCTTCATTAAACTGCTGGCACTGCTGCGCATGTTCAGGATGATCGGATACGGCGCGCGTCACATCAGCCAGGAAAGGGCAGGAGGCTTTGGTCAGCTGCAGCAGTGGCTTATGGTTTTTTAACGCGTACTGTGCCACTGCGCTACGCAGCGCGGAAGCATGACTGTCGCCCAATAGTGCAACGCCCGGTTCGCTGGCGTCGGGTATACAAAGCTTATTGGTGGAAGGCTGGCTGGCGCCATAGTCAAGCAGGCAAGGATTCGACTGGACATTAATTTTATAATTCTCGCCGTTGTTAACCAAATCGTTCATGCGGTATTTCAGTCCGCCCATCAGATACGCAGAGAAAAATGCAACGGCGGCGACGCTGGAAAGCAGACAGTAGCCGGAGATGACGCCCCGATAACTGGCGCGCGGCTGGCGAAAAGGTTGCTCTACCCAGCGGTAAGAGGCGGCGGCGATGCCAAAAGCCAGCACGCAAACGCTAAGCGCCTGCATCACACTAAGCGGATGATCGCTACAGATGCGCGTAATGCTCAACAGCGGCCAGTGCCATAAATACCATGAATAGGAAATCTTACCGATATAGCGCATCGGCGCATTTTCCAGCAGCCAGCGGCTAAGGCTGCCGCGCGCAGCAAGCAACAGTACTGCGCCCAGCACCGGAAGCAGCGCCAGCCAGCCGGGAAAAACATCGTCTTTTTCCAGCATTATGGCGGGCAATAATAATAACAGCAGGCCTGCCAGCGTCAGGCTATTCGCGCCTTTGCCGCTAAGCGGTTGCGGCTGATAAAGCGCCAGCAGTATGCCAGCGCCTAATTCCCAGGCGCGTGTATGCAGCAGATAGAAGGCGGTTTTAACATTTAACGGCGTCAGGACAATACTGGCGCACAGCGAAAGCAACGTTAACAGCCAAATAACCCGTCGGGCAGACCATTTAAAACGGCTGGCTAACAGCAAAATGATGGGCAGGATAAAGTAGAATTGCTCTTCGATGCCCAGCGACCAGGTCATTAACAGCGGATTAAGATCGGCAGAAACGCTAAAATAGTCACTGCCTTTCAGCAGCGCGACGTTAGGCAATGAGAGAAAAACAAAAGTGCCATATTTTGTCAGATCGCGAAACTCCAGCGGTGACAAAATAAGGTAGCAAAGGGCGGTGATGACAAACATCATAAAGAATAACGCGGGAGCAATACGCCGAATACGGCGGATGTAAAAATCTTTAAAACTGAAGGTGCCGTTATTTATTTGTTTATTAATGATGCCGCCGATAAGAAAACCCGACACAACGAAGAAAGCGTCGACGCCAATAAACCCGCCGCTGAAAGAGTCTATTCCCGCATGAAAAAACACCACTAACAGGATAGCCAGCGCGCGCAGGCCATCAATATCAGCCCGCCATTTTATTGTTGCCTGATGATTCATACAGCCGTCCCAAAGTTCATCAGCCTGAAAAGATGAGAAATTTATAAATGGCGCAAGATTATGCGGGTGTGAAACCCACAAGGTTTTATTTCTCACCGTGAATTTGATTTAGGTTATTGCCCGAGGAAGACTAAGCTTTATCTGAAGAGTTTCCAATTGGTGATGAGTAAAAGCAGATAAACCTCAGGTTAATTCTTTTTATTTTTGGCTCCGAAAATAAGTTTATTTTCAGAGCCAGTTATTATTAGAAGCGATAAATAGATTAACGAGGCGCTTTATTTATCCGTATTAACCGTAAGAAAACGGAAATCGTGTCCGGTCGGCGTTTGATGCACGCGCAGGCCGAAAGCGGGCAGGACGGCATAAATATGATCAAAAATATCTGACTGAATGCGTTCATATTCCAGCCAGACGGTAGTATTGGTAAAGGCGTAAACTTCCAGCGGCAATCCTTCCGATCCCGGCGCCAGTTGACGCACCATCAGCGTCATATTCTGATGGATCTGCGGATGGCTTTTCAGCCAGGCTTCCAGCCAGGCGCGAAAGGTACCGATATTGGTCAGATGACGCCCGTTCAGCGGCGTGTTCAGGTCGCAGCCCAGGCGGGCGTTATAGGCAGAGACTTCGGCAGTTTTCTGCTGAATATAAGGTGTTAACAGCTGCGCGCGCTGTAGCTGCGCCAACTCTTCTTCACTTAAGAAATGAATGCTGGTGGTATCAATATTAATGCTGCGCTTAATGCGGCGTCCGCCCGATTCCGACATGCCGCGCCAGTTTTTAAATGAATCGGCAATCAGCGCATAGGTAGGGATGGTGGTAATGGTATTGTCCCAGTTACGCACTTTTACCGTCGTCAGGCCAATATCGATCACGGCGCCATCCGCGCCATATTTCGGCATATCCAGCCAGTCATTCAGCTTCAGCATATCGTTCGCCGAGAGCTGAATGCCCGCCACCAGACCGAGAATGGGATCTTTAAACACCAGCATCAGGACGGCGGTCATCGCGCCCAGGCCGGTTATCAGCACCAGCGGCGATTTACCCAGCAGCACCGAAATAATCATGATGGCGAACAGAATCGCTGCCACCAGCTTAATGCTCTGGAAAATTCCGCGCAGCGGTAGCTGGCGCGACAGGGCGCTGTTGGCCGATAGCTCCAGCAAAATATCCAGCAGGGAAAAGAGCATCAGCAACGTGAACAGCATCATCCATACCTGCGAGATAACCAGCAAAATAGCATACAGCGGTTCACTGCTGTGCAAAAACAGGCCGGTCTGGATATTCAGCAGGACGCCCTGCAGCAGCAAAGCAAAGCGGTTAAAAAGGTGGTTATCAATTAACGATTTTGGCCACTGGTGACTGGAGGCGTAAGCGCGACGCTTAAGCATCGGCAGTACGGCACGGTGGAGTAACAGATGGGCAATAAGCGAAACGATTAAAATGACCGCAACCACTAACGCTAACGAGAGCGGGGTGGCGTAAGGCACATCAAAGTGATGAAGCCAGAAAAGAATCTGGTGCTGCATAATATCTCCCTGAGAATAGTGCTAATCCTGATAAAGAAATGCCCAGGCAAAGCGCCCGTGGAACAGCCTGAAACGCGCAAAAAGCGCGTGAGTCGCTGCCGCTGCGCCTGCTGAAGCAGCGGGGGAGTCTAACAAAGCGGGAGGCATAACGGTATCGTAAACTGGCCTGCTACCGGGTGAGCATTAGAGCTGCTGCGCGGCGGCGCGCGCCATTAACTGCGGGTAAAACTGCCAGAAGAAAGTTTCGAGCGCCGGGTAATTGTCGTGAAAATCGTGCCAGGAGTCGGCCAGCGCCGCCAGCCGGGGACGCCGCGCCGCCATGCCACGTAATACCTGTTGTAGATAGTCAGCTTCGGCATAACGCTCCATCCAGCGTTCGCGCCACAAATAACCGTTAAGGCGCTGAAAGCCTTCCGGCGACTGCGGCAGTACCGGCGCGATCTGCTTTTGCGCATAGGCCAGAAATTGCGGCAGAGGCTCGGCTGCGAGGCGATTCCAGTGGCGCGATAAAAAATGATCCCAGACGACATCCAGCGTAATCGGTGCCACGCGGCGCGTTTCATTACGAAACAGACGTTTAGCGCTCAGCACTTCCGGCAGAGAATCGGTGAGGGCATCAAGGCGACGATGCAGCGCGATGCCAGCCGCAATATCGGCAGGCCAGTGCGGATGCGGATCGCCGCGCACATAATCCGCCAGCAGGTTGCCTGGCAGGGAGCTGTTGGCCAGCGAGGCCAGATGAAGATGAGCAAGAAAGTTCATTCCGGCAGTATACGCTAACAGAATGGTTGCCGGGTAACAGTTCAGAATTTCCTGCTTTTCCGCTAGACTATGCCGCCTGTTTGTTAGCCCTAAGACATTTAGCATGCGCGTTGCCGATTTTTCTTTTGAATTACCTGAATCGTTGATTGCCCACTATCCGCAGCCTCAGCGCAGCGGATGTCGGCTGCTGTCGCTGAACGGGCCGGATGGCGCGTTAAGCCACGGCGTGTTCACCGATGTGCTTGATAAGCTCAACCCCGGCGATCTGCTGGTGTTTAACAATACCCGCGTTATCCCGGCCCGTGTTTACGGACGCAAAGCCAGCGGCGGTAAGATCGAAATGCTGGTCGAGCGGATGCTGGATGACAAACGCGTGCTGGCGCACGTTCGCGCCTCGAAGGCGCCGAAGCCAGGCGCCGAGCTGCTGTTTGGCGATGACGAAAGCGTGCGCGCTACCATGGTCGCGCGTCACGATGCGCTGTTTGAAATCGAATTCGATGATGCGCGCAGCGTGCTGGATATTCTGAATGCGATTGGTCATATGCCGCTGCCGCCCTATATCGATCGTCCTGATGAAGAGGCCGACCGCGAGCTTTATCAAACGGTTTACAGCCAGAAGCCGGGCGCAGTTGCCGCACCGACGGCTGGCCTGCATTTTGATGAGCCGCTGCTGGCAGCGCTGCGTGAGAAAGG
>NZ_CALNWY010000001.1 GCF_940807255.1 Mixta sp. Marseille-Q2659 | reverse complement strand
CTGGCAATGGTCAGCAACTGGCGTAACACCTGCTGCGGCGACGGCAAAAACAGCGGCGTAATCAGCTGCAGCGCCGTAGCCAGCCACCACAGCGCCAGCAAAGCAGTCAAGGTCGCCAGGCTCAGTGTTAACTGACGGGAAAGCGGCCAGCGCCAGCAAAAACGCTGCGCCCGCTGTTTTTCAAGTGCCTGAATACTCATGAGAAAGCCTCGCGCTGTTGGAAGACCTGGCTCAGCACATATTCACGCTGGGCGATAAAGGCGGGATCGGATTTGATCGTGCGGCAGGACTCGCCCGCCGCAAAGCGGCGACCGAAATCGAGCGTCAGGCGCTCGCTGATGCGTCCCGGCCCTGGCGTCATAAGGATCAGCTCGCTGGCGAGAAACACCGCTTCCTCAATATCATGGGTAATCAGCAAGATGGCTTTGCCGCTGTCGCGCCACAGACGCAGCAGCAACGCCTGCATCTGCTCGCGGGTAAAGGCATCCAGCGCGCCGAAAGGCTCATCCAACAGCAACAGCTGCGGATCGGCGGCCAGCGCGCGGGCGATGCCGACACGCTGACGCATGCCGCCGGAAAGCTGCCAGATAAAGCGTTTCTCCGCGCCCTCCAGCCCCACTTTTTTTAATAAGCGCCCGGCGGTTTCGCGACGCGCGTTCAGCTCCATGCCTGCCAGCTGTAGTCCCAGCGCCACGTTATCCACCACGTTGCGCCAGGGCAGTAAGCCTTCGTTTTGAAACACCACGCCGCGATCGGCGCCGGGCCCGACGATGGGCCGATCCGCCAGCGTTAACCGCCCTTCTTCCGCTGGCAGAAAACCGGCGATTAGATTCAACAAGGTGGTTTTTCCACAGCCGGACGGCCCCAGAATCACCATCAGCTCACCCGCATTGAGCGTCAGGTTAATATCCTGTAGCGCGAGATGACCGTGATAACGCGCGCTGACCTGCGACAGAGAAAGCATGGTTACCCCCTTACTTTTGCGCTAAAGGACGGACAAAGCGGTCGGTCACATAGTCGTGATAATCCGCAGCGACCTGCGCCACTTTCCCCTGCTGTTGCAGAAAACGGGCGGTATCGCCGATGGCTTTATTGACCGGTTCACCCAACTGGGCAATTTGTTGCTGCGCGCTGAGATAGGTATTGCCCTGCACCAGACCGGCAACCTGATCGACCGGCACGCCGCTCAGACGAGAAAGCTTATTGAGGTTGTCCGGCTGCCGGAGCCACTGCTGCGGCTGAGTAAGATAGGCCTGCTGCGCCGCCAGCGCGCTGCGGGCAAATGCGGTAACAATGTCGGGATGCTGCGCGGCGAAATCCTTACGTACCACCCAAACATCCAGCGTCGGCGCGCCCCATTGCCCGACCTGCGCGGAATCGGTTAATACGGTGCCGGTTTTAGCCAGTTCGTTTACCGCTGGCGCCCAGACGTAGGCGCCGTCAATATCGCCTCGCTGCCAGGCGGCAATAATCGCGGGCGGTTGCAGGTTGATGATTTGCAGCTGATTTGGGCTGATGCCCCAGTGTTTTAATGCCGCCAGCAGGCTGTAATGCGTGGTGGAAATAAAAGGCACCGCGATTCGCTTGCCGATGAGATCCTGCGGCGAGGTAATCTTTTTATTCACCACCAGCGCTTCTGAGCTGCCAAGCTGCGAAGCCAGCAGAAAAACTTCTATCGGGAGTTTCTGGCTGGCGGCCACCGCCAGCGGGCTGGAACCGATATTGCCGATCTGCACGTCACCAGAGGCTAACGCCCGAACAACGCTGGAGCCGCTGTCAAATTTGCGCCAGTCAACGTGCGCGCCGCTTTCCCGGGCAAACGTTTCATCCGCCTGCGCCACTTTCGCCGGTTCAGCCGACGTCTGATACGCCACGGTAACCTCTACCGCCTGCACCTGGGCTGCCAGCAGCGATAAAGTCGCTGCTAATATCAAAAATCGTGTAATCCTCACCATCTTGCGCTCCGCCAGCTGTTATTGTCATCGGGCTCAGTTGTAGCTGAGACGCAGGCGGGGCATGAAGTAATTAAAAATTATGATTAATCACTAAATCGCCTTAGAAATTATCCAGGTATAGTTATCCGAAAAATGCCAAAGCGGGATTTCTCCATCGATAAATGGCACTAAATCATTTAGCGTGGTCGGTGACGTTTGGCTGGCCACTATTAATAATTTGTCGAGGTGTTCCATGTCGATTGAGAAAGTTGCCCGTCTCGCTGGTGTCTCAACAGCGACCGTTTCTCGCGTGCTGAACGGCTATGAAGGCGTGCGGCCCGCTACCCGCGACCGCGTGTTAGCCGCTATCGCCGCCTGCCAGTACCAGCCTAATTTACTGGCGCGTCAGTTACGTACTTCAAAGAGCCGGATGCTGCTGGTGCTGGTCTCCAATATCATCAATCCCTTTTGCTCACGCGTGGTAAGCGGCATTGAGGCGGAAGCCGAAGCGCACGGTTATCACATTTTGCTTTGCAACTCCGACTCACAAACCCAGCGCGAATCCGCTTATCTGACGCTGCTGAGCGGCAAAGTGGTCGATGGCGTGATTACGATGGATGCGATAAGCAATCTGCCGGGTTTGCGCCAGATGATTGGCGATTCGCCCTGGGTACAGTGCGCGGAAGGTCATGCCGATTTTGCCGGATCGTCGGTTACCATTGATAATTTGCAGTCGGCGCGTGAGGCGATATTTCACCTGGCACAGCGCGGGCGGCAACGTATTGCGTTAATCAACGGCGATCCGCGCTATCTCTATGCGCAGCAGCGCGAGTTAGGCTACCGTTCGGCATTAGCAGAGCTGAACCTTTCCTGGTCAGGCGTGGAATATGCGAATGAAGTGGAGTGCGAGGCGGGCTATGCGGCAATGGAGCGGCTGTTAGCACGCGATCAGCAGCCTGATGCCATCTTTGCGGTTTCTGATGTGTTGGCCGTCGGCGCGATACATTGCGCGCGTCAGCATCAGCTGCATGTCCCAACAGATATTGCCGTGCTGGGCTTTGACGGCTTGCCCTGGAGCGCGATGCTCTCTCCGCCACTCAGTACGCTGGAGCAGCCCATGTATCAGTTGGGCGTGCGCAGCGTACAGTTGTTGCTACAAAGAATCAGCCATCCGCGCTCGCCGCTGGTACATGAACAGCTGCCCTGCAAACTGGTGGCACGCGCTTCCAGCTAATCAGTGCCAGATCAGCAGGACGCAGGCCGCGGTCAGAATTCCCATTGAGAGGTTGAAAATTTTCCATGCCCGGCGGCTACGCAACAGGCTGCCAATCAAGGTGCCGAAGCCCAACCAGAGAACGCCAGCCACCAGGTTAACCAGCGCCATGCCAATACTGATAGCCACAATAGAGCCGCGATAGGCTCCGCCCGCCAGGCTGAAACTGGCTACGGCGCCCAGCGCCATCAGCCAGGCTTTCGGGTTAACCAGTTGCAGGATGCCGCCCTGCCAGAATGGCATAGGACGGGCTGGCGCATCGCCATCTCGATTTTTTCATAGGCCGCCGTGGCAATTTTCCACGCCAGCCACAGCAGATAAAGGCTGCCGACGATTTTCAAAAACAGATGCAGCGAGGGATAAACCAGAATTAAACCGCCTACGCCGAACGCCACCAGCAGCAGCATCAGCTGCATGCCGAGCATGATCCCCAACATCAGCGGAATCGAACGCAGAAAACCAAAATTGGCACCGGCGGTGGTCAATAACGTATTATTAGGGCCGGGCGTAACCGCAGCCACCCACAAAAAACCAAGCATTGATAAAAACAGACTGAGTTCCATAACGCGGGCGCTCCCCACCCAATAGAATTTAAGCCCGCTTAAACTAACAGTACGCCTGAGGGCGTACAAGCGTGAGAAGATGAGCTTTGATCATAGCCAACAATCCTTTGTACCTTTAAAAGGCTTGTATAACCCCCATTTACAAACCGTGCTGCCGCGCCTGTTTCGCCGCCGCGTTTACCTGCAACCGCACTGGCAGCGCCTCGATCTGCCCGACGGCGATTTTGTCGATCTGGCCTGGAGCGAAGATCCGCTGCAGGCGAGACATAAGCCGCGCGCGGTGCTGTTTCACGGTCTGGAAGGCAGTTTTCACAGCCCTTACGCCCATGGACTGCTGCAGGTCTGGCAACAGCGCGGCTGGCTCGGCGTGGTCATGCACTTTCGCGGCTGCAGCGGCGTGCCTAACCGTCTGGGCCGCATCTACCATTCCGGCGAAACCGAGGATGCCAGCTATTTTTTACACTGGCTGCGCGCTACGCTGGGCCCGGCGCGCACGGCGGCCGTCGGCGTGTCGTTGGGCGGCAATATGTTGGCCTGTCTGTTAGGCCAGCAAGGTGATGACGCGCCGCTCGACGCGGCGGTGGTGGTCTCCGCGCCGCTGATGCTGGAGCCGTGCAGCGCCAAACTTGAACAGGGATTTTCCCGCGTTTATCAGCGCTATCTGCTGGGCCAGCTCAAGCTGAACGCCCGCCGCAAACTGCATGCCTGGCCCGGCACCTTGCCGGTTGATTTGGCCCAGCTTAATGCGCTGAAGCGCCTGCGTGATTTCGATGATGCGATTACTGCCCGCGCGCACGGCTTTAAGGATGCGGGCGATTACTACCGGCGCGCCAGCGCCATGCCGCTGCTACCCGGCGTGCGTAAACCGCTGCTAATCATTCATGCCAAAGACGATCCCTTTATGACCGATGAAGTGATCCCTGATTTGGCGCGCTTACCTGCTAACATTGAATATCAACTGACGGAATATGGCGGCCACGTCGGTTTTGTCGGCGGCACGCTGCGTCGCCCGCAAATGTGGCTGGAGCAGCGTATTCCCCAATGGCTTTCACCCTATCTGGATACCTGAGCTGTGATAATTCCCTGGCAAGATCTGGCGCCGGAAACGCTGGATAATCTGATTGAAGCTTTCGTCCTGCGCGAAGGCACCGACTATGGCGAACAGGAGCGTTCGCTGATGGAAAAAGTCGAGGATGTCCGCCGCCAGCTGAAAAACGGCGAAGCGGTGCTGGTGTGGTCGGAACTGCATGAAACTGTGAACATTATGCCGCGCGGACAGTTTCGCGGCTAACCATATTAATAAGCGGTCAGCACTGTGCGGCGTGTCACAGTAATCCCTCTGTGACCGACGCGCATGGTGATGACTCTTTATACCAAAACGTGATACCAATGCTCATCGCCCGAATTCACTCAGAGAACAGTTATGTCAGCCAGACATCCGATTATCGCGGTGACCGGCTCCAGCGGAGCGGGAACCACGACCACCAGCCTTGCCTTTCGTAAGATTTTCCAGCAGTTGGATCTGCATGCCGCCGAACTGGAAGGCGACAGTTTCCACCGCTATACGCGCCCGGAAATGGATATGGCGATCCGCAAAGCCCGCGATCTAGGACGCCATATCAGCTATTTCGGGCCGGAAGCCAACGACTTCGGCCTGCTGGAACAATCCTTTGTGGAGTATGGCGAAAGCGGCCGCGGTCAGTCGCGCAAATATCTGCATACCTATGATGAAGCGGTGCCCTGGAATCAGGTACCCGGCACGTTCACGCCCTGGCAGCCGTTGCCGGAGCCGACGGATATCTTGTTTTATGAAGGTTTGCACGGCGGCGTGGTCACTCAGCAGCATAACGTGGCGGAAAAAGTCGATCTGCTGGTAGGCGTAGTGCCGATCGTTAACCTGGAGTGGATTCAGAAACTGGTGCGCGATACCAGCGAACGCGGCCACTCGCGCGAGGCGGTGATGGATTCGGTGGTGCGCTCAATGGAAGATTACATTAACTACATTACGCCGCAGTTCTCGCGCACCCACATAAACTTCCAGCGCGTTCCCACGGTCGATACCTCTAATCCTTTCGCCGCCCGTGCGATTCCTTCGCTCGATGAAAGCTTTGTGGTGATTCACTTCCGCGGCCTGGAAGATATTGATTTCCCCTATTTGCTGGCGATGCTACAGGGCTCGTTTATTTCGCATATCAACACGCTGGTGGTGCCCGGCGGAAAAATGGGGCTGGCTATGGAGCTGATTATGCTACCGCTGGTCAAACGCCTGATCGAAGGCAAAAAAATCGAGTGATCAGGCCGTTTAGACGCACTGATAGCTGTGGGTGATCTGCACGCCTTTGCCTAACATCAGCGCGACAGAGCAATATTTTTCCGCGGAGAGCGCCACGGCGCGCGCGACCGTTTTGTCATTAAGCCCTTTACCGCTGACGATAAAATGCAGGTTGATGTGGGTAAAAACGCGCGGCGGCTCATCGCTGCGCTCAGAGGTAAGTTTTACTTCACAATCGCTAACCGCAACGCGCCCTTTTTGCAGAATAGAAACCACGTCAACGGCGCTGCATCCGCCTGCGGCCATCAACACCATTTCCATCGGGCTGGGCGCTTTATCACCTGAATTGCCATCCATCAGGATCTGATGTCCTGATGCAGACTCGCCTAAAAAGGTCAACCCTTCTATCCATTTAACACGCGCCTGCATATTCTTTGACCTCTGATAAATAACCCTGTCGCCAGCCTACGCCTTCAGCAGGCAGACGGCAATTGTCCGATTCAGCGCAAGCTGAAGCGAGACAACAGGAGACAGTAAGATAAAGCTGTGCTACAAACAAAGCTGTAATATTTTCGTTCTAAGAAACGAAACGGGATGACTGCACGCCTTAGCGCGTCGCCGTTGCCCGAATAAATTTCCAGCAGGAAACGCTTGAAGATTTCAACGCCTGACAGGGAAAAATGCCCCCTGTATTTAGGGCACGATTACAACAGAGGATAATAGCGAATGGTTCTCGGCAAACCGCAAACAGACCCTACTCTCGAATGGTTCCTGTCACATTGCCATATTCACAAATATCCATCAAAAAGCACGTTGATTCACCAGGGTGAAAAGGCCGAGACGCTCTATTACATCGTAAAAGGTGCGGTTGCGGTACTGATCAAGGATGAAGAAGGTAAAGAGATGATTCTCTCTTACCTTAACCAGGGTGATTTCATTGGCGAGCTTGGCCTGTTCGAAGAAGGTCAGGAGCGCAGTGCATGGGTACGAGCAAAAACCGCCTGTGAAGTGGCTGAAATTTCCTATAAAAAATTCCGTCAGCTGATTCAGGTGAATCCTGACATCTTAATGCGTCTCTCCTCGCAGATGGCGCGTCGCCTGCAGGTGACATCAGAGAAAGTCGGCAATTTAGCTTTCCTTGACGTTACGGGCCGCATCGCCCAAACGCTGCTCAACCTGGCGAAACAGCCGGACGCCATGACCCACCCGGACGGCATGCAGATCAAAATCACTCGTCAGGAGATCGGCCAGATTGTTGGCTGCTCGCGCGAAACGGTGGGACGTATTCTGAAAATGCTGGAAGATCAGAACCTGATTTCCGCTCATGGTAAAACGATTGTCGTTTACGGCACCCGTTAAGCTAATCTGAACGCACGGCGTGATGCCCCCCGCATCACGCCGTGTTTATTTTTGTGATGTGGTGATGTGGCGGAGAATTATTTACCATCCTGAAGTGAACTATGCGCTGCGTCAGACGCTGGTGCTCTGTTTGCCGGTGGCCATTGGCTGGCTGCTGGGGGATTTACAAAAAGGCCTGCTGTTCTCGCTGGTGCCCGCCTGCTGCAATATTGCCGGGCTGGATACGCCGCACCGCCGTTTCTTTAAGCGGCTCATTGTCGGGGGTTCGCTGTTTGCCCTCAGCAGTTTTCTGGTTCAGTGGCTGTCGCTTCAAAACATCCCATTACCCGTCACGCTATTCACCATGGCGCTCTTGCTTGGCGTTACCGGTGAAATCGGCCCGCTTCATGCCCGTCTGCTGCCCGCCTCGCTGATTGCTGCAATCTTTACCCTTGGTCTGGTCGGCCATATGCCGATCTGGGCACCGCCGCTGCTTTATATCGGCGGCACCTTTTGGTACGGCTTGTTTAACTGGGGCTGGTTCCGTCTGTGGAAAGAGCAGCCAATGCGTGAAACGCTCAGCCTGCTCTATCGCGAGCTTGCCGACTACTGCGAGGCGAAATATACGCTGCTGACGCAGCTGTCCGACCCGGAGAAAGCGTTGCCGCCGCTGCTGGCGCGCCAGCAAAAGGCGGTCGATCTGATTAATACCTGTTATCAGCAAATGCATATGCTGGCCGCTAACCGCGACCACAGTCATCGTCGCCTGACGCGCGCTTTTCAGGTAGCGCTCGATTTACAGGAACATATCGCCGTCAGCCTGCATCAGCCGGAAGAAGTACAAAAGCTGGTAGAGCAAAGCCATGCGGAAGCGGTGATTCGCTGGAATGCGCAAACTATCGCCGCACGGCTGCGCGAACTGGCAGACGATATGCTTTATCACCGCTTGCCTTCCCGTTTCAGCATGGAAAAGCCGCTGCTGGGGCTGGAAAAGATTGCGCGTCAGCATCAAGAGAATCCGGTCGGCCACTTTTGCTATTACCACTTCAGCCGCATCGCCCGTGTTCTGCGCACGCAGCATCCTTTATATCGCCGCGATTTAATGGCCGATCGTCAGCGTCGGCTGCCGCTGCTGGCGGCGTTGCGCAGCTATCTGTCGTTAAAATCCGCCGCCCTGCGTACCGCGGCGCGCTTTGCGGTGATGCTGGTGTTCGGCAGCGCGCTGGCGCTGGCCTTTAATGTGCCGAAGCCGTGGTGGATTTTGATGACGATTATGTTTGTTAGCCAGAATGGCTACAGCGCAACGCGCGTGCGCATTCAGCACCGGGCGCTCGGCACCCTGGCCGGCCTGACCATTGCCGCCGCGACGCTGCGCTTTTCCGTACCGGAATCGGCGGTGCTGCTGATCATGCTGGTGATTACCCTGGTGAGCTATCTGTTTATCCGTAAATATTACGGCTGGGCAACCATCGGCTTTACCGTTACCGCCGTTTATTCACTGCAGCTTTTATCGCTGAACGGCGCGCAGTTTTTGCTGCCGCGTTTGATGGATACGCTGATGGGCTGCTGCATCGCCTTCGGCGGTATGGTTTGGCTGTGGCCGCAGTGGCAGAGCGGGCTGCTGCGCCAGAATGCGCACGATGCGCTGGAGGCGTATCAGGAAGCGCTGCGTCTGCTGTTAGGTAATGAGCATTCGCCGCAAAAGCTTGCATGGCAACGGGTTCGGGTTAACCAGGCGCATAACGCGCTGTTCAATTCTCTGAATCAGGCGATGCAGGAACCGGCGTTCAATACGCGTTATCTGAATGACATGAAACTGTGGGTGACGCACAGCCAGTTTATTGTCGAACATATTAATGCGATGACAATTCTTGCGCGCGAACACACCATGCTGACGCCAGCGCTGGCGCAGAGCTACCTGCAATCCTGTGAAATCGCGCTTCAGCGCTGCCAGCAGCGGCTGGAATATGATGGGCCAGGCCAGGAAACCAATATTCTGGAAGATCAGTCGCTCAGCCAGGAAGGGCCGATGACCATTATGGAGCGCCACGTAAAGCGTATTCTGGAACACCTTTCGGTGATGCACACCATCTCTTCGCTGGCCTGGAGCCAGCGGCCGCAGCATGGAAAATGGCTGGTGCGCCGCCTGCGCAAAAAGTAAAGCCATCGGCAGAACAGAGCGCTACGCGTTATTTCCAGCAATGGCGCCGGATAACGTTAATGCGCCCCAGAGCGGGCACGTCAGGAAGCGAAAAAGGTTAGCGCGCCCAGAATCAGGCGCGCCGTGGAAGATTACGCGGGATTCAGCACTTTATCGGCAGCGCGCGCCAGCCGCGCCATGCCATCGCCAATATCCGCCAGCGGGATCACCAGCGAAGGCGCAAAACGCAGCACGTCCGCGCCCGCCGTCAGAATCATCACGCCTTCCGCCGCCGCGGCATTTAAAATGTCCCGCGCTTTGCCTTTATGCTGTGGCTGCAGCTCGGCGCCAATCAGTAATCCTTTGCCGCGAATTTCGCTGAACAGATCCAGTTTGGCATTGATCGCCTCCAGCGCTTCAAGAAAACGCTGACGACGCTGCTCAATGCCATCCAGTACCCATGGCGTGTTAATAACGTCCAGCGCCGCTTCCGCCACGGCGCAGGCCAGCGGATTGCCGCCATAGGTGGTGCCGTGGACGCCGGGCGCCATTGCCGATGCGATCTCCTCAGTCGTCAGCATGGCGCTAATCGGGAAACCACCGCCCAACGCTTTCGCCGAGGTCAGAATATCGGGCTCGATGCCGTAATGCTGATAGGCAAACAGCTTCCCGCTGCGGCCCATTCCGCTCTGCACTTCGTCCAGCACCAGCAGCGCCTGATACTGGTCGCACAGCTGGCGCAGTCCCTGCATAAATTCCTGCGTGGCGGGCGTTACGCCGCCCTCGCCCTGAATCGGCTCCACCACAATGGCGCAGGTGTGATCGTCGATGACCGCTTTTACCGCATCGAGATCGTTAAAGGGAACGTGGACGATATCAGCCGGTTTAGGGCCAAAGCCATCAGAATATTTAGGCTGACCGCCGACGGAAACGGTGAACAGCGTACGACCATGAAACGCATTGTGGAACGCGATGATTTTGGTTTTATACGGACTGTGGCGTGTGGAGGCGTAGTAGCGCGCCAGTTTGAAGGCCGCTTCGTTGGCTTCGGCGCCGGAATTTGCAAAGAAAACGCGCTCAGCAAAGGTTGCGTTAATCAGCTTGCTGGCCAGACGCAGCGCAGGCTCGTTAGTAAAAACGTTGCTGGTATGCCACAGCGTTTCACCCTGCGTTTTCAGCGCCTCCACCAGCGCCGGATGACAGTGCCCCAGCGCGGTTACGGCGATGCCCGCCGTGAAATCGATATATTCTTTGCCCTGCTGATCCCACACCTTACTGCCTTTGCCCTTCACCGGCACAAACTGGGCTGGTGCATAAACAGGCAAGATAACCTTATCAAAGGTGTCCCGCGTAACCGTCATCTTTTCCGCTGCCATTCGCTACCTCGTCTTGCTTCACGTTATCGTCATGTGAAAAAATAATCATTAAATATGCATAATAAGTCAAACGGAATTGCATTAAACCTGTGGCTGACGTTGCAGGAAATTAGCCAGCAGCTGATGCCCTTGCTGGCTAAGAATGCTTTCTGGATGAAACTGGACGCCTTCCACATCCAGCGTTTTATGCCGCAACCCCATAATTTCATCCGGCTGGCCGTCGCGCAGGCTCCAGGCGGTGATCTCCAGACAATCCGGCAGCGTCTCTTTTTCTACGATAAGCGAATGGTAGCGCGTCACGGTCAGCGGCTGAGCCAGGCCGGCAAAGACGCCGCGTTGCTGATGAGCAATCGCGGAGGTTTTACCGTGCATAACCTGCCGGGCGCGGATCACACGCGCGCCAAAAACCTGCGCCAGCGCCTGATGGCCCAGACAAACGCCCAGCACCGGCAGCCGTCCGGCAAAGGCGCGGATAGCATCAAGAGAAATACCCGATTCGTCAGGTGTGCAGGGGCCAGGTGAGATAACCAGATGCGTCAGCGGCAGCGCCTGCATCTCCGCCAGCGAAATCTCATCGTTGCGGCGTACCAGCACTTCTGCATTTAACTCGCAAAAATACTGGTACAGGTTCCAGGTGAAAGAGTCGTAATTATCAATAAGCAGCAGCATTTTTGCTCCGGGCTGACCAAAACGCCGCTATTCTACGCGCTTACTTCGGTTCACTCACTACGTTAGCAAAAATCGCGGTCAGCCCGTTAAGATCGCCGTTCACGCTCTCTTCATTTGCCTTCAGCCAGGCATCGCGTTCGGTCTTGCTCCAGTCAATATCGTAACCGGCATGGATAATGAGCTGCTCGAAGAACAGACGCTGAGCGCGGCCATTGCCGTCTCGGAACGGATGCAGCATATTGATTTCACAATAATAGTGCGCCAGACGCGCCACAAATTGCTCAAAAGGCAGATCGACCAGACCGTTCTCTTCCTCCAGCGCCTCCATCAGCGCGTTACCCTCTTTCTCAATGTATTCGAAGTGGCAAAACGGCGTATCGCCCAGGTAAAGATCGATCTCACGGATCTCGCCCGCCCAGTCGTAAAGATCCTGGAACAAGATGCGATGAATGGCACACAGGTAGGGAAAACCTAAGTTACGTGGCCCCAGCTCAATCGTTGCCGCACGCAGCGAGGTAAACGCGACTTCGGCTTTTTGCAGCTGGGCAGCATCGTGAAGATTAAGGCGGTTGCGCAGTACGTCATCGTTCTGCCAGTAATAGGGATCGCGTCCGTTCATTGCATTAGCCGCCATATTGCCTCCTCAACTCCGCCAGGCGTTGCGTGGCCTGTTCCGTATTTAGCGTCACTTCCGCAAAAGATAAGCCTTCCAGTTTGCTACTGGCCTGAAAGTTAGCGTTGCGCCGCTGTTGCCATAGCGTGGCCTTCTGCTTTTCGGTCAGTTTTGTTGGCATACTGCCTCCGGTCAACGAATAGGTGACCTAAGTATAAGCAGCAAATTTCAGGAGCGCCGCCGCGAGCGCGACGGCAGAGATATTACGGCAGGACTTTTGCGGAAAGGATAACAACCGGCTTGCTGGGAACGTTTTGATAAGGTCCGATATTTTTCGTCGGCACCTGAGAGATTTTGTCGGCAACGTCCATTCCCTTAACCACTTTGCCAAAAACAGCATAGCCAAAATCACGCTGGCCATGGTCGAGGAAAGCATTGTCGGTGACGTTAATAAAGAACTGGCTGGTAGCGCTGTCTTTCTCTGCGGTACGCGCCATCGCGATGGTGCCGCGCGTATTACGCAGGCCGTTGTCAGCTTCGTTTTTAATCGGCGCGTTGGTCGATTTCTGCTGCATATCGGCAGTAAAACCGCCGCCCTGAACCATAAAGCCTGGGATCACGCGATGAAAGATGGTGTTGTTATAAAAACCACTATTCACGTAATCAACGAAATTTTTGACGGAAACCGGCGCTTTTTGGTTGTTCAGTTCAAGTTCGATATTACCGGCTGAAGTGGTCAAAAGGACGTGCGTATCGCCTTGCGCAGCGAATGTGGGAGCAGAAAAAGTGGACAGCGCCAGGAGGGCCGCAACCGCTGTCAAAGTACGTTTCACCATGAATAATTCCTTACTGAGGCCACAAAATCTAAACGAAATTGATTGTAAAGAGCATACCAGGCAAGAGCCAGCGTTTTACTTTTATTTACGCAAACAAACATAGTGAGCAAACGTTAACGTCGCCGCAATAAAGGGTGATTTAAATCACATTATTGGTGAAATAAGGAGGACTGGTTTCATCGTTAGTTTGATCGCCGATAAAATTTCTTTACACTTCTCGACGACTACCCCCTGCGCTGCTTCAGCCAGGCTCCTTAGGCTCAAGGTTTCCCAACTATGACAAATCGTAACCGCATTGGACTGACGTGGATCAGTTTCTTTTCCTATGCGCTCACCGGCGCACTGGTCATTGTCACCGGCATGGTTTTAGGCGATATCGCCAATTATTTCCAGCTTCCGGTTTCTGAAATGAGCAACACCTTTACTTTCCTTAATACCGGTATTCTGGCCGCGGTATTTCTTAACGCCTGGCTGATGGAAATCGTGCCGCTGAAACGTCAGCTGATTTTTGGTTTTGTGCTGATGGTGCTGGCAGTGCTGGGCCTGATGACCAGCCACAGCCTGAGCATTTTCTCGCTCTGCATGTTTGTACTGGGCGTGGTAAGCGGCATTACCATGTCGATCGGCACGTTCCTGATTACGCACCTTTATGAAGGTCGTCAGCGCGGTTCACGCCTGCTGTTTACCGACTCGTTCTTCAGCATGGCAGGTACCATTTTCCCGGTGATCGCCGGTATGCTGCTGGCACGCCATCTGCCCTGGTACTGGGTTTACGTCTGCATCGGCGTTATCTATGTGGCGATTTTCGTGCTGACGCTGACCGTTGAATTCCCGATCCTGGGTAAAAAACAGCATGACGCGCAGCCGGTAGCAAAAGAAAAATGGGGTGTTGGCGTACTGCTGCTCTCTGTTGCTGCTCTCTGCTACATTCTGGGCCAGCTGGGCTTTATCTCCTGGGTGCCGGAATATGCCACCAAAACCATGGGCATGGATATCAGTGCCGCAGGTCAGCTGGTTGGTAATTTCTGGACTTCTTATATGATCGGGATGTGGGTGTTCAGCTTTGTGCTGCGCTTCTTCGATCTGCAACGCATTCTGATGGTGCTGGCCGCACTGGCTACGGTGCTGATGTACTGGTTTGTCAGCAGCAGCGAACCGACAATGCTGAAGTGGATTATTATCGGTCTGGGCTTCTTCTCCAGCGCCATCTATACCACCATCATCACGCTCGGCTCGCAGCAGACAAAGGTTTCTTCGCCGAAGCTGGTGAACTTTATCCTGACCTGCGGCACCGTCGGCACCATGCTGACCTTCGTAGTAACCGGCCCGATTGTTGCGAAAGGCGGCGCGCATGCGGCGCTGTTTACCGCTAACGGCCTGTATGCTGTGGTCTTTGTGATGTGTTTACTGCTGGGCTTTGTGACCAAACATCGCCAGCACGGCCACGCCGGACATTAATCCTTGCGGGTGGAACCCCGGTTCCACTCAAAGCAGGGGAAATCCAGACCTGCGCCATAAACGGCGCGGGTCTGGCTGTTAGAAGTAATCTTTTACATCTTTGCGTCGTTCTGAATTTTCCGCGCGGGCTCCGTTAGCTTTCTCCCGCCCAAACCTCAATTGCGTTGGCGTTCTTCATCACGTTTAAAGCTTACCGCTTCCGCCTCCTGCAGCCAGATCTGCGTGCGAGCTGGTTCCGTCGCCGCGATCACGCTTCCCTGCCGTATGGAATAACGCGTCGCAACCTGACGCCGTAGCGCATCAAACCCGTTTTCCGCTGGCAAAATGATCAGGTTGGCGCTGTTACCGACCTCAATGCCGTAATCGTTCAGCTGCATCGTTTTCGCGCTGTTCGTGGTGATGAGATCTATCCCACGATCGATCTGCTCATAGCCCATCAACTGACAGACATGTAATCCCATATGCAGTACCTGTAGCATGCTGGCCGTTCCCAGCGGATACCAGGGATCGAACACGTCGTCGTGACCGAAACAGACGTTGATGCCCGCCGCCAACAGCTCTTTTACGCGCGTGACGCCGCGTCGTTTCGGGTAATCGTCAAAGCGCCCTTGCTGATGGATATTAACCAGCGGATTAGCGACGAAATTAATGCCGGAGAGCGCCAGCAGGCGAAACAGACGTGAGGTATACGCGCCGTTATAGGAGTGCATCGCCGTAGTATGGCTGGCCGTCACGCGCGCGCCCATCTGCTCCCGATGTGCCAGCGCTGCCACGGTTTCGATAAAGCGCGACTGCTCATCGTCAATCTCATCGCAGTGAACATCTACCATGCGCTGATATTTCTGCGCCAGCGCGAAGGCAATATGCAGCGACTCCACGCCATATTCACGGGTAAATTCGAAATGCGGGATGGCGCCAACCACGTCAGCGCCCAGACGTAGCGCCTCCTCCAGCAAAGCGGCACCATCAGGCGAGGAAAGAATGCCCTCCTGCGGAAAGGCGACGATCTGTATCGTGATCCAGGGCGCCATTTCCTGCTTCAGCTCCAGCATCGCTTTAAGCGCCGTCAGGCTGGGATCGCAGACATCGACATGGGTACGAACATATTGAATGCCGTTGGCGATTTGCCATTTCAGCGTAGCGCGCGCCCGGCGCTTAACATCTTCCGGCGACAACAGCGCTTTACGCTCGGCCCAGCGCTCAATGCCTTCAAACAGCGTGCCGGATTGATTCCAGGCGGGTTCGCCCGCGGTTTGCGTGGTATCAAGATGAATATGCGGCTCAACAAAAGGAGGCAATGCTATTCCGCCTTCCCCATTAAGCGAAGCGCTGCTATTATCGCAACGCTCCGGTTGCGGCCTGATTGCGGTGATTTTCCCGCCGTTAATTTCGAGTTGTCACAGCCCTTCGCGCTGCGGCAGGCGCAGGTGATTAATCCATCGTAGATCGGTGTGATTCATGCCAGGCTCCTGAGGTCAGGACAGAGGATTCAGGCTAGCACAGATTAAAAGGAGCAGCGCGCTAAGTGCCGGATATTACGTGATTTCCTAAAAGACGCTACTTTTCAGCCACATACCTCTAAAGAGGTATATTAAGCCTCAGTTGATGTGCATCAATAAGCGTGCTAACAACCGCGCTATTGTGGCCGCAATTAGATCAATTTTGAGGCAAAAATGAGCACTGTCAAACTCGCCATCATCGGTAATGGCATGGTTGGCCACCGCTTCATTGAAGAACTGATCGATAAAGCCGAACCCGGCCAGTTCGACATTACCGTCTTCTGTGAAGAACCCCGTGTGGCTTACGACCGGGTCCATCTCTCCGCATACTTTTCCCACCACACCGCAGAAGAACTCTCGCTGGTACGTGAAGGCTACTATGAAAAACATGGTGTGCATGTGCTGCTCGGCGAACGGGCGATTACCTTAAACCGTAAGGAAAAGGTGATTCACTCCAGCAGCGGTCGCGCCGTTCAGTATGACAAGCTCATTCTGGCTACCGGCTCCTATCCATGGATCCCGCCGATTCAGGGTTCTGACGGCCCGGACTGCTTCGTTTACCGCACTATTGAAGATCTGAATGCAATCGAAGAGTGCGCGCGTCGCAGTAAAAGCGGCGCCGTTATCGGCGGCGGCCTGCTGGGTCTGGAAGCTGCAGGCGCGCTGAAAAACCTCGGCATTGAAACGCACGTTATCGAATTCGCGCCGGTGCTGATGGCTGAACAGCTTGATGTGCAGGGCGGCAACCAGCTGCGTCAGAAAATCGAGCAGATGGGCGTACAGGTACACACCAGCAAAAATACAAAAAATATTGCCCACCACGCCGTCGGCAAAACGCTGGAGTTTGCCGACGGTACCAGTCTCGACGTCGACTTTATCGTCTTTTCTACCGGGATTCGCGCTCAGGACAAACTGGCGCGCCAGTGCAATCTGCCGGTTGGCCCGCGCGGCGGCATCCAGATTAACGATTTCTGCCAGAGCGCGGACCCGGATATTTACGCTATCGGCGAATGCGCAGCCTGGAACGAGAAAATTTTTGGTCTGGTGGCGCCGGGCTACAAAATGGCGCAGGTTGCCAGCGACCATCTGTTAGGCCGCGAAAATCAGTTCAGCGGTGCGGATATGAGCGCCAAGCTGAAGCTACTGGGCGTTGACGTAGGCGGTATCGGCGATGCGCATGGCCGCACGCCGGGCGCGCGCAGCTACGTTTACCTTAACGAGCAAACCGGCGTCTATAAACGCCTGGTCGTCAGCCAGGATAATCAATATCTGTTAGGTGCAGTACTGGTTGGCGATACCAGCGATTACGGTCAACTGCTTCAGCTGGTGCTGAACCAGATTAAACTGCCTGAACACCCGGACAGCTTAATCCTGCCGTCACACGCGGGCGGCGAGAAACCAGCGCTGGGCGTGGAATCGCTGCCGGATAATGCGCAGATTTGCTCCTGCTTCGACGTGTCCAAAGGCGACATTATTCAGGCCATCGCTAAAGGCTGCCATACCGTGGCCGCCATCAAAGCGGAAACGCGCGCTGGCACCGGCTGCGGCGGCTGCTTGCCGCTGGTCACCCAGGTGCTGAACGCCGAGCTGAGCCGCCAGGGTATCGAAGTTAACAATCACCTGTGCGAACACTTCGCCTGGTCGCGTCAGGAGCTGTATCATCTGATCCGCGTAGAAGAGATTAAGAGCTTCGATGAGCTGCTGAAAAAATATGGCAAAGGCTACGGCTGCGAAGTCTGTAAGCCAACCGTCGGCTCGCTGCTTGCCTCCTGCTGGAACGATTATGTGTTGGAACCGCAGCATACGCCTTTACAGGACAGCAACGACAACTTCCTCGGCAACATCCAGAAGGATGGCACCTATTCCATTATCCCGCGCTCGGCAGGCGGTGAGATCAGCCCTGAAGGGCTGGTAGTGATTGGACAGATCGCGCGTAAATATAATCTCTACACCAAAATCACCGGTTCACAGCGTATCGGCCTGTTTGGCGCACAGAAAGATGACCTGCCGGAAATCTGGCGTCAGCTGATTGAGGCTGGCTTCGAAACCGGTCACGCCTACGCGAAAGCGCTGCGTATGGCGAAAACCTGTATCGGCAGCACCTGGTGCCGCTACGGCGTCGGCGACAGTCTGGGCTTCGGCATCGAGCTGGAGAACCGCTATAAAGGCATCCGCACGCCGCACAAAATGAAGTTCGGCGTCTCCGGCTGTACGCGCGAATGTGCTGAAGCACAGGGTAAAGATGTGGGCATTATCGCGACCGATAAAGGCTGGAACCTGTATGTGTGCGGCAACGGCGGCATGAAACCGCGTCACGCCGATCTGCTGGCCGCCGATCTCGATAAAGAGACGCTGGTGCGCTATCTGGACCGCTTTATGATGTTCTACATCCGTACGGCGGATAAGCTGCAGCGTACTTCTACCTGGCTGGAAAGCCTGGAAGGCGGCATTAACTACGTCCGCAGCATCGTTATTGACGACAAGTTAGGCCTGAACGAACAGCTGGAAGCGGATATGGCGCAGCTGCGCAGCCGCGTTATCTGCGAATGGAAAGCCACGATCGATCAGCCTGAAGCGCAAACCCGCTTCACTCACTTTATCAATAGCGACCAGCGCGATCCGCTGGTGCAGATGGTGGAAGAGCGTGGACAGCATCGTCCGGCGCGTCCGTATGAGCGTATCGCGATCAAACTGGTTGAAGAGGAGGAACAGGCATGAGCCGCTGGCACACCGTCTGTAAACTAGAGGCAATCCTGCCCGCGACCGGCGTCTGCGCGCTGGTTGAGGGCGAGCAGGTGGCGATTTTCCGTCCGCGTGCGGATGAAGAGCTGTACGCCATCAGTAATATTGATCCTTTCGCCGAAGCCAGCGTGCTGTCGCGCGGCATCATCGCTGAACATCAGCAGGAGCTGTGGGTCGCCAGTCCGTTGAAAAAACAGCGCTTTCGTCTGCGTGATGGCCTCTGCATGGAAGACGCCAGTCGTTCCGTGCGCAGTTGGCCGGTACGTGTGCGTGAAGGTCAGGTTGAGGTCGCCTGCGACTAACGCCTCCGACACGCAATCTGTAAACTGTTTATTCCTGCCTGCGGCGCACCTGGTGCGCCGCATCACCTGCAAACCATGATAAAAACCGGCTTACCGGGAGATCGCTATGGATTACCTACCGCTTTTTTGTCAGCTACGTGGCAAAACCTGTCTGCTGGTTGGCGCAGGCGACGTCGCCGCGCGTAAAGCGCGACTGCTGCTTGATGCTGGCGCACGGCTACAGGTTTGCGCGCTGGATTTCAGCACGCCATTTTATGAGTGGCAGCAGGCAGGCGAGGCGACGCTACTGCAACAGCCCTTTACCGCCGCGCTACTTGATGAATGCTGGCTGGTTATCGCCGCCACCAGCGATGAAAAAGTTAATCAACAGGTGAGCGAAGCGGCGGAAGCACGCCGTCTGTTCTGCAACGTGGTTGACGCGCCTGCCCAGGCCAGCGCGATTATGCCTTCCATTATTGATCGCTCACCGCTGATGATCGCCGTCTCCTCCGGCGGGCGAGCCCCTGTACTGGCGCGCCTGCTGCGTGAAAAGCTGGAGGCGCTGTTGCCTCAGCATCTCGGCAAGCTGGCCGCGCTGGCGGGCACGCTGCGTCAGCGGGTAAAACAGCACTACGCTACCGGCGCGGAACGCCGTCGTTTCTGGGAAAAACTGTTTATCAGCGATCGGCTGGCGCAGTCGCTGGCGAATAACGATACGCAGCAGGCGGAGGCGTTAACTGACGATCTGTTTGTGCAGCCGCTGGATCATCGCGGCGAGCTGGTGCTGGTCGGCGCCGGGCCGGGCGATGCCGGCCTGTTAACGTTAAAAGGGCTACAGCAGATCCAGCAGGCGGATATTGTAGTTTATGACCGGCTGGTCTCGGATGAAGTGCTGGCGCTGGCGCGGCGCGATGCAGAGAAGATTTTCGTCGGCAAGCGCGCCGGTCATCACTGCGTACCGCAGGAGGAGATCAACCAGATTCTGCTGGAGCAGGCGCGACGAGGTAAACGCGTGGTGCGTCTGAAAGGCGGCGATCCCTTTATTTTCGGCCGCGGTGGTGAAGAGCTGGAAGCGCTACAGGGCAGCAATATTCCTTTTTCCGTGGTGCCGGGAATTACTGCCGCCTCCGGCTGTTCTGCCTATAGCGGGATCCCGCTAACCCATCGAGATTACGCGCACAGCGTGCGTCTGGTCACCGGCCATCGTAAACAGGATCACGATCTGGACTGGGCAAATCTGGCCGCCGAACAGCAGACGCTGGTGTTTTATATGGGGCTGGCGCAGGCAGGTAATATCCAGCGTCAGCTGCAGGAACACGGCATGGCAGGTTCGATGCCGGTGGCGCTGGTAGAAAACGGTACCAGTACGCGGCAGCGCGTGGTGACGGGCGAACTGGAACAGCTGGAAGCGCTGGCGGCCCAGGTTAACAGCCCCAGCCTGATTATCGTTGGGCAAGTGGTGGCGCTACGCGATAAGCTGCGCTGGTTCTGAATAATATAAAGGGCGCCACGTGGGCGCCCTTTTATCGTCAGGCTTAAACCACCTCCGGTTAAAAGTCCTCATGGTTGACAGACTTACACCACCTCGTTAAACGTGGTTGTTTACCACAATTAACGTCAGGTAAGTGTTGATCGTTTTATCACGCGCTTCTTACCATCGGCGACATTGGCTGGGCGCTGGCCCAGCCCTTTATTACATTACGGCTGCGCCACAAAACCTACCGCTTCATACACTTTCTTCAGCGTTTCCTGCGCGTGCGCACGGGCTTTTGCCGCGCCGTCACGCATCACCTGCTCAAGAAAAGCTTCATCTTCACGATAGCGCTGATAACGCACCTGCAGTTCGCTCAGCATACCGGACACCGCTTCAGCCACTTCGCCTTTCAAATGGCCGTACATTTTGCCTTCGAACTCCTGCTCCAGCTGGCTGATGCTTTTACCGGAGATGGCAGAGAGAATATCCAGCAAGTTGGAGACGCCCGCTTTATTCTGCACGTCGTAACGCACCACTGGCGGCTCATCGGAGTCAGTTACCGCACGCTTGATCTTCTTCACCACCGCTTTCGGATCTTCCAGCAGGCCGATCACGTTGTTGCGGTTTTCATCTGATTTGGACATTTTTTTGGTCGGCTCAAGCAGCGACATCACGCGCGCACCCGATTTCGGGATAAAGGGCTCCGGCACCTTAAACACGTCGCCATAAAGCGCGTTAAAACGCTGGGCAATATCGCGGCTCAGCTCCAGATGCTGTTTCTGATCTTCGCCCACCGGTACCTGATTGGTTTGGTAGAGCAGAATGTCCGCCGCCATCAGCACCGGATAGCTGAACAGACCAGCATTGATATTTTCCGCATAGCGGGCGGACTTATCTTTAAACTGGGTCATTCGGCTCAGCTCGCCAAAATAGGTGTAGCAGTTCAGTACCCAGCTCAGCTGAGTATGTTCCGGTACGTGCGACTGTACGAAAATGGTACTTTTTGCCGGATCGATGCCGCAGGCAAGGTAGAGCGCCAGCGTATCCAGCGTCGCTTTACGCAGCGCTGCCGGATCCTGACGAACGGTGATGGCGTGCAGATCGACAATGCAGTAAATGCAGTGATAATCATCCTGCATCTGTACCCACTGACGCATAGCACCCATGTAGTTACCAATGGTCAGTTCGCCGGAAGGCTGTGCGCCGCTAAATACGATGGGTTTGCTCATGCTTTTACATCCTGATAATTACCGCCCCAATGCGGGCAAAAGATCGTTGAAATCGTCCAGAACAAGGTTCGGTTCACTGGTCGCAATTGGCTCGCCGTAGTTGTAGCCAAATGACATGCCGACGCAAGGACAGCCCGCTGCCTTCGCCGCCAGAATATCATTGCGTGAGTCGCCGACAAACAGCAGCTCCTGCGGCAGCAAACCAAACTTGCCTAACACCAGAAACAGCGGCGCCGGATGCGGCTTCTTCGCCGCCACATCATCACCGCCGATCACCAGCGAAAAGTGGCGTTCAATGCCGAGCGCGCGCAGCAGCGGCGCGATAAAAGGCGTCGGCTTATTGGTAACCAGCGCCAGCGGGATGCCTGCCGCGCTCAGCTTGTCCAGTATTTGCGCGACATGTGGAAACAGGGTCGTTCCCGCTTCCGCCGTTTCCGCATAGAATTTATCAAACAGCGCCCGGCCGTCGCGCAGTTGATCGGCCTCTGGCTGACGCTGCAACGCCCAGTTCAGCGCCCGCTCCACCATAATATCGGCGCCATTGCCTATCCAGGTGGAGACGCGCGGCGCACCTGCCGCTGGCAGCTGTAGCGCATTCAGCGTCCGATCCACGGCCTCAGCCAGCCCCGGCACGCTGTCGACCAGCGTACCGTCAAGATCGAAAGCCAGCGCGCGAATATCAGTGAAAGGCACCATGGCGGCTTTTCTCCAGTTCATTACGCATATCATCAATCACTTTCTTATAATCGGGCTGGCCAAAGATGGCTGAGCCAGCCACGAACATATCCGCGCCCGCGGCGGCGATTTCAGCGATATTATCCACCTTCACGCCGCCATCAACTTCCAGACGGATGTCATAGCCGCTTTCATCGATACGCTTGCGCGCCTCGCGCAGTTTATCCAGCGTGCCGGGAATAAAGGATTGGCCGCCGAAGCCCGGATTGACCGACATCAGCAGAATAATATCCAGCTTATCCATCACGTAATCGAGGTAGCTCAGCGGCGTGGCGGGATTAAAGACTAAACCGGCTTTACAGCCATGTTCTTTGATCAGTTGCAGACTGCGATCGATATGCTCGCTGGCTTCAGGGTGAAAAGTAATAAAACTGGCGCCCGCTTCGGCAAACTGAGGGATCAGGCTGTCGACCGGTTTCACCATCAGATGAACGTCGATCGGCGCGGTGATGCCGTAATCACGCAGCGCTTTTAATACCATCGGCCCCATGGTGAGATTGGGTACGTAATGGTTATCCATAACGTCGAAATGCACCACATCTCCGCCTGCAGCCAGCGCTTTCGCCGTATCTTCGCCCAAACGGGCAAAGTCTGCTGCAAGGATTGAAGGGGCCAGCAAAAATTGTTTCATCCGTATCTCCCACTGTATGCGCCAGTAAAAATACTGACAGATTGCGCTGGTCGCGGACGAAACTGGCTAGCTAAAAAGGGCCAGTAGCTCGTCGACTTTCGTGCGACCGCTGATGCTTCTGCTGATTGAACGGCGCGCTTTAACCACATGCAGCACCGCCTCCTGATACCACAGCCGCGTCAGCTCGGTATCATGGTTAGAAATCAGCACCGGAATAGCGTTTTCCTGCGCCAGCTTTACAGCCAGCTCAGCCAGATGCTGCTGCTCGCGCAGACTAAAGCTGTTGGTATGATAGGCGGTAAAGTTCGCCGTCGCCGAAAGCGGCGCGTAAGGCGGATCGCAGTAAACCACCGATCCCGCCTGCGCCTTGCTCAGCGTCACATCGTAAGATTCACAAACAAAAGTGGCTTTCTGCGCGCGCTCAGCAAATCCAAACAGCTCTTCTTCTGGAAAATAAGGCTTACGGTAACGGCCAAAAGGCACGTTAAACTCGCCACGCAGGTTGTAGCGGCACAGACCGTTATAACCGTGACGATTTAAATAAAGAAACAGCAGCGCCCGGCGATAGGCATCATCGCTGGCATTAAATTCGCTACGGTAGGCGTAATACGCGTCCGCTTCGTTGCAGCGCGGCGTAAACAGCTGACGCGCATCGCTGACGAACTCGCTGGTGCGCCCTTTTACGATGTTATAAAGGCTAATCAGATCGTTATTAATGTCTGCCAGCACGTAGCTCGGATAATCAGTGTTAAGAAACACGGAGCCAGCGCCGACGAAAGGCTCGACTAAGCAGTCGCCTTGCGGCAAATGACGGCGAATATCTTCCAGAAGAGGATATTTGCCGCCTGCCCATTTCAGGAAAGCGCGATGTTTTTTCATGCCGTCGTTTTGGTTACTTCTGTTCATCTGGCTGTGGCTATAGCGACAGCATATCTGCGCTTACGAATCCGTCTTACGACAAAAATGGCAACCCGGTTGCCATTTTTAACGCCGTCTAACCGGCTGAAATCATGCGCTGCCAGAGCGCGTTCTCGCAAAAATGCGGTAAACCTAGCGTATCGCCTCTTTCTTCACCTGGCTTACCGGTTTCACCCAGGGCTTCTGCGCCTGAACTTCCGCCGGCAGCGTGCTTACGGCGCGTTTAGCATCAGCTGGCGTGGCGTAAGAGCCGCTCACCAGCACGTACCATGGCTGCCCGTTGCGCGTGGTCTGATAGACGTGATAGTTACTAAGGTTTTGTTTTTTCGCCCAGGCGTTCAGCGTATCTGAACGTGAGGCGCTGCTCAGCTGCAGCGTATAGCTGCCGCCCGGCACATTTTGTGTAGCATGGCTGCTGCTGGCGGCAGGGGCAGGCTTGCTGCTCTGCTTCGCAACCGGCGCATTTTGTTTGGTAGTTGAATGGCTGGCGACCGGCGGCTTACGCGTCGGTGCAGGCTTACTGCTGTTCTGTACCGGTGGCGCAACATGACTGCTGTTGGCGTTATTGCCGCTAACCGTCGCGGGCGCGGTCGGCAGCGAGCTGCCATTCATAGCATCCTGCGCAGCGGAGTCAACCTGTCCCTGCTGATTGGTCAGCGCGCTATTCAGGTCGCCCGGCAGTTCGACGCGCTGCTGGTTTTCCGGCGTTTCAATCGGCGCGGCCTGCGTCGGCGTAGAGGAAATGGGCGGAACGGAAACCGGCTGCGGCACCTCATTAGCCGTACCGTTGCCGCTCGGCGCCTGCGTATCGGACGCGCTGCCGCTCATGGAAGAACCGGAGAGATCGATATTTTTTTCATTGCCGCCGGAAGTCGCCGCGTTGTTATCCGCTGGCTTTTTAGAATCAGGGCCATTTAATGCCGAACCGATGCCGATCACCAATAGCAACAGCACCAGCACGCCAATACCCATCATCATACGCTGGCGAGATGCCGGCGTTTTAGGCGCAGAAGACGTTTTGCGAGGCCGCGTTGGACGGCGATCGCTGGTATCAGGTTTTAACTCGTCTTCCGGTTTAAACTCATCCATTCAACCCTCCCGTCTTACGGCAAACGCCGCCAACTTCCCGTTCGCGGCACAAAACACTGTCAGGCCTTGCGGCAATCATTAATCGCGGCAAGCACAATATCATGAGCCACGCCGCTACGCACCTCGGCTTTGCCTAGCGCCAGCGGCAGAACCAGACGCAGCTCGCCAGCCAGCACTTTTTTGTCACGCATCATATGCGGCAGGTAATCCTGCGCCGTCATCTCCTGCGGCCCCGTAACCGGCAGGCCAGCACGCGTAAGCAAAGCGATAATACGATCGGTATCGGCGGCGCTGAACTGCCCCAGCCGTTCAGCGGTACGGGTAGCCATCACCATCCCGGCAGCAACGGCTTCGCCGTGCAGCCAGTTACCGTAACCCATGTGCGCTTCAATCGCGTGGCCGTAGGTATGGCCTAAATTAAGCAGCGCCCGCAGGCCGGTTTCCCGCTCGTCGGCGGCGACTACGTCTGCTTTCAGCTCGCAGCAGCGACGAATGCAGTAAGCCAGCGCCTCGTCCTGCAGCGCCAGCAGCGCATCCAGATTCTGCTCCAGCCAGTTGAAGAAGTCGCCGTCGAGGATAATGCCGTACTTGATCACTTCAGCGAGACCGGAAGCCAGCTCGCGCGGCGGCAGGCTACGCAGACAGTCGAGATCGATAACCACCGAGGCAGGTTGCCAGAAGGCGCCTATCATGTTTTTGCCCAGCGGATGATTGACGGCGGTTTTACCGCCAACGGAGGAATCTACCTGTGATAAAAGCGTGGTCGGCACCTGAATAAAGCGCACGCCGCGCTGGTAGCTGGCGGCCGCGAAGCCGGTCAGATCGCCAATCACGCCGCCGCCCAGCGCCACCAGCGTGGTATCGCGTCCGTGGGGCTTTTGCAGCAGCGCGGTGAAAACCTGATCCATTACCGCCAGGGTTTTATATTGTTCGCCATCGGGAAGGATAACCTGGTCCACCTTAACGCCCGCCTCTTCCAGCCGCTGTCGCAGCGGCGCCAGCCAGAGCGGAGCCAGCGTATCATTGGTAACCAACATAGCCTGGTCGCCTGCTTTCAACGGCCAAAAGGCTGCCGCATCATTAAACAGACCGGCGGCGATGGTGATCGGGTAGCTTCGCTCCCCAAGGGTAACGGTGATCCTCTCCATGACGCTGTATAACCTTTTCGCTATGCCCTCAGGCGATGGATTAGTTTTTTTCCAATAAATTAATGATCTGATTAGCTACCACTTTCGCACTTTGATCATCGGTGCGGATGGTGACATCAGCGATCTCTTCATACAGAGGATTGCGTTCATCCGCCAGCGCTTCCAGCACTTCACGCGGCGGCGCATCAACCTGTAATAAAGGACGCTTTTTATCGCGCTGCGTACGCGCCAGTTGCTTCTCAATAGTGGTTTCAAGATAGACCACAACGCCACGGGCGGAGAGACGATTACGGGTTTCGCGGGATTTTACAGAGCCGCCGCCGGTAGCCAGCACGATGCCCTGTTTCTCTGTGAGTTCATTAATGATTTTTTCTTCACGTTCGCGAAAACCTGCTTCGCCTTCAACGTCAAAAACCCAGCCCACATCCGCTCCGGTACGTCGCTCAATTTCCTGATCGGAATCGTAGAATTCCATATTGAGTTGCTGAGCTAACTGACGACCAATAGTGCTTTTGCCGGCACCCATAGGCCCAACCAGAAAGATATTGCGTTTCTCTGCCATTTTTTCGGTATTACTAAGACAATGCGTTGATGATACCCCGTCTGCAGCGGCCTGGCCGCTGGCGGGACATGAACTGAAACCTCATGAGCGATAGTGCGAGAGTCAGATGAAAAATTATCTCAACACTCAAGGTCGTTTGGCAACCGAATAAATTGCCCGGCTCAGAACGCGCCGATCGCGCGTCACACAGTTCGCTAAGAGTCAAAACCGCCGCCATTCAGGCAGCGTCCTGTCACGGTATCGTGGCGACAGACGGTAAGTCTGTGTTGCCATAAGTCAAAATCGCTAAACCTTGTAAGCTAATTCCGCCCCTGCGTCAAACGCATATGATACCAGGCCGGGAAAAAAACGCTGCGGGTCACTCCTCATGCACCAGACGCGGCGTAATAAAAATCACCAGCTCCCGACGTTTGTCATTCTGAATATCATGGCGGAAAAGCGCCCCAAGCAGCGGTATATCGCCCAGGAGGGGGACTTTATCACGATTACGCGATGATTCCTGTTGAAATATGCCGCCCAGCGCCAGCGTTTGACCATCCTTCAGCGTAACCTGCGTAGCGATTTCCTGCTTATTAATAGTCAGAATTTCTCTGTCGCCGTTGTTGATATTGCGGCCCGGCACGTTCTGACTGATATGCAACGCCAGCCGAATATGGCCGTCAGGCAATACCGTGGGCGTCACCTCCATGCCTAAAACCGCCTCTTTAAATTCAATGCTGGTAGCGCCGTCACTGCTGCTGGAGACTTCATACGGGATTTCCGTGCCCTGCTTAATGCTTGCCGCCTGCTGATGCGAAGCAATCAGATGCGGACTGGCGATAATATCGATTTGGTTTTCCTGCTCCAGCGCGCTGAGTTCCAGGTCAAGCAGCCTGCCATCGACGCGCGCTGCCGTTAACCCTGCCGCCAGCGAAGGCGAACTGGCGCCCAGTGCAATATTTAACGTCGGGTTACGCAGCGCCTGTGTAATCATCTCCTCGCCTGAAAGCTGCCAGCTTACGCCAAGCTCATGCAGATGCTCTTCGCTAATGCTGACGATATGGGCCGTCAGCTCGACCTGCTCCAGCGCCACATCCAGCGCGCGAATCCAGGCCGCCGTGCTGTGCAAGGCCGCGGGCGTGTCACGTAACAGCAGCGTATTGGCGCGGGCATCAACGGTAATGCTGCCGCGCGGCGTCATTAATTTCGCCCGTTCAGCCTGCAAACTGGCGCTAACGGTTGCAGCGTCGGCGTAACGCAAAGGCAGCGCCAGATCCGCCAAAACCTGCTGCTGTGCATCCTCCTGTTCCGTCTCCTGCTGCCATCCCTGCGGAAAAACCAGCAGCACCGAATCTTCCTGGGTTATGGTTAACCGGGCCATACGCGCTACCAGGGACAGCGCCTGTCGCCAGGGTACATCTTGCAGGCGCAACGTAATTTGTCCTTCCACACCCGGCGCAACCAGCAGATTGAACTGCTGATAATCCGCCAGCGCCTGTAAAACCTGTTCAACCGGCGCATCCTGAAACGCCAGCGAAAGCGGCCGGTTATCGGCCTGTGCTGCGGCGCTCAGCAGTAGTAACAGCGCCGCTACCATCCTTGTCATACTCTTTTCCTTTAATCTGAAGCGTGATGCGCTGTGGCGTACAGCGTTGCGGCGTGCTAAATGTCAGACGAAATGGCGCAAATTCCTCGATCAGCCAGGCGTCGAAAGGCGAAGGCCGATCGGTCGCCACCGTGGCGCGATCTCCCTGCGCTGAACGCAGCCAGCCCTGATAACGCTCATCCCTGCCGATCATGCCCTGAAGTTGCCAGCCCTCTAATGACGCAAGCGACTCGTGGCAAGGCGGCAACGGCTGGGCAAAAGGATCGCGGGCAGCGGCCGACAGCGCCCAGCCAAATAAAAGTGCGCTAATGAGAGGTTTCATTATCAAACGCCAGATGGAAGATGGCATGCAGGCGATCCGCCTTACGTTGCACAATAAACGAGGTCAGCGCGGGCGCCGGTTCGCAGGCAGCCAGATAAGCAAACAGCGCTTTAAGCTGCGGCCACGCCAGCCACAGCTGTAACTGCTTATCCTGCCGATCGGGCTGCCATTGCTCCAGCTCACCGCCGCTCTGTTGCAACAGGCCATACAATGAAAAAGGCTGTCCTTCGCGCACCATCTCCTCCAGTAACTGCTGGTTGCGCATCTGCAACGCCTGCAGCGCGGGTTGTTGCCGCAGCGACGTCAGGACTTTCTGATAACGCTGCTGCTGCTGAATAACCTGATGCTGTATCTGGTGCAGCTGGCGACAGGCTGGAAGGATCCAGAAATAGCTTGCCAGCAAAACAATCCCGGCCAGCAGGCCCGTCATACTCAGCCAGCGTAATTTTTCCGACATCAACAGCCAGCGCAGCAGAATTTCATTTTTCATTGCCTGCGCCCTCCGCTCTCTCTGCCGCCAGCGTGAAGTGATAAAAGCCGTCCGCCTGCTTTTTTACCGCACCTGGCCGCCAGGCCTGAAAAAGTCGCGGCTGACTGAGTCGGGAATGCAGGAGGCGGGTCGCCTCAGCGCGTTGGCTGATCCCGTCGATGCTGAGCGTTTGCTGCTGCTGTGTTAGCGAAGAGAGCCAGATGTCGTCAGGTAAGTGGCTTTCAAGCTGCGACATAAACACCAGCCACTGATCCAGCTGCTGCCGCTTGTCCCGGCGCCGCTCCGCCTGTTTATGCAGCCTCTGCTGCTGGCTTTTTACTTCGTCATAGCGCTGCGTTAATTCCCGCGCCTGCTCTGTCGCCTGCTGCCAGAGCGTTAATTTTGTTTGCCACTGCTGCCTGTTTGCAGCCAGCGTCTGCCAGCTGAACAAGAGCGCAAGATGCAGTGACAACAACAGCGAGATGCTTAACCACAGCCAGCGTATTAACCGACGCCTGCACGCCTGCTGACGCCAGTCGAGCAAATTAACCGCGATCATCACGCGTCTTCCGGTCGTAGCGCCAGACCCAGCGCCAGTGTAAACATTCCGCCATTGGCTGGCAGCGGCGGCTGCATCAACTGCAACAGGCTGAGCGGCTGAAGCGGTTGCATTCCCGTTAGCAGCTCGGCTGATATGCCAGCGCTAAACCAGAGATCGTGCGCGTCCGGCAAGAGTTGGCTAAGCTGCGCGCTATCCGTCGCCAGCAGACCGGGCGCCCAGCCGGTGACGCTCTCTGGGCGGCCCGGCATATACCACAGCCAGTGGTCGCTAAGCTGATGGATCAGCGCGGCCCCGTCAGGCAGCTGCATCATTTGCCCTGTCGTCGCCAGCGCGCCGCAGGTTAACTCGACAACGTCAGGGTGCAGCCCGGCCTGATTCAGCGTGGTCAGCCATTGCTGTAATACGCTTTGCCGCGCCGCCGTCAGCCAGAGCTGCGGCTGAAGCGCCGTGCGATAGTCCAGCGCCAGTTCATTGGCGGCGAGCGGGAAAAGCCGTTCGGCGGCAGCGGCAGCGTAGCGACCCAGTTCCGGTTCGCGTAGCTGCACAGAAGGCGTCGGCAAGGCGCGCTGTAATACCGCCTGCGGCGGAAAACCAATACGCAAAGAGATATTTCGGGGGAGCTGCTGACGCAAGCGTCGCAGCACAGCGACCAGCGCCGGGGAGGCATGCAGCGCGCCATGGGATAACGTATCGTGCGGCAACGCATGTTGCCACCAGTGGCGTAGCTGCCAACCGTTACGGCGCCGTTGAATGCTTAAAGCGCAGAGCTGACCATTCTGAATATCCAGCCCTACTTGCCATCTCTGAAAAGCCATATTCGCGCGATCTCCATATCGTCATAAAATAAAAGGACGTATCAAAGCGTCTGGCTTGCCTTTATACTACCGCGCGATTGTTTATAAACTGCCCAAACGACATTAAATGGGAAATCTCAGGTGAAGTTCGTAAAGTATTTATTGATTCTTGCAGTGTGTTGCATTTTGCTGGGCGTCGGCTCGGTTTACGGGTTGTACAAATACATTGAGCCGCAGCTACCAGATGTGAACACCCTGAAGGATGTTCGTCTGCAAACGCCAATGCAGGTTTACAGCGCTGATGGCGAACTTATCGCCCAGTATGGCGAAAAGCGTCGTATTCCGCTGACGCTGGCGCAGATGCCACCTGAGCTGGTTAAAGCCTTTATCGCGACCGAAGACAGCCGTTTCTATGAACACCACGGCGTCGATCCTATCGGTATTTTCCGTGCCGCCAGCGTCGCGCTGGTTTCAGGTCATGCTTCACAGGGCGCAAGTACTATTACGCAGCAGCTGGCGCGTAACTTCTTCCTTAGCCCTGAACGCACGCTGATGCGTAAAATCAAAGAAGCTTTCCTTGCCATTCGTATTGAGCAACTGCTCAGTAAAGATGAAATCCTTGAGCTTTATCTGAATAAGATCTATCTCGGCTATCGCGCTTATGGCGTAGGTGCCGCCGCTCAGGTCTATTTCGGCAAAACTATCGATCAGCTGACGCTAAGCGAAATGGCGATGATTGCCGGTCTGCCCAAAGCGCCTTCCACTTTCAATCCGCTCTATTCGCACGATCGTGCGCTGTCGCGTCGTAATGTCGTGCTGTCCCGTATGCTGGATCAGAACTACATTACGCAGCAGCAATATATTGAAGCGCGCAGCGAACCGCTGGAAGCCAGCTATCACGGCCCGCAAATCGCCTTCTCTGCGCCTTACCTGACGGAGATGGTGCGTCAGGAAATGCTGAAACGTTACGGCGAAAATGCCTATAACGATGGCTTTAAGGTTTACACCACCGTGACGCGCAAGCTTCAGCTGGCAGCGCAGGAAGCGGTACGCAATAACGTGCTGGATTACGATATGCGCCACGGCTATCGCGGCCCGTCAAACGTGCTGTGGAAAGTGGGCGAAGCCGCGTGGGATCGCACGCGCATGCTGAAAACGTTAAAAGCGCTACCGGTTTATGGTCCACTGTGGCCAGCGGTTGTCACCACCGTTAACAGCAATGAAGCCACGGCACTGATGCGTGACGGCAGCAATGTCTCGCTGACGATGGAAGGAGTACGCTGGGCGCGTCCTTATAAATCCGATACGCTCCAGGGCGCGACGCCGCGCAGCGTGGCGCAGGTGCTACCCAGGTCAGCAGATTTGGGTGCGCAAAGTTGAAAATAGCTGGTGGCTGGCACAGGTGCCTGACGTTAACTCCTCGCTGATTTCTCTCGATCCGCGCGACGGTGCCGTACGTGCGTTGGTTGGCGGTTTTGATTTCAACCAGAGCAAATTTAACCGCGTCACCCAGGCGCTGCGTCAGGTCGGCTCGAATATCAAGCCGTTCCTTTACACCGCCGCGATGGACCGCGGCCTGACGCTGGCATCAATTCTTAATGACGTGCCGATTTCGCGCTGGGATGCGGGCGCCGGCTCCGACTGGCGTCCTAAAAACTCACCGGCAACCTACGACGGTCCGATTCGTCTGCGTCAGGGACTTGGACAATCGAAGAACGTGGTCATGGTGCGCGCGATGCGTGCCATGGGCGTTGACTACGCTGCACAATATTTACAGCGCTTCGGCTTCCCGGCGCAAAATATCGTCCATACCGAATCGCTGGCGCTCGGCGCGGCATCCTTTACGCCGCTGCAAATGGCGCGCGGCTATGCGGTCATGGCTAACGGCGGCTTCCTGGTCGATCCGTACTTCATTAAAAAGATCGAAAATGAAAACGGCGAAACGCTGTTTGAAAACCAGCCGCGCATCGCCTGCCCGGAATGTAATCTGCCGGTGATTTATGGCGAGACCAAAAAAGCGGTCGCGCTGGGCGAAGAGAGTGTCGAAAACGTCGCGGTCTCCCAGGAAAATCGTAACCCTGGCGTACCACAGCCTGCTCTGCAGCAGGTTGGCGCACCGCAGCCCGCCGTTGCGCAGCAGTATGCGCCGCACGTCATTAATACGCCGCTCTCCTTCTTAATTAAGAGCGCGCTGAACTCAAATATCTTTGGGGAACCGGGCTGGATGGGCACCGGCTGGCGCGCAGGCCGCGATCTGAAGCGTAATGATATCGGGGGTAAAACCGGTACGACCAACAGCTCGAAAGATGCCTGGTTCTCCGGCTATGGTCCAGGCGTCGTGACCACCGTCTGGATCGGATTTGACGATCACCGTCGAGACCTGGGTCGTTCCACCGCCTCCGGCGCGATTAAAGATCAGATCTCCGGCTACGAAGGCGGGGCGAAAAGCGCTCAGCCAGCGTGGGATAGCTTTATGAAGGCGGCGCTGGACGGCGTGCCTGAGCAGCCGCTAACGCCGCCGCCCGGCATTGTGACCGTCACCATCGATCGCAGCACCGGCAAACTGGCTAACGGCGGCGGCAACACCCGTCAGGAATACTTTATCGACGGCACGCAGCCAACCGAGTATTCCGTCCACGATGTTGGCACTACGATCATGGATAACGGCGAAACGCACGAGCTATTCTGATACCAACAAAAAAGGGCGAATAATCGCCCTTTTTTCTTACTGCTCACTGCACCGCTTCGGCAGTAAAACGCGCTCAGTAAGCGATACGCTGCTGCTTCGCCAACCATTCCCGCACCAGGAACAACGCGCTAACGTTACGCGCCTCGCTGAAATCGGGTTCCTGTAGCAGCGCCATCAGATTTTCCAGCGGCCAGCGAATAACCGGCAACGGTTCCGGTTCATCCCCTTCCAGTTTTTCTGGATAGAGCCCTTCCGCTACCACAATATTCATTTTGCTGGAAAAGTAGGAAGGCGCCATGGTGAGCTTGCTGAGCGCTTCCATCTGCTGTGCGCCAAAGCCCGCCTCTTCTTTAAGTTCGCGGTTAGCCGCCTCGAATACCGTCTCGCCAGGATCGATCAGCCCTTTGGGAAAGCCAAGTTCATAGCTTTCCAGCCCAACGGCATATTCCTGAATCAGTACCAAATGGTTATCGATAATGGGAACAATCATCACCGCTTCGCGCTCTGAGGGACGCATACGTTCGTAAACGCGCCGCGCACCGTTACTGAACGCCAGATCCACCGACTCAATGGTAAACAGGCGCGAACGGGCAACAGGCTCAACACGTAAAATAGTGGGTTTCTCTAATTGTCTCGGCATGGGGGCCCCTGTTAAAGCGCGGTTGATCATCGCTGGCCGGTCATCGTCATGGCGTAAAGATCGGCAAAATGACATTGTGCGACAGGCATCACGGGAATCCAATCGCCAGATGATTTAATTTACTTTTTTATAACAATTGCTTGTAATGCCTGAGGAAAAATTTTATCACAATGTCAATAAGCGATAAGGAAATAGGATAATGCCGATACTTTCCTCGACAGGCGACAGGTAATATTCCGGCAAGGAATTCTGTATAGTAGTTCTAATTTTATGATTTTGTGCGCTATTTTAGTTATCAGGTTGGTTGCCACCACTGCCCAATCCCGCCAAAATTAGTAAACTCCCTATAACTTAGCCCGGAGCGAGCAATCATAGTGACGGCAGCAGTTTGGCTGGAATGAGCAAAGCATGAACACAATAATTATTATTCTGGGTGTAATGCTTACCTGCTCACTTATTGCAGGTATCTGTTTTTGGTACGCTATGCGGCATCGTCCGCCGTTGGCGAAGCCCCTGCCGTTTATTAATCCGCCCCATCGTCTGATGACCAGCGAAGAGCGCGACGCCGTAGAGCGTTATCTCGATACGCTGGCAAAGAAGCAGCGCACCATCCAGCCGGGCGGTGCCAGCGCCTCGCCGGAAATGCTGTCGCTCAGCTCGCAAAGCAATAAAGTTTATCCTGTTACCCGCGCGATTACCCGCTACGGGCTTTCTACCGACGATCCGCAAAAATGGCGCTACTATCTCGACGCGCTTGAGGTACACCTTCCGCCGCTGTGGGAGCAGTACATCGCCGAAGAGAACTTTGTCGAGCTGATTAAAACCCACTCTATTCCGCTGGTCATCTCCCTGAACGGCCATTCGCTGGTGAATTATGCCGGCGAGCAAAGCATGCTGCCGACGGTGGTGCGTCCCAGCGCCACCAATGCCTCGATTCGGCAGGAACAGAGCGAAAACGTCGAGCTACTTCAGGTGCGCAAAGAGACGCCGGAGGAGCATAGCCTGTCGCGCAGCGACGGCTCGCGCGAAGCCACGGTAATCAGCGGCGGCCTGTTGCTCTTTTTTATCAGCCTGCTGACGCCGCTTATCTTTATGCCGTGGCTGGTCAGCGTCAGCGTCATCATTATTCTGGTCAGCCTGTGGTTTATGTACCGTCGGCCACGTGAAAAAGATCTGCGCGAAATCCACTGCTTGCGCGGCGCGCCGAAGCGCTGGGGGCTGTTTAGCGAATCGAACCAGGGGCAGGTCAACAATATCTCTCTCGGCATTATCGACCTGGTCTATCCGCCGCACTGGCAGCCGTATGTGGCGCACGATTTAGGCCAGACGACCGATGTGGATATCTATCTGAACCGTCAGGTCGTGCGGCAGGGCCGTTTCCTGTCGCTGCAGGATGAAGTGCGTAACTTCCCGATTCAGCGCTGGAAAAAGAACATGGTGCTGGCCTGCGGTTCGCTGCTGGTACTGGCGCTGCTGATCAGTTGGGTGCCGCTGACTATGCCGCTGAAACTCAGTCTGGCGTGGCTGAAAGGCTCCGAGCGAATCGAGGTTAATTCCGTGGCCGCGCTGGAACAGGCGACGCTGCACGTCGGCGACAGCCTGAAAGTTAGCGGCACCGGCATGTGTTCCGTCCCTGCCAGCTATCAGAGCAACCGCAGCTATGCGTTTATGCCGTTCGACTGCTCGGCGATTTACTGGAATATGGCCTCTCCCCTGCCGCTGCCACAGTCAGAAATTATTGATAAAGCCTCGGCACTGGTGGATTTAACCAATCAACAGCTGCATCCGCAAAATAACACTGACAGCAAGCTCAACCCGCAGCTGGCGACGGCGATCCAGAAATCAGGCATGATCCTGTTGGATGACTTTTCCGATCTGGTGCTGAAAACCCAGGAGCTGTGTAGCCAGCAGCAGGATTGCGTCAGGCTGAAAAACGCGCTGGTTAACCTTGGCAATGCGAAAGACTGGGAAACGCTGGTCGGCCGCGCCTCCTCCGGGGCGTTAAACGGCATGAATGTGCTGCTGCGTCCGGTTAGCGCCGAAGCGCTGGAAAACCTGGTAACTACCGCCACCTCAACCTTTTTCTATCGTGAAACGCATCGGGCCGCCGAAGCGCTGAACAGCCCGCCGCCCGGCGGATTCCTGATTGTCAGCGATGAGGGCCGCCAGCTGGTTAATCATCCGCAACCGACCGTTTCCCTGTTTGATTTCAACGCATCGGATCAGTGGGATGAACTCCAACGCCTGGCGGGAATGCTGCTGCATACCTCATTTAGCGCCTCCGGCATCATCACCAGTATTCATACCGACGCGAATGGCACGCAGCATATCGCGCTGCACAGCGCGCCGGATATGCTCACTATGTGGCGTTATCTTTTTACCTCGCTGCTGCTGGTGGCGCTGAGCCTGAGCGCCATCATTAACGGCCTGCTGGCGCTGCGCCGTATCCACCGCAACCGCAAACGCATCGTGGAAATTCAGCGCTATTACGATAAGTGCTTTAACCACACGCTGTCGCCGGTGCCGGATATACGTCCCCTGTTCTGAGCCACTTTTAACTGTGCTACCCTGTCGCTTTTCATTTATGGGAGGCGGCATGGAAACCAGCATTGACTGGCAAAATATCGATACCGTGCTGCTGGATATGGACGGCACGCTGCTCGATCTGGCCTTCGACAGCTATTTCTGGCTGACGCTGGTACCGGAAAGCCTCAGTCAACGGCACGGCATCCCGCTGGCCGAAGCCAACCAGCTCATTATGGCGAAGTACCAGGCGGTGCAGCATACGCTAAACTGGTATTGTCTGGATTACTGGAGTCGCGAGCTGGAGTTGGACATTCGTGCGATGACCTGGGAGATGCGCGCCCGCGCGCGTTTGCGCGATGATACCCTTCCTCTCCTGCACGCCCTGCGCGCCAGCGGCAAACGCACCATTCTGCTCACCAATGCGCATCCTTGGAATCTGGATGTAAAACTAAAGCAAACCGGCCTTGGACAGCACCTTGATTTATTACTTTCGACCCATACATTTGGCTTTCCGAAAGAAGATCAGCGCTTATGGCAGGCTGTGCAGCAGCAGACCGGCTTCGAAAATCACCGCACGCTGTTTATTGATGACAGCGAGCCGGTGCTGGATGCGGCGAAGAGCTGGGGAATCGCGTGGTGTCTTGGCGTCAGCAATCCTGATTCCGGTATGCCGATGAAAACCTTCGCTCGCCATCAAAGCGTGAGCGATTACCGAACGCTGCTCGGCGCGCTGGCGCCCCAGGCGCGGTAAACCGACGGGAGCAGTGATGAAAGAGAAATCCACAGAAGGCGTCCGCCTCGATAAATGGCTGTGGGCCGCGCGCTTCTACAAAACCCGCGCGCTGGCGCGTGAGATGATTGAGGGCGGCAAAGTTCACTATAACGGTCAGCGCAGCAAGCCCAGCAAGCTGGTGGAGCTGAATGCCGAAGTGAAATTACGCCAGGGCAACGATGAGCGCACGGTTATCATCTGCGCCGTTACCGATCAGCGCCGTCCGGCGACGGAAGCGCAGCAGCTATACAGCGAGACGGCGGAAAGCGTTGAGAAACGCGAAAAAATGGCGCAGGCGCGCAAAATGAACGCGCTGACTATGCCCCATCCCGATCGTCGGCCTGATAAAAAAGAGCGCCGCGATCTGATGAAATTCAAATTTTCTGGCGACGAATAACGCGCCGCCAACACGAGAGAAAAACTATGGCTCACCAAGACCAAATGCACCGTTACCTGTTCGAAAACCACGCGGTTCGCGGCGAACTGGTTAATTTATCCGACACATGGCGCGAGATTGTTTCCGGTCATGATTATCCGCAGCCGGTTCAGCAGCTGCTGGGCGAACTGCTGGTAGCCACCAGCCTGTTGACCGCCACGCTGAAATTCGAAGGCGACATCACCGTTCAGCTGCAGGGCGACGGCGCGCTGACGCTGGCGGTAATCAACGGCAATAACCGCCAGGAAATGCGCGGCGTGGCGCGCGTTCAGGGCGAAATCGCGCCGGGCAGCACGCTAAAAGAGATGGTCGGCAACGGCTATCTGGTGATCACCATTTCCCCGGAAAAAGGCGAGCGCTACCAGGGCGTGGTCGGTCTGGAAGGCGATACGCTGGCCGCCTGCCTGGAAGATTACTTTATGCGCTCTGAGCAGCTGCCGACGCGCCTGTTTATCCGTACCGGCGAGCATGAAGGCCAGCCGGGCGCAGGCGGTATTCTGCTGCAGGTCCTGCCGGCGCAGAATACTGATAAAGAAGATTTCAACCATCTGGCGACGCTGACGGAGACTATCAAAACGGAAGAGCTAATCGGCCTGCCGGCAAACGAAGTGCTGTGGCGTCTCTATAACCAGGAAGAAGTCACACTTTATGAACCGCAGAACGTCAGCTTTAAGTGCAGCTGCTCACGCGAACGCTGCGGCGAAGTGCTGAAAACGCTGCCGCAGGCAGAAGTTGATCAGATTCTTGAAGAAGATGGTCAGATCGATATGCACTGCGACTATTGCGGCAGCCACTATATTTACGATGCAGTTGATATTGCTGCTATCCGTAACGATTCAGGCAGCAGCAGCGCGCAAATTCACTGATCGATCGTTAACAAAAACCAGGGCGGCTTTGGCCGCCTTTTTTATTAACAAAGCGGCAGGCTACACGCGCACTATAGTGTCGCACCACTCAAGAGCCTGGGCGGAGTTTTTAAATTAAAACAATAACGTGCCGCTAAAATATTAAAATAGCGTTTTATAAACTGTGCGCTGCTATCCATAACTTTTCATCGGATTCAGATGAATTTCCATAAAAAAACGTTTCGTCTCTCATTTCTGCTATTCGCCCCTTTCGCTGCTTTTTGACAGGAGTAGACTGCCGCAATTGTAAAGCAACGTGAATCGCTTCATGGCGCTTTACGGCAAGTGGCAGCAAGTCCCCTCAACATTTGTTGCAGTACAAACCGATAAAGGAACAGTAATATGCGCCCTAATGGCCTGACTCCACAGGACCTCGTCGCTTATGGCATCACTGATACGGTTGAAGTCATCCATAATCCCGATTATGAAACTTTATTTAAGGAAGAAACCCTGCCCGGTCTGTCCGGCTACGAGCGCGGTACGCTAACGCAGTCCGGGGCGATTGCCGTGGATACCGGTGTGTTCACCGGACGCTCACCCAAAGATAAATATATTGTGCGCGACGATACGACCCGCGACACCTTGTGGTGGAACGATCAGGGCAAAGGTAAAAACGATAATCAGCCCCTGTCTCAGGAAACCTGGCAAGCGCTTAAGGGTTGCGTCACGCAACAGCTCTCCGGTAAACGTCTGTTTGTGGTAGACGCCTGGTGTGGTGCCAACCCTGATACCCGTCTGAGCGTCCGCTTTATTACCGAAGTCGCCTGGCAGGCACACTTTGTCAAAAACATGTTTATCCGTCCCGATGAGGAAAGTCTGGCCAGCTTCACACCCGATTTCGTGGTGATGAACGGCGCGAAATGCACCAACCCCAACTGGCAGCAGCAGGGCCTGCATTCTGAGAACTTCATCGCTTTTAACCTCACTGAAAAAATGCAGTTGATCGGCGGCACCTGGTACGGCGGTGAAATGAAGAAAGGCCTGTTCGCGGTGATGAACTACCTGCTGCCGCTGAAAGGGATCGCCTCGATGCACTGCTCGGCTAACGTGGGCGAACAGGGCGACGTGGCGGTGTTCTTCGGTCTTTCTGGCACGGGGAAAACCACCCTTTCCACCGATCCTAAACGTCAGTTGATTGGCGATGATGAGCATGGCTGGGACGACGACGGCGTGTTCAACTTCGAAGGCGGCTGCTACGCGAAAACCATCAAGCTGTCAGAGCAGGCGGAGCCGGAGATTTATCACGCAATCCGCCGCGATGCGCTGCTGGAAAACGTGGTGGTGCGCAGCGACGGCTCTATCGATTTTGATGACGCCAGCAAAACGGAGAACACGCGCGTCTCCTATCCGATTTACCATATCGATAACATCGTTAAGCCGGTCTCCAAAGCGGGCCATGCGAAAAAGGTGATCTTCCTGACCGCCGATGCGTTTGGCGTGCTGCCGCCGGTTTCTCGTCTCTCCTCCGATCAAACGCAGTACCACTTCCTGTCCGGCTTTACCGCTAAGTTGGCCGGTACGGAGCGCGGCGTAACGGAGCCGACGCCAACTTTCTCCGCCTGCTTTGGCGCGGCATTTTTAACGCTGCACCCAACCAAATATGCGGAAGTGCTGGTGAAAAGGATGCAGGACGCAGGCGTGGAAGCCTGGCTGGTGAATACCGGCTGGAACGGCACCGGCAAACGCATTTCGCTGAAAGATACGCGGGCGATTATCAATGCGATCCTGAGCGGCGAACTGGCGCAGGCGGAAACCCAAACGCTGCCGATCTTCAACCTGGAAATGCCAATCGCGGTGGCCGGTATCGATGCGCATCTTCTCGATCCACGCAATACCTGGGAAGATCCTTCGCAGTGGGAAAATCGGCACTGGATCTGGCGCAGCGCTTTATTAATAACTTTGAAAAATATACCGATACGCCTGCGGGCGCCGCGCTGGTATCAGCCGGGCCGCAGATTTAACCTGACGGTATTATGCTAAAAGTAAAACAGTCACCTTCTGCTCTGAAGGTGATTTAAGCCTGAAATAAAAAACCCCTGCCAAACGGCGGGGGTTTTTATTTCAGGCAGACGCCCGCAGGAGCGATGAACCAGCTAACGGCGAGCGTTGGCAGACTGCTTTATTCGCTTTTTGTCGGCGGTAGCGCATTAGTCGGGCTACTTACCGCATGAGCGTTCTCCGTTAACGGCAGCCAGGCGCGGATACGCAGGCCGCCGCGCTCGCTGACGCCAATATCCAGCGAGCCCTGATGCGCATCGATAATACGCTGTACAATCGCCAGCCCCAGCCCCGTGCCGCTGGTGCTGCGGGCGCTGTCGCCGCGCACAAACGGCTGCAGCAGATGCTTGAGCTGCTCCGGCTTAATGCCTGGGCCGTCATCTTCCACCTGGAACCAGGCGCGCTGTAGCTCATAGCCGCTGCTGACCTTGATCCAACCGTTACCGTAACGCGCCGCATTCACCACCATATTGGCCGCCGCGCGTTTAATGGAAAGCGGGTTAATGTCCAGCATCAGCTCGCCTGGCATAACGGCATCTTCGATTTCACGTTCGTAGCCGCTCTCCGCCGCCACCACTTCATTCAGCACAGCATTCAGATCGGCGCGCTCGGTCTGCATCTCCTGGCCGGTGCGTAAATAATCGATAAACTGTTCGATAATCGCGTTGCACTCTTCAATATCCTTATTGATCGACTCCGCCAGATAGCCATCCTCTTCGCCCATCATTTCCGTCGCCAGACGAATGCGCGTCAGCGGCGTGCGTAAATCGTGGCTAACGCCCGCCATCAACAATGTGCGATCGTCCGCCAGCTGTTTAACGCCGGAAGCCATCTGGTTAAAAGCACGGGTCACCGAACGCACTTCCGACGCGCCATATTCGCGCAGCGGCGGCGGAATAATACCCTTGCCCACCTGCAAGGCCGCATGTTCCAGATCCACCAAAGGCCGGTTCTGAATGCGAATAAACAGCCAGGCGCCGCCGATCGCCAGCAGCATTATCGCCAGCGTATAGCGGAACAGCGGCGAAAAATCGCCCTGATGAATCTCGGTCAGCGGCACGCGCACCCAAATATCGGGCGACAGCCAGGTCTTCAGCCAGACCACCGGCGAATTTTTATTGACCTCAACGCGCACATCCGTCGGCCCGCCAAGCTGGTGCGCCATCTGATCGCTTAAAAACTGATAGTGCTGCGCCCAGCGTAATCCGCTCTCCTCCGCCGCCGCGTTGGTATACAGAGAGATCCCCAACTCGCGGTAAATTTCACGCCGGAACGCCGGCGGCACCTCAAGCTGCGTGCCGTCCTCCAGCTGTAGCCGATCGGTCATTAACATACGCACTTCATACGCCAGCACTTTGTTAAACTGCTGCAGGCTGGGAAGAATGGCGAAGTTAAGCACCACCAGATAGGTGGTGACCAGGCTGACAAACAGCAACGTGACGATCAGCAGCAGCGTACGGGCGAATGAACTGCGGGGAGAAAAGCGGAGCCGCTTCATGCTTTAGTGCCGTCCGGTACAAAGACGTAGCCCAGGCCCCAAACGGTCTGGATATAGCGCGGATGCGCCGGATCTTCTTCCACCATGCGGCGCAGGCGGGAGATCTGAACATCAATCGAACGTTCCATGGCGCTGTATTCGCGGCCACGCGCAAGGTTCATCAGCTTATCGCGCGACAGCGGCTCGCGCGGATGGCTCACCAGCGCTTTCAGCACGGCGAACTCGCCGCTGGTTAACGGCATCGGCTCATCTTCGCGGAACATTTCACGGGTGCCGAGGTTCAGTTTAAATTTGCCGAAGGCGATAACCGCCTCTTCCTGCGACGGCGCGCCCGGCAGCTCATTCGCCTGGCGACGCAGTACGGCGCGAATGCGCGCCAGCAGTTCGCGCGGGTTGAACGGCTTCGGAATATAATCATCCGCGCCGATCTCCAGACCCACAATGCGATCCACTTCTTCGCCTTTCGCCGTCACCATAATGATCGGCATTGGATTGCTTTGGCTACGCAAGCGACGACAAATCGACAGGCCATCTTCGCCTGGCAACATCAGGTCAAGCACCATAAGGTGGAAGGATTCGCGGGTTAACAGGCGATCCATCTGCTCGGCGTTAGCGACGCTGCGCACCTGAAAACCCTGTTCGGTCAGATAGCGCTCCAGCAACGCGCGCAAACGCATATCATCATCAACGACCAGAATTTTGTAGTTTTCTTGCATTTCGTTACTCCCAAAGGCGCTATTGCCCGAGCTGGTATTGTTAAAAAAGAAGCGTAGCTGTGACAGTCATTAATGGTTTATATTCTAGCCGAAATTGTTACAAAGCATATTAAACAGCAGCTTATCGCGTATTTATTTGCCTTTTACGCTATCGAATAAGCGTCAACGCTTCGATCCGTCTTTTCTGAAATAGCCGTTAAAACTCTTTTAACCACTGGCTCAGATCGCGCCATGCAAAAATTTACTCTTGCAATCAATTATTTACATTTACCAAAACCGTTTCGCCTGTTAAACGGCGTTTTTAACTCTACCTTTGCTGTCAGTTTTGCGCGCCTTGAGTCCAACTATTAGCAGAAAATACTGGCGGATATTTTTTTACCGTTACGCTCAGCCAGGAATATTCGCAGCCAATAAAAGTTCGATCCAGCAATAACTTAACTCGCCCCTATTGTTCAAAAAACAACGCTTTTCAGCGCAGGCCCGACAAACCTATATTCATCCCGGCAAACTTTCTCTATTTATCAGCCGGGAATAAATATGAACAAGATAATGTTAATTTGCTCACTGGCCCTGTTCGTCAGCGGATACGTAATGGCCAATGAACCTTCCGGCGAAGCTGCCGGCGCGCAGGCCACCGCCGAAGCGAAGGGAAATTCCGATGCGGAAGGCGTCGCCGTAGTAGGCGCGCTGCTGGGCCTTGCGCTGGCGACCGCAGGCGGCGGAGACGGCTCCAGCACGGCGACCACCACAACCACCAGTACCATCCCTCATTAACGCTTTTTAAGGCATTAGGTCAGACCCAGCTTTACATATAAAAATTCTGTTGCTGTAGTCTTTCGCCACCGGAGAATAAGCGTTGCCCGGGCTTTATTAAAAAAGTCATTATTCTCCGCTTCTTTTTATTTTTCGCTGGTCTCATCTGGCGATTGTCGATATTCAATGCGGTTAATAAACCACAATTTTTCCCCTTCCGGCGTGTTAACGATCACTTCGTCATCCACTTCTTTTTTAATCAGCGCGCGCGCCATCGGCGAATCCACAGAGATATAGTTTTTCACCTCACCGTAGATCTCATCCGGCCCGACAATGCGAAAGCATTTTACCTCGCCCTGTTCGTTCTCCACTTCCACCCAGGCGCCAAAAAAGACTTTGCCCTCCTGCTGCGGGGAGTAATCGACGATCTTTAGTTCCGCCAGACATTTACGCAGATAGCGCACGCGGCGATCGATCTGGCGCAGCAGACGCTTGTTATAGGTGTAATCGGCGTTTTCGGAGCGGTCGCCCAGGCTGGCCGCCCAGGAGACGATTTTGGTGATCTCCGGGCGCTTTTCCTTCCACAGATAATCGTGTTCCGCCCGAAGCTTGTTATAACCTTCACGGGTAATCAGTTGCGTCTTCACACATCCATCCTGTCTGCTGAATCTGATGGCCTGGCGGCCCCTTGTGCTAATGGTACAACATCACTCTCGCCGCGTGGGAGAACCCACTCGGAATATGGCTTAAAGCGCACCCCTTCGCTGGTAATTTCGCCCGTCAATCCGTATAACTGTCCGCTATTTCTCACCCACTGTTAGCAAGATAGTTGAACCGATGATGAATGATTCACTGAACCGCATTATTGCAGGTGAACTTCAGGCGCGGGCTGAGCAAGTTGATGCCGCAATCCGCCTGCTGGACGAAGGGAACACCGTGCCGTTTATCGCACGTTATCGTAAGGAAGTGACCGGCGGGCTTGATGATACCCAGCTGCGACAGCTGGAAACCCGTCTCGGCTACCTGCGCGAGCTGGAAGACCGCCGCCAGGCGATCCTGAAATCGGTCGCCGAACAGGGCAAACTCAGCGATGAACTTGCCGCCGCGATTAATGCTACCCTGAGCAAAACCGAACTCGAAGATCTTTACCTTCCCTATAAACCGAAGCGCCGCACGCGTGGGCAGATCGCGATTGAAGCCGGTCTGGAACCGCTGGCCGAGTCGCTGTGGCAGGATCCGTCTCAGGAGCCGGAGCAGCTGGCCGCCCGCTTTGTCGATGCGGAGAAAGGCGTGGCCGACGTGAAAGCGGCGCTGGACGGCGCGCGCTATATTCTGATGGAGCGTTTCGCTGAGGACGCCGCCCTGCTGGCGAAAGTCCGCGATTATCTGTGGAAGCATGCCCATCTGGTTTCCCGCGTTGTGGAAGGCAAAGAGGAAGAAGGCGCGAAATTCCGCGACTACTTCGATCATCATGAAGCGCTGGCTACCGTACCGTCGCACCGCGCGCTGGCGATGTTCCGTGGCCGCAACGAAGGCGTATTGCAGCTCTCGCTCAATCCCGATCCGCAGTTTGATGAGCCGCCGCGTGAAAGCTACGGCGAGCAGCTGATTAGCGAACACCTTAACCTGCGCCTGAATAACGCGCCGGCGGACAGCTGGCGTAAAGCGGTGGTGAGCTGGACGTGGCGCATTAAAGTGCTGCTGCATCTGGAGACCGAGCTGATGGGCAGCGTGCGCGAGCGTGCGGAAGAAGAAGCGATTAATGTCTTTGCCCGTAACCTGCACGATCTGCTGATGGCGGCTCCAGCGGGCATGCGCGCCACCATGGGCCTCGATCCGGGCCTGCGTACCGGCGTCAAAGTGGCGGTAGTGGATGCCACCGGCAAGCTGGTCGCGACCGATACCATCTATCCGCACACCGGCCAGGCGGCCAAAGCGGCGGCGGCGGTTGCAGCGCTCTGCACGCGTCATCAGGTAGAACTGGTGGCGATCGGCAACGGCACCGCTTCACGTGAAACCGAGCGCTTCTTCCTTGAAGTACAAAAACAGTTCCCGCAGGTGACGGCGCAAAAAGTGATCGTCAGCGAAGCGGGCGCGTCGGTCTACTCAGCTTCCGAACTGGCAGCGCTGGAGTTCCCGGATCTCGATGTTTCGCTGCGTGGCGCAGTCTCAATTGCCCGTCGTTTGCAGGATCCGCTGGCGGAGCTGGTGAAAATCGATCCGAAATCAATTGGCGTGGGCCAGTATCAGCATGACGTCAGCCAAAACCAGCTGGCGAAAAAGCTGGATGCGGTGGTGGAAGACTGCGTTAACGCCGTTGGCGTCGATCTGAATACCGCCTCCGTCGCGCTGTTGACCCGCGTTGCCGGACTGACGCGCATGATGGCGCAAAACATTGTGAACTGGCGCGACGAAAACGGTCGCTTCCGCAGCCGTCAGCAGCTGCTGAAGGTGAGCCGTCTCGGCCCGAAAGCCTTTGAACAGTGCGCTGGCTTCCTGCGTATTAACCACGGCGATAATCCGCTGGATGCTTCTACTGTGCATCCGGAAGCCTATCCGGTGGTCGAGCGTATTCTGGAAGCGACCCGCCAGTCACTGCGCGAGCTGATGGGCAATCCGACTGAGCTGCGCAACCTTAAAGCGGTCGATTTTACCGATGAGCGTTTCGGCGTGCCGACGGTCAGCGACATTATCAAAGAGCTGGAGAAACCAGGCCGCGATCCGCGCCCGGAATTCAAAACAGCACAGTTTGCCGAAGGCGTAGAAACCATGAACGATCTGCAGCCGGGCATGGTACTGGAAGGTGCGGTGACCAACGTGACCAACTTCGGCGCATTCGTGGATATTGGCGTCCATCAGGATGGCCTGGTGCATATCTCTTCGCTTTCCGACAAATTTGTCGAAGATCCGCATACCGTGGTGAAAGCAGGCGATATCGTCAAAGTTAAGGTGCTGGAAGTCGATCTTCAACGCAAACGCATCGCGCTGACCATGCGTCTTGACGAGCAGCCAGGCGAAACCGCGGCGCGCGGTGCGCCACGTACGCAGGATCGTGGTAATAACCGTCCGGCGGCTAAACCGCGTCCGCGTGCCGCCAGCACGGCACCTGGCAACAGCGCCATGGGCGATGCGCTGGCCGCCGCCTTCGGTAAGAAGCGCTAAAACGTAAGGGCGGCCTCGCGCCGCCCTCGTTGTTTGTTTTAAATCAACATTAACGATAATTATTCTCATTAATATGGTGCCGTTTTGTCATTGTCGTACTACGCGACAGTCAATGAGGTACCTTTCATGTCTCTGCTTGCCCGCCAACACTATCAAATTCTCGGCTTTTCATCCGCCGTCAGTCCCGCTTATCGCCAAAAGCTGCTTTCCCTCGGCCTGCTGCCCGGTTCCTGCTTTCAGGTGCTACGCATTGCCCCGCTGGGTGATCCGCTGCAGATTCAGGCGGGACGCGTAAGTTTAATGCTGCGCAAAAAGGATTTGGCGCTGCTGCAGTTGCAGCCAATGGCTCCGATGGAGGCCGCATGAAAACCTGTACTGTCGGTCTGTTAGGCAATCCCAACGCCGGTAAAACCACGCTGTTTAATCAGCTCACCGGCGCCCGTCAGCGCGTCGGCAACTGGGCTGGCGTCACCGTTGAGCGCAAAGAAGGTTTTTTCACCGCTGGCCAAACGCGGGTGAATCTTATCGACCTGCCCGGTACCTATTCGCTGACCACCATTTCCCAGCAGGCCTCGCTTGATGAGCAGATCGCCTGCCACTTCGTGCTGAGCCAGCAGGCAGATCTGCTGATTAACGTGGTGGACGCCTGCAACCTGGAGCGCAATCTTTATCTCACCCTGCAATTGCGCGAACTGGGCGTGCCCTGCATTGTGGCGCTGAATATGCTGGACATGGCAGAAAGCCAGAAAATCAGCATCGATATTCCGGCGCTGGCGCAGCGTCTCGGCTGTCCGGTGGTGCCGGTCGTATCAACACGCGGCAGCGGACTGGAGCAGCTGAAGCAACTGATTGATCAAGGAATTAGCACCTGCGCGCCGCTGGAAGTGCCCTATCCCGCGCTACTGAATGACGCTGTCGATCGGCTGGCAGCGGCGATGTCGGTAAGCGAAAGCCGTCAGCGGCGGCGCTGGCTGGCGTTACAGCTGTTGGAAGGCGACATTTACAGCCGTCAGCAGGTAAGCGATCTGGCGCTGCAGCGGCTGGCAGAAGTGGAGACCGGGCTGGCGCAGGAAGCCGCCGTCTCCATTGTCGCCGCACGCTATCAGCTGTTGGCGTCGATTTGCGCCAACGTCAGCAATCAGCATTTAGCCGCCCCGCACCAGCTATCGCAGCGGCTTGATAAGATCGTACTGAACCGCTGGCTGGGCATTCCGGTCTTTTTGCTGATGATGTATCTGATGTTTCTGCTGGCGATCAATATTGGCGGCGCGCTGCAGCCGCTGTTTGACGTCGGCTCGGCGGCGCTGTTTATTCACGGTACGCAGTGGCTCGGCGCCACGCTGCATTTCCCGGTCTGGCTGACGCTGTTTCTCGCACAGGGTGTGGGCGGCGGCATCAATACGGTGCTGCCGCTGGTGCCGCAGATCGGTTTGATGTATCTGTTTCTCTCCTTTATGGAAGATTCCGGCTATATGGCGCGCGCCGCTTTTGTGGTCGATCGGCTGATGCAGTCGCTTGGCCTGCCGGGTAAATCTTTCGTGCCGCTGATCGTCGGTTTTGGCTGCAACGTGCCGTCGGTGATGGGCGCACGCACGCTGGATGCGCCGCGTGAACGGCTGATTACGGTGATGATGGCGCCCTTTATCTCCTGCGGCGCGCGGCTGGCGATTTTTGCTGTTTTCGCCGCCGCCTTTTTTGGTTCACACGGCGCGCTGGTGGTGTTCAGCCTTTATCTGACCGGCATTGTCATGGCGGTGCTGACCGGCCTGCTGCTCAAGCATACGCTGCTGCGCGGCGAAGCTTCGCCGTTCGTTATGGAGCTGCCGAGCTGGCACGTGCCGCATCTGAAAAGCCTGCTGTTGCAGGCCTGGCAGCGCCTGAAAAGCTTCGTGTTGCGCGCCGGTAAAGTCATCGTGATCGTCAGCATTCTTATCGGCGGGCTGAACAGCTTTTCCTTTAACGGGCAGCCGGTCAACAGCATTAACGATTCGGCGCTGGCCAGCGTCAGCCGCATCATGACGCCGCTGCTGCAGCCTATCGGCATACAGCCGGATAACTGGCAGGCGTCGGTGGGCCTGCTGACCGGCGCGATGGCGAAAGAAGTGGTGGTCGGCACGCTGAATACGCTTTACACCGCCGAGGCCTTACAGGAAGCCCCTTTCGACGTTAATGAGTGGAGCCTGACGGCAGAGCTGTCCGATGCGGTCAGCGAAACCTGGCAAGGACTGAAAGAGACATTCAGTCTGAGCGTATTGGCGAACCCGATTGAGGCCAGCAAGGGCGACGGCGAAATGGCGGGCGGCGCGATGGGCCAGATGAGCCAACAATTTGGCAGCGATGCCGCCGCCTTTAGCTATCTGCTGTTTGTGCTGCTCTATATTCCGTGCGTATCGGTGATGGGCGCGATTGCCCGTGAAAGCAGCCGCCGCTGGATGGGCTTTTCCATTCTTTGGGGGCTGAACGTCGCTTATTCGCTGGCGACGCTGTTCTGGCAGTTCTCGCGCATCGGCGAGCAGCCGCTCGCCAGCAGCCTGACTATCCTGCTGGTGCTGCTGTTCAACGGCGCGTTGTTGCTGCTGTTACGCCGCATTAAACTGCCGCCGCAGCGCATTCCGATTCGCATACTGCCCGTGGAAAATTATGAGCAGCCGGTAAAAAGCGGCGTCTGCCATTAGTCAGCGGTTGCGATTTTAGCCCGGCGGTCTACAGTAAAATCTAACGCCTTTGCGAACTTAACGCTGTAGCCCGCCGGGTAAACATGGATATTATCAATAACTTAATCGATAAGATCTACCTGAATTCCTTTCCGATGGCTGCGCGGGAACGCCTGCTGTCACACATTCGCGCCGCCCGTGATGCTATAAAAAAGCCGCGTAAGCCGCACTGGGATGAAAAAGACGTGGTGCTGATCACCTATGCCGATCAGTTTCGCGAGCCGGAAGCGCCAACGTTGGCGACCTTTTCGCGTTTTTACCAGCAGCATTTGGAATCCACATTTAATCTGGTGCATCTGCTGCCTTTCTTTCCCTGGTCTTCCGACGATGGTTTTTCGGTGATTGACTATCATCAGGTCAATCCGATATGCGGCGAGTGGCGCAACGTGGCCGAACTGCATACCCATACGCGTTTGATGTTCGATTTTGTCTGTAACCATATCTCTTCGCACAGCGCCTGGTTTAAGCATTATCTGGCCTGCGATCCCGGCTGGGACGATTTCTTTATCAGTATGCCGCCCGGCACCGATTTAAGCGGCGTTACCCGTCCGCGCACGTCACCGCTGCTGACGCCTTTCGTCAAGGCGAACGGCGAAACGCACTATATCTGGACCACCTTTAGCGCCGATCAGATCGACCTCAATTTTGCCAGCCCGGAAGTGCTGATCCGCATGATTGACGTGCTGCTGGAATACCTGAAAAAAGGGGCTGATTATGTCCGGCTGGATGCGGTCGGCTATATGTGGAAAACGCCCGGCACCCGCTGTATTCACTTGGAAAATACCCATCTGCTGGTGAAACTGTTCCGCGCCATTGCCGATGTGGTAGCGCCAGGTACGGTGATCATTACCGAAACCAACGTGCCGCATCAGGACAATATCAGCTATTTTGGCAACGGCCAGGATGAGGCGCAGATGGTTTACCAGTTTTCGCTGCCGCCGCTGGTGCTGCACGCCATTCATAACGGCTCGGCGCGCGCGCTGCGTCAGTGGGCCGCCGGTCTCGATCTGGGCGACGGCACGACAACCTTTTTTAATTTTCTCGCCTCGCACGATGGTATCGGCCTTAACCCGGCGCGCGGCATTCTGCCGGAAGTAGAGATTGTTTCGCTGGTGCGCGATTTGGCGCTGGAAGGCGCTCTGATCTCCTACAAAAATAACCCGGACGGCACCACCAGCCCGTATGAAATCAACGTCACCTATATGGATGCGCTGAACAAGCAGGACGATGACGATGACACGCGTATCCGACGTTTTATGCTGGCGCACGCGATTCTGCTCGCCTTTCCCGGCGTGCCCGCCATCTACATCCAGAGCATTCTCGGCTCACGCAACGATCGGGAAGGCGTCAGAGTGGCTGGTCATAACCGCGCCATCAACCGCGAAAAATATGCCCTCTCAGCAATAGAAAAAGCGCTGTCGGGCGGCGACTACCTGCGCCAGCAGGTCTTTAACCGTCTCAGCGCGCTTATCCAACTGCGCACGCGTCAGCCCGCCTTCCATCCCGATAACCCAATGGCGATCCTTGATAGCGAAAATACGCTGCTGATGATGCGGCGCTATTCGGCGGATGGAGAGAACAGTTTGCTGTGTGTGTTTAATCTGAGCGATAAAAGCGTCAATGCCACGCTGCCGGATGGGAAGAAGTATCGGGATATTATCGAACAGAAGTTGATTGATGGCGCTCAGCCGGTCACGTTGCCGCCCTGGCACTATTTATGGCTGAAGGGATAAAACAATTCAGGCGCAGAAAAGGATAAGCAGGCATAACGCATATGCCTGCTAAAGCATTACTTGTAGACGTCAGCCGTGGCGCTGAACTTGCCATGCTCACGTCCGGCGATAACCAGAAAATATTTGCCGCCTTTCTCGTCCGCCATTTTTGACAGTTCACGTTTAGCATCCATCGGCGAGGTGGTTTCCGCCGTGGTATTCACCGTGCCGATTTTTTCCAGATTCATTTTCTGCACGTCTTCTTTCGTCACTTCCTGCGCCGCCAGCGCGGAAAATGAGAGTCCACCCAACAGACAAGTTACAACCGCAGCTTTAATCATATTCATAGTTCACCTTCGTCTTAAGTTAACGGAAAAACTCAGGACCGCCGAATGAATAGAATGAAATAGGGAGAATAGCGCCCTGCTCCCTGGCAGACGTTATCAGTCATAATCAGCGGCCTTGCTCAGCTTCAAGTATTAACGCCCGGTGATATTTTGCCAGCTAAAGGGATAAAGTTTCTTAAACTGAAGCGCTGAACTGCGTTACCGCTGCGCAAAAATCCTGCGGATGCGAAATAAAAGGCGCGTGCGCCGCTTTTTCCATTACCAGCGAAGCACTTGCGGGCCAGCGCCGATCGAGCAGTGCGGCGACGTTGCGCGGCACCAGGCCGTCGAGATAGCCATAAATGCGCAGCAACGGCACCTCAAGCGTTTCCATCTCCTCGCGTAAATCAACGCTGCGTAATATCTCCAGCCCGCCGGCCAACACGTCAACCGGCGGCATCGGCTGCGACAGCACCACCTCTTTTAGCGCGCGCGCATCCTGCCTGGCGCTGGGCGTCCCTAACGTTTGCAACGCCAGAAACCGCTCGACGGTACGCTGATAATCGTGGCTCAGCTGCTGCTGGAAACCGGCCAACGTCTCCGGCTTAATGCCCGGCCAGTTTTCCGCATTGGCGGTGAAACAGGGCGAAGAGGCGACGGTAATCAGACCGGTAACGCGCTGCGGCCAGCGCAGCGCCAGACGGCTGGCCACTAATCCGCCCAGAGACCAGCCGAGGTAAATCGCCTGTTCCGGCAGCTGCGGCAGCAAAGCCTCAACCATTTCATCCAGCGTTAACGCGCCGAATCCCTGACTGCGGCCAAAGCCCGGCAGATCCACAACGTGCAGGCGAAAATGTGCGCTGAGCGGCGCCATAATGCAACGCCAGACTTCCGCGTTCAGTCCCCATCCGTGTAGCAGCACAAGATCGCGATTGCCGGTGCCGGTAGTGTGCCAGTAAAGCTGCGCCATCAGTTATTGTCTCATTGTCGCTAAATTAAGGAGGTCGCTATGCTACCAATGCAGGGAGGCTGTTGGCTATGCCAGATGCCGCTGAAAATGCCTGTACACGGGCTATGCAGCTACTGCCTGCGCGCCTTGCCGCCGCTGCCGCCGTGCTGCCCGCGCTGCGGCTTGCCCGCAGGCGATCCGCTGCTTCCCTGCGGTCACTGTTTGCGTCGTCCCCCGCCGTGGCAACGGCTGATCGCCGTCAGCCATTATTGCCCGCCGCTCAGCCTGCTCATTGCGCGCCATAAATTCTCCGGCATAACCGCACTCTCTGTGATGCTGGCGCGGCTGATTTTGCTAAGCTGGCTGGCGGTCAGGCGAGAGCGCGGCCTGTCGCGTCCTGATTTACTGCTGGCGGTTCCGTTGCATCATCAACGCGCCTGGCGCCGGGGATTTAATCAGGTCGATCTGCTGGCGCAGCCGCTGGCGCGCTGGCTGGGCTGCGATTATCGTCCGCAAGGATTAACGCGCCGTCGTGCCGTTCGCGTTCAGCACCAGCTTAATGCACGCGCCCGCAAGAGAAACCTGCGCGATGCCTTTCAGCTTGAAATTCCCGTACAGGATCGCCACATCGTGCTGATCGATGATGTGGTCACCACCGGCAGCACGGCGGCGGAAATCAGTCGCCTGCTGATGCGCGCTGGCGCGGCCAGCGTCCAGATTTGGTGCCTTTGCCGTACCTTGTAGAGCGTCGGCGATGGGCGTATTATAACCAACTAAATTAGTCAACTATTGAGCAACTGCCATGATCCGAATTACCGATGCCGCCCAGGAGCATTTTGCAAAACTGCTTTCAAATCAGGAAGAAGGCACTCAAATCCGCGTGTTCGTGATTAATCCGGGCACGCCAACTGCCGAATGTGGCGTCTCTTACTGCCCGCCGGATGCGGTGGAGCCAAGCGATACCGAACTGAAGTTTGAAAAGCTTTCCGCCTATGTGGATGAGCTGAGCGCGCCTTATCTGGAAGATGCCGAGATCGATTTCGTTACCGATAATCTTGGCTCACAGCTGACGCTGAAAGCGCCTAACGCCAAAATGCGTAAGGTGGCTGACGACGCGCCGCTGCTAGAACGCGTTGAATACCTGTTACAGGCGCAGATCAACCCGCAGCTGGCCGGTCACGGTGGCCGCGTCACGCTGATGGAAATCACCGATGAAGGTTATGCGATCCTGCAATTCGGCGGCGGCTGTAACGGCTGTTCGATGGTCGACGTTACGCTGAAAGAAGGGATTGAAAAAGAGCTGCTGGCCGCTTTCCCTGAGCTGAAAGGCGTACGCGATCTGACCGAACATCAGCGCGGCGAACATTCTTATTATTAAGCGTGGGCCTGGCGGCTCCGCTGACAATAAGCGCGCATTTTCTGACTAATTCAGAAATGCGCAAAATGCTGAAAGGCGACTTACGGGTCGCCTTTCTGTTGGCAAATAAAAGCCATCAGCTAAAGGAAATAATAATATTCTGTTACGCTAACGATTAGCCACGCTTTGGGTAAAGCCTCCAGCTATTAATTCATAAATAATAAACTATATAAAAATAAAACAAACTCCTTCCCAATTATAATGACATTAAGTAAGAAAAAATCTCCGCAGCTCTATTTAAAGTAGAATAACAGCGGATATTGCTGAGTCAGAATATATTTTACGACACTTGCTTTATATTTATATTTTTGCAGAGTTGTTTAAAAATTCATTGCTCGCTATTATTCAATAGCTATGATTTTTTAAATAAAAGTTCAGCTGAAAGAGTCAGGGAACAATATCCACAAGGAATTAGTGACATGGTTAAAATTACCTTCCCGCAAAAGCTTTATGCTACAGAACATCGATTTAACGACTATGGGACGGATGATATGCGGTATGGCGATATGAGTGCTGCATGTCTTAAAAAAGAGTTCAGGCTTAGCAATATCTCTAATGTAATCGATCCCTGGACAATGACCCGTCTAACGGCTTTTGCTAATCCTCATTCGCGATTTTTCGGCGCATATGGCGATAACCGACGCAGCAGCACGCTCAGTGCGCAACAGTGCGCAACAGTGCGCAACAGTGCGCCACGCTATTATTTGAAGAGATGCAGGTTACCTCATTGCCCTTTGCATGCGTAGGTCCCTGGAAGTATTTGATTAATCGAATGCTTCAGCATTTCCAGCGCTCTACCGGTACGCCATTTACCGATATGCAGCTTAACGCGGCTTATAAGGCAAAAATCATTAATGATAAGACAAAAAACAGTACCCTAACTGCCATTCAGGAGATAATTAATCAGCGTGTTGATTATATGAGAAACACTGTTCCTCCGGAAACGTTTCCTGCGATAACTGAAGAAATCGGCTATAGGATCCTGCCAAAATTTAGCTCAATGATATTAGATAAAATCAATGGGCTAGGTATTACCATACATGATGTATATGCTACACGTATAGATTTATTAAGCCTGCAAATCAGTGAGAAAGGCTGGCGTGCGCAGATACGTTATACAGGGCAGGATCACTTTGGGCTGGACGTAAACGACATTACAAACATTAAATTCAATCAATTCCAGTTTTTCAGGATATGGTTTATTCTACAGCGCTTTGATCAATTCGGCTTTCGCCCATTTTTCACCAATATGGAAGCCACGGTAGAAATCCAGGGAGGCCGTTAATGAGTAAAAGAACATCTCTTAAAATTTTAACCCTGCTTATTGTTGCTGCTGTGGGCATTTATCTCTATCTGGATAACCGACGCGTTAACGTTATTGATGCGCATCACGGCACATATTCTGCCGCAATTTTGGTTGATCACTTACCCATTACCGCCACATCGGCGATTAACTGGTGGCTGACAAACCAGAACGCTATCCGGGAAAAATATCATATTCCCTCTGGCGAGGCGGGAGGACCAACGAACTTTACTGTTTTTGCCTTTGGCACCGGCTACCGGGAAGAGGATGAGAACGATATGCTCTGTTTTGACGATATGAAGCCGCCTAAAAACTGCATCGATAAAGAGATATTGTTAACAATTGGCCGCAATCGTGATGGTAGCACCCGATTCGCCTTTGGCAGTTCTGCCTATATTCGGTTTGCAGATGGCCGAATTACCGAATTAAAAAGGGAATTTTAAGCGCTGAAATCAGGATAGTTCATTGGCATTAGGTCAGCGCTGCAACCTGACTTAACACAACAAATATACCCGACCAGCTTTTATCGGACTGGTCGGGCTTGATGGTTACCTATATTCAGTTTGGTGCCCGTCTCCGCTGGTCAAGATCCTTAATCAGCCGGTTAATCTGTTCATCGCTGAACATCTCTTCCAGCGTGCGGCTTAGTTTGCGCCGCCAGTTAGGATATTGATCCACCGTACCCGGCACATTGACCGGCTTTTCCATATCCAGCCAGTCTTCCGGCTGCAGGCCGAGCAGCGCGCTGTTGCTTTCGGCAATATAGCGCTGCATGCCGCGGTTCAGCTCTGGCGACATCGGCAGCGTGGCGGCCCGTTTGCCCAGCTTCTTCGGCACGCAGCCCTGCTCGTGCAGCGCTTTCAGCAACGCCTGCTTCTGCCGCTCGCGGTTTTCATACAATCCTTTCAGCACCACCTTGTCGGGATAGAGTCCCAGCTCCTCGCCCAGCGTCAAATCGCCCGCGCTCCAGAAGCCGCGCAGCGTTGGCAAATCGTGGGTCGTCGCGCTGGCCATTGACTGCCGCGGCCATTGCTGCGGCGCGCGATAGCTGTCGGCGCTCTCCTGCTCAAAGTAGAGAACCTTCCAGGAATAGATCCCGCTGCGACGCAGCTTGCCGATAATTTCCTGCGGCACCGTTCCCAGATCCTCGCCGATCACCATGCAGCGATTTCGCTGGCTTTCCAGTGCCAGAATCGCCAGCAGATCGTCCACCGGATAGGAGACATAGGCGCCGTGGTTGGCGGTCATGCCATACGGGATCCACCACAGGCGCAGCATCGACATCACATGATCGATGCGCAACGCGCCGCAGCTGGCCATATTTGCGCGCAGCATATCGATAAACGGTTGATAAGCGCGCGCCGTCATTACATGCGGATCCATCGGCGGCAGGCCCCAGTTTTGTCCCAGCGGCCCCAGAATATCCGGCGGCGCGCCGACTGATGCTTTCAGGCAGTAGAGATCGGGATCGCACCAGGTTTCCGAACCGCCTTCCGCCACGCCAACTGCCAGATCGCGGTAGAGGCCGACCGACATACCGCGCTGCTGGCAAACCTGCCAGCATTCGTCAAACTGGCGGTTAGCCAGCCATTGTAGCCACAGCCAGAAGCGCACTTCCTCCGCATTTTCGCGGCAGAACTGCTGCACCGCCGCGCTTTCCGCATGGCGATATTCTTCCGGCCAGGCGGGCCAGCCCCAGCGATCGCTGCTTTCGCGCAACATCGCCGCATGCAGCGCGTCATAGGCCGCCTGACTGTATAGACTGCTGCCGCCCGCCTCGATAAAGGCTTCAAAATGGCGGCGCGTCTCATCCTGTTCGTCGCGGGTTGCAAACTGCGCCCACGCCAGCCGTAGCCCTTCTGTTTTTAGCTGGTTAACCGCGCCATAATCGACCCACTCTGCATCACGCGCCGCCTGTACCCGACGCTGCGTTTCCTTCTTTTTCCACCAGCGCTGCGCCGCCTCGCTGTGCTGGAAATCAGGCACGCGCTCCACGTCGATATAGATGATATTCATCCAGCGCCGCGAAGAGGGACTGTAAGGACTGGCGCTTTCCGGGCTGGCAGGATAAAGCGAATGAATCGGGTTAAGACCGATAAAATCGCCGCCGCGATCGGCCAACTGCCCCAGCATCACGCTTAAATCGCCGAAATCGCCGATGCCCCAGTTGCGCGCCGAGCGCAGCGTATAAAGCTGCACGCAGGCGCCCCACAGTTTCTCACCATTCAGTAGCGGCTGCGGTTCATAGCAGCGCTGCGGCGCAATGATCACCCGGCAGGCCCACTGCTTTTTCCCCTGTTTCAGGGTGAGCTGATGGTAGCCCTGCGGTAAACGCGGCGGCAGCGCAAAGGTCTCCCCGCCTTGCGCCTCGCCCTGATATGTCTTGCCGTTTTCTGTTTCCAACAGCCAGTTGAACTGACCGCGGCCGCTCACCTCAATGGCGCGCTTACGGCGTCCGCTAAAAACTTTAACAGCGGGAACCGGCGTCGTGCTGGCGGCTCTGGGAAAGCCCATCGCTTTCAGCAACAGCTGCCGGGTTTCGTTGCCGATGGCCTCCGGCTCGCCTTTGGCATTGATATAGCTGGCAGCAATCCCGGCCGCGCTGGCGTCCTTCTCAAGTTGAGTTAAATCCATAACGCTTCCTGAATCCGACTTCTACACTGAGCGGCCTGCGCCGCTCGCCCTTAACGTTTGCTCTGCCAGATTCGCTGTTGGTAATCGCGGATGGAGCGGTCGGAACTGAACATTCCGGTACGCGCGGTATTGAGAATGGCGGTGCGCGTCCAGGCTTCCCGATCGCGCCACAGCGCTTCAACGCGTTCCTGCGCGGCGATATAGTCGGCGAAATCCGCCAGCACCAGCCAGGGATCGCCGTTTTTGGTCAGGCTCTCCATCAGCAAGTCGAAAGCATGCTTGTCGCCCTGGCTGAAATGGCCTTTTTCCAGCTCTTTCAGCAGCGCGTCGAGATGCTTATCTTTCTTGCGCAGTTTTTTCGGGTCGTAGCGGTTAGCCTTCAGGGCTTTCACCTCATCTACGGTGTTGCCGAAGATAAAGATATTCTCCTCGCCCACCTGTTCGGCTATTTCCACATTCGCCCCGTCCAGCGTGCCGATGGTCAGCGCTCCGTTCAGCGCCAGCTTCATATTGCCGGTGCCGGACGCTTCGTAGCCCGCCGTGGAGATCTGCTCTGAGAGATCCGCCGCCGGGATCATCATCTCCGCTACGGTAATGCGGTAATCAGGGATAAACACCACCTTCAGCCGATCGCCAATCAGCGGATCGTTATTGATCACCTCGGCTACTTTATTAATGGCATAGATAATGTTTTTTGCCAGGTAATAACCCGGTGCGGCTTTTGCGCCGAACAGGAAAACGCGCGGCACTTTGTCCAGCTGCGGGTTATCGCGCAGCTGACGGTAGCAGTGCAGGATATGCAGCAGCCCCAGATGCTGACGTTTATATTCGTGCAGACGTTTAATTTGCACATCAAACAGCGCGTCGGGATTCACCTCAATGCCAGTGACCTGACGAATGTAGTCGGTCAGACGCTGCTTGTTGTCATGTTTGATCTGGCGATAGCGCTGGCGAAACGCCGGATCGTCCGCGTACGGCTCCAGTGCCTGTAAGGAATCCAGATGCGTCACCCAGTCGCTGTTGCCCAGTGTTTCATCAATCAGCGCGGAGAGCGCCGGATTGCACTGCTTCAGCCAGCGGCGCGGCGTAATGCCGTTGGTGACGTTAAAGAATTTATGCGGCCACAGCTGGTGATATTCCGGGAAGAGATCCTTGACGACCAGCTCGGAGTGCAGCGCCGCCACGCCGTTAACGGCAAAGCCGCTGACCACGCAAAGGTTCGCCATTCGTACCTGTTTATCGTGCAGCACCGCCAGTTTTTGCCAGACCTTCTCATCGCCCGGCCACTGCTTTTCCACCACTTTTTTAAAGCGCTGGTTGATCTCTTTAATGATGGCGAAATGACGCGGCAGCAGTGAGCGCACCAGCCGTTCGTCCCAGCGCTCCAGCGCTTCCGGCATCAATGTGTGGTTGGTATAGGCAAAAACATTGCTGGTGATCTGCCAGGCGTCGTCCCAGCTCAGCTGATGCTCATCCAGCAGTACGCGCAGCATTTCAGGGATGGCGATGGTGGGATGGGTATCATTAAGCTGAATCACTTCATAATCGGGCAGCTCTGCCAGCGCGCGTCCCGCCTGGTGATGGCGCCGCAGAATATCTGCGACCGAGCAGGCGCACTGGAAATATTGCTGCATCAGGCGCAGGCGCTTCCCTTCCTGATGGTTGTCGTTCGGATAGAGTACTTTGGTCAGCTTCGCGGCGTCGATGCCCTGCTGCTCCGCCTGCAGGAATTTGCCATCGTTAAACAGCGTCAAATCAAACGGATGCAGATGCGTCGCCTGCCACAGGCGCAGCGGCTGCGTCAGGCCATTGCGATAGCCGATAACCGGCAGATCCCAGGCTTCGCCGCGAATAACAAATCCCGGTTCCCAACGCTGGGAGCCGTCGCTGGTTTTCACGATTTTGCCGCCGATACCAACATTCACATCCAGCGCGGCGTTATGCCGGAACCACGGGTAACGATCGCGCTGCCAGTTGTCCGGCGCTTCGCGCTGTTGGCCCTCGTCAAAAGACTGGCGGAACAGGCCGTACTGATAGTTAAGCCCGTAACCGATAGCGGACTGGCCAACCGTCGCCATCGAATCGAGGAAGCAGGCTGCCAGCCGTCCCAGACCACCGTTGCCCAGCGCTGGATCGACCTCCTCCTCCAGCAGATCGCTTAGCGCAATGCCCTGCTCTGAGAGCAGCGCCTGCACGTCGTCATGCCAGCCAAGGTTAATCAGGTTATTGCCGGTCAGACGGCCGATCAGAAATTCCATCGAAATATAGTTAACGTGGCGCTGATTTTTCGCCGGTTTCGCCACTGGCTGCGCCGCCAGTAGTTCGGCTAAGGCCGCGCTGACCGCCTGCCACCATTGATGGCGAGTCATCTCGCTGGCGCTGTTCAGACCCAGGTATTGCCACTGGCGCGTTAACGCCGCTTCAAAACGTGCCTTATTAAATTTTTGCTGCGACATAAAGTCTCTTCCGGTAAGTGAATGGTTTCGCAAAAAATTGATACACATATGCTGACGTTAACCCGATCGGGCAACATCCTCCTGTCGCCAGATTCAACAGGGAGGAGTCACAGGGCGTAGGTAAAAGTGTGATCGTGGGCTCGTTAAGTTAAGTCGCTTATAAGAAAAAAAGCGCTTTTCATAAGTCAGAGAACTGAAAATAGAGCAGCGGGAATTAATTGGCCATTCTCTTAAACCTCATGAAAACCTGTTCAGCGCAGCGGCAATCAGCTATACCGGCGCTATACTCTGTTCGCTTTCGTACAGAAAAATGTCAAAAAACAATAAGGAAATGTGATGAGGTGCAACTTAATGAAGTCTGGTCAGATCTCTTCCTTGCATTAGCAGGCAGCAAGTCAGAAAGTACTTAATTACACACCGTGAAATAATTCTTTTTGTTTCCTACTATGTCATCACAATGAAGTGTCGCCATGCTGATACCATCGAAACTCAGCCGTCCTCTGCGGCTTCAGAACACCATTGTTCGGGAGCGTTTGATAGCCAGACTTGCGAACATTGCGCACTACCGTTTAGCGCTGATCAGCAGCCCCGCCGGCTATGGGAAAACCACGCTGGTAGCGCAGTGGGCAGCAAATAAGAGCGATCTCGGCTGGTATTCGCTGGATGAGAGCGATAACTACCCGGAACGCTTCGCTAACTATTTTATGGCGGCAGTGCAGCAGGCGACCAACGGGCACTGCGTACGCAGCGAAGCGCTGGCGCAAAAACGCCAGTATGCCAGCCTTAGCGCGCTCTTTTCCCAGCTGTTCGTGGAGCTTTCCGAATGGCAACGCCCGCTTTATCTGGTGATTGACGATTACCATCTGATTACCAACGATGCCATTCATCAGGCTATGCGCTTTTTTATTCGCCACCAGCCCGAAAACCTGACGCTGATTATTCTGTCGCGCAATCTGCCTTCGCTGGGCATCGCCAACCTGCGGGTACGCGAACAGCTGCTGGAAATTAACAGCCAGTCGTTAACCTTCACGCCGCAGGAGGCGAAACAGTTTTTTGACTGCCGTCTGCAGCGGCCGATAGGTGCGGATGACTCACAGCGACTGTGCGACGAAGTGGCTGGCTGGGCGACGGCGCTCCAGCTGATTGCCCTGACGGAGCGCCAGTCCAATACGCCGACGCATCAAACCGCGCAACGTCTGGCGGGCATCAATGCCAGCCATCTTTCCGATTATCTGGTGGATGAAGTGCTGGACTGCGTCGATAGCGCGACACGTCATTTCCTGCTGCGTAGTTCTGTGCTGCGCTCGATGAACGATATGCTGATTGCGCGCGTGACCGGCGAGGAGAACGCGCAGTTAAGGCTGGAGGAGACAGAGCGCCAGGGGCTGTTTTTACAGCGCATGGATGACAGCGGAAAATGGTTTAATTTCCATCCGCTGTTTGCCAGCTTCCTGCGTCAGCGCTGCCAATGGGAGCTGAGCAGTGAACTGCATCAACTGCACCGTGCGGCGGCGGAGGGCTGGATGGCGCTCGGCTACGCGGGCGAAGCGATTCATCACGCGCTGGCCGCCGAAGATACCGAACTGCTACGCGATATCCTGCTGCATCACGCCTGGTCGCTGTTTAATCACAGCGAGCTGGCCTTGCTGGAAGAAGGACTAAAAGCGCTGCCGTGGCAATTGCTGGTGGATAATCCACGGCTGATTCTGTTGCAGGCGTGGCTGGCACAGAGCCAGCATCGTTACGGCGAAGTCAACTTACTGCTGGCACGCGCCGAAGAAGAGATGACGATGCAGCAAATCGCTATCGACTCGGTGTTAAGCGCCGAGTTTGATGCGCTGCGCGCGCAGGTGGCGATTAACGCCGGAAAACCGGAAGAAGCGGAGCATCTGGCTAATCAGGCGTTGGCGAATCTACCGCTGGCCAATTATTACAGCCGCATTGTCGCCACCTCGGTAAAAGGCGAAGTGTTGCACTGCCAGGGCGATCTGGACGCGGCGCTGGCGACCATGCAGCAAACCGATGAAATGGCGCGTCACTATAACAGCTGCCACTACGCGCTCTGGGCGCTGCTACAGCAAAGCGAAATTCTGCTGGCTCAGGGCTTTCTGCAAACCGCTTATGACATTCAGGAAAAGGCATTTGCGCTGATTAATGAAGAGGGGCTGGAACAGCTGCCGATGCACGAGTTTCTGCTGCGCATTCGCTCACAGCTGCTCTGGTCATGGGCGCGTCTCGACGAGGCAGAAGCGACCGCACGTAAAGGGCTGGAGGTGCTGGCTAACTTCCAGCCGCAGCAGCAGCTTCAGTGCCTGGCAATGCTGGCGAAATGCGCGCTGGCGCGTGGCGATCTCGATAACGCGCGCCGTCATTTAATCCGTTGTGAAAACCTGCTTGGCAACGGCCAGTATCACAGCGACTGGGTAACCAACGCCGACAAGCCGCGCGTGATCTACTGGCAGATGACCAATGATAAAAATGCCGCCGCCAACTGGCTGCGGCTGACGCCGAAGCCGCCTACCGCCGATAATCACTTTTTGCAGGGCCAGTGGCGCAATATCGCCCGCGTGCAAATTCTGCTGGGCCAGTATGATGAAGCGGAAGTGGTGCTGGATGAGCTGAACGAAAGCGCCCGACGGCTGCGGCTGACCAGCGATCTCAATCGCAACCTGCTACTGCTGAACGCGCTCTACTGGCAGACCGGACGTAAAAGCGAGGCGCAGCAGGCACTGATTGAGGCGCTGACGCTGGCGAACCGCACCGGCTTTATCAGCCATTTTGTCATTGAAGGCGAAACCATGGCGCAACAGCTGCGTCAGCTGTTACAGCTGCATACGTTGCCGGAGCTGGAGCAGCATCGGGCACAGCGTATTCTGCGCGATATTAACCAGCACCATCGCCATAAGTTTGCCCATTTCGATGAAAGCTTTGTCAGCCGTCTGCTGACGCATCCGCAGGTACCGGAGCTGATCCGCACCAGTCCGCTAACGCAGCGTGAATGGCAGGTGCTGGGATTGATCTATTCCGGCTACAGCAACGACCAGATTGCCGGTGAGCTGGAAGTGGCGCAAACCACCATCAAAACCCATATTCGTAATCTCTATCAGAAGCTTGGCGTGATGCACCGGCAGGAAGCAGTGCAGCAGGCGCAGCATCTGCTGCATCTGATGGGCATGAGCGTGGCGTGATTGCTTGCGCGAGTTGTGGTGGTCAATTTTCCTCACGTCATACAGTCCCGCACTGCATTGATCGGTGATGGAATGAGAGAGTTGTCATTGAGAGTGCCGCGCCTTATCAGACGCGGCTTTTTTGTGATACTGCTTCCGCTAAGGTGAAGCGATCTCAGCACAACTCCAGATGCACTTCATGCTGTTCGATTACTTTCATCACGCTGGCGGGCGGCATTTCATTGGTAAACAGATAATCCACCAGGCTCATATTTCCCAGGTTGACCATCGCGTTACGGCCAAATTTAGAGTGGTCGGCCACCAGCATCGCACAGCGGGAGTTCTCAATAATTGCCCGCTTGGTGCGCACTTCGTGATAGTCAAACTCCAGCAGCGACCCATCCATATCAATTCCGCTGATGCCGAGAATGCCGTAATCAAGGCGGAACTGGGAGATAAAATCGAGCGTCGCTTCGCCCATAATGCCGCCGTCGCGGGTGCGAACTTCGCCGCCGGCAATAATCAGGCGGAAGTCGGGCTTGGTCATCAGCAGCGTGGCGACATTCAGGTTATTGGTCACGATGCGCAGATCGCTGTGATTCATCAACGCGTGCGCCACCGCTTCCGGCGTAGTGCCAATATCAATAAACAGCGTGGCGCCGTCGGGGATTTGGCTGGCAACGCGCTGGGCAATGCGCGCCTTTTCCGCCGACCACATCATCTTACGATCCTGCCAGGCGGTATTTTCTGAACTGGAAGGCAGCGCCGCGCCGCCGTGATGCCGCTGAATTTTATTCTGGTCGGCCAGGTCGTTCAGATCGCGGCGAATGGTTTGCGGACTGACGTCAAAATGTTCCACCAGCTCTTCGGTACTCACATACCCCTGACGCCGGACCAGATCGATAATGGCGTCATGACGTTGCGTCTGCTTCACATAAATCTCCTGTTAATAGCGCGGCATCAGGCTGCGCCAGCAGCCTGGCAAATTCGGACATTAACCTTTGCGCACCTTGCGCGTATCAACAAACGCCATCGCCAGCCCGACCACCAGGCCGGTAACATGTGCGGCGTTGGCGATCGCCATGCCAAATGCGCCAAAATAACCAATGACCAGCCACAGGATAGCGAAAGCCATCAAACCGCGCTCCAGGAAAATGCCACTTTCGGGATCGCGCTCGCCTCGCAGCCAGGCATAGCCCATCAGCGCATACACCACGCCGGATAATCCGCCAAACCAAACGCCGCTGAATTTCGCCTGCATCCAACCGCTCAGCAACGCGGAAATCAGCGTAATCACAAACAGTTTTCCGGTGCCGAGCCGTTTCTCAATCGCCCCGCCGATATACCACCACCACATCAGGTTAAACACCAGGTGCAGCAGCGAGAAGTGCAGCAGCGCATGGCTGAACCAGCGCCACAGCTGAAAATATTGCGAACTGTCCGCAGGCCAGGCCATCCATGCCAACGCGGTGCGGTCGCCCACAATCTGCATCAGGATAAACACAGCAATGCAGGCGATGCCGAGCAGCATAGTCAGCGGCCCGGCGCGTTCACGCAAGTTGGCCAGCAGGCTGGCGCGCTGGTAATGAATGCCGCTGTCGGTTCTGCCGCTCTGCCAGCTGGCGGCCTGGTAGCGCGGATGAAAAGGATCGCGAACAAACTGTTCAAGTTCGTTTTCGACCATTTCCAGTTTCGTCTCATCCTCCAGCAGCAAAATAAATTGTTCGTCGTGCTGGATATGCAACGTGACGCCGCGCGTCGCCATATAGTCAACGAACGCCTGCGCCATGCGCGGATTAGTAAACTGAGTCAGTCGTATCATTACTCGCTTCCTGAGTGTAATGGTAAGGCGCGGCGCTTATTCCGTTTGCGTTTCGACCAGCTGTGGAAAGGCCGCTCGCCAGGCATCAAAGCCGCCGTCAATGCTGTAAACCTGATCGAATCCCTGATTAATCAGATACTGCGCCGCGCCCTTGCTGCTGTTGCCGTGATAGCACATCACCAGCACCGGCCGATCAAAATCCGCCTGCTGCATAAAATTGTTCAAGGTGCCGTTGGTCAGGTGGAATGCGCCCTGCGCATGTCCGGCCTCAAAGCTTTGCGGATCGCGAATATCGACCAGCAGCGCTTCGCCTTCAGCCAGACGCTGCTGCGCCATTTCAACGCTAATACATTCAAATTGTTCCATACCGGATTCCGAATCAAGGTGGTGCGATAAGCCGACGGCCCGCTTCCTTTATCAGGATCGCCGCCTTTCAGCTGTGAATTTTTTCATTGTACCGTGAACCAACGTAACTATAACCCAACCAGCTGCAGGGTTAATGCGGCGGTGCCGGACGAATAATGTTAACTGAATCACGCTAAGATGTTTTTATTGGGTTAAAGCTGGCATCAATGTTGGTTTGCGATTATTATTATGCTCGAAAACGAACATAGACGAACTATTCCGAACATCGGAGGAGATGACGTGGAAACCAAAGATCTGATCGTTATCGGCGGCGGCATCAACGGTGCCGGTATTGCGGCCGATGCCGCAGGACGCGGACTGTCAGTGCTGATGCTGGAGGCGCAGGATCTGGCTTGCGCGACCTCTTCTGCCAGCTCGAAGCTTATTCACGGTGGCCTGCGCTACCTTGAACATTATGAATTCCGCCTGGTCAGCGAAGCGCTGGCCGAGCGCGAAGTGCTGCTGAAAATGGCGCCGCACATCGCTTTCCCGATGCGCTTCCGTCTGCCGCACCGCCCGCATTTACGTCCGGCCTGGATGATCCGCACCGGCCTGTTTATGTATGACCATTTAGGCAAACGCACCAGCCTGCCGGGCAGTAAAGGGTTGCGTTTTGGCGCGGATTCGGTGTTAAAGCCGGAAATCACGCGCGGTTTCGAATATTCCGACTGTTGGGTCGATGATGCCCGCCTGGTGGTGTTGAACGCGCAGGAAGTGGTCAAGCGCGGCGGCGAAGTACGTACCCGCACACGTGTTACCCGCGCCTGGCGTGAAAACGACCTGTGGATGGTGGAAGCGGAAGATGTCGATAGCGGTAAAACCTATACCTGGCGCGCCAAAGGCCTGGTGAATGCCGCCGGCCCGTGGGTTAAACAGCTGTTTGACGATGGCCTGAAGCTGAAATCGCCTTATGGCATCCGCCTGATTAAAGGCAGCCATATCGTGGTGCCGCGCGTACATACCGAAAAGCAGGCTTATATTCTGCAGAACGAAGATCACCGTATCGTGTTTGTGATTCCGTGGATGGACGAGTTCTCCATTATCGGCACCACCGACGTGGAATATAAAGGCGATCCCAAGCAGGTGAAAATTGACGATAAAGAGATCGACTACCTGTTGAAAGTCTACAACGCGCACTTTAAAAAGCCGCTGGAGCGTAGCGATATCGTCTGGACCTATTCCGGCGTGCGTCCACTGTGCGATGACGAATCGGATTCGCCGCAGGCCATTACCCGCGATTACACGCTGGATGTTCGAGACGATAATGGTAAGGCGCCGCTGCTGTCGGTATTTGGCGGCAAGCTGACGACCTATCGTAAGCTGGCTGAACACGCGGTGGAAAAGCTGACCAGGTATTACAGCAATATCGGCCCGGCATGGACCAAAACGGCAGTGCTGCCTGGCGGCGATATTGCCGGTACGCGTGAAGATTATGCTGCCAGCCTGCGTCGTCGCTATGCCTTTATTAGCGAAGGCATGGCGCGTCATTACGCTCGCACCTACGGCAGCAATAGCGAAATTATCCTGCAAAACGCCACTTCGCTGGCGGATCTGGGCGAAGATTTCGGTCATGAATTTTATGAGGCCGAGCTGCGTTACCTGATGGAAAACGAATGGGTACGCGAACTGGATGATGCGATCTGGCGTCGCACCAAGCTTGGCATGTGGCTGAGTGACGCTCAGCAGGCGCGCGTCGCGCAGTGGCTGGCGACGCACGGCAAAAAGCCCGCGCTGTCGCTGGCGTCATAAACCGGGCTTTGCGCCAGCCATAGTCAACAAAAATAAATCCCCCGATTAGCGCTCTGCTGACCGGGGGATTTTTATTGGCAGGCCAGAAACTACAGGCGGATAGGCTTAATATGCCAAATCTCGTCGGCGTATTCCTGAATGGTACGATCCGAGGAGAAATAGCCCATATTAGCGATATTCAACGCGGCGAGACGCTGCCACTCATCCGGCTGACGATACAGCTCATCCACTTTATCCTGGGTATCCACATAGCTGCGGTAATCCGCCAGCAGCTGATAGTGATCGCCCAACCCTATCAGCGCGTCGTAGATATTGTGATAGCGTCCCGGCTCCTGCGGGCTGAAGACGCCGGTCGCAATCTGCGTTAGCGCCTGGCGCAGCTCCTCATCCTTTTCATAATACTGGCGCGGGTTGTAGCCTTCGCGCCGCAGCTTCTCCACCTGATCGGCGGTATTGCCGAAAATAAAGATATTTTCTTTGCCTACATGCTCCAGCATTTCAACATTCGCGCCGTCCAGCGTGCCGATCGTCAGCGCGCCGTTAAGGGCAAACTTCATATTACTGGTACCGGAAGCCTCGGTGCCCGCCAGCGAGATCTGCTCAGAAAGATCGGCGGCCGGAATAATGATCTGCGCCAGGCTGACGCTGTAGTTGGGAATAAACACCACCTTCAGCTTATTTTTCACCTGCGGATCGTTATTGATTACCTGCGCCACATCGTTAATCAGGTGAATAATGTGCTTCGCCATATAGTAAGCAGAGGCCGCTTTACCGGCGAAGATGTTTACGCGCGGCACCCAGTTGGCGTTGGGATCGGCCTTGATGCGGTTATAGCGCGTAATCACGTGCAGCACGTTCATTAGCTGGCGCTTATATTCATGGATACGCTTGATCTGCACGTCAAACAGCGCGTTCGGATCCAGTACAATATCCATGTTTTTCGCTACCCAGGCGGCCAGCCGCTTTTTGTTCTCCAGCTTGGCATCGGCAATCTTTTCGATAAAGGCAGGAAAATCGATCTGCGGTTTGATCTCCTCCAGCTGGCTAAGATCGGTACGCCAGTGACGACCAATCACCTCATCCAGCACCTCGGAAAGCGCCGGATTCGCCAGCGCCAGCCAGCGGCGCGGCGTGATGCCGTTGGTCTTATTGCAGAAGCGGCCAGGGAACAGCCGGGCAAAATCAGCAAACAGCGATTGCACCATCAGGTTGGAGTGCAGCTCTGAGACGCCATTCACCTTGTGACTGACTACCACCGCCAGCCAGGCCATGCGCACCTGACGCCCGTTATTTTCATCAATGATGGAAATACGCGACAGCAGCTCCCAGTCTTCCGGGTAGTGATCCTGGATAGTTTTCAGGAAGTAGTCGTTAATTTCGAAAATGATTTGCAGATGACGCGGCAGGATTTTGCCGATCATATCCACCGACCAGGTTTCCAGCGCCTCGCTCATCAGGGTGTGGTTGGTATAAGAGAATACCTGGCACACCACTTCAAAGGCGTCATCCCAGTTGAACTTATGCTCATCGATCAGCAGACGCATCAGCTCCGGGATCGCCAGCACCGGATGGGTATCATTCAGGTGAATAGCGATTTTATCGGCGAGATTGTCGAAGGTTTGATGCATCTCCCAGTGACGGTTAAGGATATCCTGCACCGTGGCCGATACCAGGAAATACTCCTGACGCAGACGCAGCTCACGCCCTGAATAAGTGGAATCATCAGGATAGAGAACGCGCGACACGTTCTCCGAATGGTTTTTATCTTCTACCGCCGCAAAGTAGTCGCCCTGGTTGAATTTACCCAGGTTGATTTCGTTACTGGCCTGCGCGCTCCACAGCCGCAGCGTGTTGGTAGCGTCGGTATCAAAGCCCGGCACGATCTGGTCGTAGGCCATCGCCAGCACTTCTTCCGTTTCCAGCCAGCGCACTTTCGCGCCTTCGTGCTGTACACGGCCGCCGAAGCGCACTTTATAACGGGTGTTGAAACGCTGAAACTCCCAGGGATTGCCATATTCCAGCCAGTAATCTGGCGATTCCGCCTGACGGCCATCGACAATATTCTGCTTAAACATGCCGTAATCGTACCGGATGCCGTAGCCGTGGCCCGGCAAACCTAAGGTTGCCAGCGAATCCAGGAAACAGGCAGCTAAACGCCCTAAACCTCCGTTCCCTAAACCGGGATCGTTCTCCTCATCAATCAGCTCTTCCAGATCAAGCCCCATCTCCTCCAGCGCAAGGCTGAGATCTTCATAGATCCCCATCGCCAGCAAAGCGTTAGATAAGGTGCGGCCCATCAGGAATTCCATCGACAGATAGTAAACCTGGCGTACATCCTGCGAGAGCTGAGCGCGGCTGGATCGCAGCCAGCGCTCTACCATACGATCGCGCACCGCCAGCAGCGAGGCGTTCAGCCATTCGTGCTTATTGGCGGCGGAAGGATCTTTACCCAGCGTAAACATCAGCTTATAGGCAATAGAGTGCTTTAACGCTTCGACCGTCAGCGTGGGTGAGGCATAGGTAAAAGGTGCGTTCATAGCAAGTATCCCAAATCAGGTTACAACAACCGTTGATAAAGATCCCGGTAGGCCTGTGCAGCCACCTGCCAGCTAAAATCCATCGCCATCGCCTGACGCTGAACGTAGCGCCACAGAGAAGGACGGGACCACAAGACAAACGAACGGCGGATCGCGCGCAGTAGCGACCAGGCGTTGCTGTCCTCAAAGCTGAAGCCGCTGGCGATGCCGTCCGCCAGGTTTTCCAGCGAGCTGTCATTAACCGTATCCGCCAAGCCGCCGGTACGCCGCACCAGCGGCAGCGTGCCGTACTTCAGACCGTAGAGCTGCGTCAGGCCGCACGGTTCAAAGCGGCTCGGCACCATAATCACATCCGCGCCGCCCATAATGCGGTGGGAGAAGGCTTCGTGATAGCCGATCTGTACGCCGACGCTGCCAGGGTTTTCCGCCGCCGCCGCCAGGAAGCCCTGCTGCAGCACCGCATCGCCCGCACCGAGCAACACCAGTTGCCCGCCCTGCTCCAGCAGGCTCGGCAGCGCTTCCAGCACCAGATCCAGCCCTTTCTGTTTGGTTAAACGGCTGACCACCGCAAAAACCGGCACGCTGTCGTCCACCTTCAGGCCCATCGCAATCTGCAACTGGCGCTTGTTTTCCGCCTTGGCATCCAGCGTATCGCGGTTGTAACGAGCGTTTAGCAACAGGTCGTGGGCGGGATCCCAAATCAGCGGATCGACGCCGTTGAGAATGCCGCTCAGCCGACCTTCGCGCATCCGCTCGGCCAGCAGCGCCTCCATGCCGTTGCCATATTCCGGCAGTGTAATCTCGCGCGCATAGGTGGGACTCACCGCCGTAATATGATCGGCAAAGAACAGTCCCGCCTTGAGGTAAGAGATTTGCCCGTAGAACTCCAGCCCGTGCATATCGAAAAACGACCACGGCAACTGGATTTCATCCATATGATGCGCGTAGAACAGCCCCTGGTACGCCAGGTTATGTACGGTGAACACCGACTTCGCCGGACGACCGCGCGCCGCTAAATAGGCGCAGGTCAGTCCGGCGTGCCAGTCGTGCGCATGCACGATGTCTGGCCGCCAGTTGGTATCCAGCCCGCAGGCCATTTCACATCCCATCCAGCCGAGCAACGCAAAGCGCAGATAGTTGTCCGGGTAATCGAACTGGTTTTCATCGTGATAGGGGCTGCCGGGCCGATCGTACAGTTCCTCAGCCTCGATCAGATAAATGCCGACCCCATTAAAATGTCCAAAGTGCAGCCTGACCGGGCCTGCGAAAGTTTGCAGCTCAGCGACGACTTCCGTGTCGGTAATACCCTTGCGCAGATCAGGAAACGCAGGAAGTAAAACGCGCGTATCCATTCCTTCTGCTATCTGGGCTGCCGGCAATGCCCCCACCACATCAGCTAGCCCGCCGGTTTTTAACAGCGGGAAGAGTTCTGAACAGACATGTAAAACCTGCATTCTCGGCTCCTTTAACGGAAATCTGGCGCGATCCTCGCGCAGATTATTTGTATTACTGTTTCGTCGGTCAGGCGGAAGTGTCGGCCAACCTGGCCAGCATTTCGCGCGTTACCAGCACGATTCCCTCTTCTGAACGGTAAAATCGGCGGCTGTCTTCGTCAGGGTTCTCGCCGATCACCATTCCTTCGGGAATGACGCAGGCGCGATCGATAACGCAGCGGCGCAGACGACAGGAGCGTCCGACAACCACATCAGGCAGCAGCACGGCTGAATCAAGATTGCAAAACGAGTTCACGCGCACACGCGAGAACAGAACAGAATGCACCACCACCGAGCCGGAAATGATGCAGCCGCCGGAGACCAGCGAGTTCATCGTCATGCCGTGGCTGCCGGAGCGATCCTGGACAAACTTGGCGGGCGGCAACGGCTCCATATAGGTATGAATGGGCCATTCATGGTCGTACATATCCAGCTCCGGCGTTACGGAGGCAAGATCGAGGTTGGCGCGCCAGTAGGCTTCCAGCGTCCCGACGTCACGCCAGTAAGGCACGGCGTCTTCATCGTTCTGTACGCAGGAGAGCGTAAAAGAGTGAGCCAATGCTTCGCCGCTGGCGACGATTTTCGGCAGCAAATCTTTGCCGAAGTCGTGATTGGATCCGGGCGTTTCCAGATCTTCCTCCAGCAGCTGATAAAGATAGTCGGCGTTAAAGACGTAAATGCCCATGCTGGCCAGCGCCTGGGTTTCATCGCCGGGCATAGAGGGCGGCTGCGCCGGTTTCTCAACAAAATCCACCACGCGGTTTTGTTCATTCACCGCCATGACGCCAAACGCCGTGGCCTCGTGAATCGGTACCGGCAGACACGCAATGGTGCAGCGCGCATTGTTATCCACGTGATCCAGCAGCATGCGCGAATAGTCCATTTTGTAGATATGGTCGCCCGCCAGGATCACGATATATTGCGCATCGTAACGGCGAATAATATCGAGGTTCTGCGTAACCGCATCGGCGGTACCGCGATACCAGTGTTCAGTCGAGAAACGCTGCTGCGCCGGGAGCAGATCGACAAACTCATTCATCTCTTCATTGAAGAATGACCAGCCGCGCTGAATATGCTGCACCAGCGAATGCGACTGGTACTGCGTAATCACGCCGATGCGTCGAATGCCGGAGTTAATGCAGTTCGACAGGGCGAAATCAATAATGCGGAATTTGCCGCCGAAGTGAACCGCTGGTTTGGCGCGCGTGGCGGTCAAATCTCTCAGGCGCGTGCCGCGTCCGCCTGCCAGAATGAGGGCTACAGTTTGCGTTGGCAGTTGTCTCGCCAGCATCAGGTGTTCGGTACGTTCTAACTTGACCATGTCTGACTCCTTATAATTGCTTTTGGAACAGACACACGCCGTGCGCGGGCCCGTGCCAGACAGTAGACAGGACTGGGTTATCTTCCCCGGCAAAAGGAGGAACAGCGCGCCACTCTCCGTCTGGTAGAGATATTTCGCTCACGTCTTGCGTCGCATTTATTGTGATCAGCCAGCATTCGGAAAGCAGGATTTGCAGCTTATGCGCGCCCTGTTCCCACTCCTGCGCATTCAGCGGCTGCGCCTGCGCGTTGAGCCACTGAACGTTGCCGTCGCCTTCCGCCCACCAGCGATCCTGCGTCAACGCAGGGATCTGCCGGCGCAAATGAATCAGCGCGGCGGTAAAGGCGCACAGACCTTCGTCCCGGTTTTTCCAGTCAAACCAGGTCAGTTCGTTATCCTGACAAAATGCATTATTGTTGCCGTACTGCGTGTGCCCGTGTTCATCACCGGCCAGCAGCATCGGCGTGCCCTGCGCCAGCAGCAGCGAGGTCAGCAGCGCGTGCGCGCTCCGGCGGCGGCGCTCCAGCACGTTAAGCGATACCGTTAATCCTTCGCTGCCGTGGTTATGGCTAAAGTTACTGTTATGCCCGTCACGGTTATCTTCGCCGTTCGCTTCATTACGCTTGCGCGTAAAGCTCAGCAGGTCGCGCAGCGTAAAACCATCGTGCGCGGTAATCAGGTTCACCGTGGCAGAAGGCAAACGCTCGTCATGCTGAAAGCGGTCGCTGGAGGCGGCAAAACGGCGGGCGAACTCGCCGTTGGAGAGTTCGCCGTGCAGCCAGTAGCGACGCATATCGTCGCGGAAACAGTCGTTCCACTCTGCAAAGGGCGCGGGAAAGCGCCCAACCTGATAGCCGTTCGGCCCGATGTCCCACGGCTCGGCGATCAGCTTCACCTGCGACAGAATCGGGCAGGCTTTTATCGCCCGAAAGAAAGGCGCATCGGCATGAAAGTCGGGCGTTCTGCCCAGCACCGGCGCCAGGTCGAAACGAAAACCATCGACGTGGCATACCGTGACCCAATAGCGTAAAGCGTCGAGTACCCAGTTCATCACCTGCGGATGGCTGAGATTGAGCGTGTTTCCGCAGCCGGTCCAGTTGTGGTAATGGCCGTCGTCGGTCAGCCAGTAGTAGCTGGCGTTATCCACGCCGCGCAGCGAGAGCGTCGGGCCAATCTCCTCCAGTTCGGCGGTATGGTTAAACACCACGTCCAGCACCACTTCGATGCCGGCAGCATGCAGCGTTTTTACCGCCTGCTGGAACTCCTGCAGGGCGCTGCGTCCGCCTTCGCCGGAGGCGTAACGCGGCTCAACCGACCAGAGCGCATAAGGGTTGTAGCCCCAGTAATTACGCAGCCCCATCTGCTGCAAACGCGGCTCGTCAGCAAACTGCGCGATCGGCTGTAGCTCCAGCGTGGTAATGCCCAGCGCGGTGAGATAGTTGACAATAGCAGGATGCCCCAGCGCCGCGTAAGTACCGCGCTGCGTTTCCGGAATTTCCGGATGCCGCTTCGTCAGGCCGCGTACGTGCGCTTCGTAAATCACCGTCTGGCCCCAAGGCACGCGCGGCGCGATATCGTCGCCCCAGTTAAAATCGTCCGCGACCACCAGGCTTTTCGGCGCAATGGCCGCGTTATCCTGCTCGTCGCGCTGCCATTCGCCGCCGTAAAATCGCGCATCGTCCGTCACTTCGCCTTCAACGGCGCGGGCGCAGGGATCGATCAGCAGCTTCGCCGGATTAAAACGATGCCCTTGCTCTGGCGCCCACGGGCCATGCACACGGTAGCCATAGCGCTGGCCCGGCTTCAGATCGGGAAAATAGCCGTACCAGATAGCGTTGGTGTGCGACGGCAGGTCATAACGACTCTCAACCCCGTTATCATCAAACAGGCAGAGTTCCACGCGCTGTGCGTGTTGTGAAAACAGCGTAAAGTTCACCCCTGCGCCATCCCAGGTTGCGCCAGGAGGTTCAGGTTGTCCCGTACGCAGATGGCTCATTCCGCCTCCCTGACCAGCCAAATGGTTGCCAGAGGCGGCAACGTCAGCGTCAGTGAATGCTCACGGTTATGGCTCGGTAATGGATCGCTCCAGACCACACCGCCGTTGCCGCTGTTGCTGCCGTGATAGTGCGCCGAGTCGGTATTGATGACCTCGCGCCAGCCGCCCGGTTGGTTGATGCCGAAGCGATAGTTTTCGCGCGGCACCGGCGTAAAGTTGCTGGCGACAATGATTTCATTCCCTTCGCGATCGCGGCGCGCGAAGATAAAGACCGAGTTCTGATAGTCGTCCACCACCAGCCAGTCAAAACCGCTGCCTTCGAAATCGCACTGGTGCATCGGCGCGTAATGGCGATAGGTATGGTTAAGATCGCGTACCAGCCGCTGAACGCCGTTGTGCCAGTTATCCTCCCCTTCCAGCAAATGCCAGTCGAGGCTGCTGTCGTGGTTCCATTCTCTGCCCTGTGCAAACTCATCGCCCATAAACAGCAGCTTTTTGCCCGGAAAAGCCCACATCCAGCCGTAGTAAGCGCGCAGGTTGGCAAATTTCTGCCAGGTGTCGCCCGGCATACGATCGAGTATCGAGCCTTTGCCGTGGACCACTTCATCGTGCGACAGCGGCAGCACAAAGTTTTCGGTGTAGTTGTAGAGCATGCCGAAGGTCATCTTGTGGTGATGATAGCTGCGGTACACCGGATCGAGTTTCATGTAATCCAGGGTGTCGTGCATCCAGCCCAGATTCCACTTAAACCAGAAGCCCAGCCCGCCCGCCTCCGGCGGCCGCGACACGCCGTGAAAGTCGGTAGATTCTTCAGCAATGGTGACCGTGCCAGGCGCGTTGCGTCCCAGCATCCGGTTGGTGTAACGGATAAAATTAATTGCTTCGAGATTTTCGCGGCCACCGAAATGGTTCGGCACCCACTCGCCCTGCGGACGGCTGTAGTCGCGATAGATCATTGACGCCACCGCATCCACGCGCAGAGCGTCAATGCCGAAGCGCTCCAGCCAGTAGAGCGCGTTACCGGCGAGGTAGTTGCTGACTTCGCGCCGACCGTAGTTGTAAATCAGCGTGTTCCAGTCCTGGTGATAGCCTTCGCGCGGATCTTCATGCTCATAGAGCGCGGTACCGTCAAACTGCGCCAGGCCGAAATCATCGGAAGGGAAATGGCCAGGCACCCAGTCGAGGATTACATTCAGGCCAGCGGCGTGCGCAGCAGCGACAAAGTGGCGAAACTCATCGCGCGTACCGAAGCGGCGCGTCGGCGCGTACATGCCTACCGGCTGATAGCCCCAGCTGCCGTCGAACGGATGCTCGTTAATCGGCATCAGCTCAATATGGGTAAAGCCCATCTCTTTCACGTAAGGGATCAGCTGCTCTTCCAGCTCCTTATAGCTCAGCCAGAAGTTGTTATCGGTATGACGACGCCACGATCCCAGATGCACTTCATAAATAGAGATCGGCGCATCAAAGGCGTTAGCGGCCTTGCGATCTTCGCGCATCGCCACTTTTTCCGGCAGCCCGCAGATCACCGAAGCGCTGTCCGGCCGCATTTGCGATTCAAACGCGAAAGGATCGGATTTCAGGCGCAAATGTCCATGCTGGTCGATGATTTCATATTTGTAGAGCTGGCCATTGCGTGCGGCAGGCACGAACAGTTCCCAGACGCCAATTTCCCGACGAAAGCGCATCGGATGGCGACGGCCATCCCAGTAGTTAAAATCGCCGACCACCGAGACGCGGCGGGCGTTCGGTGCCCAAACTAGGAAACGGGTGCCGCTGATGCCGTCAATCACATCGGCATGGGCGCCCAGCGTCTCGTAGGGCCGCAGATGGGTGCCTTCCGCCAGCAGCCAGCTGTCCAGCTCCTGCAGCAGCGGGCCGAAGCGATAGGCATCGTCAATCAGGTTTTGTTCGCCGTGCCAGGTAACGGCAAGCTGGTAGCGAAACGGATTTTTTCGACGCGGTATCACGCCGTGAAAAAAGCCGCGGGAATCGAGACATTTTAACTGGGCGCATTTGCGACCGGTGCTGGTTTCGATTACCCACACTTCAGAAGCATCAGGCAGCAGCGCACGGACTTCGAGTCCGTTGCTGGTTTGGTGCATTCCCAACAGTGAAAACGGGTCAGCGTAATGACCTTCAATAATCGCATTGATCGCCTGGCGATCCGGGAGCTCTGACATGACTTTCTTCCTGTGATTTACGGTAGCCGAAACTTTAACGTAGGAGGACGTTAGCCTGACTACTCTTCAATGAGCCATGCGCGCGCCAACAGAGCCGCAACTTTCCCTGGAAAAAGCGTTGCCGCGCACATCAACTTTTAATATTCGAAACAGAAAACAAAAACGGTCATGCTAAGCATAGACAAGGCAAACCATAAGCTTGCGGACTTTGCACAAAATAATTTTCATGATGCCAAAAAGAGGAGATGGATCACCTGGAGATTAAATTTACGCCAGTATTTTGCAAACGCAGGAAATGCGGTTGTCAGAGGGAAATTTGCCCTATGGCACAAAATGCAGCACAGGGCGATAACGGGTTAATCTACCAGCAAACGCAGCATGCGACGCAGCGGTTCGGCGGCGCCCCATAGCAGCTGATCGCCAACGGTAAAGGCGGAGAGATATTCCGGTCCCATGTTCAGTTTGCGCAGGCGTCCAACCGGCGTGGAAAGCGTGCCGGTGACCGCCGCAGGCGTCAGTTCGCGCATCGTCAGTTCACGATCGTTAGGCACCACTTTCACCCATTCATTATGGGCGCCCAGCAGCTGTTCGATTTCCGCCAGCGGCAGATCTTTTTTCAGCTTCAGCGTAAAGGCCTGGCTGTGGCAGCGTAGCGCGCCAACGCGGACGCACAGGCCGTCCACCGGAATGGTCTGCTGTGTGCCGAGGATCTTGTTGGTTTCCGCCTGGCCTTTCCACTCTTCGCGGCTCTGGCCGTTTTCCAGCTGTTTGTCGATCCACGGAATCAGGCTGCCCGCCAGCGGAACGCCGAAGTTATCAACCGGCAGCGTGCCAGAGCGGGTAAATTCAGTGACCTTGCGTTCAATATCGAGAATTGCCGACGCCGGATTCTGCAGCTCTGGCGCAACGTGATCGTGCAGCATACCCATCTGCGTCAGCAGTTCGCGCATATGACGCGCGCCGCCGCCAGACGCTGCCTGATAGGTCGCCACGGATGCCCACTCCACCAGATTCTGCGCAAACAGGCCGCCCAGTGACATCAGCATCAGGCTGACGGTGCAGTTGCCGCCGACAAAGGTTTTGATGCCTTTATCCAGCCCTTCACGAATCACCTGGTGGTTAACCGGATCGAGAATAATGATCGCGTCATCTTTCATGCGCAGCGTCGAAGCGGCGTCAATCCAGTAGCCCTGCCAGCCGCTGGCGCGCAGCTTCGGGTAAATCTCACTGGTATAATCGCCGCCCTGACAGGTGATAATAATATCCAGCGCGCGCAGCGCCTCGATATCATACGCATCCTGCAAAGTTCCGCCGTGACCACCCACTGTCGGCGCGGCCTGGCCGTGCTGGGACGTGGAGAAAAATACCGGGCGAATCGCGTCAAAATCACGCTCTTCGCTCATGCGCTGCATCAACACCGAGCCGACCATACCGCGCCAACCAATAAGACCTACATTTTTCATTGCACACCTGCTACAGGCTACCGGTGCCATGCTGCACTGCCGAAACGGCGGCATCATGTTGGGTAGCGCCTGACTGTCTGAAGAGTAAAAATATCGGTTCGCCAGAAAGCGAAGCCCGCCAGAGAAAATTTGGTTTACCTGTGACCATCAACTCTACAAAATGCAGCACTGCTGGCAAGTGAATTAATTCGATTGAGGTTAATCTTTTCAACAGCACTGCTAATAACGGCGCTGCTCACTCAAGGATAAAGAGCAAAATAAATGACTGAAATGATCTCCGCGACCATATTATTGTTGTTGATTATGGACCCGCTCGGCAATTTGCCGATTTTTATGTCGGTTTTAAAGCATCTGGAGCCGAAACGGCGGCGCGCGGTATTAATTCGCGAAATGCTGATTGCGCTGGGGATCATGCTGCTGTTTTTATTTGCCGGCGAAAAAATTCTCGCGTTTCTTAACCTGCGTACCGAAACGGTTTCCATTTCCGGCGGCGTTATTCTGTTCCTGATCGCCATTAAAATGATTTTTCCCTCAGCGGAGAGCAACAGCACCGGCTTGCCGGTTGGTGAAGAACCTTTTCTGGTGCCGCTGGCGATTCCGCTGGTGGCCGGGCCGTCGCTGCTCGCCACGCTGATGCTGCTTTCCCATCAGTATCCCAATCAGATGGGCTATCTGGTCGGCGCGCTGCTGTGCGCCTGGGGCATTACGGTAGTGATTTTACTGCTCTCCGGCCTGTTTCTGCGCCTGCTGGGCGACAAAGGCGTCAACGCGCTGGAGCGTCTGATGGGGCTGATTCTGATTATGCTGGCGACCCAGATGTTCCTCGACGGCATTCGCGCCTACCTGAAGATTTAACGCGCCTGTGCAGAGAATCGCGTCCTGTACCATCAGCGGCAAAAGAAGTTACGGCACGGATAAATAAGGACCGGTGGTTACAGAGAAAGGACTTGCGCAGGAAATAACGGCGGGCGGATAACTTATCCGCCCGCATCGATCAGGAGAGCAGTTGGAAAGCGATCATGCCGATAATGGCGCCGACGGTGCCCAGAATGGTTTCCATCAGCGTCCAGGTTTTCAGCGTTTGCGCCTCGGTCGCGCCGGTAAAGCGGCCAAACAGCCAAAAACCGGCGTCATTCACATGGCTGACCACAATCGATCCGCCAGCGATACAGAGCGACAGCGCCGCCATCTGCGCGCCGTTGTAATGCAGCGGCTCGATGACCGGCATCACCAGGCCGACCGCCGTTAAACAGGCCACCGTCGCCGATCCCTGAATAATGCGCACCGCGGCGGCAAGAATAAAGCAGGCCAGCGCAATCGGCAGACCCGCGCCAGTTAAGGCATTGCCCAGCGCCGGGCCAACGCCGGAATCGACCAGCACCTGCTTAAATACGCCGCCTGCGCCGATCACCAGCAGAATAATGCCCGCCGGCTGCAGCGCACTACTGCACACCTGCATCACCTTCTCTTTATCCATGCCCTGACGCCAGGCCAGACCGTAAATCGCCAGCAGCAGCGCCAACAGAATGGCGGTAAAAGGATGGCCAATAAATTCCAGCCATTCATACAGCCGCGAGCCTTCCTCAGTGAAACGCGCGCCGATGGTTTTCAGCCCGACCAACACCAGCGGGAACAGAATCAGCGACAGGCTAAAGACGAACGACGGCAGCTTATGCTGCTCCACCTCCGGCTGCGCCACCTCTTCCGGCACGTTAAAACTGACGTGACGGCTGATAAAGTTGCCGAACAGCGGCCCGGCGATCAGCATACCGGGCAGCGCCGCGCACAGCCCCAGCAGGATCATCCAGCCAAAATCGACATGCATCTGCGAGGCAAGCAGCATTGGCGCCGGGCCAGGCAGCAGAAACGCCGCGGCCGCCGCCACGCCTGCGAACAGCGGAATCACCAGTTTTACCAGGTTATCGCCGGTGCGGCGCGCCACGGCGAAGGCGATGCTAATCAGCAATACTACCGCCACCTCAAAAAACAGCGGCAGCGCGCAGATCAGACCGGCAATGCCCATCGCATAATGCGCCCGGCTTTCGCCGAAAGATTTCAGCATCCGAACGGCAATTTGATCGACCGCGCCGGTCTCATGAAGGATTTTGCCGAACATCGCGCCCAGCGCCACCACCACGGCTAAAAAGCCGAGCGTGCCGCCCATGCCCTTCTGCATGGTTTCCGCGATTTTATCCAGCGGCATGCCAGAAAACAGACCGGCGCCAAACGACACTAATATCAGGGCAACAAAGGCGTGCATACGCGCCTTCATCACCAGAAACAGCAGCAGTAAAACCGAGCCTGCTGCAGTTAAAACCAGGGTTGCGGTACTCATCAGAAACAACTAGTCCTTTTTGATCGCACCCTCAACGGTAGCGATAGTGGCGGCAACGACTTCTGGCAGGGAATGATTAATATCCACCACCAGCACATCACTTTCATCGCTGCCCGGCTCTTCCAGCGTAGCGAACTGTGAAACCAGCATTTGCGGCTTAAAGAAATGACCTTTGCGCGCCTTCAGGCGACCTTCGATTGTTTCAAAATCGCCTTTCAGATAGATAAAGGAGAGGTTGTCGTTACCCTGGCGCAAGATGTCGCGGTAGCTTTTTTTCAGGGCGGAACAGACGATGATCGATATGGCCTGCGTGCGCTGCATAGCAAATGCCGCATCGTTAACCGCTTGTAGCCAGGGGCGGCGATCTTCATCATTCAGCGGGTGGCCTTCGGCCATCTTTTCGATATTGGCGCGTGGATGCAGAAAATCGCCGTCGAGAAACGCGGTTTTCAGCTGATGCGAGACTTCATAGGCAACGGCAGATTTACCGCTGCCTGATACGCCCATCAAAATAAAGACGTGATGTGACGGCGACTGATTTTGCATTGTTATTTGCTCCGGCAGATGAAATGCTAATGTTACCGATAACATTAGCGCACCCATTCTCGGTACCTGCGTTCATCAGCGCAACCTGTCTGCCAGGAAAAGCCTGGAAGTGTGAGCAGGTTCAAAAAAACATCAGATTCAGATGCTCTCCCCTTCCTCGATGTCAAAACCGACATCAACAGGCTGATGCACGCTGGTATCACCGCCAATACGCGCCAGCAGCAGCGCGGCCGCCTCGCTTCCCATCCGTTCACGCGGCGTTAACACCGTCGCCAGACGCGGCGTCACCACGTGAGCAATATCGTGCCCGTGGAAACCGGCAATCGCCATCTGCTGCGGGACGCGTAATCCCAGGCGTTGACATTCAAACATAGCACCAATCGCCAGATCGTCATTGGTGCAGAACAGGCTGTCAGTTTGCGGATAACGCCGACGCGCTTCGCACAACAGCATGGCGCCCGCGCTGAAGGAAGAGGCTTCCTCCATCATCACGCTGCGCGGCACCAGCCCCGCTTCGCGCATCGCCAGTTCGTAGCCTTTCTGCTTTTGCAGCGTGCGCTCATCAAGGCGCGCGCCAAGATAAACGGTGTGTCGATGCCCTTTCGCCAGAATGGCCTGCGTCATCTGCCGCGCCGCCTCGACGTTGTCGAAGCCCACCGCCATATCCAGACAGGGGGATACGCTGTCCATCATTTCAATCACCGGAATACCGGCGGTTTCGATCATGCGCAGGCTGGCTGGCGTATGGGTACGCTCGGTAAGGATCAGCCCGTCGATATTCCAGCCCAGCAGCGAACGCAGCTGTAGCTCCTCTTTTTCCGGGTTATAGCCGAAGTGACCAACCAGCGTTTGATAGCCCGCCGCGTCGGTAACGGTTTCGATACCGCGCAGCACATCGGCAAATACCTGGTTGGTCAGCGAAGGCAGCAGCACGCCAATCGCGCGGCTGGTAGCGTTCGAAAGCATATCGGGCGCGCGATTAGGAATGTAGCCCAGCTCATCCAGCACCACGGCGATTTGCGCGCCTAACGCGGCGGAGACCTGCTGCGGATTACGGAGATAGCGGCTGACGGTCATTTTCGTCACGCCGACACGGTCGGCAACATCCTGAAGGACGGGTCTTTTTTTCTTCATTATCATTCGCAGGCCAGAGGGAGATGACAGTGAGTTTACAAAAAAAGCGGTGTGGTAACGAGTAGGGAAAGCGCGCCGGGCCAGATGCCGTCGGCGCATTGATGATAAGCGGATAAAAAAAAGCTGCCGTGGGGCGTTTTCCCCGACGGCAGCCTGAGCCAGCATTATACCGGCGGCAGATCGAACAGCAGGATTTCCGCATCGCTGCTGGCCTGCAGCGTCAGCGCGCTTTCTTCCCAAATGGCCAGCGCATCGCTAGTGGAGACCGGCTGGTCATTAACCTGCACGTCACCTTTAACCACCTGAATCCAGATGCGGCGCGTCGGATCCAGCGTAATGCTGTCGCTCTCACCCGCTTTCAGCACCCAGCGCGACAGCGTCATATCCTGGTAAACCTTCAGCGAACCGTCGCGCGCATCCGGCGACAGAATCAGCTGGCGGCCCTGTACATCGGCAAAACGGCGCTGGTCGTAACGCGGCTCGATGCCGGTTTTTTCAGGAATAATCCAGATCTGATAAAGATGCAGCGGCTCGCTGCTGCTGGCGTTATATTCCGAGTGACGCACGCCGGTACCGGCGCTCATGATCTGGAATTCGCCCGCCGGGATCTGTTCTTTATTACCCATGCTGTCCTGATGCTCCACGGTGCCAGAAAGCACGTAGGTCAGAATTTCCATATCTTTATGCGGGTGCGTGCCAAAACCCTGGCCACCGGCGATCACATCTTCGTTAATCACCCGCAGCGCCGAGAAGCCCATAAAGTTGACATCGTAATAATTCGCGAAGGAGAAAGTGTGCCAGCTATCGAGCCAGCCGTGGTTAGCATGTCCGCGCTCTTGTGCGTTGCGTACATAAATCATGTTCAATGCTCCTCAATGTTTTTTTGTAGTCTGGGGCCGGAGCGATGCGAATGATAGCTGAAAAACTTCACGCCTCTGTTCAAAAAAAGTGAACGGTTTATGCAGGCAATAAGGTTTGAGGAAAAATGCAGGATAAAAAAAAGCCAGCACCCGGGCTGGCTAAGAAATACTGGAAGCAATGTGAGCAATGTCGTGCCTTCGCAGGAAACCGATGCCGGCCTCGCTGGAGTGCATGACAATAATAATCATTATCATTCTCGTCTGTAAACCCCCAGACGGGAAATTAATTGATTTTTTAGCGGATTCCGCTGAATGTTAACGACAAAGCCCTTTTATAACAGGAATATAACATGAGCGAAATTATCATCCGACATGTTGAACCGCAGGATGCCCGCGCGCTGCAACAGATCTATGCGCAGGAAAGCACCTTTAGCGATACGTTGCAGATTCCCTGGCCTTCATTGCAGAGCTGGCAGGATCGCATTGCCCACCCGCAGCCGGGTCAGTATCAGCTGGTGGCCTGCATTGATAATCAGGTGGCCGGAAATTTAACGCTGGAAGTGAGTCAGTCGCCGCGTCGACGCCACAGCGCCAGCTTTGGCCTGGGCGTTGTTGCCAGGCAGCGCGGTAAAGGCGTTGCGCAGGCGCTGATGCGTGCCATGATCGCGTTATGCGATGGCTGGCTGAACGTGGAACGTATTGAGCTGACGGTTTATACCGATAATAAAGCGGCAGTGGGGCTGTATAAAAAATTTGGCTTTGTCATTGAGGGTACGGCATCTCACTATGCGCTGCGCGCAGGCGAGATGGTGGACATTTATTATATGGCGCGGCTGCGTAGAGCCTTAAAGGACGCCACTTCGCTTGCCGGAGATTGAGTACGCGCATGCGCAGATCAGCAAAGGCATCGGTATTGCGAGAGACAACCGTTATTTCATGCAGATAAGCCGTGTCAGCATAGCGCCTCCGACACGGCTCGAGGTTTAATATCCGGCGGTAAGATCATCTACCGTGCGTGGATCGGAGGCGCCGTACAGCGTGCCGTCCGGCCCGATCATAATGCTTTGCGTGCTACCCATGGCCGGTAAGACTTTGACGTTCTGCCCTTTGGCGCTAAGCAGTTTCAGCGTATCGGGACTGAAACCTTTCTCAACGCGCAGTTCATCCGGCAGCCACTGATGGTGAAAACGCGGCGCATTTGTCGCTTCGGCGACGTTCATCCCAAAATCGATACTGTTAATTACCATTTGTAGCACGGTAGTAATTATACGGCTGCCGCCCGGGCTGCCGGTAATCAGCCAGGTCTTGCCATCTTTCACTACAATTGTTGGCGACATTGACGAGAGCGGACGCTTGCCAGGCTGCACGGCGTTCGCTTCGCCGCCAACCAGGCCGTAGACATTTGGCGTGCCGGGACGGGCGGAGAAATCATCCATTTCGTTGTTCAGCAAGATACCGCTGCTGCCCGCGACGATGCCGCTGCCGAAGTTGGTGTTCAGCGTATAGGTTACCGCGACTGCATTGCCTGCTTTATCCACCACCGAGAAGTGCGTGGTTTGATTGCTTTCATATGGCGCCAACTTGCCCGGCTTGATGCGATCGGAAGGACGCGCTTGCGCCAGGTCGATTTGTTGAGCCAGCGATTTCGCGTAGGCTTTGCTGGTCAGTGCCTGCCAGGGCACTTTCACAAAATCGGGATCGCCAAGATATTCCGAGCGATCGGCGTAGGCATATTTCTCCGCTTCAGCGATTACCTGCATCGCATCGGCACTGCCGAAGCCCATTTTTGCCAGGTCGAAATTTTCAAGGATATTCAGGATCTGCACGATATGAATACCGCCGGAGGATGGCGGCGGCATGGAAAAGACCTCATAGCCGCGATAGTTGCCGCCGATCGGCTGACGCTCTACTGCGCGATAGGCTGCCAGGTCCGCTTTGTTAATCAGGCCGCCGTGCTGTGCCATTTCTGCCGCAATCTGGTCAGCGATTTCACCCTTGTAGAACGCATCGGCGCCCTGACGCGCAATCAGCGACAAGCTGTGCGCCAGGTTTGCCTGTACCAGCCGTTCCCCCTTTTGATAAGGCGTGCCGTCTGGTTTGAAGAAAATCGCTTTGCTGTTGTCGTGTGAAAGCAGCACCTCTTTGCCGTAGGTATTTAAATCATCCGCCAGCGCATCGTTGACGATAATTCCTTTCCGCGCCAGCTCAACCGCAGGCTGCACCAGTTTACTCAGCGGCAGGGTACCGTATTTCTGCGCCGCCAGCGCAAAGCCCGCTACCGTGCCGGGCGTGCCGGAAGCCAGCGGCGAAGTGAGGGATAACTTGCTGTCGGCATTGCCCTGTTTATCCAGGAACATATCCCGGCTGGCGCGCGCGGGCGCGATTTCACGGAAGTCGATGGCGGTGGTACGCCCGGAAGCCGTACGCAGCAGCATAAAGCCGCCGCCGCCCAGATTGCCCGCCTGTGGATGGGTCACTGCCAGCGCAAAACCTACTGCCACGGCGGCATCCACCGCATTGCCACCCTGACGCAGAATATCTACGCCGACCTGGGTGGCCGTCGCGTCCACGGAAGCCACCATGCCCTGCTTCGCCCTTACCGGATGGAACGTATCCGCCTCGATGCCATAGGAAACCGGCGGCGCGTTCTGTACCAGTGCCGACGCCGAACCGCCCCACAACAGCGTCAGCAACGCAGCGGTTAACTGCCATCCCTTCACTTTTTTCTGCATATCATCACCCGCTTTATTGTTGTTTACATTGTGTTTACTTTTTCTAAACTTGCACAAAATAACGATAAAAAGCGAGTGTTAACGCAAATTAGCGTCCGTTGACAGGCCGAACGCGTCGGGTGAGTTAAACTTAGATAGGGCAACAGAGAGCGATGCCGCTCCGGCGTCGTCACCGCAGCGTTGCCATTGAAGGAGAATGAACAGTGAAAAAGTTATTAATGGTTTTTATCGCCCTGCTACCGCTTAGCGGCATGGCCAATATGTTGAACAACAACAGCAATCCTAACCAGCCAGGCTACAATCCCAGCCAGCAGCGCCTGCAAAATCAAATGCAGACGCGACAGCAGCAGCAACAGAACAAGCTGCGTCAGGATCAGCAGCAACAAACGCAGCAGATGCAGCGCCGGATGCAGGAGCAGCGCAACAGCACGCAGCAGCGCGTTCAGCAGTCTCAGCCCGGCAGCAATACGCCGCCGCCGGTTTATCAAAACAATACGCAGTAACGCGCTGTCATAAGCCGGATTGTAGTGACCAGAACCGCTGGTTATCAGAAATTCTGCGTCACACCCGGCTTTTCGCTTCGTTAGTGGAACCTAATACATTACTCACGTTTAAAAATGCCTTCAGGGAAAAGCCGCGTATTTCACGGTTCTGTTCACCTGACAGTGATAATATTCACGGATTATTTTCAGCATCAGGGACTGATAATGAAGAAGATAAACCGCACACCCACGCCCCACGATGCCACCTTCCGACAATTTCTTACTCAGCCGGAAATCGCCCGTGATTTTATGGAGCTGCACCTCCCGCCAGAATTACGCGCTATTTGCGATCTCACTACGTTGAAGCTGGAATCAGGCTCTTTTGTGGAAGATGACCTGCGGCAGTACTTCAGCGATGTGCTTTACAGCCTGAAAACTACCACCGGTGACGGTTACGTTCATGTTTTGATAGAACATCAGTCCACGCCAGACAAACATATGGCGTTTCGCCTGATTCGTTATGCGGTAGCCGCCATGCAACGCCACCTGGAAGCAGGACATAAAAAGCTGCCGTTGGTGATACCGGTGCTGTTCTATACGGGCAGACGCAGCCCTTATCCCTATTCCACACGGTGGCTGGATGAGTTTGATAACCCGGAGTTGGCAGGTAAACTCTACAGCAATGCGCTCCCGCTGGTTGATGTGACGGTGATACCCGATGACGAGATTATGGGCCATCGCCGTATGGCGGCGCTGACGCTATTGCAGAAGCATATTCACCAGCGCGACATCGCCACTTTGACGGATCGACTGGCTACGCTGCTGATGGCGGATTATCTTTCTTCACCACAGATAGTGGCGCTGATACACTATCTGATACAGGCGGGGGAGTCCGCTGACTCCGAAGCCTTTGTACGCGAACTGGCACAGCGTGTGCCGCAACACGGAGACGCCCTCATGACCATCGCACAACAGCTTGAACAAAAAGGAATTGAGAAGGGCATCCAGCTCGGCAGACAGGAAGGTCGCAATGAAGGCAGGCTGGAAGCTAAACTGGAAGTTGCCCGTACCATGCTGGAGAACGGCATCGATCGCAATACTGTGATGAAAATGACCGGCCTGACTGAAGATGAGCTGGCGCAGATCCGTCACTGATCTTTTTTTACCGGCAAGCTCAAACAATCCCTGCGCCTGATGGCATAAACCAACATTCATAGTGTCCATTGCCAACAGATGCAGCGCCGGATGCAAGAACAGCGCAGCAGCGCGTTCAGCAGTCACAGCCCGGCAGCAATACGCCGCCGCCGGTTTATCAAAACAATACGCAGTAAGCCTTAAAAATCAGGCCCGATAATATCGATGCGATCGGTACAGATCGCATCCACGCCCCACTCTAGCAGCGTGCGAGCGCGCGCTGGCTGATTCACGGTATAAACCAGAATTTTTAGCCCGGCCCGTTTGATCTCCGCGGTGCGTTCCGCATCCAGCAGGCGATGGTTCAGATGAATCGACACGCAGTCCAGCGCGTTGGTCAGCGCCTGCCAGTCATCCTGCCACTCATCCAGCAGCAGCCCGCGCGGCAGTTCGGGCGCCGCCTGCATTGCCGCTTCCAGCGCGATAAAAGAGAAGGATGAAAGCAGCGGCGGCGACTGGTCCTGCCAGAGTTCACGCGCCGCCAGCGCTATCGCCTTCCCGGTCGGCGCTTCCTGTCCGGTTGTGGGCTTAATTTCAATATTCGCCATCAGGTTATGCTGACGACAGCGCGCCGCTACCGCCTGCAACAACGGCAGCCGCTCATTTTCAAACGCCCTGCCGAACCAGCCGCCAGCATCCAGCTGCGCCAGCTTTTCCCACGGCAGCTCGCCCGCAATGCCCCAGCCGTTGCTGGTGCGGTCAAGCGTGTCATCGTGCAGCAGGAAAATCTGCTCATCCTGCGACAGCTTGGCGTCGAACTCGATCATGGTATGCCCGTAGCGCGCGCCGGTATCGATCGCCGCCAGGGTGTTTTCCGGCGCCAGCTTGCCGCCGCCGCGATGGGCCACAATATGTGGATAGGGCCAGGCTTTATTCATTCCAGACGGGCTCCGTGTTTAGCTGAGAAAAAGTGCAGCGCCTCGGCGGGCAGATGCAGCCACAGCGTGCTGCCCGGCACGGGACGCTCAAGATGCGGCAAGCGTACCACAACCCGCTGGTCACCCCACTTGCCGTGCGCCAGATTATCCGCGCCGAGGATCTCCAGCGTTTCGATAATCAATGGAATACCGCCGTTTTCCCGGCTGCCGAGGCGAATATGTTCCGGGCGAATGCCCAGCGTCGCTGCCTGATTCGCCCATTGATGTTTTGACTCAACCAGCGGCAGCGCCAGATTATCGCCCAGCGCAAAGGCATTACCGTCGCGACTGAAATGGCCCTCCAGCAAGTTCATCGCCGGCGCGCCGATAAAGCTGGCGACGAAGCGTGTTGCCGGACGTTCGTACACCTCAACCGGCGTGCCGACCTGCTCGACAATACCTTTATTCATTACCATCACGCGCTGCGCCAGCGTCATCGCCTCAACCTGATCGTGCGTGACGTACAGGCTGGTGGTGCGTAACCGGCGATGCAACAGCTGTAGCTCCAACCGCATCTGTACGCGCAGGCGCGCATCAAGGTTGGATAACGGCTCATCAAACAGAAATACCGCCGGTTCGCGTACGATAGCGCGTCCCATCGCCACCCGCTGACGCTGGCCGCCCGATAGCTCGCGCGGACGTCTTTTCAGCAGCGCATCCAGTTCCAGGCTGCGCGCCGCCTCCAGCACGCGCTGGCGGATTAACGTTTTGCCCATGCCGCGGATTTTCAGGCCGTACGCCATGTTCTCTTCCACCGTCATATGTGGATAAAGTGCGTAGTTTTGAAAGACCATTGCAATGCCGCGATCTTTCGGCTCCAGCTCCGTGACGCGCCGCGTATCAATATAAATATCGCCGCTGGTGACGCGTTCCAGCCCGGCAACCATGCGCAGCAGCGTCGATTTGCCGCAGCCGGACGGCCCGACCATCACCATAAACTCACCGTCGCCGATCACCACGTCGAGTGGCTGAATAATCTGCTGTTTGCCGTCGTAGGATTTGGTGACGGCCTGAAGGGTTACTGCTGCCATAATTTATTTCTCGCTCTCAACCAAACCACGAACAAAGGCCCGTTGCATCACCATCACCACCACGACCGGCGGAATCAGCGTCAGCAGCATTGCCGCCATCACCAGGTTCCATTGCGTGGTGCCTTCGCCGGATGAAATCATGCTGCGGATGCCCGCCACCGCCGTGCCCATACGGGTTTCGCTGGTGATCAGAATCGGCCAGAGATACTGGTTCCAGCCGTAGATAAAGGTGATGACGAACAGCGCCGCCAGATTAGTACGCGACAGCGGCAACACAATGTCGCGGAAGAAGCGCATCGGCCCGGCGCCGTCGATGCGCGCCGCCTCCAGCAGCTCATCCGGCAGCGACATAAAGAACTGACGAAACAGAAAGGTCGCGGTGGCGGACGCCATCAGCGGCAGCGTCAGGCCGCTATAGCTGTCGAGTAGCTGGAGATTAGCCACTACTTCAACCGTCGGGAAAATGCGTACCTCGACCGGCAACATCAGGGTGATAAAAATCATCCAGAACACCAGATTGCGTAGCGGAAAGCGAAACCAGACCAGCGCGAAGGCGGAGAGCATCGAAACGGTAATTTTGCCGACGGTGATGCCCAGCGCCATCAGCGTACTGTTAAGTAGCAGCACGCTCATCGGCGCGCTGTTGCTGCTTACGCCGTGCAGCCAGATTTCACGCAGGTTGTGCCATAACTGGGTGCCAGGGATCAGCGTCATCGGCACCTGAAAAATTTGCTGGTTATCCAGCGTGGCGGCGACAAAAGCGACCCAAAGCGGAAACAGAATGGTCAGGATGCCCAGTATCAGCATAACGTGGCTGAAAATATCCAGCCCGCGACGGTTTTCAATCATTGGTAACGCACCTTACGCTCGACGTAGCGGAACTGAATAATCGTTAAGACGATGACTAAAAACATCAGCACCACCGACTGCGCCGCCGATGAGGAGAGATCCAGTCCGGCAAAGCCTTCGCGGTAGATTTTATAAATCAAGGTGGTAGTCGCCTGTACCGGCCCGCCCTGAGTGGCGGCGTCAATCACCGGAAAGGTGTCGAAAAAGGCGTAAACCAGGTTAACCACCAGCAGGAAGAAACTAACCGGTGCTATCAGCGGCAGCGAGAGATGGAAGAAACGGCGCACCGGTCCGGCGCCGTCGATAGCGGCCGCTTCGACCAGCGAGCGCGGGATCGACTGTAGCGCGGCGAAGAAAAACAGGAAGTTATAGCTTATCTGTTGCCATACCGAGGCCAGCACGACCAGGAACATCGCCTGTCCGCTGCTTTGCGCGTGGTTCCAGCTGTAGCCGATGCTTTGCAGGAAATGGGCGATCAGGCCGATGCCGGGATTAAATAAAAACATCCACAGCACGGCGGCAATGGCAGGCGCGACCGCATAAGGCAGCAACAACAGCGTTTGATAGAAGCGTTTCAGGCGCAGCACATAATCGATCAGCGCGGCAAACAGCAGCGAGATAACCAGCCCGCAGCCGGTGACCAGCGCGCTGAAGATCAGCGTGGTCCAGAAGGACTGAAGATAGTAATCATCATCCAGCAGGCGGCTAAAATTTTCCAGCCCGACAAAGGTGCTGGAAAAGCCAAAGGGATCGACGCTCTGGACGGAGTACCAGAGCGCTTCTCCGGCGGGCCAGATAAAGAAGATCAGCGTAATAAGCAGCTGCGGAAAAACCAGTACCCAGGGCAGCCAGCGCGACTGGAAAACGGGACGAGAACTCGACATGCGGTGATTCCATAACAGATCGATAAACCGGTGCGGCGCAGGAGACCGGGCTGCCAACGCAGCCCGGTTTTGCGTTATTTCACCTGCTGTTCAAAGCGACGCAGCAGTACGTTGCCGCGTTGCACGGCGGAGTCAAGCGCGGCCTGCGGCGTTTTGCTGCCGTTCCAGACGCTTTCCAGTTCTTCATCAACGATGGTGCGGATTTGCGGCATGTTGCCGAGGCGCAGGCCTTTGGTGTAAGGCAGCGGCGGTTTGTTCAGCATCTGGCGCGTGGCGATGTCGGCGCCTGGGTTTTGGTCATAGAAACCCTGCTGGCGCGTCAGCTCGTAAGCCGCTTTGGTAATCGGCAGATAGCCGGTTTTTTGATGCCATTCGGCAGCGATTTCCGGCTGGGTCAGGAATTGCAGGAATTCCGCCACGCCTTTATAGGTCGGGTTGTCTTTGCCCTGCATGACCCACAGGCTGGCGCCGCCGATAATGGCGTTCTGCGGCGCGTTCGATACGGTTTCGTCATACGGCATCATGCCGACGCCGTAGTTAAATTTAGCGTGTTGACGAATGTCCGCCAGCGATCCCGATGAAGCGGTGGTGATGGCGCAGTCGCCGTTATAGAACTTCTCGGTGGATTCATCTTTACGGCCAAAGTAGGTGAAGTCCCCTTTCTTGTTCATCTCTTCCAGCATGGCGATGTGGCGTACCTGTTCTGGCTTGTTGAAAATCAGTTCGGCGCTGGTGCCGCCAAAGCCGTTGTTTTCGGTGGCAACCGGCAGGCCGTGCCAGGCGCTGAAGTTTTCAATCTGGATCCAGCCCTGCCAGCCGCTGGCGTAGCCGCATTTCATGCCCGCTTTGCGCAGCGCTTCGGTATCTTTTGCCAGCTGTTGCCAGGTTTTTGGCGGCTGTTCAGGATCGAGTCCGGCTTTTTTGAAGGCGTCTTTGTTGTAATAGAGAACCGGCGTGGAGCTGTTAAACGGCTGGGACAGCAGGTGGCCGCTTTTCGCATCGGTGTAGTAGCCGGAGACGGTCGGCACAAACTGTGATTCATCGAATTTGATGCCAGCGTCGGTAAAGACCTGATAGACCGGTTTAATCGCTTTTGAGGCCATCATGGTGGCGGTGCCGACTTCGTATACCTGCAGGATCGCGGGCGCTTTGCCGGTACGCACGGCGGCGATGCCTGCCGCCAGGCTTTGCTCGTAGTTGCCTTTATAAACCGGGACGATTTTGTAATCGGGGTGGGCCTGGTTAAAACGTTGTGCCAAAGAGTCAACTTCTTTGCCTAATTCACCTTCCATGGAGTGCCAGAACGGGATTTCCGTCGCGGCCAGGGCGTTGCCGCTCAGTGCCAGCCCCAGCGCCATGCTGAGAGCGGTATGACGAAACGAGAATGAGGACATAGCATTTTCCTGTCACATTGTAGGTATGCGCGAAATCACGCTTTTTTTGTTCGCGAAGTAACATGACACGGGAAAATGACGGAGAGATAACCGTTAAATGACGGAAAGATGACGGCGAGGTTGCAATGGTTTTTGGAGTGAGGAGCGCAGGTGGATTCCTGGCAACAGCCTCAACGAGGACGGCTGCTGTGAGGTGTCGTCTGTATGGGCGATGTCTGCGAGAAAGGCCCCGGCCTTCCGTAAAGACGCAACTGCCGTCATCCATGACGGGCACGGCCCGCGCCTCCCATGGCGCGGGACGCTTTACTCTTGGCCGGGGCCTGTCTCGCTTCAGGCTTTGGGTGTCTGTAGACGCTTACCCAAGGCTCTGGTGTTATCAGTTGACGATTGCCCTGGGCTTTGAGTGCCGTCTGCTTTCTTCCCGATGGCTAGGCGCCGAGGTAGGCGCTGCGTACCGCTTCGTTGGCCAGTAGCGCGTCGCCGCTGTCCTCCAGCACGACGTGGCCGTTTTCCAGCACGTAGCCGCGATCGGCCAGCTTCAGCGCCTGGTTGGCGTTTTGCTCGACCAGGAAGATGGTCATGCCTTCCTGACGCAGCTGTTCGATGGTGTCGAAGATCTGCTGGATGATTATCGGCGCCAGTCCCAGAGAAGGTTCGTCCAACAGCAGCAGGCGCGGCTGGCTCATCAGTGCGCGGCCAATCGCCAGCATCTGCTGCTCACCGCCCGACATGGTGCCCGCACGTTGAATGCGGCGCTCATGGAGGCGCGGGAACAGATCGTATACCCGCTCAATACGCTGTTGATATTGCTGGCGGCTGGCGAAGAAGCCGCCCATCGCCAGGTTCTCCTCCACCGTCATGCGTGAGAAAACCCGCCGCCCTTCCGGCACGATGGCAATCGCCTCGCGCATAATGCGCGCCGTTTGCCAGTCGGTAATGGTTTTGCCATCGAAAGTAATGACGCCTTCAGTTGCACGCGGATCGCCGCACAGCGTGCCGAGCAGCGTGGTTTTTCCCGCGCCGTTGGCACCAATCAGCGTGACGATTTCGCCCTGATTGATATGCAGGCTAACCTGATGCAGCGCCTGAATCTTGCCGTAGTGCGCGCTGACCTTGCTAAGCGTTAACATCGGATTCGCCATTTTATGCCTCACCTAAATATGCACGGATCACGTCCGGGTTGTTACGTATCTCTTCCGGCGTGCCGTTTGCCAGCGGCGTTCCCTGGTTAACGACGTAAATACGATCGGAAATCCCCATTACCAGCTTCATATCATGCTCAATCAGCAGTACCGATACTTTATGTTCGCCGCGCAGTTCGGCAATTAATTCATCCAGCTCATGCGTCTCTTTCGGGTTAAGGCCCGCTGCCGGTTCATCCAGCATCAGAATTTCCGGGCGCGTCACCATGCAGCGCGCAATCTCCAGCCGACGCTGCTGACCGTAGGCGAGGTTGCCCGCCTGCCGGTTCGCCATCTCCAGCAGCCCAACGCGTCGCAGCCAGTTCGCAGCCTGATCCAGCGCGTCGCTTTCGCTGCGGCGGAAAGCAGGCGTTTTCAGCAGACCGGAAAAAACGCCGCTTTTCAGATGCTGATGCTGGGCGACCAGCAGGTTTTCAATCACTGTCATTTCGCGGAACAGGCGCACATGCTGAAAGGTACGTACAATACCCATACGCGCAATTTGCTGGCCCGGTAGCCCCGCCAGCTGGCGGTCGCGCAGCTTAATCGATCCGCCGGTCGGCTTGTAAAAACCAGTCAGGCAGTTAAAGACCGTGGTTTTCCCGGCGCCGTTCGGGCCGATTAACGATACGATTTCCTGCGGACGCAGCTCCAGCGCCACGTTATTCACCGCCAGCAGGCCGCCGAAACGCATCATCAGGCCTTCAACCGTTAACAAAGGCTGACTCATACCTGCTCTCCCTGTTCATCACGCTTCAGCTTCAGATGCGGACGCTGCATCGGCAATAATCCCTGCGGACGCCAAATCATCATCAGCACCATCAGCGCGCCCAGCACTAACATGCTGTACTCATTTAAATCGCGCATCAGCTCGCGCGAAACCACCAGCAAAATCGCCGCCAGAATCACCGCAAACTGCGAACCCATGCCGCCCAGTACCACAATCGCCAGCACAAAGGCGGATTCGGCGAAGGTAAAGGATTCCGGGCTGATAAAGCCCTGACGCGCGGCGAACAGGCTGCCAGCGAAACCGGCGAAGGCAGCGCTGATGGTAAAGGCGGTCAGCTTGATGCGCGTTGGGCTCAGGCCCAGCGAGCGGCAGGCGATCTCATCTTCACGCAGCGCTTCCCAGGCGCGGCCCAGCGGCATACGCAGCAGGCGGTTGATAACAAACAGCGTTAATACCACCAGCAGCAGCGCAACCAGATAGAGAAAAATGATGCGGTCGCTGGGATCGTATTTCAGGTTAAAGAAGTGATGGAACGTATCCCAGCCGCCGTCGCGCGGGCTGCGGTTAAACTCCAGACCGAAAAAGGTCGGTTTCGGGATCTGGCTGATGCCGTTTGGGCCGCCGGTAATGGCGGTGTTGTTGAGCAGCAGAATACGTACGATTTCCCCGAAGCCGAGCGTCACAATCGCCAGGTAATCCCCACGCAGACGCAGTACCGGAAAGCCCAGCAGCAGGCCAAACAGCGCCGAAACCAGACCGGCTAACGGCAAACATTGCCAGAATCCCAGGCCATAGTAGTGATTCAGCAGCGCAAAGGTGTAAGCGCCGATGGCGTAGAAACCGCCGTAGCCCAGCACCAGCAGGCCGGAAAGCCCTACCACCACGTTCAGACCCAAACCGAGCATCACGTAAATCAGCGTCAGGGTGGCAATATCCACCGTGCCGCGTGAGACGATAAACGGCCAAATTACCGCTGCCACGATCAGCGCCAGTACCAGCAGCTTCTGCTTTGGCGTGCTGCCGTCAAAGCTCGGCAGCACGAAGCCGCCGTGACCGCTACGCTTCAGGCTGCGCCCTAATAATGGGCGCAGCAGCTGAAAGATAAAGACCACCGCGCAACCCGCGGCAATCCAGTTCCAGCGCACGCTGCCGGCGTTATTGACTACTAACCGCGTACCGTCGAGATTAAGGCGCATCCCCATAAAAAAGGCGGCGAGAATTAACAGCATCAATGCCGAAATGATGGCATTAACAAAATGAACGGGCTTCATACTTTTTCTACCTCCGGCCGGCCGAGGATACCCGTAGGCATAACCAGCAGCACCACAATCAGCAGTGCAAAAGAGACCACATCTTTATATTCGGTACTGAGATAAGCGGAGGTCAGCGCTTCGGCAATGCCCAACACCAGACCGCCCAGCATTGCGCCGGGGATGCTGCCGATGCCGCCCAATACCGCCGCGGTAAAGGCTTTCATGCCCGCCATAAAACCAATGTAAGGATTGATCACGCCGTAGAACTGCCCCAACAGCACGCCCGCGACCGCCGCCATCGCAGCGCCAATAACAAAGGTCAGGGAAATCACCCGATCGGTGTTAATCCCCAACAGGCTGGCCATTTTTAAATCTTCGGCGCAGGCGCGGCAGGCGCGGCCCATGCGCGAATAACGGATAAACAGCGTTAACGCCAGCATCGCGAGGAAGGTTACCAGCCAGATCACCACCTGCATGGTGCTGATGGTAGCGGCAAAACCGTTGCTTTCGCCCAGCGTAAGCTGGCCGCTGACCAGGCCCGGCAGCGCGAGATCGCGCGAGCCCTGCGTCAGGCTGACGTAGTTTTGCAGGAAAATGGACATGCCGATGGCGGAAATCAGTGCAATCAGGCGTTTAGAAGAGCGTACCGGCTTATAGGCGACGCGCTCGATGCTCCAGCCGTAGGCGCTGGCAATGACAATGGCGGCAAGGAAACCGGCGCCGATTAACACCCAGCTAACGTCGATGCCGACCATCATCAGCGCGGCGATAACGATAAAAGAGACATAGCTGCCGATCATATACACTTCGCCATGTGCGAAGTTGATCATGCCGATAATGCCGTAAACCATGGTGTAACCGATGGCAATCAGCGCGTAAGTGCTGCCTAAGGTCACGCCGTTAAGCAACTGCTGAATAAAATAGAGAAACTGCTCGGACATAAGATAAACCCCAACAAAGCTGCGCGGGCACCGCCAACAGCAAAAAAACGTCCGTCTTCACGTAGTGCAGGATAGAACAGGGGTCAGGCGTACCTGACCCCAAACGATCCGTATTCTAAAATCGTGGTTTATTTCACTGCGGTTGACGTGCCGTCGGCGTGCCATTTGAATACGCCGAACTCAAACCCTTTCAGATCGCCTTTCTGATCCCAGCTTAGGTCGCCCATAACGGTAGGAACCGGCTGGCCTTCTTTCAGGTTTTTGGCAATATCTGCAGGCTCTTCGCTTTTGCTGCGCTCCATGCCAGCCACCAGCGACTGTAAGGCAGCATAGGTTGTCCAGACGAACGGCCCGGTGGCGTCCAGTTTTTTCGCTTTGATGGCATCGACAATCGGCTGGTTAGCTGGCACCTGATCATAGCGCTTCGGCAGAGTGACCAGCATGCCTTCGGAAGCTGCGCCCGCAATGTTAGAGAGGGACGCGTTGCCCACGCCTTCCGGCCCCATAAACTGCGTTTTCAAACCGGCCGCGCGCGCCTGGCGCACAATCTGTCCCATCTCCGGGTAGTAACCACCAAAGTAAACGAAATCGATATTCTCTTTCTTCAGACGCGCCACCAGCGTGGAGAAATCTTTATCACCGGCAGTGATGCCTTCAAACATCGCAATAGGCGCGTTGGCTTTTTTCAGGCTCTCCTGCACTGAGCGCGCCAGACCTTCGCCGTACTGCTGTTTGTCATGCACGATGGCAATACGCTGCGGCTTGATGGTATCGAGAATATATTTGGCAGCGGTCGGGCCCTGATCGGAGTCGAGGCCGGTGGTGCGCATAATCAGTTGATAACCGCGGGAAGTCAGATCGGCAGCGGTAGCCGCTGGCGTAATCATCAGTACGCCTTCGTCTTCATAAATATCAGAAGCGGGCTGCGTGGAGGAGGAGCAGAGGTGACCGATAACATAGCGAATACCTTCGTTGATGACTTTGTTAGCTACTGCCACCGCCTGTTTAGGATCGCAGGCGTCATCATATTTCACCGCCACCAGCTTATTGCCGTTAACGCCGCCTTTAGCGTTAATGTCGGCAATCGCCTGCGTAGCGCCGGTAAACTGCATATCACCATACTGCGCTACCGGGCCGGACATGGCACCGACAATCGCAACCTTAATATCTTCCGCCAGCGCGGCATGGCTCATTGCCAAAGCCACACACCCTGCCAGCATTAAGCGACCTTTACTGATATTCATCCGAACTTCCCCATCTGTTGTGTCTGTTGTGATTTGCGTTGTGATTATTTTCGGCGGCTTATTGAACAAAACTTGTTTAATGTGAACGAGTTAGGAATAAATACGCGCCAATTTTATTAATAAGGCTTTATTTTTCAGTCTATTAAACAGGAATTTTATGCTGTAAATCAACTGAGATAATCAAAATCTACCCTTTACCACAGGACAATCATCTGGCAGTTACGGTGGGAATTTAGCCGCTTTGCCAGCGTGTTATGCTGGCTGCATGGCATGTAATAAGTGTTTACTCGGATTATCACGACGGCAAAAAACAGATTGCTTTGTTTTCGTACAGAAAATGTTACACGTTCCTTTCTGCACATTTTCGCTACAATATGCCTTTTATCAGCGCGCAGGTAATTTCATGAAACTGACCATTATCCGACTGCAAAAGCTAAGCGATCAGGACCGTATCGATCTCGGCAAAATCTGGCCGGACGTTAACCTTGACGAACTGGAAGCCACGCTGAGTGAAAATCACCGGCTTTATGCCGCGCGCTTTAATGAGCGTTTACTGGCGGCGGTTAAGCTGAATATCCGTGGCACGCAGGGAGAACTTACCCGGCTGGAAGTCAGAGAAGTGACGCGCCGACGCGGCGTCGGACGCTATTTAGTGGAAGAAGTTATCGCGCAAAATTCATCGATTTCGCACTGGTGGATTGCCGACGACGGCAAGGGTGAACAGCAGGTGATTGCCGCTTTTATGCAGAGCTGTGGTTTCCGCACTCAGGCGGACGGCTGGATTTATAACAAAGAGTGAAAGGTAAGTTCTGTATAGCAGGCAACAAAAAGGGCGGCCTGTTGAGCCGCCCTTGATTGCCATCAAGCCTTAGGCTTCGATAGCCATACGCAATTTCTTCATGGCGTTTTTTTCCAGCTGACGCACACGCTCGGCAGAGACGCCATATTTATCGGCCAGCTCCTGCAGCGTGGTTTTGTTGTCGTCGTCCAGCCAGCGCGCGCGAATAATATGCTGGCTGCGTTCATCCAGCCCCTGCAACGCATCACTCAGTTTGTCGGCCGCGTGGTTTTCCCAGTTGTCCTCTTCAATGCCGTCGGCAAAATCAGAGGTTTTATCCTGCAGATACAGCACCGGCGCCATGCTCTTACCTTCGCCTGATTCATCTTCTGATGTCAGGTCAAAGGTCATATCCTGCGCGGCCATACGGGATTCCATTTCACGCACGTCTTTGCTGCTCACGCCCAGCTCACGCGCCACCATTTCGACTTCATCCTGATTAAACCAGCCCAGACGCTGCTTGGTTTTACGCAGGTTAAAGAACAGCTTGCGCTGTGCTTTCGTGGTCGCGACTTTCACGATGCGCCAGTTACGCAGCACATATTCGTGAATCTCAGCTTTGATCCAGTGAACGGCAAACGAAACCAGACGAACCCCGACTTCAGGATTAAAGCGACGTACCGCCTTCATCAGGCCGATATTACCTTCCTGAATCAGATCCGCCTGCGGCAGGCCATAGCCCGCGTAGTTACGAGCGATATGAACAACAAAGCGGAGGTGAGACAGGATCAGCGTTTTAGCTGCATCCAGATCGCCCTGGTAATGCAGCCGTTCAGCCAGCGCTTTTTCCTCTTCTGCCGTCAGCATCGGCCAGGTATTGGCAGCCCGAATATAGGACTCCAGGTTACCAAGAGGAGCAATAGCTAAAGTGTGCATTTCTTTGGTCATTCAAACCCTCACATAATTAATTATTATTGCCGCACGATTTCCTTTTGCGCGATTCACCAGGGTACAGGAACCGGCAACGAAACCCCAAAGCAATCTGTGCTACTTCTATTAGAGACCGAAGTTATCCACAAGTTCAATTTACATCGTGAATATTTTATACACAAGATACGGACGATAAGATTGTGACAAGCAGGAGAGAAATCCGGGAGGATTTCCTCTGCGGCACAAGTGTCATGCAGCAGAGGAAGATTATACCAAAAATTCGTTACTGTGGCGTAAAACGACGTAAATGTTGTACTGTGGCCAACCAGGCGGCAATCCAGCCAATCATTGCCGACAGCAGCAGCAATAGCAGGCTTTCATCCCACGACAGCCCGCTCAGGCGGAAAGTGGTGCCGAATACCGCCGCTACCTGCGCCACTACCGACTCCAGCCGAAACACCAGAATTTCAGATAAAACCAGTGACAGCACCGCGCCGCCGAAGCCCAATAATGCGCCGCCGTAGAGGAAAGGACGCAGAATAAAGCCGTCGGTTGCGCCAATCAGTTTTTGAACGTTAATGGTATCGCGACGGGCAAAAATGCTGAGGCGCACGCTGTTGCCAATCACCAGGAACACCGCAACCACCATCAGAAAGCCGATCATGGTCGCCACCTGTCCCACCAGCCCGGTCAGCGCCGCCAGACGCGCAAACCAGCTGTCGTCCATGCGCACATCTTCTACGCCATCAACATGCTGTACGCGGTCGCGCAGCGTTTGCAGGGTTTTCTCGTTCTGGAAATTCAGCTCTGGCGTAATGATTACCACCGCTGGCAGCGGATTCTGCTCCAGCATATCCAGCGCGCCGCCGAAACCTGACCAGTTACGGAACTCGCCCAACGCCTCTTCCCGCGACAGGTAGTTAACTTTCGCCACGCCTGGTTCTTTTTTCAGCGTTGCTACTACATTTTCGGCGGCGTTATCGTCCAGCGTTTTTGACAGATAAAGCGTCAGCTGCGGCGCCGGATACCATTGTTCCGCCGCCTGGCTGACGTTTTTCCACACCATATAGCAGACGCTGGGCAGCGTCAGCGAGATGGCGATCACCATCACTGTCAGCAAAGTTGCCAGCGGCTGACGCCACATATCCGACAGCGTGCCGCGCCAGGCGTAGCGCCACTGTTCCTGCCAGCCGCCCTTCAGCGCTTTGCTTTTTGACGGCTGTTTGGTTTTCGGCGCCGGTACGCGCTTGTTGCGTTTATTAGCCACGATCGCCTCCGTGCAGTCTTCCGTTGCTGAGCCTCATAACCCGATAATTGCGACGGGCGATAAGTCCCATATCATGCGTGGCCATCAGCACCGTTACGCCAACGCGGTTGAACTCTTCAAACAGACGCAGAATATCTTCCGACAGCGCATCATCCAGGTTGCCGGTCGGTTCATCCGCCAGTAATACGGCGGGTTTATTCACCACCGCGCGGGCGATGCCGACACGCTGCTGTTCACCGCCCGAAAGCTGAATAGGAAAACTTTTCGCTTTGTCGAGGAGGCCGACTTTATCCAGCGCCGCCGACACGCGACGGCGAATATCTTCGCCGCTGGCACCAGCGATAATCAGCGGGATCGCCACGTTGTCATAAACGGTGCGATCCATCAGCAGATGGTGATCCTGAAAGATCATGCCAATCTGACGGCGCAAAAAAGGCACCTCGCTGTGTTTCAGGCGGCTAATATCGTGGCCGCTGAACCAGATATGGCCTGCGCTGGGACGTTCAATACCGCAAATCAGCTTCAACAGGGTGCTTTTCCCTGCGCCGGAATGACCGGTCAGAAACGCCATTTCGCCCGGATGCAGATGGAAATCTACTCCTTGCAGCGCTTGCCGACCGCCGAGATAAGCCTTACTGACCTCTTCAAAGCGAATCATCCTGGTTAATCCTCTCGGGCAAACAGTGCCTCAATAAAATCTTCGGCCTTAAATGGCCGCAAATCATCGATGCCTTCTCCGACACCGATAAAGCGAATCGGGATGCCAAACTGGTCTGCGACCGAGAAGATCACGCCGCCCTTCGCGGTACCGTCCAGTTTAGTCAGGGTAATCCCGGTCAGACCGACCGCCTCATGGAACAGTTTGGTCTGGCTAACCGCATTCTGGCCGGTGCTGGCGTCAATCGTCAGCATCACCTCGTGCGGCGCATTTTCATCCAGTTTCTTCATCACGCGGGTAATTTTTTTCAGCTCTTCCATCAGGTGCGCTTTATTTTGCAAGCGACCCGCGGTATCGGCGATAAGCACATCCACACCGCGCGCTTTGGCTGCCTGAATCGCATCGAAAATCACCGACGCGGAATCGGCGCCGGTATGCTGCGCCACCACCGGAATATGGTTGCGTTCGCCCCACACCTGAAGCTGCTCAACCGCCGCCGCGCGGAACGTATCGCCCGCTGCCAGCATGACGGATTTGCCTTCCGCCTGGTACTGACGCGCCAGCTTGCCGATGGTCGTGGTTTTACCCACGCCGTTGACGCCGACCATCAGAATAACAAACGGCATTTTGCCGCTCATATCCAGTGGCGCTTCAACCTTGTGCAGGATCTCCGCCATTTCGGTTTTCAGCAGGCCGTACAGCGCTTCGGCATCGCGCAACTGTTTACGGTTCGCCTGCTGCGTCAGGCTGTTGATAATGCGCTGGGTGGTTTCAACGCCAACGTCGGCGATTAACAACTGCTCTTCCAGCTCTTCAAACAGCTCGTCATCAATTTTTTTGCCGCGGAACAGGCTGATAAAACCGGAACCGAGGTTTTGCCGGGTTTTGACCAGGCTGCGCTTCAGGCGGGCAAAAAAGCCTTCTTTAGTCGGGCGCTCTTGCTCTACCGGGGCAACAACTGCAGCCTCTTCTTCCGGCGCATCCGCCAGCGCCAGCGCTGCCAGTTCTTCATCAGACAGCGGCGCGTCGTCCAGCTCTTCCGCCGCAGGAGAAAGCGCTACGGCCGCAGCGACTTCTGTAGCTACAACCGCATCTTTCTCATCGGCTGGCGCGTTTTCTTCGGACAGGATCTCTGCAGAAGATGGCATAACCGGAGCCTCGGCCTGCTCTTCATACAGCGCTGTCGCGTCAGCCGGTTTAACCTCTTCCGGCAGGATCTCTTCTTCAACTGGCGCAGCATCAGCCGGCTTCACCTCTTCCGGCAGAATCTCTTCTTCAACTGGCGCAACGTCAGCCGGTTTCACCTCTTCCGGCAGAATCTCTTCTTCAACTGGCGCAGCGTCAGCCGGTTTCACCTCTTCCGGCAGAATTTCTTCTTCAACTGGCGCAGCATCAGCCGGTTTCACTTCTTCCGGCAGAATTTCTTCTTCAACCGGCGCGGCGTCGGCTTTGCTCGCTTCCGGCTGAGCCTCGGCGGCGTTGTGTTCTTCCCGCGCAACGGCTTCCGTTGTCGCAACGATCTCGTCGGCAAGCTGTTCTGCCGCAGCAGGCGCGTTGTTTTCCGCCTGATCCGCTACCGTTTCTTGTTGTTCTTCTGGCTGCGCAGGCGTTTCTTCACGACCAAAACCCAGCCAGGAAAAAAAGCCACGCTTTTTCTCTTTTGCCATTGTGTGACCACACTCCTCGATGGCTTTCATCCGGTCGTCTGTCGCGCCGGGCTGAAAAAATAACCTGATAAAGAATTCATTAGTCTAACACTTTCCAGCCAGCGCAACACCAGCACCCTTTTTAACGTTTCCACAACCGCTTTCGCCCGTTAAACTACGCAACAAATTATGACGAGTTGTGAGCATCATGAATAAAAAACCCCGCAATGCCGCTGGTCAAATCCGCATAATCGGCGGCCAATGGCGCGGACGAAAACTGCCGGTTCCCAACAGCGCCGGATTGCGTCCGACTACCGATCGGGTACGTGAAACGCTGTTTAACTGGCTGGCACCCGATATTCAGCAGGCACGCTGTCTGGACTGCTTTGCCGGCAGCGGCGCGCTGGGGCTGGAAGCGCTGTCGCGCTATGCGGGATCGGCCACCTTGCTGGAGCTGGAAAAGCCGGTCGCTCAGCAGTTGACACAAAATCTGCAAACGCTCAAAGCCAGCAATGCGCAGGTGGTTCAGACCAACGCGCTTAGCTGGCTGGCACAGCCGGGCAGTGAGCCTTATCAGATTGTGTTTATCGATCCGCCGTTCCGTAAAGGTCTGCTGGAGCAAACGCTTCAGCTTCTGGAAAGTAATCACTGGCTGGCCGACGAAGCGCTGATTTATGTCGAAAGCGAAGTCGAGAACGGCACGCCGCCGGTGCCGGCAAACTGGCATCTGCATCGGGAAAAAGTGGCGGGGCAGGTTGCCTACCGCTTATATCGCCGTGAAAGCGAATTAAAGGAGCAGGAAGATGTGGCTTAATTTAGGTCGTCTGTTAATGCTGTTTGTCTGGGCTTTTTTACTGCTGAATATCGTGCAGCCGTTTCCCAAACCGCTGACATATTTTGTTAACGTTGCCCTGATTTTTATGGTGCTGATGCATGGCCTGCAACTGGTGCTGCTGAAAGCCACGCAGCCGAAAGATGCCGCGAAACTCAGCCGTTTTACCCAGGTTAAGATTTTCTTTTTCGGCGTGTTCGAACTGCTGGCCTGGCAGAAGAAGCATTATCCGAAGCAGTAGTCCTACTGCGCTGGCGTAAACGAGATAAAGCGCGAGCCCTGCATTTTCAGCTCGCCTTTTGCGCCTTTATCCATCTGATGATACGCATCGGCTTTGACCGTCAGCTTAAAATCGCTGGCACCGTTGAGCGGATGAAACCAAGCCTCGTAGCGCATCTCCTCTCCGGCAATCACTTCACGCTGACGCGAACGACGATTAGGCGCCGGAAACTCCCTTTTGCTCTTAATTTCCACCTGCAGCGATCGAACCGGCGCCGCATCGTTCGCGGCATTTTCACGGCGCTGCTTAATAAACTGACGCGAGGCCAAAACGACAATAATCGCCAGCACGATCAAAAAAATTAACGGTGGCTTGCTCATCTCTTGACTCCTTTCATGGCGGCGGGGCGCAGCAAGGATACAACCAGAGCTTCCTGATTGTCACATCGCGCGCGGCTAACCTAAACTCAGCTCAGGATGTTGCACACAAAACGGCGGTGCTGCACTGCCCCTTACCAGAAAAGGACAACGTAATGATTTGGTCGTTTCTTGCGGTACTTTTTTCCGGCTGGCTGTATGTTGATGCTTCCTATCGCGGCCCGCAATGGCAGCGCTGGCTGTTTAAGCCTGTCACGCTGCTGCTGTTGCTGGCCTGGGCCTGGCAGGCACCTACGCTCAATCCTGGAGACTATTTGATTCTGCTCGGCCTGCTGGCAACCATGGCGGGCGACGTGCTAACGCTGCTGCCGCGTCAGCGCATGATGTACGCGCTCGGTGCTTTTTTCCTCGCGCATCTGCTCTACACCATTAATTTTGCCAGCCATATGACGATGAGCTTTTTCTGGCCGATTCCGCTGACGCTGTTAATCATTGGCGCAGTCTGGGTCGCCGTCATCTGGTCGCGGCTGGAAGATCTGCGTTGGCCGGTCTTTACCTTTATCGGCATGACGCTGGTGATGAACTGGCTGGCCGCCGAACTCTATTATTTCCGCCCCAGTGACTACAGTTTTTCGCTGGTCGTGGGCGCTTCGCTGTTAACGCTGGCTAATCTGGTCTGGTTTATCAGCCATTACCGCAAGCGCTTTAAGGCAGATAACGCCATTGTCGCCGCCTGCTATTTTGCCGGTCACTTTATGATTGCGCGTTCGCTCTGGCTGTTTTGATCTGATATCGCTTGACTCTGGAGTCAACTCCAGAGTTTAGGATACTGGCATCCGCTGCTTATTCCAGGAGATGCCATGAACAACGCTTCTTCGCGTGGCCCCAACCATCCCAGGGGCCCGCTCCGCCTGACCGTTCCGCCCAAAAAACCGCTTCAGGTAGAACATATTTCCGCTCTTGCGCCCGCGTCAGCGCCGGGAAAAACAGCGCCGACCTGTCAAAGCAGCTGCTGCGACGCCGCACCGGCGAAGGCAGAAAACCGGCTCGCAGAGGCAAGCTGGCGCTGGACTATTGAAGGTATGGATTGCCCCAACTGCGCACGCAAAATAGAAAAAGCGGTCAGCGCCCTGCCGGGCGTACGCGAGGCGCGCGTGCTGTTTGCCACGCAAACGCTGCTGCTTAACGGCGATGAGAATATCCAGCCGCAGGTTGAACAGGCAGTAAAACAGGCGGGTTTTCAGCTGCGAGCTAAAGCGGCGCCCACGGAGAAATCAACCGGCTTTTGGCAGGAAAATGGTCTGCTGATCGCGCTGAGCCTGCTGATGCTGGCGAACTGGCTGCTGCAATACCGCTGGCCTGTAATCGGAAAAGATGCGTTTATTCTCACCACACTGGTCGGACTCTGGCCGGTCAGCCGGAAAGCCTGGCGGCAGGCGCGCAGCGGCAGCCCGTTCGCGATTGAAACCTTAATGACCATTGCCGCCGTTGGCGCACTGTTTATCGGCGCCAGCGCGGAAGCGGCGATGGTGCTGCTGCTGTTCCTGCTTGGCGAGCGTCTGGAAGGGATCGCCGCCAGCCGTGCCCGTCGCGGTGTTACCGCGTTAATGGCGTTAAAGCCGGATAAAGCGGTGCGCGTGCGTGGCGACCAGCGAGAAGAGGTGGCGGCTGACAGGCTGCTTCCCGGCGATATGATTGAAGTTGCCGCCGGTGAACGGCTGCCCGCCGATGCGCGGCTACTGTCGCCGTTTGCCAGCTTTGACGAAAGCGCGTTAACCGGTGAATCCATGCCCGCTGAACATCGCCAAAATGATGCCGTCGCCGCAGGCTGTATCAGCATCGATCGGCTGGTCAGGCTGGAGGTGATATCCAAACCGGGTGAAAGCGCTATTGACCGTATTCTGCAGCTGATTGAGCAGGCTGAAGCGCACCGGGCGCCGCTGGAGCGCTTTATCGATCGTTTCAGTCGTGTCTATACGCCGCTGGTTATCGGTCTGGCATCGCTTGTCGCGCTGCTGCCGCCATTGCTGCTGGGCGCCGACTGGCAGACCTGGATTTATAAAGGGCTGACCTTATTGCTGATCGGCTGTCCGTGCGCATTAGTGATCTCAACGCCGGCGGCGATCACCTCCGGCCTGGCCGCTGCCGCCCGACAGGGCGCGCTGATTAAAGGCGGCGCGGCACTGGAAAAGCTAGGCGCGATTCGCCTGCTGGCCTTTGATAAAACCGGCACGCTGACCATCGGCAAACCGGAGCTGACCGACATCATTGCGCTAAACGGCCTTGAGCAAACGGCTCTGTTACGCCACGCGGCAGCGGTGGAGCTGGGCGCGACGCATCCGCTGGCACAGACGATTGTACAGCAGGCTCGCCAGCTGAATCAGCCGCTGCCGCAGGCGCAGGACCAACGGACACTGCCGGGACGCGGCATCGAAGCGCACATTGACGGTCAGCGCTGGCTGCTCGCCGCGCCAGGCCAGCGCGTCGCTGAAAATCTGACGGCGCAAATTGCGATGCTGGAAGATGCGGGCAAGACGGTGATTGTGGCCTGGAAGGATGACACGCCGGTCGGCCTGCTGGCTCTGCGCGATAGCGTGCGTAGCGATGCGCGCCAGGCGCTGGCTGACCTGCATCAGCTTGGTATAAAAACCCTGATGCTCACCGGCGACAATCCGCGCGCTGCCGCCGCCATTGCCGCTGAAATCGGTCTTGATTATCGGGCCAGTCTGTTGCCTGCCGATAAAGTCGCAGCGATCCAGCAGCTTAGCGCGGATCAGCCGGCAGCCATGGTGGGTGATGGTATTAACGATGCGCCCGCGATGAAAGCGGCCACCCTGGGCATTGCGATGGGCAGCGGCAGCGATGTGGCGCTGGAAACCGCCGATGCCGCGCTGACGCATAACCGCTTAACCGGTCTGGCGACAATGGTTCGGCTGGCACGCGCAACGCAGTCTGTTCTGCGGCAAAATATTGCCATCGCGCTGGGATTGAAGGTGTTGCTGATGGTGACGACGCTGTTTGGACTGACCGGCCTGTGGCTGGCGGTGCTTGCCGACAGCGGCGCCACCGCGCTGGTCACCGCCAACGCACTGCGTTTGCTGCGTCGGCGTTAAAGGCGAGCATTAACTTGACGAGAGGCCCTTGCGCAACAGATAGCGATAGGGCTTTTCATCAACGGATTGCGCCACCAGCGTATGCTCCATAAAACGGCAAAAACCAGGAATGTCACGTGTCGTCGCCGGATCGTCGGCGATGATTAACAGCGTTTCCCCGTCCTGCATATGACGCACCGCTTTGCGAACCATCATCACCGGTTCCGGGCAGCGCAGCCCTAACGCATCGAGGGTTTGGTCGGGATTAGCGAATAGATCACTCATTATCGTCTCGTCACTGAATTCTGTTGCGCCCTATTCTACGCCCGGCGGCCTGTTGCGCAAGCCGCCGAAAGCAGGTTAACGTTTGCGTGAAAACTAACCATTGCAAAGCCGAAACAACGTGCTATGGCTACCGCATTTCCCCTTTTTACTGCTCCATTTACGGTCTATATTTTTGAGCCGAAGCGACAAGCGAGAGAGGGTAAATTAACTCACTCTTATCAGTAAGATCTGCGGTTGATGATTTCTTTTGTCAACGCATCGTAAAGCTGATCCTGAAGGGCGTTTAATTCGTTATTTTCTTTTATTAGCATCTGCTGGTTATTATGCAGTACCAGGTCATTAAATGACCCTGCTCCACCAAATACACCTTTTATTTCACTTAAAGAAGTATCGTAATCTACATCTAACTGCCTACTGTAAAATTCAAATCTTTTTGCCCATGCCTGTTCATTGTTCTCTGACAACAGCAACGTTATTTGTGCCAGCAGATGCTGTATAGTTGTTTTCATTTCAATTCACCAAAATCTAATATTTTTACTCCTGGGATATTCCACGGCGCTGGAATTAATACCTGTTCAGAGCCGCCTGGGTAGAGGTCTGTTTGATACCCAACCTCTCCAACATATACCTTCGTATTCGCTGGGATTTTTACCTCAAAGTATCTGTCAATGACCGACTTGCTTCCATCAGGCCATTCAGGTCGTACGGCTTTATCAATACGTGTCTGGATTATACCCTGAGGTTTTTCGTAGCTAAAAAAACGCCCAAGCTCAATGCCATTTTGTCCGCCTCGATAAAAAACGGTATCTTCAGACAAAATGATTTCCTTATAAACGCCACCAGAAAATGTTTCAGCAAATCGTTCACTTATTGGGCCGGGATTTATCAGTGAATATTCGCCCTCTACTTTTCCCAATACATGAAGCTTTTCTGGCCCGGAAAGCTTCATTGCTGTACCTGAACGACCCATCATCAGGCCGGCGGCTATAGATGCGCCAGCAATGATTAGCCCTTTGTTATCCATGACCTGAGCGTAACCGGCGGGCGCATCGCCACCAAGCTGCTCCGCGGTTTTTCTGAACCCCTCAATATTGCCGTTATAAATTCCGCCAGCGGCCAGCAGACGGCCGGCAGCTTTGCTGTTGATGGTCTTTTCGCTGCCTGCACATGCTGTAGCGGTTCACCTGAAGGTCTGAATTTTTCCGTTGGAGCAGGCTTTTTTCCATTCTGGTTATTAATGGCGAGCTGGTAAGCCCGTTGGAATTCACTGATAACCCAACAGAAAGGATCTGCGCATTCAAAAACAAGCTCGCCGTCGATATTGATGTGAAAAGGGTTTACAGCGTTATCCCAGGGTTCATTGCTGTCCAGACCAATAATCCAGCCTTCCAGCAGGTTCATTTCCAGAGCGTCATAAACCGGGTCGTACAGAGAGCGATCGGCGCGTTTGTAAGGTTTATCTTTCCGGGTACTCAGTCGCCTGGGCACTTCGCTAAACGGCGGTAAGAGGGCATTCCTGTAATCCAGGTCGTAACAGTACGTCGCTTTTTCCAGAGCGGTTTCTGGCGTCAGTATGTGCTGGAACTCTTCGGGCGTCACTTCCCGTTCCAGCTCCCACAGCGTGTAGAGTCTGAGCATCAAACATCCTGTTTGGTTTAGTCCATGTGATGTGAAGGGATTCTCCTGCCGATGTGGTTAAAAATCAAGCAGCCAGATACAGTAAACTTGATTTTCACAGCAGGTAAAACATCGACTGAAGGGCGAAAGGTTATCTGATATTAAAGGATCTTCTTGAGATCCTTTTTTTTCGCGCGTAATCTCTCGCCCCGTCAATGAAAAAACGCCTGAGAAGGCGTTTGCCACGAGGTTAAGTCAGCCAGAGAGCTGCTTAACCAGGAACCTGCCTTGTTGGAACACGGATACCAAATACCGTTCTTTCAGCATGTTCTTAAGTCAGACTGCAACCTAAAAAACGCTCTTCTTTAAATCCATCTGGTTCAATTGCCAGTTGCTGCCGTTGATAGCGTTTTTTCTGCCGCCCAGGTTGAATGTTAAGGCGGCAGGTGTCTGGTAAGTGGCAAAGCTGGAAGATGTGACGCCGCATGGCGTGCCGCAGCCGCGTTACTCCTTCCTTTTGTCGGTAAGACGCTGATTAAACAATGGGTTCCCTCACCCCAACGTAAAAAGGTAAATTATGATCTCCTTTACACCGCGCCAGCGGCAGCATGCGCTTGTCTGGCTTTCTCTGTTTCATATTTTAGTGATCACCTCCAGTAACTATCTGGTACAGCTGCCGATTTCTATTTTTGGCTTCCATACCACCTGGGGCGCTTTCAGCTTTCCCTTTATCTTTCTCGCCACCGACCTGACCGTGCGTATTTTTGGCGCGCCGCTGGCTCGCCGCATTATTCTGGCGGTGATGGTGCCTGCGCTATTTATCTCCTATGTGATCTCCTCGCTGTTTTATAACGGCAGCTGGCAAGGCCTGGCGGCGCTGCATGAGGTAAACCTGTTTGTCGCCCGTATCGCCTGTGCCAGCTTTATGGCCTATGCGCTGGGACAGGTGCTGGATGTACATGTCTTTAATCGTCTGCGCCAGCTGCCGCAGTGGTGGATCGCGCCCGCCTGCGCCATGTTTTTAGGCAACATCAGCGATACCATCTCCTTTTTCTTTATCGCCTTTTACAAAAGCCCGGACGCTTTTATGGCGCAGCACTGGGTGGAAATCGCGCTGGTGGATTACAGCTTTAAAGTCTTAATCTGCATGGTGTTCTTCCTGCCTGCCTACGGCGTGTTGCTCAATGCCGCACTCAAGCGTCTGGCTGAACGCTCGCAGCGGGCACAGTTCAATTTCGGCTAACCGGCAATAGCAACCTGGCGTCAGCGCGTCTAAGATCGTGACTTACGATTGGTTGCTTTTAGGCGCTGATTCAGTTTGTATTAAGCTTTGTATTGCCAGACAAATAAAGAGAAGGGAACCTGATGCGTCAACTTACGAAATTTCTTGGAATAGGTTTACTGGTAGTAGGTCTGGCCGCCTGCGATCAGCAGTCAGATAAAGCCGCTGCGGACGATAACGGCGCCAGCGCCAGCACATCCACGCAGACGGTATCGTTAATGGATGGCAAGCTCAGCTTTAACCTGCCTGCCGGTATGTCAGATAAAAGCGGCAAGCTGGGTACGCAGGCAAACAATATGCACGTTTACGCTGACGAAAGCGGCCAGCGCGCTATTATCGTTATCGAAGGCGATGCAACCAATGAAGGGCTGGACGTGATGACCCAGCGCCTGGAACAGCAGCAGCGCAACCGCGATCCGCAGCTGCAGGTGGTGACTAATAAGGCCATTACGCTGAAGGGAACGCCTGCACAGCAGCTGGATACGGTGATATCAGCCAATAACCAGACCGCCTGGTCTTCCGTTGTGCTGGCAAAAGCGGAAGGCAAACTGGTTACGCTACAAATTACGCTGCCAGCCGATAATCAGCAGCAGGCGCAAACGCAGGCTGAAAATGTGATTAATACCATTACGCTGAAATAATGACGTCTCGTCAGCGTAAAAAGTAAAAAAGCGCCGCCCTTATCTGGCGGCGCTTTTTCAGCTATTTCAGCTTAAATGCCTGCCGTTTCGCGAATATATTTGCGCGCTTTAACCGCATATTCAAACGGGTTCGCCAGCGCCGGATCCTGCTCCGCTTCCACCACCATCCAACCGCGATAGCCCGCGTCATCGAGCAGTTTAAACACCGGTTTAAAATCGATAACCCCATCGCCCGGAACGGTAAAGGTGCCGCGCTTCACGCCCTCCAGGAAAGAGAGCTTCTGGCTGCGCACCTCGGCCACTTTCTCATCACGCACATCCTTCAGATGCACATGATTGATACGCGGCAGATGTTTTTCCAGCACCGCCAGCATCGCCTGCTCGCTGTTTTCTGAATAATAGAGGTGGCCGGTATCGTACAGCAGATAAACATCGTCGTTAGTCAGGGCCAGAAAACGGTCGATTTCGGCAGGCGTTTGAATGCCGGTGCCCATATGATGATGCAGACAAACCTGCATGCCCTTTTCCGCCGCGATTTTCGCCAGTTCGTTATAGCCTTCGGCGGTTAAGCGCCACTCCTCATCGGTAAAGATCGGTTTTTGATCGAATACCGCAAGCGTAGTGCCCTGAATACTTTTGCTCTGCTCAGAGCAACCGATCACCTTCGCGCCCATCGCATGCAGAAAATTCATATGATTAACGAATTCATCGATGGTTTTCGCCTTTTCGCCGTTGGCAAAAAACGTGCTGAACCAGGCGTTACAAATCTGGATACCGCGAATTTCCAGCATCGGCTTCAAGACCGCCGGATCGCGCGGATATTTGCTGCCGACCTCGCTGCCGCTAAAGCCAGCCAGCGCCATTTCACTTACCGTTTGTTGAAAGGTGTTTTCTTTCCCCAGCTCCGGCATATCGTCGTTAGTCCAGCCAATCGGCGCGATCGCCAGCTTCACGTAATCTTTATTCATGATGAATTCTCTGTTCGGTACGGCGGCCCTTAGCCACCACGCGGTCAGGCTCCGGCGGAGCTAACCACCTTATTTGCCCAGCAGCTCACGCTCGATAAGCTCGCGCGTTTCTACCGCCTGATATTTCATCTTTTCCGGGTAGCCAAACAGCGATGAGGCGATAATCGACTCGCCGCCCACTTTGTACGTCCGGTTAGCAAAGTTCATATCGCGCAGGGTTTGAAACAGCGTCGGAAAATCTACTTCGCCCTCGCCCACGCCGACATGCTGATGCACAGCAGCATCGACGCCCGGCGGGTTAACGATATAGCGGCAGTGTTTGGTGTGATTCATGGTATCGGCGATCAGCACGTGCGACAGGTCGTCGCCAACGTACTCCAGCATGCTTTTCACATCGCCTTTGCCGTTGTCATAAAAGAAGGTGTGCGGCACGCTGTAGACATACTTCACGTTCTCGCTGCGGAACGACTTCACGATGTCAGCGGTTTCATTATTACGCTCGCAGAAATCCCACGGATGTGACTGAATCTCAATGCGGATCCCTTCACGCTCGACGATCGGTAACAGCTCTTCCATTGAGCGGTAGAACATCTCCTCGCAGATCTCCGGCTCGTTCGGGTTGCCGGACAGTTCGGTGTTGATCACCTGCACACCCATCTCCACCGCGATTTCAATCATGCGTTTCCAGTTTTTTACCGCTGCCTGGCGGCGTAGCTCGTCCGGGCCTGACCAGCGATAAACCACGATAAACGAGGAGAGTTCCACGCCGGTGGACTTCAGCGCGTTTTTATACTCCGTCATGATTTCCCGGCTGGCTTTCGGGTGTTTATAGAAGGGGTTAATCTGCGGATGCGGCGACTGTTCAATATATTTGTAGCCCCACTCGGCGACCTGCTGAACCATCTTCGTGATGCCTAAATCTTTAATGACATCCACATCGAAAGCGATTTTCATAACGTTCTCCCTGATTGCTCAGTGCTGGCGCGCCTCCCGCCGCAGCGGGAAGCGGCCGGGGAAATTAAGCCTTATCGTAAAAAGCCGGACGCGGCGGTAATTCAACCTGCTCAATCGCACCGCTATTTTGCGCTTTCAGGCAGGCATCAGCCGCCACGGAAGCGGCGTAACCGTCCCAGGCTGACGGGCCGGTCAGCGTGCCGCGGCTGACATCATTAATGAAGGCTTGCAGTTCGACGTCGTAGGCATCGATAAAGCGATCTTTCCAGTCGGTCAGGATCGAGGTAGAGAGCTGCGCGCTTTTACGCATCTGTACAGCGGAAGGTTCCGGCAGTTTGGCAATGCCTTCTTCGCCCACCACTTCACACTGAATGTCATAGCCGTAGGCGCAGTTAACGAAAATCTCGACGTCGATGCGGATACCCTTCTGGGTTTCAAACAACACGATCTGCGGATCCTTCAGGCGGGCATGGCTTTTTGAGGTCACGCGCGGGAACACCACCTGAACGGTTTTGTAATCGTCATCGGTCAGCCAGCGCAGCACATCCAGTTCATGAATCAGCGTGTTGGTGATCGCCATATCGGTGGTATAGCTTTCCGGCACCGCCGGGTTGCGATGCGCGCAGTGCAGCATCAGCGGCTCACCGATTTCACCATTGGTAATGACCTTTTTCAGCGCACGGTAGCCCGCATCGTAAGGGCGCATAAAGCCGACCTGCACTAAACGTTTGCCGAATTTCATTTCAGCCTCCACCACGCGACGGCAGCCTTCCGCACTCATCGCCAGTGGTTTTTCACAGAATACCGGCTTGCCTGCGGCGATCGCCGCCAGGGTAAATTCTTCGTGGGTCGGATCCCAGGAAGTCACCAGCACCGCCTCAACGTCAGGGGAATTCACCACGTCGTGACCGTTGGCATACACTTCTGCCTGCAGACCGAGGCGCGTCAGTGCTGCTTTCGCGCCCTCAAGATTAATATCCGAGACCGCCACCACGGTGGCGCCCTGTAATACTTTGCTACAACGACGAATATGTTCCTGGCCGATTGCGCCGGCGCCGATAACGCCAAGTTTCAGAGTCATGATCTCTCCAGAATTCAGGGTAAGCGCGAACCCGTCAGCCAGGCCGACGACATTCGCTGTCAGGGTAGATGTCTTTAATAATTAGTATTTACGTGCCTGTTCGACGTGTTCTTTCAGCATCTTAGCGACAGCATCGATACGCTCAGAGGTCGAAACCTGCGCGCCGCCAACGTGCCACCAGCTGAAATATTTATGCACCATGGTTTTGGGCAATACTTTCACGTCAATCAGGGTAGAGACGGTTTCTTTACGCGCTGCTTCCAGCGCATGGCTTAGCTCCTCCAGCGTGGTTACGCGCCAGGTTTTGCAGCCGTAGCCAGCGGCGATGGCGGCGAAATCAACCGGAATAAAGCCGCCGTCCAGCTTGCCGCTGTCGTTATCGCGGAAGCGGAACTCGGTGGTAAAGCTGTCCATGCCGTGTTCCAGCTGGAGGTTGTTGATACAGCCGTTGGTCATGTTGTCGAACAGCACAACGTTAATTTTGGCCTTCTCCTGGATGGAGGTCACCAGTTCGGAGTGCAGCATCATAAAAGAGCCGTCGCCCACCAGCGCATAGACTTCGCGCTGCGGTTCCGCCAGCTTCACGCCGAGCGCGGCATTGATCTCGTAACCCATGCAGGAATAGCCATATTCCACGTGGTAGCCGTTAGGCGCTTTAGTACGCCAGACACGCTGCAGATCGCCCGGCAGGCTGCCCGCGGCGGCGACAATAACGGCATCTTCCGGTAGCTGTTCGTTCAGGGTTCCCAGCACGCTGCTCTGCGTCAGAAAGGAGCCAGTCAGACGGTTAAATTCGGCAAACAGCGCTTCCCGATCGATGCTGTCGTCAATTTCCGGCACAAAGTTCTCTTCGCTGTACGCCGCCTGATAAACGCGCTGCGTCTCTTTCAGCAGTTTGCTCTGCGCCTGTTCGATTTGAGCGCCCCATTCGCTGTTAAAGCCCTGCGCGGTAAGGCGTTCGTTTAAGGCGGTTAAGGCTTCGCGTGCGTCGGCTACCAGCTGCACGCCATCCAGTTTGTAAGCGTCGAAATTGCTGACGTTTATGTTGAGGAAGCTGACGTCAGGATGCTGGAATATCCATTTCGACGCGGTCGTAAAATCGGTGTAGCGCGTGCCGATGCCAATCACCAGATCGGCTTCTTTCGCCAGCAGGTTCGCCGCCAGGCAGCCGGTTTCGCCAACGCCGCCGACGTTCAGCGGATGATCGGAAACCAGCGAGCCTTTCCCGGCCTGGGTTTCCGCGAACGGGATCTGATGCTGCTCGGCAAACTGGCGCAACGCCTCGCCCGCGCCGGAATATTTCACCCCGCCGCCGCAGACGATCAGCGGTTTGCGTTTACGCGCCAGCAAAGCCAGCGCGTCCTGCAGCTGCGCTTCGGTGGCGGGACGGCGATCCAGACGATGTACGCGCTTCTGGAAGAAGTAATCGGGGAAATCCCAGGCTTCGCCCTGCACATCCTGCGGCAGCGAGAGCGTTACCGCACCGGTTTCCGCCGGATCGGTCAGCACGCGCATAGCATTAATACAGGCGGTCATCAGCTGTTCGGGCCGGCTAACGCGATCCCAGTATTTGCTGACGGCGCGAAACGCGTCATTGGTACTGATGCTGAGATCGTGGCTCTGCTCAATCTGCTGTAGCACCGGATCGGGCTGACGCGTAGCGAACACGTCGCCTGGCAGCAGCAGCAGAGGAATGCGGTTGGCCGTTGCGGTCGCGGCGGCGGTAATCATATTAGCCGCGCCGGGACCAACGGATGAGGTGCAGGCGATGATTTCACGGCGCAGCTTCTGTTTGGCGTAGCCGATGGCGGCATGTGCCATACCCTGCTCATTGCGCCCCTGATGGACGACCAGATCGCCATTATCCTGCTCCAGCGCCTGGCCAAGCCCCAGCACGTTGCCGTGACCAAAAATGGCAAAGATGCCTTTAACAAATTTGGTTTCCACACCGTCAACGGAGAGGTACTGATTATCGAGAAATTTCACCAGCGCCTGCGCCGTAGTTAATCTGATCTTGCCCATTTGCTCATCCTTTACCGTGGCGGAACCGTTAACAGGGCGCGCCGCAATTCGCTTATGTCGGCAACCGAAACGGTATTTTCCGACCGCTATTGAGTGAAACGTGTGGCGATTATAAACAAATATTTTTTCCATAAAACACGATTACAGAAGAAACATTTCATTTTGCGAGAGAGATCAAATTATCCGTTTTGCCAGCGTAGAAAGCGGCTCGGCTTGACCTTAAAGTGAAACAGCAGGGAGTTGAACACTTAAAAATAAATATTCCATTTCATTTCATCGGTATGGCTAACTTCTTCAAAAACAGCGTTAAATAAGCCATTAAAAGGAATGCGCGACGAAAGTTGATACGGCTTTTAGCAGAAAGCCAAAGCAGAGAGTTTTTTACCCGTCTCACATTTTTGGGTTAATAATTTCATTCAATATTGTTTTTGGAATATTTATTCCTCATACTGCCAGCACAGTTGATCCGGTGCGATCGGGTTCTCAAAAGATCCCTGGAGACGCTCGACAGTGTCTGCTTATCACAGAAGGAAACAACAGGTATGAGTACACCACAGAAGCGGCTTGATGTGATTTGTATTGGCCGTATTGCCGTTGACCTTTACGGTCAGCAAATCGGTGCGCGTCTGGAAGATACCAGCACCTTTGCCAAATATCTTGGCGGCTCCTCCGGCAATGTCGCTTACGGCACCGCCATTCAGGGGCTGAAATCCGCGATGCTGGCGCGCGTCGGCGACGAACACAATGGCCGCTTTCTGCGCGAAGAACTACAGCGCGTTGGCGTCGATACCGAGTTTCTGATCACGGATGAGAAACGGCTAACCGGCCTGGTCATACTGGGCATTAAGGATCAAGACACCTTCCCGCTGATCTTTTATCGCGATAACTGCGCCGACATGGGGCTGACGCCAGAGGATATTAATGAAGATTATATCGCCTCGGCGCGCGCGTTGGCGGTGACCGGCACGCACCTTTCTCATCCCGATACGCGCGCGGCGGTATTAAAAGCGTTGGAGATCGCGCGCCGTCACGGGCTGCGCACCGCGCTGGATATCGATTACCGACCGGTGCTGTGGGGCCTGACCTCGCTGGGCGACGGCGAAACGCGTTTTATTGAATCAGGCCACGTTACTCAGCAACTGCAGGAAGTGCTGCACTACTTTGATTTGATTGTCGGCACCGAAGAAGAATTTCATATCGCAGGCGGCAGCACCGATACGCTGACGGCGTTAAAAGCGGTACGCCAGGCCAGCAAAGCCACGCTGGTGTGCAAGCGCGGCCCGCTAGGCTGCGTGGTGTTTGAAGGCGATATTCCCGACAGCTGGGAGCAAACCCGGCTGCAAAGCGGCGTCCGTGTTGAGGTACTGAACGTGCTGGGCGCCGGCGATGCCTTTATGTCTGGCCTGCTGCGCGGCTGGCTGAACGATGAAGGCTGGGAACAGGCCTGCCGTTACGCGAATGCCTGCGGCGCGCTGGTGGTTTCACGCCACGGCTGCGCGCCGGCAATGCCGACAAAAGCGGAGCTGGACGACTATCTGAGCCGCGATCGTGACGTGAAACGTCCCGATCGTGATCCGCGCCTGAATCATCTGCACAGGGTAACTACCCGTAAACAAAGCTGGCATGAACTGTGCGTGTTCGCCTTCGATCATCGCAAACAGCTGGCTGATATGGCACAGGAAGCGGGTGCCGATCCTGAACGCATTCCGCAGCTAAAAATGCTGCTGTTGCAGGCGGCTGAAGCGGCTGCTAACGAGGCCGGACTGGACAATCGCAGCGGTATTCTGGCCGATACGACCTATGGTCAGCAGGCGCTGAACGCGATTACCGGCAAAGGCTGGTGGATTGGCCGACCGATTGAAATGCCGGGTTCACGCCCTTTACGTCTGGAGCATGGCAATATCGGCTCGCAGCTTATCGACTGGCCACAGGAGCATGTGGTGAAGTGCCTGGTCTTTTATCATCCCCATGATGACGCCGCGCTGCGTGCCGAGCAGGATGCGCTAGTTCTCGATGTCTGGCGCGGCTGTAATAAATCAGGCCATGAATTGCTGCTGGAAGTGATCTTACCGGAGGATAATCCGGACCGCCAGGAAGGTTACTATATTGATATTATTGAGCATTTTTACCAGCTTGGCGTTCAGCCCGACTGGTGGAAGCTGCCGCCGCTGTCGCTGCAAAGCTGGCAAACCATCGGTAACATCATTGAACAACAGGATCCCTGGTGCCGCGGTATTTTGCTGCTGGGACTGGATGCACCGGAAGCGAAGCTGAAAGCGGGCTTCCGTGATGCAGCGCAGGCGCCGTGGGTAAAAGGCTTTGCCGTTGGCCGCACGATTTTCGGTCAGCCTTCGCGTCAGTGGCTGCAGGGCGAGCTGAATGACAAACAGCTGATTGAGCAGGTTAAAAGCAACTATCTGACGCTTATCGGCTACTGGCGCGAAGCGCGCCCGATGCAACAGGCCAGCTAGTTTTCATCAAGCTATAACGCCGCTGCTTCTGGCGGCGTTTCCTTCTTTTCAACGCAAATTAATCGCTAATTAACACGATTAACCGGACGCTTTTCGCCAGATTTAGCGCCAGTTGGCACTACATTCTGTGAGGTAATTCATGTTGCGATGAAATAAAGTCTGCTAACAGGGGTTTCAAATGAAATTTTCCATTCGTCTGGTAGAATATCGCTCAGCAAAACGCCAATCATTTTTAGCAGGCCGAAGTAATGACAACTAACCCTACACAGCTTTCCTTGTTACAGGACGATATTCGTCGTCGCTACGATACGCTTAGCAAGCGCCTGAAACAGGTTGCCCGCTATATTCTCGATAACAGCAACAGCATTGCTTTTGATACCGTCGCTTCTATCGCACAGCAGGCCGATGTGCCGCCCTCTACCCTGATTCGCTTTTCAAACGCGTTTGGCTTCAGCGGCTTTAACGAAATGAAGCAGGTTTTCCGTCAGCACCTGATGGAAGAGACGGTTAACTATACCGAGCGGGCGCGTCTGTTTCGCCAGACCGCGACCGATGAAGCTGCCGCATCACCTGAAAATCCAGCCGAGATCCTGAACGTCTTTACGATGGTGAATTCGCAGGCGCTTCAGCAGCTGGCGATGCAAACCAACCCAGAGCAGCTGAACAAAGCGGTAGAGATGCTCAACAATGCTGAAAACATTTATGTCATTGGCCTGCGCCGCTCTTTTAGCGTGGCCTCTTACCTGACCTATGCTTTGCGCCACCTTGAGCGCCGCGCTTTTCTTATTGATGGCTTAGGTGGAATGTTTACCGAGCAGCTTAGTTTAGTGAATCCGAAAGACGTGGTGATCGCCATCAGCTATTCACCCTATGCGCGCGAGGGCGTAGAGCTGGTAGAAATGGGTGCCCGCCGCGGTGCGCAGCAGATAGCCATTACCGACAGCCAGGTAAGCCCGCTGGCTGCCTTCAGCGACGTATGTTTTGTGGTGCGTGAAGCGCAGGTTGACGGATTCCGTTCCCAGGTCGCTTCGCTGTGCCTGGCCCAGACGCTGGCGGTCTCGCTGGCGTTAAATAATGCCAAAGAGTAAAGACGACTCCCCAACGCAACGCGTGTGGAGTTCGTGATAAGGTCGGTGATCGGGCGTACTGCTACAGATGCCCCCCCAGCTCAAGCGCGGGGTGTTCAGGCAGAAGAGTAAAGCGGCCCGCGTCATGAAGGGCGCGGGCCGTGCTGACAAGGATGACGTTTTTTGCGTCTTTACGATCGGCCTGAACTCCTCGTGCTGGCACCTTATCAACAAATAAGGCAGCCTGTTCAGGCTGCCTTTCATCTCTTCCCGGCTGCGTTTACTTCGCTTTAACCGGATAGCTGTCGCTGTTAACCCAGGCGTGATCCTTCTCCCAGGTAAACTTCCATTTGCGCACCGGTCCTGCCATCACGTTCAGATAGTAGTTATCGTATCCGGCAATGGTGGCGACCGGATGGTAGCCGCGCGGCACGGTAACAACATCGCGGTTATAGGGTGCCATACATTCATCCAGTGAGCGGTCGTCGGTATAAACCCGCTGCATGGCAAAGCCCTGCTCCGGCTGAAAGCGATGATAGTAGGTTTCTTCCAGATAGGTTTCGTCCGGTGAATTTTCCTGATCGTGCTTATGGCTGGGATACGAGCTGGTATCGCCTTCGTCGGTATAAACCTCCACCACCAGCAGGCTGTCGGCGCGCTTATCATCCGGCAGAATGTTATGAACCAGACGCTTGTTACGGCCCTTGCCGCGATGTTCAACGCCCACATCATGCGGCGCGATCAACCGTGCTGGCAGGTCGCCATGGCCCGGCGCGCTGCATACCGCCAGTTCCAGATCGGAATCAGCCACCACCTCAACGCGATCGTGATGCGGCACATATACCGAGTAAGGCGGTGTGCGCTCAAAAGGCGACTGACGTTGACCAATGCCGGGAAACTCCGCGTTACGCGTTTTAACCGAGGCCAGCCCGGCCACCAGCACCAGGCAAAGTTCTTTCTCCTCGCTCTCCAGCGTCAGGGTTTGCCCCTTTTTCAGCAAATAAACATCGAAGCCAACAAAGCGCCAGCCAGCGCTTTCCGGCGTGATGTGCTGGATACGCCCGTTGGCGTCCGGCTGCTGTCGTTTAGCAAGCAAAGACATGCGCTCCTCCTTGTAAGATGGTTAGCCCAGCGTCGGCATACTAAATTCAGATACCGTTTGCTGACCGCTCGGCCAGCGCGCCGTGGCGGTTTTCATGCGCGTATAGAAACGCACGCCGTCTGGCCCATGTACGTTAAGCGCGCCAAAGACAGAGCGTTTCCAGCCGCCGAAGCTGTGGAATGCCATCGGTACCGGCACCGGCACATTAACGCCAACCATCCCTGCCTCGACGTTCTGTACAAAATCGCGCGCGGTATGGCCGTTGCTGGTGAAAATGGCGCTGCCGTTGCCAAACTCGTGGCTGTTAACCAGCGCCAGCGCGCTCTGGTAGTCAGGCGCACGCATAATGCCCAGTACCGGCCCAAAGATCTCTTCACGCCAGATCACCATATCGTTAGTGACCTTATCAAACAGCGTGCCGCCGACGTAATAGCCTTCCGCGTGGCCCGGCACCTGGAAATTACGACCATCAACCACCAGCGTCGCGCCTTCTTCTACGCCCTTATCGATATAACCCAGCACCTTTTTCTGATGAGCAGCGGATACCACCGGCCCCATCTCGTTTTCTTCGCCGCCTTTCTGGATACCAGGCCCGACGCGTAGCGCTTTTACCAGCGGCGTCAGGCGCGCAATCAGCTTATCCGCCGTATCATCGCCGACCGCCACCACCACCGGCAGCGCCATGCAGCGTTCGCCCGCAGAACCGTAAGCGCCGCCCATAATGGCATTTACTGTGGCATCCAGATCGGCATCCGGCATCACGATGGCGTGGTTTTTCGCCGCACCGAATGCCTGTACACGCTTACCGTAAGCGCTGGCGGTTTTATAGATATGCTCCGCCACGCCGGAGGATCCTACAAAGCTTACCGCCTGTACGCGGCTGTCGGTGTAGAGCTGTTCGGCATCTTCATTCGAACAATGCACCACATTAAAGACGCCCTCCGGCAGCCCGGCTTCGCTCAACAGTTCGGCCATGCGCACAGCAGCGGAAGGATCCAGCGCAGGCGGCTTCAGCACAAAGGTATTGCCGCAGGCCAACGCGATAGGGAACATCCACATCGGCACCATCGCCGGGAAGTTAAATGGAGTAATGCCGGCCACCACGCCCAGCGGCTGCATCAGCGAATAGCTATCGACGCCGGTGCCGACGTTAGGCGAATACTCGCCTTTAATCAGATGAGGAATGCCGCAGGCAAACTCCACCACTTCCATGCCGCGCGTCAGCTCGCCCTGCGCATCTGACCAGACTTTCCCGTGTTCACTAACAATCAGCTCTGCCAGCTCGTCGCGGTGCTTTTCCAGCAGCATCTTAAAGTTGAACATGATGCGCGCGCGACGCAACGGAGACGTTTTCGACCACTCCGGGAAGGCGTTATGCGCAACTTCAATCGCCTGCGCGACCTCATCCGCCGTGCTTTGCGTCAGCTCGCGCACCACTTTGCCGGTAGCAGGATCGTAAACCGGAATCGTTTCATTGCTGGCGCTATGGGTGATTTTGCCGCCAATAAAGTTTCCAACGATATTCATGTTCAGCCTCATTGATGTGTTGGTTCCCTACCGCTCGGTCAGTTTTACAGCACCGTCGGCGAGCGGGATGTACCCCGTTTCAGTCTGTTGACCCTATTATATTGAAATAAATTTTTCAAATAGTTCAGATTGGAAGATTCATTTTTAGCGGGATGGATCGCATTTTTTTAGCAAACGCGGCGGCGGATTTTCAGCGGGACAAGCTGATACTGCTTGATGAATAGCCATTAACAAAGCGTGAAAACGGCGCGGACGTTAAAGGGCAGGTGCTGCTTTCATAGATGAAAAATGAAATTTTTGCGAGACAGATCCAAAAACCAGCATTCCATTATTTTATATTTTTGAAATAAATATTCTCTTTGTGCCAGCCGCCGACAGGTCGCGCTGTCGGCTTTACCTTATCTTTGCAGGAGCAAATCATGGCCATCGATCCCACGCGTTTCTGTATTAATCGCAAAATCGCCCCCAACCTTAGCATTGAATCTTTTTTCAAACTGGTTCAGCGGCTTGGCCTGCATAAGGTGGAATTGCGCAACGACATGCCCAGCGGCAAGGTAACCGATAATCTGAGCCATGAGCAGGTTAAAGCGCTGGCGCAGCAGTACGGCATGGAAATTATTACCATCAATGCGCTCTATCCTTTTAACCGCATGGATGATGAACTGCTGGCGCGCGCAGAAGCGCTATTGAAAGAGGCGCAGGCGATCGGCGCGCGCGCGCTGGTGCTGTGTCCGCTAAACGACGGCCAGCCGATTACCGCGGAGAAAACCATTGCCGCCATGCAAAAGCTGGCGCCGCTGTTTGCGCAATACGGCATCGAAGGATTAGTCGAACCGCTGGGTTTCCCGCAAAGCTCGCTGCGTTCTGCGGTACAAACGCAAGCGCTGATTCGCGATGCGCAGGTGCCCTTCCATGTGCTGATCGATACCTTCCACCATCATTTGTATGAACAGGCCGAGCAGGAGTTCGCTACGGGTATCGATATCGATCGTATTGGGCTGGTACACCTTTCCGGCGTTGAGGATACACGCCCGACCGCCGAGCTGACCGATGAGGAACGCATTATGCTCAGCCGCGACGACGTGCTGAACAGCGTGGCGCAGGTGCAGCGTCTGGAGCAGATGGGTTATCGCGGCGTCTATGCGTTTGAGCCTTTCGCCTCTACGTTAGCAAACTGGCGCGAGGCGGATATTGAGCGTGAAATCCGCCAAAGTATTGAACTGCTGCAGGCCTGATGTCAGCAGCGTTATACCGAAGTTATCTGTTATTTGTGTCTTTGCTGTTTCTGGCCTCGCTCCGAGGCCTTTTTTATTGCGTGTCAGTGGGCTGACGTTGCTGCATTCGCCAGGTCATCAACAGCGCCAGACACACCAGCAGGCCGCTCAGCAGATAGATAACCGGTACGCCCGCGTAACTCATAATAAATCCGGCTACCGGCCCGGTAATCCCCAACGCCAGATCCATAAATGCCGTAAAGGTCGCCAGCGCGCTGCCCTGATTTTGCGCAGGCACCGCTTTGACCGCCACCACGCCCAGCGCCGGAAACACCAGTGAAAAGCCCGCGCCGGTCAGCAGCGCACCGAGATTCGCCAGCCAGGGCGTAAAAGAGAGCCAGACGATAAACAGCCCCAGCGCCTCTACGCTAAAGCAGATGATGGCTACTCGTAAGCCGCCGTGGCGGTTAATGCTGTTGGGAAACAGCAGCCGCGCGCCGACAAAAGCCAGGCTGAATAAGGTCAACGAAAACGCGGCGCCCGGCCAGCCTTTCGCCTGATAAAACAGCGTAATAAAGGTGGCGATCACGCCAAATCCCGCTGACGCCATCGCCAGCAGCAGGCCAAACGGCCAGATTTTTCCCAGCACCGCGCGAAACGGCAGCGGCTTGCCTTTACTGCCTTTGACCGCCGGACGCGGCAGCGCCAGCAGAACAGCAGTGAGCGTGATCAGCACAATGACCGCCGCCAGCAGCAGAATCCCGCCCAGATGATAAATCAGTGCGCCGAGCGGCGCGCCCAGCGCCATCGCGCCATAGGTACAAACCCCGTTCCACGAAATCACCCGACCTATATGCGCTGAGCCGACAACACCGACGCCCCACAGCGTAGAGCCGGTTCCCGCAAAACTTTGGCCGATGCCTAACGCCAGCCGTCCAATACAGAGCAACGCCAGGCTTATCAGCGGCCAGCTGTAGCTCAGGGCGGCCAACGCATAACAGACACCACTTAGCAGGCAGCCGCACAGGCCAAACACCACCACTTTTTTCGGCCCCCACAGATCGGCGTAGCGTCCCGCATGTGGTCGGCTGAGCAGCGTAGAAAGATATTGCAGACTGATCACCAGGCCCGCCCAGAACGCGCTGTAGCCCATTACGTCATGAACATAGCCAGGCAAGACCGCCAGCGGCAATCCGATGGTCAGGTAACTGGCGAAATTGAAAATCACTACGGAAAGAATTCGCTGATTCAGACGGAAAGCGCTCTGTGGCGTTTCCGGCGCAGGCTGTCCAGGCATAATGTTGGCTCGTTACCGATAATCATTAACAGGCTAAGCGATTACTATACGCAGGTTAGCGCAAATTATCAGTCCGTTAGGCGCGTTAACGTCTACACTTGCTGTGCCAGGATTGTTTACCGGGGAAACTATGATCGCGCCGCAACAGGAAAAAATGGGACAGAATATGTTGCTGAAGATGGCAACGCTGGTGGTTATTTTGGCAGGGATACGTGCGGCGTCAGATATTATCGTTCCCTTTTTACTGGCTATCTTTCTGGCGATTGTGCTTAACCCGCTGGTCAATATTTTGATGCGCCGCGGGCTCCGTCGTACCTGGGCGATTACGCTGGTCATGGTAGTGGTGCTGATGGTTATTCTGATGCTGGTGGCGATGCTGGCCAGTTCGGTAAATGAATTCTCCCTGGTTTATCCGCAGATCCGCGCCATCCTTGAGCAAAAACTGACCATCATTCAGCATTATGCGGGCCGGTTGAATATTCCGGTTTCCACGCGCGCGCTGGCTGAGCAACTCGATCCCAACGCTATTATGAATGTGGCGACCACCGTCCTGACGCAGTTTTCCGGCGCGATGAGCAACTTTATCCTGCTGATCATGACCGTCATTTTTATGCTGTTTGAAGTACGCCATCTGCCTTATAAACTGCGCAACGCGCTGGTCAATCCTCAGATTCGCATCGCCGGTCTGCACAAGGCGCTGAAAGGCGTCACCCATTATCTGGCGTTAAAAACCCTGATTAGCCTGATTACCGGCGTGGCCGTCTGGCTGTCGCTGCTGTTGCTGGACGTCAAGTTTGCGCTGTTCTGGGGCGTGGTCGCTTTTGTACTGAACTTTATCCCCAATATCGGGCCTATTATTGCTGGCGTTCCGCCTTTTATTCAGGCGCTGGTGCTGAACGATTTTTACGATGCGCTGCTGGTGGCCGCGCTGTTCAGCGCCATCCATATGGTGTTCGGCAATATGCTGGAGCCGCGCGTGATGGGGCGCGGCCTCGGTTTATCAACGCTGGTGGTCTTTCTTTCGTTGATCTTCTGGGGCTGGCTACTTGGCCCGGTCGGCATGCTGTTATCGGTACCGCTGACCAGCGTCTGTAAAATCCTGATGGAAACCACGCCAGGCGGCAGCAAGCTGGCTATTTTACTGGGCAACGGCCGCCCGCCGATCCCGCCGACAAAACGCTAAGTTAGGTTTCAAACAGATGGTCGTAGACGCGCTGGAGATGCAGCGCCATGCTGTCGCGCGCGAGCGGCGGATTCTGTTCTGCAATGGCGCGGGCGATCAACTGATGGTCGTGATTTAGTGCCTGCGGGAAATCCCGATCGGCGAAGTGGCTTTCTAACCGCACAAAGCGCTGACTTTTACGCCGGTTCCATAGCTGCTCCATCATCTCGCGCAGCACCTCGTTGCCGGTCATTTCGCTGATAAGCAGGTGAAAGCGCTTATCCTGTTGCAGAAACCCTTCATCATTTATCGGATGCCCGGCCAGCTGAGCGGCTACCTCCAGCAGTTCGCGCCGCTGCGCTTCCGTACCGAAGCGCGCCGCCAGCTCAGCGGTCATCGCTTCAAAGGCCTGACGCGCTTTAATCAGATCGCGCAGGCTGAACGTATCTTCAGGTTCGGTCGGCTGGCTCGGCAACGGATTCGCTACCAGCACGCCATTACCGCTACGGATTTCCACCCAGCCGGTCACTTCCAGCGCGATCAACGCTTCACGCACCGATGAACGGCTGACGTTCAGCTGTCTGGCCAGCTCGCGCTCCGGCGGCAGCAAGCTGCCAGGGGCAAATTCGCCGCGCGCTATCGCAGCGCTCAGCAGCGTTGAAATTTGACGATAAAGCCGCTCGGCTTTGACGGGGGGAAGGGTCATCACGCTCACCTGTTTACGCTCTCTGGCAGCCGTCTATTTTGCCGCGCCCGCGCGGTTTTATCGGCTGACGCGCCCGATAATGCGATAGATATCACTCTTTTTAAGCAAAAACTTCCCTATTCTGGCCCAGCGGCCTGACCAATGGCCTTTTTTACCCGAACGGTCGAACCGCTCTGAACCCCATTTTAAACAGGAGACCTTATGGAACACACCTGGCGCTGGTATGGCCCTAACGATCCCGTCACGCTCGATGATGCCCGTCAGGCGGGCGCCACCGGTATTGTGACTGCGCTGCATCATATTCCTAATGGCGAAATCTGGACCACAGACGAGATCAAAGCGCGGCAGGCGCTGCTGGCGGAAAAAGGGCTGTACTGGTCGGTGGTGGAAAGCGTTCCGGTCCACGAAGCGATAAAAACCCAGCGCGGCGACTGGCAGCGCTATATCGCTAACTATCAGCAATCGCTGCGTAATCTCGCCGCCTGCGGTATCGATACCGTCTGTTATAACTTTATGCCGGTGCTGGACTGGACGCGTACCGATTTAGGCTGGCAGTTGCCTAACGGCGCGCGGGCGCTGCGTTTTGACGCGGTCGCCTTCGCCGCGTTTGAGTTGCATATTTTGCAGCGGCCCGGCGCGCGTGAAACCTACAGCGACGAGGAGCAGCGACAGGCAGCAGACTATTTTGCCGCCATGACGCCGGAGGCGATCGCCACGCTGACGCGCAACATTATTGCCGGGCTGCCCGGCGCGGAAGAAGGCTATACGCTGGAGCAGTTCCAGGCGCAGCTCTCGCAGTATGACGGCATTGATAAAGCGCGCCTGCGGGAAAATATGGCGACTTTTCTGCGCGCCATTGTGCCGGTCGCGGAAGAGGTCGGCATTATGCTGGCGGTACATCCTGACGATCCGCCGCGTCCGATCCTCGGCCTGCCGCGCATTATCTCTACCGAAGAAGATATGCAGTGGTTAACCGAGACGGTAAACAGCCTGCATAACGGCTTTACGTTCTGTACCGGTTCTTACGGCGTGCGGGCCGATAACAACCTGGTACGTATGGCGCAAACCTACGCCGACCGCATTCATTTTATCCATCTGCGCGCCACGCAGCGCGAAGAAAATCCCGACAGTTTTCACGAAGCTGAGCATCTGGCTGGCGATGTGGATATGGTCGGCGTAATTAAGGTGATTCTGGAGGAGGAGCAGCGCCGCCGTCGCGCTGGCAGCACGCGCGCCATTCCGATGCGTCCCGATCATGGTCACCAAATGCTGGACGACTTGCATAAGAAAACAAATCCAGGCTATTCCGCCATTGGCCGCCTGAAAGGGCTGGCGGAGCTGCGCGGCGTCGAGCTGGCGTTAAAACAGTGCTTCTTTTCTGAGTAACTAATCTGGAACGGCAGCGGCTTATCAGAAGCCGCCGCCCGCTTTTTGTCCACTGCATCGCCCTCCTTTATCCCGTCTTCCGGCGCATCTTCGCATTTTTCTTTTTTCGCGCGTTTCACAGCGGAAAACCCCGTTTTTTACTGCTACGTTTTAAGTAATAAATTTGTTACAGCAGACTCTGCTGCCTGCTTCGCTTATGGTTACTTTTTATACGCCGATAGCCGATGCTGACAGCGCAGATATGACATTTTCCGCTTTCAGACGATATACTGTGAAATCAGAACGTAATCATTGCGTTAAGTTATTATTGCGATTGATTACTAACTGAACTGGCTTTGCGCCAGAGAAACGATTTTCTCAACGCCGCGATCTGACACGTTTCAGCCTCCGGTTCGCGCCGTTGAGAATATTAAGACTAATAAGCAAACACAGGGCGAATGATATGAAACTACGTAGGAAGCGTGTCAAACCTATTGCGCTTGGTGACGTAACCATCATCGATGATGCGCGTTTACGTAAGGCGATTACCGCGGCATCGTTAGGCAATGCGATGGAGTGGTTCGATTTTGGTGTCTATGGCTTTGTGGCCTATGCCTTAGGTAAGGTCTTCTTTCCCGGCGCCGATCCCGGCGTCCAGATGATCGCCGCGCTGGCCACCTTTTCCGTTCCCTTTCTGATCCGACCGCTGGGCGGGCTGTTTTTCGGCATGCTGGGCGATAAGTATGGGCGTCAGAAAATTCTTTCCATCACCATTATTATTATGTCGCTCAGTACTTTCTGTATCGGGCTGATCCCCTCGTATGCCTCTATCGGTATCTGGGCACCGATACTGCTGCTACTGGCGAAAATGGCGCAGGGCTTCTCCGTAGGCGGCGAATATACCGGCGCGTCGATCTTCGTGGCGGAATATTCACCTGACCGCAAACGCGGCTTTATGGGTAGCTGGCTCGATTTCGGCTCCATTGCGGGCTTTGTGCTGGGCGCGGGTCTGGTGGTGCTGATTTCCACCATTGTCGGCGAAGAGAACTTCCTGTCATGGGGCTGGCGTCTGCCGTTCTTCCTGGCGCTGCCGCTGGGCATTATTGGTCTCTACCTGCGCCACGCGCTGGAAGAGACGCCAGCGTTTCAACAGCATGTGGAGAAGCTGGAACAGGGCGATCGTGAAGGTTTGCGCGAAGGGCCGAAAGTCTCGTTCCGTGAAATTGCCACCAAGCACTGGAAAAGCCTGCTGGCCTGCGTAGGTCTGGTGATCTCCACCAACGTGACCTATTACATGCTGCTGACCTATATGCCGAGCTATCTGTCGCATAACCTGCACTACCCGGAAGATCACGGCGTACTGATCATTATCGCCATTATGATCGGCATGCTGTTTGTACAGCCGATTATCGGTTTGCTGAGCGACCGCATCGGTCGTCGTCCGTTTGTGATTGTCGGCAGTATTGCGCTGCTGCTGTTGGCTATTCCGGCCTTTATGCTGATTAACAGCAATGTGCTGGGCCTGATTTTTGCCGGTCTGCTGATGCTGGCGGTGATCCTGAACTGCTTTACCGGCGTTATGGCCTCAACGCTGCCAGCGATGTTCCCAACTCATATTCGCTATAGCGCGCTGGCCAGCGCCTTCAATATTTCGGTATTGATCGCGGGTCTGACGCCGACCGTAGCGGCCTGGCTGGTAGAAGCCAGCAACGATCTTTATATGCCTGCTTACTACCTGATGGTTATCGCGATTATCGGCTTAATTACCGGCATTACGATGAAGGAAACCGCCAACAAGCCGCTGAAAGGCGCGACGCCTGCGGCCTCTGATATTCAGGAAGCGCGTGAAATCCTGCAGGAGCATCACGATAATATCGAACAGAAAATTGAAGATATTACCGAAGAGATTGCGAAGCTGGAGGAAAAACGTAAGAACCTGATCCAACAGCATCCGCGCATTAACGAGTAACGGTGCTGTTAATGATCCTCACCAACAAAGGTGATGTGATACTTAACCTGCAGAATGTTCTCTAAATAAAGCCCCTGCTATAAGGGGCTTTTTTCTGGGCAATCATACCTGCCAGTTCTGCTTAACTTTGTGGTTTCAATTCGGTTTTTATCCAACCCGGCTCGCGCTTATCGAAGGCCTGGTAAGCAGAGACAACATCGCTAAGCGGCTCAACCTGCGTAAGTATCTCGACCGGATCGATAGCGCCCATACGCACCAGCTCCAGTAAATGCGGGATGATGGAATGATGGTTACAGTTCCCCATTTTCATGGTCAGGTTTTTATTCATTGCCTTACCTATCGGGAACGTTTCTGCCTGCGGTGGGTAAACGCCAATAATGCTCAACGTTCCGGCTTTTTTCAGGGAAGCAATTGCCCACTCCAGCGCCTGTGTAGGTGCATCGCCCGGCACCCAGTTGCCATTATGAACATGTTGATGCGCGGCATTATCCGGGGCAACCTCCTCAACTTCCTGACGAAACTTCTCGCTCTGCTGGCTGGCCTGCGCAGCAGCCGGCCCATAGTGGGCGTGTTGGCTGTCCACGCCTACGGCATCAATAGCGCAATCAGCGCCAACGCCACCGGTCAGTTTTTTAATCATCGCCACCGGATCTTCTTCTTCAAAGTTAACGGTGAATGCGCCCTGACGGCGCGCCATCGCCAGCCGATCCTCATGACAGTCAACCATGATTACGCGCGCTGCGCCCATTAATAAGGCACTGGCAACGACAAACTGTCCAACCGGCCCGGCACCGAATACCGTTACGATATTACCGCGCTGAATATTTGCTATTTCTGCACCAAACCAGGCGGTAGGAAATATATCGCTAATCAGAATAGCCTGATCGTCGCTAACCTCAGGCGGTACTTTTATTAGCGTATTGGCCGCAAAAGGAATCCGCGCTTTTTCCGCCTGTAAACCATTTACCGGACCGGTCGCTTGCGGGCCGCCAAAGAAGCAGGTTCCCGCTTCAGGGCCATTCGGATTAGCATTATCGCACTGCGCGGTATTACCGTCGCGGCAGGGCTGACAATAGCCACAGGAAACGGTGGAACAGACCACCACCCGATCGCCAATATCAAAATTACGTACGTTATCGCCCAGCGCTTCAACAATCCCGACACCCTCGTGGCCCAGGATGGTGCCTTGCTGCATATTACTGAACGTGCCACGAATAAAATGTAAATCCGTACCGCAGATTGCCGATGCGGTCAGCCTGATTACCGCATCATCCGGCTGCTCAATGCGCGGTTCCGGTACGTCATCCAGGCGAATATCGCCCACATCATGCCAAACGAGAGCTTTCACATTACCTCCTGGTCTACGTGTACTAATCTGGCGGGCTCTCCTGTTGATCGCCCAAGCCCCCTAAGTGTAGGAGCAATTCAGGGGTAAAACAGGCGCAGCGGCACCTGAGCCGCCGCTTTTTATTATCCTGCCAGTGGGCTGCCGTTTGGCTTGCTGCCGCATTCGCGCCCACACTTAAGCTTTACCTTAAGGAGGAAGGCTATGCGGATTCACCACCTGAGCTGTGGTTCAATGTGCCCTTTCGGCGGCGCGCTCTATGATGGTTTTAGCAAAGGGCTGCACGCCCATCTGGTTTGTCACTGCTTACTTATCGAAACCGATCGCGACGGCCTGGTATTAGTGGATACCGGCTTTGGCGAACAGGATCTTCAGCGCCACGGCTCGCGTATCGCGCCCTTCTTCCGCGTGTTTAACAATATTCAGCGTCAGCCTGCCCTTAGTGCGCTGGCGCAGGTGCGGCGCCTCGGCTTTCAGGCGCAGGACGTACGCCATATCGTGCTGACGCATCTCGATTTCGATCACGCAGGCGGCTTAACCGATTTCCCGCACGCGCGCGTTCACCTGATGCAGCAGGAGCTGGAAACCATTCGCCATCGCGACAGCTGGCTGCAACAGCGACGCTATCGTCCGGCGCAGTGGCCTGGTGATACACAGTGGCAGGCTTACCAGCCGCAGGGAGAGAGCTGGCAGGGATTTACCGCCGTTAAGGCGCTGGCCGGTTTGCCGCCGGAAATTCTACTGATCCCGCTGCCGGGCCATACGCCGGGCCACGCAGGCGTTGCGATTCAGCAGCGCGACGGCTGGCTGCTGCACGGCGGCGATGCCTGGTTTTATCGCGGAGAGATGTATCAGTCGCAGCGCCACTGTACGCCGGGGCTACGCTTCTATCAATGGATGATGGCGGCAGATAATGCGGCGCGGCGCGAAAACCAGCAGCGGCTGCGGGCGCTATCGCTTAATCAGCAGGAAAATATCACGCTGTTTTGCAGCCACGATGCCAAAGAGCTGGAAAGAATGCAGGCGCTGCGGCCATAAAAAAACCCCGGCGCTGGCCGGGGTCTGATTATCAGGCGTTGTGTTCAATAACCCGCTGTTGGCTTTCAATCGCAATTTTGCGCGGTTTTTCGCTCTCGGGAATCTCCTGATACAACGAGATCTCCAGCAGGCCATGTTCCAGGCGCGCGCGTTCCACCTTAACGTGCTGCGGCAGCGAATAGCTGACGCTGAAGTTATGTCGGCTGATGCCGCGATGCAGCCAGCCACTTTTTTCATCCTGCTGGTTCTGCTCTTCCGCGCGTTTACCGCTAACGGTCAGCTGGCCGCCCGTCGCGCTAATTTCCAGCTCATCTTCTTTCCAGCCCGGCACGCTGAGCGTAATGGAATAATGGCTCTCGTCCTGGCGTTTAATATCGCACGCGGGTGCGGTGGCCAGCGGCGCATCCCCGGTCAGCTGGCTAAACAGTCGATCGATGCGGTTAAAACGATCGGAGAACAGACTGTCTGTCACATCGGGGAACAGTGAGAGTGATTTGAATGCCATGATAACCTCCTGAAATCTCGTCTTGAGCCATCAAAAGCTTAAACATGTGGGGAAGCAGCCTTCCCGATGCGTTATTTATGTGCGCTCGCGGGCTTTTCAAGCGCCCTTAAAAATAATGATTTTTTATATTAAAAATCATCCTTCAGATCCGGGTGGAATATTAAGCGGCACAATGTTACCTGGCTGTTAAATATAAGCCTGCAGGCCACCATAACATTAATGGCGCGATAAAAGTCAGCACAGGAAGTTTCGCCCGTAAATATAAAAGCGCGTACACTATGATGACTTTTTCACCTGTACAGCAAATAACTATGTCTGATATTTCCCTGATTAATCGTCCCCGCAGATTACGTAAAAGCGCCGCGCTGCGCGATATGTTCCAGGAAACCTCCCTGAGCCGCAACGATCTGGCCCTGCCGATCTTTGTGGAAGAAGGCGTGGATGATTACAAAGCTATCGAAGCGATGCCGGGCGTGATGCGCATTCCAGAAAAACGTCTGGCGTATGAAATTGAACGTATTGCCAAAGCGGGCATTCGCTCAGTGATGACATTCGGCATTTCCCATCATACCGACGCCACCGGCAGCGATGCCTGGCAGGAAAATGGTCTGGTGGCGCGTATGTCGCGCATCTGCAAAGATGCGGTGCCGGAAATGATCGTGATGTCCGATACCTGCTTCTGCGAATACACTTCGCACGGCCACTGCGGCGTCCTGTGCGATCACGGCGTGGACAACGATGCCACGCTGATTAACCTTGGCAAGCAGGCGGTGGTCGCGGCGCAGGCGGGTGCAGACTTTATCGCGCCTTCGGCGGCGATGGATGGCCAGGTGGCGGCGATCCGCCGGGCGCTGGATGAAGCGGGCTTTACCGACACCGCGATTATGTCCTACTCCACCAAATTCGCTTCATCGTTCTACGGCCCGTTCCGCGAAGCCGCCGGCACCGCGTTGAAAGGCGATCGTAAAACCTACCAGATGAACCCGATGAACCGTCGCGAAGCGATCCGTGAATCATTAATCGATGCAGCTGAAGGTGCAGATTCGCTAATGGTGAAACCGGCGGGCGCCTATCTTGATATTTTGCGCGATATTCGCCAGCGCACCGAGCTGCCGCTGGCGGCGTATCAGGTCAGCGGCGAATACGCGATGATCAAGTTTGCCGCTCAGGCAGGCGCGATCAATGAAGATGCGGTGATCCTTGAGAGTCTCGGCGCTATTAAGCGTGCCGGCGCGGATATTATTTTCAGCTATTTCGCGCTCGATCTGGCGGAGCGTAACCTGCTGTAATGGCCAACAGGCAGCCTGGCGGCTGCCTGCATTTTTTACTTACCTTTATTTTTCCCTCAGATTTTACTCTTCCCGTCCCACAAACTAAGGTAACCCTTAACGTTTTTTATTGTTGTTAGTGGTCAGCGCGCTTTCCCGCTTAAGTTGCGCCTTTTCTGACCGATACTGTCACGGACAGTAAATAACTATAAAATTTGAAAGGCCCCTTTATGAAAACACCAAAAATCCCTGCAGATGAGTCTCAGCGCCTGAGCGAGCTTCATGCGCTAAAAATATTAAATACACCTGCCGAGGAGCGTTTCGACCGTCTGACGCGCCTGGCAAAACGTCTGTTTAACGTCTCGGCATCGGTAGTAAGCCTGCTGGATGCGGAGCATCAATGGTTTAAGTCGGGTGACGGCATAACTGCCAGCCACACGACGCGCGACATCTCTTTCTGCGGCCACGCGATTCTGCAAGATGATGTGATGGTGGTGGAAGATGCCTGTGAAGATCCGCGTTTTTACGATAATCCGCTGGTAACCGGCGAGCCGCATATTCGTTTTTATGCCGGCTGTCCGCTGCGCGCGCCAAACGGGGCGAAAGTCGGCACGCTCTGTATTCTTGACAGCCAGGCCCGCGTCTTTGACGCCGATGATGCACATGCTCTGCGCGATCTCGCTTCGATGGCGGAGGCGGAGCTGGTGAATTTCCAGGCGGCCACCTCCGATGAGCTGACGCAGATCTCTAACCGCCGGGGCTTTATGACGCTGGGACAGATGCTGCTGAAGGAGTGTACGCTGCGCCACTGCTTCGCCTGCCTGGCCTTTTTCGACCTGGATAAGTTTAAAGAAATCAACGACAACTTTGGTCATCGTGAAGGCGATCGTGCGCTGATGGATTTTGCCGATGCCCTGAAAATCAGCTTTCGTCAGTCGGCGCTGTTTGCGCGTCTGGGCGGCGATGAGTTTGTGGTGCTGTTTATCGATATGGATCAGCAGCAGGCAAATGAACGGCTGGATGCGTTTCGCCTTGAGCTGAACCGCTATATGCAGCCGCTGGATCGCCGCTACCGCCTCGATTTTTCGGTGGGCATGGTGGAGTTTGATCCGGCACAGCCGCAGCCGTTAACCGCGCTGTTAAATCAAAGCGACAGCATTATGTATCAGCATAAAAAAGCGCGTCGTCAGCAGCGTTAAACCGCTGCTGCGTTTTCCGTCGCGCACTGCCACCAGTGCGCAGGATTACAGAGCGTGCGATGCCAGGCCAGCAGCCTGGTAACATCCAGTTGCTGTAGTTGAGCAAAGGCGGCTGGCGAGGCGAGATCGGGAAAAGCCAGCGTCTGACGCGCCTGTTCTGACACCTCGCCCTCCGGTTGTAGCCGCTGCCATAACCGCTCGCGCTTCTCCGCCAGTTCATCCGCGGTTATGTTGCCGATCTCACCTTCCATCGCCGCCAGAAAATCCTGAATATGCTGCAACAGCGCGTCCGCCGACAGCTGCGGTGACTGCAAGGCGAACAGCACGCCCGTGCGATCGGCAACCTGATGGAAGCTACTGCTCACTACATAGCCTACCTGCTGCTCAACGCGCAGGCGCTGGAAAAACGCGGGCTGATAAATCAGCGCCAGCAGACGCCACGCCAGCTGAGCTTCCAGATCGGGCTGCGTCAGCGGACAAAACAGCAGCAGCGCCGTATCGCCCGCCACCTGGCTGAGGCAATGCCGCTGCGCCGCCAGAGGATCGTAACGCTGCCAGCCCGTTGTCGCCTGCACGCAACCCGGCAACCGGCTCAGTAGCCGGGCCAGCTGCTGATGCAGCGCCGCATTACCGCCCACCAGCGCCGCCTGCCAGCTTATTTTATTCAGCGCATCGCACTCAGGCGATAGCGCCAACAGCCAGCGCGGTAGCTGATTAAGCAGACGACGCACCGGGATCTCGCCCAGATCTTTTTGCTGTTGCCGCAGCCAGGCGCGCGCGCCCTGCTCTAAAGAGGTTAACGTCTGCAGCCGCGCGATCGTGGCCGCCAGCGCCGATCGCATCACCTCTGGCTTGCCGCTCAGCTGGATCTGCCAGATCCCCTGCTGCTGCGCTACGTTTAATATTCCGCCCTGATGCGCCAGGCTGGCTGACAGCGCTCGCAGCGCCGCTTGTAATGCGTAACCCAGCGTATCGCTAATCGGCGCATCCAGCGTGGGACGCAGGATCAATACCGCGGGCTGATGGCCCGACAAATGCAGCAACGGCACCGACGTGTCGGGTAAGTCCGACGGTTCAGGCAGCGGCGGAAACGGCCAGAAGCGTAGTGGCAGAGGCGCGAGATCGGCAGAGGTGGCTGACCCTGCCGCCGTTGCCGCACCAGTAAAAGGCGCGCTGATAAACTGAAAGCCTGCCGAGGTGACCGTATCGCCGCAGGCCGTTTCATCAAACCAAATGCGGCTGACGTCTGCCGCCTGAAGCTGCGCCAGCCAGCACCGCCATGCCGTTATATCCAGCGCTTCCGGCGGCGCAAAGCCGAAAGCCTGTTCGCGTAAGCGGTCAAGCGCGCTTTTAGCCGCAAACTGGCGCTGCGCCAGCTGCAGGTAATGCGTAAGCTGTTCAGCGGTTAAGAGCGCAAGCCTGGAAAACCACTGACGCAGCGCCTTTTCCAGCAGCGCGGTCAGTTCAGGACGTGACTGCACCGGAAGAAAACCGATCGCCAGCAGCGCCGCGCCGCCGCCGCGCCAGACCTCCTGCACACTGACGCCGTCGCAGATTTCGCGGGCGCGCAACCAGGCCAGCAGACTGCCTTCCGCCTCATCCAGCAGCAGTTGCTGAAGCAGCGCGCAGCAGCCCGCATCGCTCTCCCGCCAGCGATTAAGCGCAAAAGTCAGCGTTAACTGCGTGGCACCGGAAAGACGCACGATCGCATCGCCGCGCGCCGACAGGCGGACGGGCGGCAACACAGGCTCAGAAGAGAATGCGCAAGACGGCAATAGCGCGCCGCAGCGCTTAGCGATTGAAGCCAATTCCTCTGTTGATTGCGGGCCGGAAAGCCAGAGCGTCATCGCGCCAGCTTCATAGCGCTGGCGATGGAAATCCTGTAGCGCCAGACGCAGCCGGGAAAGATCCGCGCCAAAGCTGGCGCGGCTGCCGACGTGAAAACGCTGCATCGCCAGCGGGCCGTGAAAAAAATGCCGCTGCGCCACGCCGCGTAGCGTCTGCGCATCGTGCTGCAGCAGGTGGTATTCGGCGTCAATCACCTCCACTTCCTGCGCAACGGCTTCCGGCGTAAACAGCGGGGCCGCCAGCATATCCACCAGCCGCGCCAGCCCTGCCTCCAGCTCGCTGGCGGGCAGGCTGAAGAAAAAGGCGGTGCGATCGGTATGCGTGGTGGCGTTAAGACGTCCGCCCTGCGCGGGCACCCAGCTCATTAGCCGCTGCGTGCCGGTATAGCGGACGCTGCCGGTAAACAGCAGATGCTCAAGCAGGTGCGCCAGGCCGGGCCAGCAAGCGGGCTCATCGTCGCTGCCGCAGGCAACCTGCAACAGCGCGGCGGCCTCCTGCGCCTGCGCATCATGCCGCAGCCGCACCGTCAGGCCGTTATCCAGCCGTAACGTGGCCGCCTGCGACATCAGGCATTCGCCTTGAAAATCAGCTGGGAGTTTACGCGGTTACGGAACTGAAGCTGACCGATCTGCATTTGCGTACAGTTGGCCTGCTCACGCGCCGCCAGGATTTTGCCATGATGCGGCGATTTGGCGCAGACCGGATCGGCGTTGTCCGCATTGCCGGTTAGCATAAAGGCCTGACAGCGACAGCCGCCGAAATCCTTCTCTTTTTCATCACAGGAGCGGCAGGGTTCCGGCATCCAGTCAAAGCCGCGATAGCGGTTAAAACCGAAAGATTCATACCAGATATGCTGCAAGTCATGTTCCAGCACCGACGGGAACTCTACCGGCAGCTGGCGCGCACTATGGCACGGCAGCGCGGTGCCTTCTGGCGTTACGCTGAGGAAAATCGCGCCCCAGCCGCCCATGCAGCCTTTCGGTCGCTCTTCATAGTAATCGGGCGTGACAAACAGCAGGTTGGTCAGGTTGCCGCTTTCCGCCATGCGTTCGCGGTACTGCTTCACCACCTGCTCGGCGCGCTCGATCTGGTCGCGCGTCGGCAGCAGGCCTTCGCGGTTCAGCTGCGCCCAGCCGTAGAACTGACAGGTCGCCAGCTCAACGTCGTCCGCTTCCAGTTCGATGCAGAGTTCGATAATGCGGTCGATCTGGTCGATATTGTGGCGATGCAGCACAAAGTTCAGCACCATCGGATAGCCGTGCTTTTTCACCGCCCGCGCCATCTCCAGCTTCTGGCGAAACGCTTTTTCCGAACCGGCCAGCGCCGCGTTCAGCGTTTCATCGCTCGCCTGGAAGCTGATCTGGATATGATCCAGTCCGGCCTCGGCGAAGCTGTCCAGCTTCTTCTCGGTCAGGCCGATGCCGGAGGTAATCAGGTTGGTATAAAAGCCCAGATTGCGCGCCGCAGCGATCAGCTCCGGCAGATCTTTGCGCACCAGCGGCTCGCCGCCGGAGAAGCCAATCTGCACGCTGCCCATCGCACGCGCCTGGCGAAAGACCTCGATCCACTGTTCGGTGGTCAACTCTTTATCCTGCTGGGCAAAGTCGAGCGGGTTGGAGCAATAAGGACACTGCAGCGGGCAACGATAGGTCAGCTCCGCCAGCAGCCACAGCGGCGGATTGACCGCCGGTTTCCGTTCAGTCACGGAAGATAATCCACTTCTGTTCATAGGCCTGGCCAAAAAATTCGGTTACGTCGTTACCCAGATCGGGCACGCCGGGAAAGCGCATATTCAGCTCGGCGATAATCTCGCCCAGCGTGCGCTTGCCGTCTACCAGCAGCAGGATCTCCGCCGCGCTGCCGTTCAGTTTTGCCATGCCTTCCGGGTACAGCATTACGTGGCAGTTTTGCGCCTCTTCCCACTGCAGGCGAAAGCCCCGGCGGAACTGCGGAGTTTGTGAAGCGTTGATTTCCATTACACCAGTCTCGTTTTATGCCAGGCGAGATCCGCCGTTACCGTGTGATAAGGCGGACGTTTCAGCTCGTAAGCCATTGTCATTGAATCGAGCATGCTCCACAGGATGTCCAGTTTAAACTGCAGGATCTCCAGCATGCGCTGCTGCTTCTCTACCGTGTCGCAATATTCCAGCGCCAGCTGCAGCCCATGTTCCACATCGCGGTTCGCCTGGCTCAGGCGGCTGCGGAAATAGTCGTAGCCTTCCGCCTCGATCCACGGATAGTGCTGCGGCCAGCTGTCGAGGCGCGCCTGGTGGATCTGCGGCGCAAACAGTTCGGTAAGCGAACTACAGGCCGCTTCCTGCCAGTTGGCGCGACGGGCGAAGTTAACGTAGGCGTCAACGGCGAAGCGCACGCCCGGCAGCACCAGCGCTTCCGACTCGACCACTTCGCGCTTCAGACCAACTGCCTCGCCCAGCCGCAGCCAGGCTTCAATGCCGCCTTCGCTGCCGCCGAAGCCGTCGTGATCGAGAATGCGCCGCACCCATTTGCGGCGCACCTCCGGATGCGGACAGTTCGCCATAATGGCGGCATCCTTCAGCGGAATATTGGTCTGATAATAGAAGCGGTTAGCGACCCAGCCCTGAATCTGTTCACGCGTCGCACGGCCGTTGTGCATCGCAATGTGATACGGATGATGAATATGGTAGTAAGCGCCTTTGGCGCGTAGCGCCTGTTCAAAAGCCTGCGGTGAAAGCGGCTGTGCCTGCGTCATGGTTATACCTCGATTAACATGCCATCCCAGCTCACTTCGATGCCCTCTCGCGTCAGGCTTTGGCGCTCGGCGGACTCTTCATCCAGGATGGGATTGGTGTTGTTAATATGAATCAAAATTTTGCGCTCCGCCGGTAAGCCCGCCAGCAGCGCGGCCAGGCCTTGCTCTTCGGCAAGCGCCAGGTGGCCCATATCTTTTCCGGTATTCTGGCCGACGCCGGTCGCCGCCAGTTCGTTATCGCGCCACAGCGTGCCGTCGATCAGCAAGCAGTCCGCCTTTTGCAGCCACGGCATTAACGCGCTGTCCGGCTCGCCCAGCCCCGGCGCATAAAGCAGGCTTTTACCGCTGTTACCGTCTTCAACGAACAGCGCCACGTTGTGGCCCGGCAGCGGACGGTTGCGGTACTGCGAATAAGGCGGCGCGTTGCTGAGCAGCGGAATGGCGGTAAAGCGCAGGCTCTGGCAAACGCTGACGCTAAAACTCTCTTCCGGCACAATCTTGTGGTGGATCAGGCCACCATTCCAGTGAGAGAGCATGGTAAAGACCGGGAAGCCGGTGGTGAGATCCTGATGAACCTCATGCGTACACCAGACGTGGTGCGGACAGCCTTCACGTAAATTGAGTAAGCCCGCGCTGTGATCGATTTGGCTGTCGGTGAGGATAATGGCGCCAATGCCGGTGCCGCGCAGCACGTCGGGATTATTCAATTCAGGCGAAGCCAGCAGCTGATGGCAAATATCGGGCGATACATTGCACAGCACCCAATCTTTGCCGTTATCGCTGATGGCGATGGAGGATTGTGTGCGCCGGGAGGTTTTCATGGTGCCGTTACGCACGCCCTGGCAGTTTTTACAGTTACAGTTCCATTGCGGGAACCCTCCGCCAGCTGCGGAGCCGAGAACTTTGATCTGCATGTGATAACCGGGAAAGGAAGGAAACAGGCCCGCGAAGCACGCGGGCACAGGGATTAACGGTTGGAAATGTACAGCGTAACTTCCAGACCCAGACGAATATCTTCAAATGCAGGTTTGATCCATGCGGACATAGGGCTTCTCCTCTTGGTGTGAAAACGACGGATTGTCACCATTAATTGCGGCAGGCAACCCGCAACTTGTCAAATATGAAAATTTGGCAGCGCAGATGTTGCTCTAATGTGACCTGGATCGCAACTTTTCTATTGACCCCACGTGCGCTTCAGCACCCGCAGCCAGTTGCGCCAGGCGAGCTTCTCCTGCAGCGCATCGTCAATGCCCGCTGCGGCCAACGCCGCGAACAGCGCGGGCATGCCCGTTACGTCTCCTAAACTCTCCGGCACGCTGATGCCATCAAAGTCGGATCCGAAACCAACTCGCTCCTCGCCTAATTTATCAAGCAGGAAACACAAATGTTTAACAATCTCGTTAAGGGATGTGTCGGCGTTGCGCTGGCCGTCGGCACGTAAAAAGGCGTTGCCGAAGTTGACGCCAACAAAGCCGTCGCTGGCGGCGATGGCGTCCAGCTGCGCATTGGTCAGATTGCGCGGCTGAGCGCACAGCGCATGGGCGTTGGAATGGGTGGCGACCAGCGGTGCATCGCTTAGCTCTGCGGTTTGCCAGAAGCTTTTTTCATTCATATGCGAGAGATCGATCAGCAGCCGCTTTTCATTACAGGCGCGGATCAGCGCCTTGCCCGCCGCCGTCATGCCGTCGCCAGTATCGGGTGAGCCGGGAAAGCTGCCGTTGACGCCGACGCCGAAGCGGTTCGGCAGATTCCAGAACGGGCCTATGCTGCGTAACCCCTGCTGATAAAAGCGATCCAGCAGCGTCAGCTCCGCATCGAGCATCTCAGCGCCCTCAATATGCATCACCAGCGCCAGCACATCCTGTTGCAGGCACTGTTCAATATCCGTGGCCGTACGGCAGACGCGCGCGCGTCCGGCCGATTCGTCCGCCAGCCGGTGCAGAATGGCGATTTGCGCCTCGGCGATCGCCAGCGCGTCGTGCTGCGCCTCAAGGCTGGAGACTTCCAGTTTGCGCTCACCCGCGACCCAGGCGACCGGCGGTACAAACACCGCAAACAGGCCGCCGGCAAAACCGCCCTGGCGCATACGCGGGAAGTCGAGATGGCCCTGCTCCCGACCGGCAAAAAACGGCGTTACCGGATCGTCGGCATGATTGACCCACAGGCGCAGCAACAGATCGTTGTGGCCATCAAAAAATTTTCCTGCATTTATCATGGAATTAACCGATAGCCTAAACCTGAATGCTTAACGGCAGCGCGGCCGTTAAGCATGATGGCGGCGAGAGAGTTTTCCGCCTTTCTGAATGAGAAGCGTGCCGTTAAATGACATTTCCTTGTTCTTCAGAACGGAAAACGATCAGTCAAACGACGTTTTCTCGCCTTTCAGTACGGGGAACGATCAGTTTAACGTAGCCAGGTCGTCAATCAACGCCTGATTGAATTTCTCCGGCTCCTCCATTTGCGGCGCGTGTCCCATGCCGTCAAACTCGACCAGCCGGGCGCCAGGAATGCGTTTGGCCGCATCTTTACCCAGAACTTCATAGTGACCCAGCTTCGCTTTCACCTCCGGCGAGGCGATGTCGCTGCCGATGGCGGTGGTATCCGCGGTGCCGATAAACAGCGTGGTAGGCACGCGCAGTTCCGACAACTCATAGTAAACCGGCTGGGTAAAGATCATGTCGTAGATCAGCGCCGAGTTCCAGGCGACTTTTTTATGTCCCGGCCCGCTGTTCAGCCCGGCCAGCATATCCACCCACTTGTCATATTCCGGCTTCCACTGACCCGAATAGTAGGTTTGCTGCTCATACTTTTTAATGCCTTCCGCCGACAGCTTCAGCTCGCGCTCGTACCATTGATCGACCGAACGCCAGGGCGCACCCTTCGCTTTCCAGTCTTCCAGGCCGATCGGGTTGACCATCACCAGCTTTTCCGTCTGCTGCGGATACATCAGCGCGTAGCGCGTCGCCAGCATGCCGCCGGTCGAGTGGCCGATGATAATGGCTTTATTCACGCCGAGGCTTTGCAGTAGCTGATGCGTATTGTTAGCCAACTGCTGGAAGCTGTACTGGTAGTTTGCCGGTTTGGTCGAGGTACAGAAGCCAATCTGATCCGGCGCGATAACCCGATAACCCTGCTGGCTCAGCGCGCGGATGGTGCTTTCCCAGGTAGCGCCGCAGAAGTTTTTGCCGTGCATCAGCACCACTACGTGACCATTGGCGTTGCCGACGGGCTTAACATCCATATAGCCCATGCTGAGCGGTTGCTGCTGAGAGGAAAAGGAGAAATGCTGTAGCGGATAAGGCATCGGAAAGCCTTCCAGCTGCTCGCCATACGAGGCGGCGGCAGCGTTGCCCGCCGCCAGCATCAGTGCAATCGCGCCGGCCATGGACGTTAGCTTGTTCATTATTTTGCTCCTGTGGAATGTAAGCCGCCGGAAGCGGCAAGAAACAACCAGTACGGCAAAATATAAGCATAAACGGGCTGGCCGGAAGCCTTATTCAGGTAAAAGCAGGTAAAGACGCTGAATCAAAAGCTAAAGCGATAACCCGCGTTAAACTGGCGCTGGTTAAATTGCTGGCCGGTGCTGGTGTCGCCTTCAAGATAGACAACATGATGGCCGGCGATTTGCGCGCTGATATATAAACCCACATGGCTGGCGTTTAGATCGCCGCTGCCGGAAGCATAATGCGCGTTGCCGTGGGTGATGCCCATAAACGCGCCCAGCAATACCGGCGTCTCCGGCACGATCTGTTTATCCACGCCAAACTGCATGCCGGAATAGCTCAGGCTGAAGCGGCTCAGCTTGCCGCTGGCGAAATCGTCAACGCGTCCGCCGATGCCGCGGATCCAGCCATCGCCGAGGCTGTTTTTCTGCCGCAGATCGCCAAAGCGCTGAAGCAGCGTCTGGGTTTCCGCATAGTTAATCAGATAGTTGATGTTGAGGAAGTTAGCGCCAGCATCGGCGCTGCTGGAGATCTCCGGTTTAGCGGGCGCAGGCTTTAGCGATGTTTCCGGTACGGAGGCTGGCTTCTCCACCGTCTCTGGCTCGGTTACCGGTGCCGATTCTGGCGGTGTCGGCACGGGCTTTTCCTCCGGCTCCGGTTCGATCACCGGTGCGGATTCCGGTGGCGTCGGCGCGGGTTCCTCTGCGACGGCGGCAAGCTGCCAAAAATATCCGCCTGGCCGCTCAGGTTGATACGGCTGGCGCGATAGCCTTCGTTATGTTGCGTACCGATAGCCGTCTCCAGCGGCGAAGCCATGTTAATAACGGTCTTTCCGGTTAAATCAATGTCGCTGGCGGTCATAGCATAGACGCCTATGCTGCCGTCATTCCCGGTAATGGAGAGGTTATCGCCCTGCACATAGCCGCCGCCCAGCGCCCAGATGCAGACGGCCCCTTCGCCATGCGTTTCGATGGCGCTTTGTTGGCCTAAATCAACCTCAGAATCAGGTTGGATATTAATGCCGTAGGCATAATCACCCGTCGTATTGCTCGCAAGACGGTTCGCCTTCAGGCTGGCGGGCGCTTTCTCCGTACCGCTATCACGGCCAAAAATATAGATGCCGGTCGCCTGTTCCCCCTGCGTTTGAATCAGCGAATTTGTGCCAAGATCCGCCCACGTTCCCGTATCGGTAATATAAAGGCCGCTGCCTAAACCTTGCGTAATAATGGTCAGCGCAGCAGCACGTAACGACGTGGCATGGCTCTGATAGATCCCATTCGCCATCATTGAATTACTGGTTAAGGCTATTTTACTGCCGCTGCCTAAATCCAGACTGGCGTTGTTTGCATCCACTTCAATGCCATAACGACCATTAATTTCCACCGTTAACTGTTGCGCATTTAAAACGGCATTATTACCTTTCAGCATAATGCCGCCAGCAAGCGGGCCATCAACATGAATAGTTACGTTTTTCCCAACGCCGGCGTGCTATCGCTGTCGTTTATGCTGTTACAAATGGCGCAAAGATTATTTTCGCCGCCCGTAACCGTAATAGTATCGCCATCGTTTAGCGTCAGCGTGCTGCCCTTCTTTACGGTAATCGCCTCCAGAATATCGGCAGCGCAGGCTGCCGGGCTGAAGAACGCCAGAGTTAGCGACAGCGTGCCGGCCAAGGTAACCAGCCGCCGTATAAAACAGGTTAAAGGCGTGAGTTTCAATAAAGGAACCTTGGTAATGACTCCAACTTACTGATAGTGTTTTATGTTCAGATAATGCCCGATGACCTTGTCATGCAGCTCCACCGATTTTGAGAACGACAGTGACTTCCGTCCCAGCCTTGCCAGATGTTGTCTCAGATTCAGGTTATGTCGCTCAATGCGCTGAGTGTAACGCTTGCTGATAACGTGCAGCTTTCCCTTCAGGTGTGATTCGTACAGCGGCCAGCCATCCGTCATCCATACCACGACCTCAAAGGCCGACAGCAGGCTCAGAAGACGCTCCAGTGTGGCCAGAGTGCGTTCACCGAAGACGTGCGCCACAACCGTCCTCCGTATCCTGTCATACGCGTAAAACAGCCAGCGCTGACGTGATTTAGCACCGACGTAGCCCCACTGTTCGTCCATTTCAGCGCAGACAATCACATCACTGCCCGGTTGTATGCGCGAGGTTACCGACTGCGGCCTGAGTTTTTTAAGTGACGTAAAACCGTGTTGAGGCCAACGCCCATAATGCGTGCACTGGCGCGACATCCGACGCCATTCATGGCCATATCAATGATTTTCTGGTGCGTACCGGGCTGAGAGGCGGTGTAAGTGAACTGTAGTTGCCATGTTTTACGGCAATGAGAGCAGAGATAGCGCTGATGTCCGGCAGTGCTTTTGCCGTTACGCACCACGCCTTCAGTAGCGGAGCAGGAAGGACATCTGATGGAAATGGAAGCCACGCAAGCACCTTAAAATCACCATCATACACTAAATCAGTAAGTTGGCAGCATTACCAGGAACCTTTACTGACATCCGTTTCTCCTTAAGCGTCATGCTCTTCTGCAATTGAAATAATTCATTCCCGCAATGCGCACCGAAAATAAATACCCACCCGCATTTCATTGCACAGAAAAATAGTGAAAGGCATCCCTAAAAACGTAGCATCGGTATTAAATTAACAACCTTATCGAAAGTTATTATTTTATTAACCCGCCGAAAAAAATATTACAACAGCCCTGTCATTTATTTTATGCAGAAATTTAAAAAAGAAATTTTCTTAATTCAGCAGGTAAGCGAAACGGGGTTCAGAACAAAAAATAGCTGATTCATTTTATCGATTTATTGCCGCCGGAATTAAGCAGTTCTTCTACACTTAACTTATTAACCAGAACAAGGAGAAGAATAATGAATGAGCAATTGCGCCAGGCGGCTTCCGAACTGGGAGAATGGCTGACCTCCGCCAGGGTGAAGCTGGCGACGGCGGAATCCTGTACCGGTGGTCTGGTCAGCATGTCGATGTGTTCCGCCAGCAGCAGCGCCGATTATTTCAGTAGCGGCTTTGTCACCTATACCAATGAGGCCAAAATGCGTTTGCTGGACGTAGATCAACGGACGCTGGAAAAATTTACCGCCGTCAGCCAGCCAACGGCGCGAGAGATGGCGGCGGGCGCTAAAGCGCAGTCGGGCGAAGCGGTAAGTCTGTCGGTAACCGGCTATGCCGGTCCTGACGATGGCCCTGACGGTACGCCGGCAGGCACGATCTGGTTTGGCTGGGGTTTGCCGGACGGCACCGTCCGGGCGGAACTGAAGCACTTTACCGGCGACAGCGAATCCGTCATTAACCAGGCGGCGCTGTTTGCGCTAACTCGCCTGACGGCGCTGCTGAAAGAGACAAAGGAGTAAGCGAAAAGCGATAGTAAGGGATTAAGGCGCGCCACTGCTGTGGCGCATCCCTATTCTTCCTGGGCGGCAACGATTAAACGTGACGCAGCGTTTCGGTAAGGCCAGGCACCAGGATCACCTTGCGGCACTCCTCCTCGCGCTTTTCAAAAATCTTATAGGCCTCTTCCGCCTGATCCAGCGGCATATGATGCGTAACGATCTCTTCCGGCCGGATTAAGCCCTGCTCGATTAAATTCAATAATTCCGGCAGATAAGCCTGAACGTGCGTCTGGCCCATACGGAAAGTCAGCCCCTTATCAAAGGCGTCGCCGAACAGGAAACCGTGAATAAATCCGGCGTAAACGCCAGGCACGCTGACGATCCCGCCGCGCCGCACGGCTGCAATACACTGTCGCAGGGCTTTACCGCTGCTGCCTTCCAGCTTCAGGTTAGTCATCACGGTTTCGGTTAAGCTGCCTTTCGCCTCAAAGCCTACCGCGTCAATTACCGCATCGACGCCGCGGTGATTGGCGGTATTTTCAATAATAAAAGCGGCTGGATCGTCATTTTCATCAAAGTTAATCGGGATCACGTCGTAACGCTCCTGGGCAAACGCCAGGCGGTAGGGATGGTGATCAACCATAAAGATTTTTTCTGCCCCTTGCAGACGTGCGCAGGCAGCGGTTAACAAACCCACCGGACCGGCGCCGAAAATCGCCAGACTGCTGCCTTTCGTCACCTGTGCATTTTTTACCGCCTGCCACGCAGTGGGCAGAATATCGGACAGAAACAGAACCTGATCATCGGCCAGCACCTGCGGCACCTTAAACGGCCCAGTGTTAGCTTTCGGCACGCGCACATATTCCGCCTGACCGCCCGGCACGCCGCCATACAGCTTGCTGAAGCCAAACAGCGCGGCGGGCGAGGTAATCTGCTTTTTATTCAAAATAGCGCCGCGTCCGGGGTTGGTGGTTTCGCAGGCGGCATACTCCTGCAGGCGGCAGAAAAAGCAGTCGCCGCAGGCGATAACAAAAGGAATGACCACGCGGTCGCCCTTCTGTACGGCGGTGACGTCCCGTCCCGCTTCCACCACTTCTCCCATAAACTCATGACCAAAAATATCGCCGTGAGACGTACCGGGAATTTTGCCGCGATAAAGGTGCAGATCGGAACCGCAAATCGCCGTAGCGGTGACACGCAGGATAATGTCGTCGGCTGCTTCCAGTCCCGGATCGGGAACGTTATCAACTTTGACGCGATGAGGGCCATGATAAGTCAATGCTTTCATTGCCTTTCTCCAGGCTGGGGAACAAATGAGATGAGGATCTCCTGATGGGGGCAATGTAAAAAAAACCCGCGTAATGCGGGGTGCGCATCTGCGCCAACACCAGGGAATTTATTAATTAAAATTTAGTATCTGACCGGGATTGCGCAAGTAAAAAGCCGAGAAAAGGTGCTTTTTTGGGTAATGACTCCAACTTACTGATAGTGTTTTATGTTCAGATAATGCCCGATGACCTTGTCATGCAGCTCCACCGATTTTGAGAACGACAGTGACTTCCGTCCCAGCCTTGCCAGATGTTGTCTCAGATTCAGGTTATGTCGCTCAATGCGCTGAGTGTAACGCTTGCTGATAACGTGCAGCTTTCCCTTCAGGTGTGATTCGTACAGCGGCCAGCCATCCGTCATCCATACCACGACCTCAAAGGCCGACAGCAGGCTCAGAAGACGCTCCAGTGTGGCCAGAGTGCGTTCACCGAAGACGTGCGCCACAACCGTCCTCCGTATCCTGTCATACGCGTAAAACAGCCAGCGCTGACGTGATTTAGCACCGACGTAGCCCCACTGTTCGTCCATTTCAGCGCAGACAATCACATCACTGCCCGGTTGTATGCGCGAGGTTACCGACTGCGGCCTGAGTTTTTTAAGTGACGTAAAACCGTGTTGAGGCCAACGCCCATAATGCGTGCACTGGCGCGACATCCGACGCCATTCATGGCCATATCAATGATTTTCTGGTGCGTACCGGGCTGAGAGGCGGTGTAAGTGAACTGTAGTTGCCATGTTTTACGGCAATGAGAGCAGAGATAGCGCTGATGTCCGGCAGTGCTTTTGCCGTTACGCACCACGCCTTCAGTAGCGGAGCAGGAAGGACATCTGATGGAAATGGAAGCCACGCAAGCACCTTAAAATCACCATCATACACTAAATCAGTAAGTTGGCAGCATTACCGCTGTCCGTTATCAGCGCCGGCGTAATTTACTCCTCATTAACCAGAGATAAGCGTCACTTTTCCTGCCTGACGCAATATCACGCTCATAACGACGGCGTCAGGGCGAATATGCTGATGCGCTTTCATTTTGATGATACGTCCGGCTTTGTAATGCTCAACGGCGAATTTATTAATGAAGCGGGCCATCATAAAGTATTAAGCTGGAAAGTGCTGTTCGACTTTCAGGTGAACAAAGACAAATATTTATTAACTTCAATAGCGATTATTCCCGCAGCGTTTGATGAAACCGACGATCGGGCGCTTTCACGTCTGATTGATGGTTTTTATATTAAGGCTAACCAGCCTGCTCAATACGCTATTTATCATAATGGCAGCGGGGATTATATTTTTATGAACGATGACCATCCCGTTTTGGTTTGTGCGGAAAGCTAACGCCTTAGCTGAACGCGGACGATGACTGGCGCTGACGTAATCGGCCAGACTGACCTTTTCAGGCTCCGCCAGCGTGCGCCGTAACGGAGTCTGCTTTTTATTCTCTGCGTAGTTACAATGACCAGCCTCGCTCTGGCAAGCGCTAGCTTAATCGTGCGGCAACCAGCGCGTGGCCGACGCGCCAGCATCATAACGAATGGCGGACGGCAACGTGATCAGCTCAATCAGCACGCCAAATGGAGTACGGCAAAACCAGGTCTGGTTTCCCTTGCCTTCTTCCTGAGCGAAACAATCATTCGGCCCGTCGAACATCTCTGCGCCGTGTTGCTTCATTCTTTCACCAGCCTGGTGAATATCATCGACATACACTGAAAAATGGGTGATGCCGGGCTGACCAATAGAATCGCTGTGCGGCGCAATCTCCGGCTGCAGCTGAAACAGCTCAACGTTACAGCCATTCTGCAAACGCAGCATGCTCAATCCAACCACTTTCATTTCCGGCGGAAACCCATTTACCGGCGTCATGCTATCCCCATCAATCGCCTTTTCTGGCTTGTCCGACGGTACGATGCGATACAACACGCTGGCATCCAGCGCCTTAATAAAGAACTGCTCCGCAGCGTTAAGATCGGACACGGTCAGGCCGATATGTTCAATACCTTTGATTGTCATGGTGTTTCTCCTTCAGTCCGTTGGTAAACAGAAAGCGTAGAAGAAAAAAAGTGCGTACCGCCAACAGGCGGCAGAATACTTTCACCGGCAATCAGCGTACGGCGCGTTTTTATCATGCACAACGAGAAGGTTTGGCGGCATTAACAAGGCGAGAGAGGGCTCGCCCTGAAAGGTTTAGAGCGCCTGCGCACAGGCCCAGGCGGAACTCCAGGCCCACTGGAAGTTATAGCCGCCCAGCCAGCCGGTCACGTCCACCACTTCGCCGATAAAATAGAGGCCGGGCACATCGCGCGCTTCCATCGTTTTTGACGAAAGCTGCGTGGTATCGACGCCGCCCAGCGTGACTTCCGCGGTGCGGTAACCTTCGGTGCCGTTGGGCTGTACGCGCCAGCGATGCAGCGTGTCGGTCAGCTCGCGCTGCTGCTTGCTGTTAAGCTGTTTGAGCGTCACTTCCGGCACCAGACCTAAGGCCTGCAGCACCTCCACCAGCCGTTTCGGCAGCGGCTTCGCCAGGGTATTTTTCAGGCTCTGGTTCGGGCGAGCCTGGCGCTCTTCATTAATAAAGGCTTCCAGATCCAACTCCGGCGACAGGTCGATGGTGACAAACTCGCCCGGTTGCCAGTAGCTGGAGATTTGCAGCACCGACGGCCCGGACAAGCCACGATGGGTAAACAGCATCGCCTCTTTGAAGCGCTTACCGTTCTCCGCTTCAATTACCGTTGGCAGCGAAACGCCGGACAGCGTTTGCAGCTGTTCCAGCAGCGGCTTATGCAGCGTAAAGGGCACCAGCGCCGCACGCGTCGGATAAACCCGCAGGCCAAACTGTTCCGCCAGGCGATAGCCGAACGGCGATGCGCCCAGGCCCGGCATCGATAGTCCACCGCTGGCGATAACCAGTTTTTCCGCCAGCACCTCTGCGCCGTTCAGTTTTACCAGCCAGCCCGCCTCTTCACGACTGACCGCCAGCACTTCGCTGCGCAGCCGCAGCGTTACCTGCCCTTTCTCACACTCCGCCATCAGCAGATCGACAATTTGCTGCGCCGACTCATCACAAAACAGCTGGCCGAGGGTTTTCTCGTGATACGCGATGCCATACTGATTGACCAGCCCGATGAAGTCCCACTGGGTATAGCGCGCCAGCGCCGACTTACAAAAATGCGGATTATGCGAAAGGTAAGCTGCCGGTTCGGTATAAAGATTGGTGAAGTTACAGCGCCCGCCGCCGGACATCAGGATTTTGCGGCCCGGTTTCTTGCCGTTATCCAGCAGCAGAACGCGTTTTCCGCGTTGACCAGCCTGAGCCGCGCAAAACAGCCCGGCGGCGCCTGCGCCAATAATGATAACGTCATACTTTTCCACTGCTCACTCCTGCCGACGGGGCAAAAACCGCGATTGTACCAGGGCGTTCAGAGGCAAGCCAGCGTAACAAGATTAGTGGGAAAGTAACATAATGTAACTAACGGATTTATTGGCTTTTTTCCTGTCTGATGACGCGCGTTTTACACTTTTAAGGCAAAAAAAGTCTATATTTTTCTTTCCCCCGGCGCGGTTTGTCGCTGATAATGCGCCGCGTTCATGTCCCCGAAAATGGCGTAACGCTTATGCTACATCTGTTTGCTGGTCTCGACTTTCATACCGGCCTGTTATTAGTACTTGCTCTGCTATTTGTCCTGTTCTACGAAGCGATTAACGGCTTCCACGATACGGCGAATGCGGTAGCAACCGTGATTTATACGCGTGCGATGCGTGCGCAACTGGCCGTCGTGATGGCCGGGGTGTTTAACTTTTTTGGTGTGCTGTTAGGTGGTTTAAGCGTTGCTTATGCCATTGTCCATTTGCTTCCTACCGACCTGCTGTTGAATGTCGGATCGGCGCACGGGTTAGCCATGGTCTTCTCCATGCTGCTCGCCGCTATTATCTGGAACCTGGGAACCTGGTATTTTGGTTTACCCGCGTCCAGCTCCCATACGCTTATCGGCGCGATTATCGGTATCGGCCTGACCAATGCTTTGGTTAACGGCACCTCTGTCGTCGATGCGCTCAATATCCCGAAAATGATCAGCATCTTCGCTTCGCTGATTCTGTCGCCGATTATCGGCCTGGTGGTCGCGGGCGGCTTGATCTTCCTGCTGCGTCGCTACTGGAGCGGCACCAAAAAGCGCCGTCGTATTCATATGACGCCTGCCGATCGTGAAAAAGAAGACGGCAAGAAAAAGCCGCCGTTCTGGACGCGTATCGCGCTGATTGTTTCCGCTATCGGCGTTAGCTATTCCCACGGTGCGAACGATGGCCAGAAAGGCATCGGTCTGATTATGCTGGTGCTGATCGGCGTCGCGCCCGCAGGCTTCGTGATTAATATGAACGCCTCCGGCTACGACATTACCCGTACGCGTGATGCGGTTAACCATCTGGAGCAGTATTACAGCCAGCATGGTAAGACGCTACAGCAGGTGGTTGAGCTGGCACCACCGGCGCTGCCGACGCCGGATGAAGTGGCTTCCGCGCCGAAAGAGTTTCACTGCGACAGTTCGCGCGCGCTAATCGCCATTAACCATGCGCAGCAGATGCTGAATAACCTTTCCGGTTACGACGCGCTGAGCGTGGAACAGCGCAGCCACCTGCGTCGTTTGCTGCTCTGCATCTCCGACACCGCTGAGAAAGCGGCCAAAATGCCGGATACCAGCAATGAAGATAAGCGTTTCCTCGGCGAGCTGAAAAGCGATCTGCTGAATACCGTCGAGTATGCGCCGGTCTGGATTATCATTGCCGTGGCGCTGGCGCTGTCGCTCGGTACCATGGTGGGCTGGCGTCGTGTCGCTACTACTATCGGCGAGAAGATCGGTAAGAAAGGCATGACCTATGCGCAGGGCATGTCGGCGCAGGTCACTGCTGCCGTATCGATTGGCGTTGCCAGCTATACCGGCATGCCGGTTTCCACGACGCATATCCTGTCGTCATCGGTGGCCGGCACCATGCTGGTCGATGGCGGCGGCGTTCAGAGCCGCACGATTAAAAGCATCGCGCTGGCCTGGATCTTTACGCTGCCGATTTCCATTCTGCTCTCCGGCTGCCTCTACTGGGTAGCGCTACAGCTGATCTGATGTCGCTACGGGCCGGGTAATACCGGCCCGTTTTTTTAGCGCTTAATGCCAGATCGCCAGCCCCACCAGACTGATTACCACCATGCCACATAACGCGCTGGTCAGAACAAACTGTCCGCGCACACGCTCACAGCGGCGGATAAATTCCTCGTCATGATGATCCAGGTAGTACCGTTTCCAGATATAGCGAACCAGCCTGACCTGTTTACTCGGCTGGCCGTGCGCAGTAAAAAATCCAGCGCCGTCGACATATTGATAGAGCAAGGGATCGCATCCGCGTAGCACGATCAATAACGCCCGCAGCGATGAAAAATAACGCGCCATATTTACCAAACAAACCACACATAAAGCCCAGAAAAGCGCGATGGTGCTAATCATATGTCTCCTCCCGGCTGACGGCCGCAGCAGCGCGCCCGGCGGGGTTACGCTGAATGCGCCCCACGATGGCTCGCTCACCACTACAGAACCGGTCTGAATTATTTTTGCATAAAAACGGGCGGCGTCCCGTCAAAGCGGGATCGTTACGATTTAGTGTAGGAGATGTGTTTAAATTTTTTCCAGCTTCAATTTTCATTACGGACGAAAAGCGGGTAAAACACTCCTTGATCCGGCTCGCAAAGCGGGCTTGCCGGAGGCCCATTTGTTAACAACTGGCGCTATACTGACACTGTGTGACACATGGAAGGAGTTCCGTCATGGCTTATAAACATATTCTGATTGCCGTTGATCTTTCGCCGGAAAGTAAACTGCTGGTTGAAAAAGCGGTTTCGCTGGCGCGTCCTTACGATGCCAAAATTTCGTTGATTCATGTCGACGTGAATTATTCCGATCTCTATACCGGCCTGATTGACGTTAACCTCGGCGATATGCAGAAGCGCATTTCCGAGGAAACGCACCATGCGCTGACCGAACTGTCGCAGGGCGCGGGCTATCCGGTTAGCGAAACGCTGAGCGGCAGCGGCGACCTGGCACAGGTGCTGGTTGAAGCGATTAAGAAGTATGACGTGGATTTGGTGGTGTGCGGTCATCATCAGGATTTCTGGAGCAAGCTGATGTCGTCAGCTCGCCAGCTAATCAATACGGTGCATATCGATATGCTGATTGTGCCGCTGCGCGATGAGGATGAAGAGTAACGTCTGACGCAAAGCGCTGGTCAGCTTAGAACGTGCCGGGTTGCGGGCAACGGAAAAAGCTAAAAGCGGCAACAGGAAACGCTAAAAGCGCCGGACGTGCAGGCAAAGGCGTCAGGCGTTGTCAGCAAGTTCTGAGTTAACAACACGGTGCCTGCGCAGGGAGTGCAGGCCGATCGTAAAGACGCAAAACATGCCATCCCTGGCAGCTCGGCCCGCGCCATCCCTGGCGCGGGCCGCTTTACTCTTCTGCCTGCACACCCTGCGCTTTACGTTGAGAGTCCGTTTGTCAGAATAAAGAGTGACGTTCTTCAGCTAGTTGCTCTTTGGGCTGGGAAACTGTTGCCAGGGTAAGAGTAGAGTTTTCAGTCGGTTGACTTTAAATGGAGAGCTATTTTGCCAGGGCACGTTGGAAGACGGTTTCCCCTGGCAAATATGACATTTATGCTCTCAGGCCGACAGCGGCGGATAGATATCGAAGCGATGGCTTTTGGTTGTGACCGCTGACTGCGTCGCCACATCCGCCAGCGGCGGCGCATAGTCCGGGCGCTTCACCACCACCCGTTTTTTCGCCAGTCTGCGCGCAGGCAGCAGCAGCCCGTCCGCATCCATATCCGCGCCCACCAGCGACTGAAACACCCGCATCTCTTTCTTAACCAGCGCGCTTTTCTGACGATGCGGATACATCGGATCGAGATAAACCACGTCCGGCGCGGGCGCAATCGACTCCAGCGCCGTCAGGCTGGAGGCGTGCAGCAGCGTCAGACGTTCACGTAGCCAGCCGCCAATCTCCGCATCCTGATAGCCGCGCTGCAGTCCGTCATCCAGCAGTGCCGCCACCACCGGGTGCCGTTCCAGCATCCGTACGCGGCAGCCAATCGCCGCCAGTACAAAGGCATCGCGCCCCAGCCCGGCGGTTGCATCCACCACGTCAGGCAGATAACCGCTCTTAATGCCGACCGCTTTGGCTACCGCTTCGCCGCGCCCGCCGCCGAAACGACGCCGGTGCGCCATCGCGCCGCCAACAAAATCGACCCAGATTCCGCCCAGCTTCGGCTCATCGCGCTTACGCAATTCCAGATGCGTTGGCGTCATCACCAGCGCCATCACCGACTGTTCATTTTGCTCCAGCCCCCAGCGGGCGGCTAAAACAGATAAGGCACCGTCTCCGGTGCCTGATTCATCAACTAACGCTATTTTCACGCCTGCCGTTATCCCTGAATACCGTAGTGTTCCAGCATCGCATCCAGCTGCGGCTCACGGCCACGGAAGCGTTTAAACAGCTCCATCGGCTCTTCGGAACCGCCGCGCGTCAGGATGTTATCGAGGAAGGACTGCCCGGTTTCGCGGTTGAAAATCCCTTCCTCTTCAAAGCGGGAGTACGCATCCGCTGCCAGCACATCGGCCCACAGATAGCTGTAGTAGCCCGCCGCATAGCCGCCCGCGAAAATATGGCTGAAGGCGTGCGGAAAACGGCCCCAGGACGGACTCGGCACCACGGCGACCAGCTTTTTCACCTCGGCGAGGGTTCCAGAATCTGCGCGCCTTTGGCAGGATCGAACTCGGTGTGCAGACGGAAATCGAACAGGCCAAACTCCAGCTGACGCAGGATAAACAACGCCGCCTGATAGTTTTTCGCCGCCAGCATTTTATCCAGCAGCTCCTGCGGTAGCGGCTCGCCGGTCTCGTAGTGACCAGAGATAAACGCCAGCGCTTCCGGCTCCCAGCACCAGTTTTCCATAAACTGACTCGGCAGCTCGACCGCATCCCACGGCACACCGCTGATGCCGGATACGCCCGGAACATCGACGCGCGTCAGCATATGATGCAGGCCGTGACCGAATTCATGGAACAGCGTGGTCACTTCGTCATGGGTAAACAGCGCCGGTTTGCCGTTCACCGGACGGTTAAAGTTACAGGTCAGGTAGGCGACCGGTTTTTGCAGGCTGCCGTCCGCTTTGCGCATCATGCCGACGCAGTCATCCATCCAGGCGCCGCCGCGTTTGTTTTCACGCGCGTAAAGATCCAGATAGAAGCTGCCGCGCAGTTCGCCGCTTTCGTCATACAGATCGAAGAAGCGCACCTCGGGATGCCAGACATCAACATCTTTCCGCTCTTTGGCGCTGATGCCGTAAATGCGTTTTACTACTTCAAACAGGCCGTTAACCGCGCGCTCTTCCGGGAAGTATGGGCGCAGCTGCTCATCGCTGATGGCGTACAGATGCTGCTTCTGCTTTTCGCCGTAGTAAGTAATATCCCAGGGCTGCAGCTCATCCACGCCGTGCTGCTGTTTGGCAAAGGCGCGCAAACGCTCCAGCTCTTTTTCCGCCTGCGGACGGGCGCGCTGCGCCAGATCGGTCAGGAAGTCGATCACCTGAGACGGGCTTTGCGCCATTTTGGTCGCCAGCGATTTATGGGCATACGAATCGAAGCCCAGTAGTTGCGCCAGCTCATGACGCAGCGCCAGCTCCTCGGCCATGATCGGGCCGTTATCCCATTTACCGGCGTTCGGTCCCTGATCGGAGGCGCGCGTTGAGTAAGCACGATACATCTCTTCGCGCAGCGCCTGGTTATCGCAGTAGGTCATTACCGGCAGATAGCTGGGAATATCCAGCGTTAACAGCCAGCCTTCCTGACCTTTGGCTTCCGCCTGAGCTTTTGCCGCCGCCAGCGCGCTTTCCGGCATACCGGCCAGCTCGTTTTCGTCGGCGATCAGCTTGCTCCAGCCCATGGTGGCGTCCAGCACGTTGTTGCTGTAGGTTGAGCCCAGCTCAGACAGGCGCGCGGCGATTTCACCGTAGCGCTGCTGTTTTTCTTTCGGCAGGCCGATGCCCGATAGCTCGAAATCACGCAGCGCGTTATCCACTGCTTTTTTCTGCGCCAGGCTCAGCTGCGCGTAATTATCGCCCTCTTTCAGGTTGCGATAGGCCTGATACAGCCCTTCATGCTGGCCCACCCAGGTACTGTATTCCGACAGCAACGGCAGCGTCTGCTCATAAGCCTGACGCAGTTCCGGGCTGTTTTTTACCGAGTTCAGGTGGCTGACCGGCGAGAAAATACGGCCCAGGCGATCGTCCACCTCCGCCAGTGGCTGGCACAGATTGTCCCAGCTGTGAGGGGCGCCCTGCGCCACCACCTTTTCTACCGTCTCACGACACGCCTTCAACGCCTGCTCAACGGCGGGCACCACGTGTTCCGGCTGAATGGCGGAGAAAGGAGGAAGAGTAAATGGCGTTAATAATGGATTGGTCATCGCGCAGTCCTTTAAGTTTGATGTGGGCGCGCACGGGCGCAATCTCACTAACATGCGGTTAAGCAGCCCGAAAATCAATGGGGACGCACAGCGCTTTCGCGATACTGATCTGCTTTGACGGGTTTGCTATGATCCGCAGCCTGTTGATTTCTGAGGTTTAAGGAAGAAAACATTATGTGGTATTTACTGGCGGCAGCGCTGCTGTCGCTGCTCTTTTTCCGACCGGCGGCGAAACCGTTATTACTGGTCGCTCTCGCGCTGGCGCTCTGGCAACAGACGCTATTGTGGCCCGGTTTATTACTGTTAGCCGTGCTGGCGCTGGCGGCGCTGATGCGCAGCCATTACGCGCATCATGCTCGCCTGATGCCGCTGCTGGAAGCGGTGCTGGTTGCTGGCGCCGTGGCGTTAACGCTGCACCTCGCGCCCGGCTTTCATAACCTGCCAATTGTAATCAAAGAGCAGGCAGGCCCGCTCAGCGCGCCGTTTACCTTCTACTACAACCTGGATAAAGCGCTGGTGCCTTTCATCTTGCTGGCCTGCCTGCCGACGCTGGTGCAGGCGCCCGCTTCGCCGCCGCGCTCAAAACTGGCCTGGCCTGCATTAATCGCCGCGATTCCGGCGCTGTTGCTGCTGGCAACGCTGGCGGGCGGGCTGCGCATCGAGCCGCACGCACCCGCCTGGCTGGGCGAGTTTATGCTGGCGAACCTGTTTTTCGTTTCGCTGGCGGAAGAAGCGCTGTTTCGCGCCTGGCTTCAGCAGCGGCTGAGCCAGTGGCTGGGACGCTGGCCTGGCCTTGCGATCGCCGCCCTGCTTTTCGGCCTGGCGCACTTCGCGGGCGGCCCGCTGCTGATCTTCTTCGCTACGCTGGCCGGACTGGTTTACGGTCTCGCCTGGCAATGGAGCGGACGGCTGTGGGTTGCCACGCTAATCCATTTCGCCTTTAACCTGACGCATCTGCTGCTATTCACTTATCCGGTGCTGCAACGCTAATCGGGTATTTTCAGCGGCGTCCAGCTATACTAGCGACAGTTTCCGCCGGGGCGTTCCTGCCCCGGCCTCATTTCATCAGGCATCACCGGATACATTGTTTATATGCTTAGTTACCGTCACAGTTTTCACGCTGGCAACCATGCGGATGTGCTGAAGCACACCGTACAAAGCCTGATCATCACCGCGCTAAAAGAGAAAGAAAAACCCTTTCTTTACCTGGATACGCATGCTGGCGCAGGCCGTTATTTGCTGAGCGGCGAACATGCGGAGCGTACCGGTGAATATCTGGAAGGGATCGCCCGCGTCTGGCAGCAGGACGATCTGCCGGCAGAGCTGGCGCCCTATATCAGCTGCGTTAAGGCACTGAATCACGGCCCGAATCTGCGCTATTATCCAGGCTCGCCGCTGATCGCCCGTCACCTGCTGCGTGAAGACGATAAGCTGGAGCTGACGGAGCTGCATTCCAGCGATTTTCCGCTGTTGCGCAGCGAGTTTCAGAAAGACAGCCGTGCCCGCCTGGCGCGCGCCGACGGTTATCAACAGCTAAAAGCAAAACTGCCGCCGCCTTCGCGTCGTGGTCTGATTCTGATCGATCCGCCTTATGAGATGAAAAGCGATTATCAGGCGGTGGTAAAAGGCATTCAGGAAGGTTATCGCCGTTTCGGAACCGGTGTGTTCGCGCTCTGGTATCCGGTGGTGCTGCGCCAGCAGATTAAGCGCATGATTAACGATCTGGAAGCCACCGGCATCCGCCGTATTCTGCAAATCGAGCTGTCAGTACTGCCCGACAGCGATCGTTTCGGCATGACCGGATCCGGCATGATCGTCATTAACCCGCCGTGGAAACTGGAACAGCAGATGCGCGACCTGCTGCCCTGGCTGCACCGCGTGCTGGTGCCGGCTGGCACCGGCCACACCAGCGTCAACTGGATCGTACCGGAATAAGCTAACGGGCAAAGCTGCCCGTTTTTAAATATCAAAGGTAGCGAAATCCCGCGCCAGCTCGGTGGCAGGAAATATCGCCTGACACTCAGCCAGCAGGCGCGGCATATCCTCAAAGCGATAACGCGAACTAAAGTGCGTGGCGATTAAGCGTTTCGCGCGTGCCGCTTTAGCTACGGTGGCCGCCTGCACAGTCGTGGAATGGCCGCGACCGTTGGCCTTCTCCTCCATCGCCGCCTCCAGCGTAGTTTCATGCACCATCACATCCACCTCTGCCGCCAGCGCCAGCGCCGTCGGCGTTGGCGCGGTATCGCCAAAAATCGCCAGCTTTTTCCCCGGTGTGGCCGGGCCAAGATAGTCGCTGCCGTTAATCACCCGCCCATCTTCCAGCGTGACGGTTGCGCCCTGCTTCAACTGCTGAAACCACGGGCCACGCGGTACGTTCTCCGCCTTAAGGCGTGCTGCATCAAGAAAGCCGGGTTTATCATGCTCTTCAATGCGATAGCCGAAGCACGGCAAAACGTGATTTAACGGATACGCGGTCACGCTGATTTTGCCATCGTCGAACACCTCGCCCGCCTCGATTTCAATAATCTCCAGCGGATAGGTCACAAAGGAGCCGCTCAGGCTCAGCGTCGTCTCGACAAACGTTTTCAGTCCCGTTGGGCCGTAGATCGTCAACGGCTCGCTGATGCCGCCCATTGAGCGGCTGGTCAGCAGCCCTGGCAGGCCGAAAATATGATCGCCGTGCAGATGGGTAATAAAGATTTTTTCCAGCTTGCCGGGCTTCAGCGCGCTGCGCATAAACTGATGCTGCGTAGCCTCGCCGCAGTCAAAAAGCCAGTAGTTGCCCCGCCGGGAGAGCGTCAGCGCAATGGCGCTGACATTACGTTGCAGGCTTGGCGTTCCGGCGCAGGTACCGAGAAAAGTCAGTTGCATAGCATTACTCTTGTTTAAGTTAAATCGCCTTTCGGCTGCTCAGCCGGGCCGCTGTTGTTGAAACGCCGCGCTCTGGCTTCTGCCAGTATACTTAATGGATACGCGCCGTCAGTCCGGTTACAGCGACTGGCCGCCTTTTCCGATGAAAGCTGGCCGAAACAGAGTAGAGGAAACGCCCGATGAAATCGCCCTGGCAACTGCTGTCCGCGCCCAACAGCGCGCCGATAAAGATGTGGACTCACGGCGTACCGGTTGAGCCGGAAGCACAACACCAGCTGCTGAATACCGCTAAAATGCCCTTTATTTTTAAACATCTGGCGGTGATGCCGGATGTGCATTTAGGCAAAGGATCCACCATCGGCAGCGTGATCCCAACGCGCGGCGCGATTATTCCGGCGTCGGTCGGCGTTGATATCGGCTGTGGCATGATCGCGGTGCGCACATCGCTGACGGCCCGCGATCTGCCGGATAACCTGCACAACATCCGCAGCGCCATTGAACGCGCGGTGCCGCACGGACGCACCAGCAACCGCTCCGGCAATGACAAGGGTGCCTGGCAGCGAGCGTCGGATAAGGTAAAGCAGCACTGGGCCACGCTGCAATCGGGCTTCAAACGGATTACCGATAAATATCCGGCGCTGTTGAAAACCAACAACTATGCCCATCTTGGCACGCTCGGCACCGGCAACCATTTTATCGAGCTGTGCCTTGATGAAGCGGATCGCGTTTGGGTGATGTTGCACAGCGGATCGCGCGGTGTCGGCAACGCCATCGGTACGCTATTTATCAACCTGGCGCAGCAGGATATGCGCCAGCATATCGCGAATCTGCCGGATCGCGATCTGGCCTATTTTGAAGAAGGCAGCCGCCACTTTAACGACTATATGGAGGCGGTCGGCTGGGCACAGGATTATGCGCGCCATAATCGCGAAATCATGATGCAGCATGTGCTGGCGGCGCTGTCGCAGGAGATCAGCAAGCCCTTCAGCGCTACAGCGGAGGCGGTTAACTGCCATCATAACTATGTTCAGCGCGAGCGCCACTTTGGCGAGCAGGTACTGGTCACACGCAAAGGCGCGGTCTCGGCGCAGCGCGGCGAAATGGGGATCATTCCCGGCTCGATGGGCGCGAAAAGTTTTATCGTACGTGGACTGGGTAATGAAGAGAGCTTCTGCTCCTGCAGTCACGGCGCAGGCCGTACCATGAGCCGCGCCGCCGCGAAAAAACGCTTTACCGTCGCCGATCAAAAGCGCGCCACGGCGCACGTAGAGTGCCGCAAAGACAGCGATGTGATCGATGAGATTCCGATGGCTTATAAAGACATTGATGCGGTGATGGCGGCGCAGTCGTCGCTGGTGGAAATTGTGCATACGCTGCGCCAGGTGGTCTGCGTAAAAGGCTAACGGGCAGCATCAGTATGAGATGAGGCCGGGCGCGGCACGCTTAACAACCACAGACGGCATCTCAATCGGCCAAAAAGACGGCTCCTGTTACAATCATAGGCGCAAACTTTGCGGGAAATCTCCGAGTAACGGTACACTTACGCCAGTTTTCTTTTCTTACTTTTGGAGTTCGCTCAATGACCCGACATTATGATTATCTCGCTATTGGCGGCGGCAGCGGCGGTATCGCATCCATCAACCGTGCGGCGATGTACGGCCAGAAATGCGCCCTGATCGAAGCGAAAGAGCTGGGCGGCACCTGCGTTAACGTCGGCTGCGTGCCGAAAAAAGTGATGTGGCATGCTGCTCAGGTTGCTGAAGCGATCCATAATTACGGCCCCGATTATGGTTTTGACACCACCGTTAACCAGTTCAGCTGGCAGACCATGGTGAAAAACCGCACCGCCTATATCGATCGTATTCATACCTCTTACGAAACCGTACTGGGCAAAAACAATGTTGACGTGATCAAAGGCTTTGCCCGCTTTGTTGATGCCCATACCGTGGAAGTTAACGGCGAGAAAATCACCGCCGATCATATTCTGATCGCCACCGGCGGACGTCCGGTACATCCGGGCATTCCGGGCGCCGAATATGGTATCGACTCCGACGGCTTTTTTGCGCTGGACGCGCTGCCGAAACGTACGGCGGTTGTCGGCGCGGGTTACATTGCAGTGGAAATCGCTGGCGTGCTGAATGCGCTGGGATCGGAAACCCATCTGTTCGTGCGTAAAGATGCCCCGCTGCGCCAGTTCGATCCGTTACTGAGCGAAACGCTGGTTGAAGTGATGAATGCCGAAGGCCCGACGCTGCACACGCAGTCCGTGCCGAAAGCGGTGGTGAAAAACAGCGACGGCAGCCTGACGCTGCAGCTGGAAAATGGCAAAGAGCAGACCGTTGACTGCCTGATCTGGGCGATTGGTCGCGAACCGGCGACGGACAACCTGAACCTGGGCGTAACCGGCGTAGCGCTGACTGAGAAAGGCTACATTCAGGTTGATAAGTTCCAGAACACCAGCGTGGCCGGTATCTACGCCGTGGGCGACAACACCGGCGCGGTTGAGCTGACGCCGGTCGCAGTGGCCGCAGGCCGTCGCCTCTCCGAACGCCTGTTTAACAACAAGCCGGAAGAACATCTGGACTACAGCAATATTCCGACCGTGGTCTTCAGCCATCCGCCAATCGGCACCGTTGGCCTGAGCGAGCCGCAGGCGCGCGCGCAGTACGGCGACGACGCGGTGAAAGTTTATAAGTCGTCTTTTACCGCGATGTATACCGCCGTGACGCAGCATCGCCAGCCGTGCCGTATGAAGCTGGTCTGCGTTGGCAAAGAGGAAAAAATCGTCGGTATTCACGGTATCGGCTTCGGCATGGATGAGATGCTGCAAGGCTTTGCGGTAGCGCTGAAAATGGGCGCCACCAAGAAGGACTTTGATAATACCGTGGCGATTCACCCAACCGCAGCGGAAGAGTTCGTCACTATGAGATGATAATATCGCCTGGCGATATTATCTCTGGATTTTCTGGAAACATATTAGCTGGCTGAATATATATTTATTCAGCCAGCTTTTTTATATCTGCCAGAAATTCATCTCAGGAAATAACCCTGATTTTTTTAGGTTATTAACTATTTCTTGCGCCCGGTTTCGGATTTCTCTCATCCAGGCAAACACTTAAGTTAATCACGCAGGTAATTATCCCTGCCGTATTACCTGTTAATTTCTATCGATAATTAAATCATTATCGCCCCACGGCAATACAGGTTAATAATTAATTAAATTATACCCATAAGGTTAAAATAATAAATTAAAAGTTAAAACTTAAGTCAAATTTCCGCACCACTTATCAAACTCAATATAACTCACCTTTAAATAATGCATTTAAAATAAATTATCCTTTTTCACAATTGGTTGATTAAATGCTTTTATCTTCTCCTGGGTATTGCATATTATTTTTCAATGATTAATATCTGCCTGTAATTATTTATACGCCCCCATCAACGCCCAGTAAATATTCGACAGTTGTTAACTATGACTCATGCATAAACAACAATGAGCGAATAACGCATTCTATATTTTTAGACGGAACTACATCACTTTAGCAGGGAGAGAAACTGGCGGTAGCGGTGCGTCCGTTTTTTTTAGGCCTGTTGCCTGAACCGTTACAGAAACAAACTGAAAAAGAGAGTAGCAATGAAAACACCATTCCGTATGATGGCTTTAGTTTTATCCGTCATGGCTTCTAATGCGGCCATCTCAGGCCCCTCAGGCGTTACCGTAAACCCTGGCTCTGAAGCCGGTACGCAAGGCACCGGCGGACACGTCAATTTTACCGGTTCCATCACCGATACCTCTTGTAACATCGATACCAACAGCGCCAATCAGGAAGTCGATCTGGGTAAATGGGCAAGCAGCTACTTTAACGGGCCGGGCACAGAAACCACCAAAACACCGTTCCATATCAAAGTGAAAGATTGCCCCGACTCCGTTAAAAGCGTTGCGGTACTCTTTGATGGCAACCATGACGCCACCGATCAAGGGCTGTTGGCAATCAACTCCGGTGAAGGCGCGGCTAGCGGCGTAGCTATTCAGTTACTGGAAAGCGATCAAACCACACCAATTGAAGTCGGCGAGATAACCCGGCAGTATCCGGTCGATCGGGGTCATGATGATGAGACCGGCAGCGCCGATCTGACCTTCTACGCGAATTATAAAGCGACTACCGACAGCGTCGGTGTCGGCGAAGCGAATGCCGTTGCCAACTTCAATATGATTTACAACTAAGTCATAAAAGAGCAGGGATTTCCCTGCTCCTTTTCCCAACGTTATTTCCCTACCTGATGGTTGCTGCTTATGAAACATTTCATTACTGGCATTGCTATTGCATTTTTAATGTTATCAACCTCGGTCCAGGCTGGCGTTATTGTGGGTGGAACCCGCGTCATTTATCAGGAAGGGAAGCGCGAAGCCTCGATTTCAGTTACCAATGAAGATTCCCATACGCCCTATCTTATTCAGTCGTGGGTAGAGAATTATTCAAAAGCCGATAAAAGCCGGGTGCCATTTATTGTTACGCCGCCGCTGTTTCGTCTCGATGCCGGTCAGAAAAATATTCTGCGCATTAATTTTATCGGCGCGGCATTGCCTAAAGATCGTGAATCGGTTTTTTGGCTAAATGTGAAAAGTATTGCGCCAACGCGTAAAGAAGAAACAAATAAATTACAAATTAATATCAAATCTCAATTTAAAATTTTCTATCGGCCCAGTGGGCTGGTGGGTGATCCTGACGATGCCTGGAAGAAATTGAAATTTCGCGTTGTCGGCAATCAGTTAATCGCGCAAAACCCAACGCCCTATTACGTCTCCTTTTTCTCCATCAGCGTGGCCGGTAAAGAGATTCACGAACCGGGCATGATCGACCCAGGGGAAACCAAATCGTGGCCGGTTACCACGGCAGGCACCATTAAATGGCGCGCTATTAACGATCTTGGCGGCGTCACTGATTACGCCCAGCAGTAAACCTTTCCAGTGACGCGATCGTGAAAAAAATAACTCCAGCACGCGCGCGGGCGAGAACGCTTTGTCTGCTTCCGTCGGGCACCGCCGTATGGCTGGCGACCATTCCCACGGCGCTTTTTCTGCTGTGCCACAGTTCGCTGTCGCTGGCTGACGACTATTTCGATCCGGCGGCGCTGGAGTTCGCCAATCCACAGCAAAAAACGGTCAACCTGAGTTATTTCTCCAAAGCGGGCGGCCAGCTGCCGGGCACCTATCCGGTTAGCATCATCGTGAACAACCAGCCGGTTGCGCAGGAAACGATCGCTTTCGTTGACGATCGCGGTACGCTGCAACCGCAATTGACCGTCGCACAGCTTGCGCAATATGGCGTTAACGTCAGCGCCTTTTCTTCCCTGAGCAAACTGCGCGAAGGTGAGAAGATCACCCGCATTGGTCGCTATATTCCCGATGCCAGCACGCAATTTAATTTTCAGGAACAGCGGTTATATTTGAGCATTCCGCAGGCGGCGATGAATGTAAAAAGCCGTGGCTACGTCGATCCGTCGCTCTGGGATGACGGCATTCCAGCCGCCTTCGTCAATTACAGCCTTAGCGGATCGCAATCTCGCGGCGAAGAAGGAGAAACCCACTCTAACTATCTGAATTTACGTAGTGGGATTAACCTGGTAGGCTGGCGTTTACGTAACGTTTCGTCCATGACCTATAACCAAAACAGTCGCTGGCAGTCGCAAACCACCTGGCTACAGCATGATGTGAAACCCTTGCAAAGCGTGCTGCAAATTGGCGACATCTATACCAGTGGCGATATTTTCGACAGCATCCAGTTTCGCGGCATCCAGCTGAAATCGGAAGAGGAGATGCTGCCAGACAGTATGCGGGGCTTTGCGCCGGTGATACGCGGCATGGCGCACAGCAATGCCAAAGTGACCGTTTCGCAGCACGGCTATGTCATCTATGAAACCTACGTTGCGCCGGGGCCGTTTGTCTTAAGAGATCTCTATCCTACCGCGCAAAGCGGCGATCTTGAGGTGAAAGTTAAAGAGAGTAACGGCAACGTACGTATCTTTACCCAGCCCTACTCCGCCGTTCCTTTTATGCTGCGCGAAGGGCGCAGCAAGTTCAGCATCAGTGCGGGGCGCTATCGTTCAGGCGTCCAACAGACGCGCACGCCGCAGTTTGTGCAGGCAACGCTGCTTTATGGCCTGCCCCGCGCCTTTACGTTTTCTGGCGGCCTGCAGCTGGCGGAAAATTATCAATCCGGCGCGGCAGGTATTGGACGCGGTTTTGGCGAATTAGGAGCGCTTGGCATCGATGCGACGCTGTCAAAAACCACCACGCCTTCCCATAAGCGTTACAGCGGGCACGCACTGCGGGTCAAGTACCAAAAGGATTTTAACCAGACGGGCACCACCTTCAGCCTGGCCAGCTATCGCTACTCCTCCAGCGGCTATTACGACTTCAGCGAAGCCAACGCGCTGGAGAGTCATTATGGCCTGATACAGAACAAACGTAGCCGTGAGGAGTTGTCGGTTTCACAAACGCTGGGCGATGCCGCCAGCCTCGCCGTCTCATACTATTCGCAGGAATACTGGCATGCCGGCGGGCGCGACGAAACGGCGCATTTCGGTCTCTATAGCGGCTGGAAAGGGATCAGTTGGGGCGTAGGCTACTACTTAACCAAATCTTCAACGCGAAATAATATGGATCGCTCCATTTCGTTCAATATCTCCATTCCGCTGAGCCGCTGGCTGCCGGATCATTCCGTCAGCTACAGCACGGTCTCTGACAGTAACGGTTATACCTCCCAACAGGTTTCGCTCTACGGATCGGTTCTGGATAGCCATAACCTCTATTACAGCTTTCAGCAGGGTTATGATAATAAAGGGCAAGGTGCCAACAGCGGCGTCTCGCTGGATTATCACGGCGGCTACGGCACGGCGCAGCTCGGCTACCGCCAGGATAAAATCAACAACCAAATCACCTGGGGCGCTTCAGGTTCGGTGGTGGCGCATCCGCACGGCGTCACGCTGGGCCAGTCCACCGGCGACACCTTCGCTATTGTCCGCGCGCCGGGCGCTGCGAATGTAACCGTGCAGAACGGCAGCAATGTCCACACCGACTGGCGCGGTTATGCCGTCGTTCCCAACCTGACCGCCTATCGTAAAAACTTTATCAATCTTGATACGGAAACGATGAGCAACGATACAGATATTGATCTGGAGGCAGAAGCCGTCATTCCCGGCGGCGGTGCGGTGGTGGAAGCCGATTATCAAACGCATATCGGTAATCGGGTGCTGTTCACCCTGCGTAATCACGAAGGGCCGTTACCTTTCGGCGCCAGCGTGCGCCTTATTGGTCAGGATCAGAATGGCGCCACCTCCAGCGCCATGGTGGCCGATGAGGGCCAGGCCTATTTGAGCGGCGTCCCACAACAGGGCGCACTCGAAGCCAGCTGGGACAGCGACAATATTTCGCGGAAATGCGTGGTGCATTTCCATATTCCCGCTAATCAACAGCAGAACCCGGTAAAAATCATCGACGGGATCTGCCAGTAAATTAAGAGATCTGTATGCGTAACGTTTTGCACGCGGTATATGTTTTGCTTTTAATTCTGACGGGATGCTGGTGCCAAAGCAGCTGGGCGGAAACCTGCAATGCCAGCACGGCACAAATGACCATCAACATAAATAACATTACCTATCTGCCCACGCTGCCAGTGAATACCCAAATGACCAATCAGATGCCGGATAACGGCAGCGGGATCCGCTTTAACTGCGATTTGCAGCCGCCAAAAACGGCCCGGAAACGCATTGTTTATCAACAGCGCGACAAATCAGGCGGCGGCATCAGTATTAATGGCCATCATGTGTTCGCCACAAAAATTGACGGGATCGGCTATTCGCTCGGCTTCCAGTGCGCGGGCGGCGCTGTTCGCTACATTAACGGCAACAACGCCCCTGACGGCAGCGAATCCGTAACGGTATGCGATAGCGAGGAGATCCCTGATCTGCTGACTGAAAAGGAAATTATCGTAAAGCCTTACATCACGTTTTATAAAACCGGCCAGGTCTCGCTGATCAGCAACAACCACGCCTACGCAGGACCGCAGCCGCAAGTCGGTATGCTCTATATCGATACAGGCAGCGGAAACAAATCGTCTGTGATGCTCGATCTGGCCGCGTTGAACGTCAATATTGGCGCCAGCGGCAGCTGTCAGGTGACTAAATCGGACATTAACGTCAATTTGGGAACCGTCAGCCGTTCTGAATTCAGAGGCAAATCCCTGACCGCAGGCAACATGCAGACATTTGATATACCGGTTACCTGTTCTGCCGCAACGGATGTCAGGATTGGCTTTTTCGGCGTTGCCGCCGATACCGGCAGCGGCGATACGCTGGCGTTAACCCAGGAGGCCAATGCGGCCAGCGGCGTAGGCGTGAAGCTGAGCTACGGCGACAACGGCTCGGCGGCGGCCCCCGCCGGAAAAGAGGTAAAAATTAACGAGGTCAGTGATTTGCCCGTGCTGAAGCAAATCACGGCGAACAACACCGACCACGTCGAAAATATCAAATTTCAGGCGCAGTACGTGCAGACGGAAGATCGCGTCTCGGCCGGTACGGCCAACAGTATGGCCACCTTTGTGCTGGTTTATAACTAAGCTGGTTGCGCTTCAGGTTAAGGGATAACGGCATCGTTTACTGGCTCAGACTGGTGCCGTGCGAAAATTTCAGGTACGGCGCCAGCCTTCAAATAAGAACGGGCTATACGCGATGACCCGGATTGTCGTCCGCCAGCGCATTGGCGGCGCAAACCAGCGACAGATGACTCAACCCCTGCGGCATATTGCCCAGCCAGCTTTGCGTGCGGGTATCGAACATCTCATTAAAGATCTCCACATTGCCGCGCTGGCACAGCTGCTCCAGAATCTCATCCATTATCCGCAGCGCCGCCTCGCGCTCGCCCAGCTCCGCCAGCGCCTCCACCAGCCAGAATGAACAGGCGACAAAGGTCGCTTCCTCTTGCTCGATGTTTGAATAGCGGTACAGCATCACGCCGCCGTGGCCCAGCTCCTCGCGTATCTGCGTCAGCGTTGACAGCATCCGCTGCGGGTTGACCTTGCTGCCGTAATAGTGCGTCAGCGCTACCGCCGCATCCAGGCGATCGGTACCGGCATAAAAGGTATAGGCCTGACGCTGTTCCGACCAGCAGTGCGTTTCGATCCAGTCGCGGATGCGATCCCGCTCACGCTCCCAGCGCTTCATCCAGGTCGGTTCGATATGGCTATCCTGCGCCAGCGCCACCGCCTGATCGAGCGCCAGCCAGCAGGCCATTTTGGAATGGGTATAGTGCTGTTCTTCCGGCAGTTCCCAGATACCGGAATCCTTTTGCCGCCAGCTATCAGCACAGTGATTGGCAAGCTTGCCCAACAGACGCGATGTCGAAAGATCCAGAACATGTCCAGCCTCGATAAACAACCGCGCCGTCGCCAGCATATCGCCATACATGCTGAGCTGAACCTGTTCACGCGCGTTATTGCCGACGCGCACCGGCTGCGTTCCCTGATAGCCCGCCAGCGGCGGATAACGCTCTTCCGGCACCTGGCCGCCTTCCAGCGTATAGCAGGCGCGCAGCCCGCTATCGTGCTGTCGGATAGTGTGCGACAGCCAGGAAAACGCCGCTTTGCAATCCTCCATTGAGCCCAGGTAAACAAAGGCTTTAATGATTAAGCAGGCGTCGCGGATCCAGGCGTAGCGGTAGTCGTAGTTTTTATCGTTGCCGAGCTTCTCCGGCAGCGAAGTGGTGGCGGCGGCGGCCAGCGCGCCGGTCGGCGAATACCAGAGAAACTTCAGCGCCAGCGCCGATCGCCGCACGTGGCTGTCGTAAGGCCCGTTCCAGCTTAGCCCATCCGCCCAGTCGCGCCATGCGGTATGACTGGTTTCAATGCGCTCATCAATCTTTTCCGGCGGCGGGATCGCCAGCGGCTCGCGTTCAGTGGTCACCAGCGCCACCAGCGTGCGCGAGCCCGGCGTGGCGGTAAAGGTCGCGGTAAAGCGTTCATCTTCGCATTCGTTAATCTGCACATCGTCGGTCAGGCGCAGCATCGCCATCAGCTCGCCCACGTGATAAACCGGATGGCCGTTAATCTGTTTCTGCCAGGGTGAACGGGTTTCCGCCCGCGTACCCGGCTGGAAAACCACCTGCATCTTCACTTCGCCGCTGACGCCTTCCACACGCCGCGCCAGCTCATTCCACGGCAATCGTCCGGCCAGCGTACTGTTCAGCGATTCCGTGATCAGCACTTCGCCTGCTTCGGTTTGATAACGCGTCTCCAGCACATTGCTGTTTTCACGATAGCTGCGCTGCATCCGCCATTCACCGGCGGGCACGACCTGAAAAAAGCCGCCCGTGTCGGCATCAAGCAGGCGATCGAACAGCGGCGGCGAATCGAGATTGGGCGCGCACCACCAGTCGATGGCGCCGTCAGGCGCAATCAACGCTACCGATCGGCCTTCACCTATCGCGGCATAGTCGCCCAGTCCGGCGTAACCTTGCTGACGAGCGGGCGATTGATACGTCATATTTTCCACAGACGATGTTTCCTTATCTGAATGGCGGGCGAAACCGCAGTAAGAGAGGTTTCAGAGAGAAGCGCGACGATTCTGGCTCCTTTCCCGCGCTGCGCTGGCCGTTAATGTTAAGCGTAGTACACCGACGATCGTTGTCACACTTCTGCTCATCAGCTTCCCAAAACTACCTCTAAATGGTTAGCATAAGACACTATGCAGCGAGCGTTTTGCGCCTGTGAAAAACCATTTTCTGTTCAGCCGAACGCAGGATTTATTGTTATCCCATCAAAGGAGAGACCAACATGAAAGCAGCTGTTGTCACCAAAGATCATCGCGTGGATGTGGTAGAGAAAACGCTGCGCGCGCTGCAGCATGGCGAAGCGCGCCTGAAAATGGAGTGCTGCGGCGTTTGCCATACCGATCTGCACGTAAAAAACGGGGATTTTGGCGATACCACCGGCATAACGCTGGGCCATGAAGGCATCGGCATCGTGGAAGAGGTCGGCCCTGGCGTTACCTCGCTGAAGCCGGGCGACCGCGCCAGCGTGGCCTGGTTTTATCAGGGCTGCGGCCACTGCGAATACTGCAACAGCGGCAACGAAACGCTCTGCCGCGAGGTGAAAAATGCAGGCTACAGCGTGGATGGCGGCATGGCGGAAGAGTGCATCGTAGTGGCCGATTATGCGGTAAAAGTCCCGGATGGACTCGATCCGGCGGCGGCCAGCAGCGTCACCTGCGCGGGCGTCACCACCTATAAAGCGGTGAAAATTTCCGGCATTCGTCCGGGCAAATGGATCGTGATTTACGGCCTTGGCGGCCTCGGCAACCTGGCGCTGCAGTATGCGAAAAACGTCTTTAACGCCAAAGTTATCGCCGTGGATATTAATGACAACCAGCTGGCATTTGCCAAAGAGCTGGGCGCCGATATGGTGATCAATTCGCGCAACGAAGACGCGGCGAAAATCATTCAGGAACGCGTCGGCGGCGCCCATGCTGCGGTGGTGACCGCCGTGGCGAAAGCAGCCTTTAACTCGGCAGTGGACGCCATGCGCGCCGGTGGCCGTATCGTCGCCGTCGGCCTGCCGCCGGAGTCGATGAGCCTGAATATTCCACGTCTGGTGCTGGATGGCATTGAGGTGGTCGGTTCACTGGTCGGGACGCGTGAAGATCTGGCCGAGGCGTTCCAGTTCGCCGCCGAAGGCAAAGTGGTACCGAAGGTACAGCGCCGCGCCATCGAAGAGATCAACGATATTCTGCACGAAATGGAAGAAGGTAAGATTGTCGGTCGTATGGTGATCGATTTCGCCATGAAATAAACGACACGCCCGGCGCGCGTTGTCGCGCCGGGAAGAGGTAACTCATTTTAGTACGCGTACTTATTGCGCCGTGTATATTTAAATTATCTCAGTACGTACATATCACGCAGGCGTGCTTAAATCATTTCAGTGCGCAGCGGTCGGCGTTGATGGCGGCGCGACTGCAGCCAGCTAACATACGCCTGGTCCCAGATTGCCGCTGGCGTTCCCGCTTTCCCCAAACCAAAACCGTGGCCGCCGCCACTGATCTGCACCCATTCCACCGGCACGCCTACCCGACGACAGGCCTCGCGCATAATGGTTGAGTTTTGCGGCGGCGAAACGCGATCGTCCTCGGCCTGCGCCAAAAAGGTCGGCGGATAGGCGGCGGTAACATAATTTTCAATCGACCACTCCGCCTCTTCCTGCGGCGTGGCGTGCCTGCCGGTCAGAATGCGATGGGTCGTGGTGTGGTTATAAGGCGCTTCCAGCGTAATCACCGGATAGATCAGGCCAATGCTGTCGATGACCGGCGCGGTAGCGTCCAGTTCATCCTGCGGCGGATAGCTGGCAAATCCCGATCGCGCCGCCGCCATGCCGAGCAGATGCGCGCCAGCAGAAAAGCCCAGCGCATGTACGCGCCCTTCCATCGCCCGCACCAGCCGAATCGCGCGCTGCGCATCCTGCAACGCCGCCAGCGCGCCCGCATGCCACTTCTCGCCCGGCAGCCGGTAGCTCAGCACATAGGCGGTATAGCCGAAACTGTTCAGCCAGTGCGCCACCGGCCAGGCTTCGCGTCCCATGCCAATCCAGTTATAGCCGCCGCCCGCAGCGATCAGCACCGCTTCGCCGTTAGGCGATTCCGGCTGAAAGCGTTGAATCGAGGGACAGACGATATTAGACCAGGAGCCAGACTTGTTAATATGCAGCGCGCCCGTTGGGCCGCCGCCGCCCGGCGGCGCGTCAGGCCACAGCGGGATTACGTTCTGTCGGGCGAACAGGTTGCCGGTTTTTATCGAAAACAAACCGGCACCGGCTCCCAGAAGAAAACGCCGACGACTAATCATGCTCAATTCCGTCAAACTTTAACGTTAAAACCCGCGAGTAACAGGACAACGGGCAGCGCAATCCGCGCTGAATAACGCGGATCGATAACAATGCTGGAAGCTGCCTTGCAAGACCGACGCTGAACAGCGCCGTGACGCCTATCTTAGCGCGAAAAATGTGATTTCCGTCAAGCTATTTTGCCTTCGCTGATTGCTGGCGCCGCTGTGCTTCCTGTTCCTCTCGCCGCTTTTTCTCTTCCTCCTCTTGCCGCGCCTGTTGCCACGCCTGACGACGTTTAAGCAGCGGCGTGACCGTGATGCCGTGGACGATTACGCTCGCCATCACCAGTGTTAACGCCATATTCGCCATCGCATTGGCCTGCGCCCCGGACATGCCATGCATCAAGGCGTAGGCGGCATAGTTAAGACTGCCGATGCCGCGAATGCCCAACCAGCCGATAAGCATACGCCGCCAGAAAGGAATGCCGGTTTTAATGGTTGCAATCCACACCGCCAGCGGGCGGATCACCAGAAACAGAATGGCGGCCAGCAGCAGGCCGGTGCTGTTCCAGTGCAGCGCCAGCGTGACGCCCAACACCACCACCATCAGCGCCGCCAGCAGGCGCTCGACCGTATCGCCAAACGACAGCGCATCGCCGACCACCAGCCCGACCGTGTGCGCCGGGCCGTAATTTTCCTGCTTATGACGCTGGTTAGGGTTTACCAGCGCCTCTGCGGGTGCCAGGCGTTCGTCTTCTGATTGCTGCTCCGGCGGATAGGTGCGCACCACATAAATTTCGGCGCGGCGTAGCCCGATGCCCGCCGCGAAGGTTGCCAGAAAGCCCGACGCCTCGACGGCCTGCGCGGAAGCATAGGCGATGGCGATCAGCGCCAGCGCCAGAAAATCGTTCGGGGCATTATCGTTGTTCACGCTACGCAGCTTGGTCGCTATAATGCCGATCAGACGGCCAAAGCTATAACCAATCAGCGTGCCCATACCGATGGCCCACAGCACATCTTTCGCCAGCCAGTGACCGAACAGATCGGCGGAGAGTGGTTCGGTGTTGTGAAACAGCAGCAACGCCAGCATCAGCAACGGCAGCGCCGAGCCGTCGTTCATGCCCGCCTCGCTGGAGAGCGCCACGCGCAGCGCATCATCATCGCCCGCATGGCTGACGGAGATCAGACTCGCCAGCACCGGATCGGTCGGCGCAACGATGGCGGCGAAGGCCAGCGACAGCGGCCAGGAAAAACCGGTAATCAGATGAACCACCACCATCATACCCAGCACCGTCAGCAGCATTGCCGGAAACGCTAACAGCAGGCCATCGCGCCAGCTGGCGAATTTTAGCGGCAGACGCAGCTTCAGGCCGGTAATAAACAGCGAGGCCGCCATGGTAATTTCTGTAATATGCGCGGTCAGTTCGGGATGGCTTAGCAGATCGAGAGAGATAAAATTGAGTGCCCAGGGGCCAAAAAGAATGCCAATCAACAAAAACAGGCCAAAGGTCGTCACCGGGCCGCGATGTATCCAGCCCGAGGCTAACGACATAATCAGTAATAACCCGCCGCAGATGGCGGTCCAGGCAAGGAAATCCATATTTCTCCCGTGATAGTTGCAATCTGAATGGATTAAGCCTGGCATATATCCATGACGGCGGCGGGGAAAACCGTATTGACCGAAACGCGGGCGCGCACGGAAAGCGGTTTAGCGAAGGGGAGCGCAAAGCGACAACTGTCTGTCAGGCAATAAAAAAGCCATGCCGGTGAGCATGGCTTTTCACCGTCGTGTCTCTGTTTCACTCCGCTGACCTTATAACGTTCAGTAACCCGCAGTCACAATATTAAACGCGGGGGTTTTTCGTTCAGCGACGGGCCGCCAGACAGTTACTGTTTTTTCTCCTGCCGCGACAGCGCGTCGAGCCAGCCCATCACAAAGGCCGAGAACACGAAGGTCAGATGGATAATCACGTACCACATCAGCTTATCGTTAGCGACATGGCGCGCTTCCATAAACACCCGCAGCAGGTGAATCGATGAAATCGCTACAATCGAGGCCGCCACTTTGTTTTTCAGCGAGCCGGAGTCCATTTTGCCTAACCAGCTCAGCTTCTCTTTATGATCGTCAATATCCAGTTTAGAAACGAAGTTCTCGTAGCCGGAGAGCATCACCATCACCAGCAGGCCGCCAACCAGCGTCATATCCACCAGCGACAGCAGCATCAGGATCAGGTCGTTCTCTGCAATCTCCAGAATATTGGGCAGCAGATGAATGATTTCCTGGAAAAACTTAATGGTCAGCGCCAGCAATCCCAGCGACAGGCCGATATAGACCGGCGCCAGCAGCCAGCGCGAAGCGTACATCAAATTTTCAGTAAAGCGTTCCATAACATCCAGTCGATTTAATTAACAAAGAGGCTAAGTATAACCGAAGGTTTGTGAAGTTATTTCAACGCTTCGTTGACACTATCAGGCAGCGCGGGCGGTGCCGTTTGCGGCAGTGAAATCAGGAAGCTGACGCCGCCCGCTGACCGTGGGTGCGCGCTGATTTCACCGTGGTGCATTTCAATAATCGCTTTGCAGATCGCCAGCCCAGCCCGACGCCGGGTACCGCGGACTCTTTATCGCCCCGGAAAAACTTGTCGAAGATCTTCTCCTCCTCGCCGGCGGGAATGCCCGGCCCGCTGTCCCAAACCTCAATCTCCAGTCGACCGTGTTGTTCCTCAGCACGAATGCCGCGCGGCGTCTGCGCGCCAGCATATTTCACACTGTTTTCCAGCAGATTGATAAACACCCGCTCCAGCAGCGTGCTGTCGCCGTGCAGCCAGATCAGCCGATCCGGCAGCGCCAGCTGAACATTATCGTGCGGCAATAGCGTCGCCAGCTGCGTTAACGCGCTGCCGACAATTTCCTCCAGCGCCAGCCACTCCTGTTGCAGGTTCAGGCCGCCCGACTGGATGCGCGCCATATCGAGCATATTGCTCACCAGCCGAATGGTGCTGAGGGTTTGCTCGCGGATCTGACTGGCCTGTGGCGCGAATTTCGAGTTCTCTCCGGCGAGATCGAGCATCAGCATTTCCGCCTGGCCGAACAGCACCGTCAGCGGCGTGCGTAGATCGTGCGACAGCGCCGACAGCAGCGCGTTACGCAACTGTTCACGCTCCGCCGCCAGCCGCGAGGCCGCCTCGCTGCGCGCCAGCGCGACACGTTCCAGCGCGTTCGCCAACAGGACGCTGTAGGTTTCCAGCAGCCGCTGCTGTTCCGGGATCATTAACTGACGCAGATTATCCGGCTCAATCACCAGCAAGCCCCAGTTTTTGTCATGGGTTTTCAATACCAGCATCTGCCAGGGCATGGCGGGCAGCGTATCGGTTCCGGCCCCGGCGGGCTGCCCTTTGCTGAAGCTCCAGCGGGCGATAGCGTCGTCGGGCGGCAGCGTCAGGCTGCTGCTGCCGACCACCGCCAGCTCGCCGTTTTGGTTCGGCAACAGTAACGCGCTACGCGCCTGCAGCGTGGCGTGCAGGCTGCGCTGTCCGGCGGCGGCAATATCCTCATAGCGCAGCGCGCTGCTTAGCGATCGCGCCATTTCATACAGATAGCGCGCCCGCTGTTCGCGGTGGCGCGCCACCCGCGCCTGGTAGCGCACGCCCGCCGTCAGGTTGCCGACGATCACGCCCACCGCCAGCATCACCGCAAAGGTCACCAGATACTGTAAATCGGAGACCGCCATGGTGCCGGTCGGCGCGACAAAGAACAGGTCGAAGGCGAGAATGTTCATCACCGTCGCCGCCACCGACGGCCAGCGGCCATAGCGCAGCGCGATAATCACCACGCCCAGCAGGTAAATCATTACGCCGTTGGCGGTATCGAAGCCGGTCAGCCAGAACTGGCCGATGGCGGTAATCAGGCCGCACAGCACCAGCGCCGCCGCCATGCCGCGCAGCTGTGTCGCCCACTTTTCGCCAACGCTGCGCGTGTCATTAAGCTGGCCGGGCGCCTCGCGCGGCGTCTCATCCAGCGCCACCACCACTAAATCAAGATCCGGCCCCAGCTTGCCGAGGCGATCGGCAAAGCTGTCGCGCCGCCAGCGCCGCGTCGGACGCCGACCGATCACAATTTTGCCGAGATTATGCTCGCGTGCGTAACGCAGCACTGCCTGTGCTTCGTCGCCCTCTGTCAGGGCCGCCGTTTCCGCGCCCAGCTCCTGCGCCAGCCGCAGCGTGGCGAGAATGCCGCGCCGCCGCGCTTCGGAAAGACGATAAAGCCGCGGCGTCTCCACATAAACCGCATGCCAGACGCTGCCGAGCCGTGAGGCCAGCCGCGCGGCGGTACGCACCAGCTTTTCGCTGCCGGTATGGTCGCCGATGCAGAGCAGAATGGCATCGCGCGTATGCCAGACCTTTTCCCGTCCCTGCACATCGCGCCAGGCGCGCATCTGATCGTCCACCCGATCGGCGGTGCGCCGCAGCGCCAGCTCGCGCAGCGCGAACAGATTGCCTTTGCGAAAAAAGTTCTCAATCGCCCGCTCCGCGCGATCGCCAACGTAAACTTTGCCCTCTTTCAGGCGCTGACGCAGATCGTCCGGCGGCAAATCCACCAGCACCACTTCATCGGCCTTATCGAAAAAGGGATCGGGTACCGTCTCGCGCACCTGAATGCCGGTAATGCCGCCCACCACGTCGTTCAGGCTTTCCAGATGCTGAACGTTCACGGTGGTCATCACATCAATGCCCGCTTCCAGCAGCTCATCAATATCCTGCCAGCGTTTGGGATGACGCGAGCCGGGCACGTTGCTGTGCGCCAGCTCGTCCATCAGGATCACTGCCGGACGCCGCGCCAGCGCCGCATCGAGATCGAACTCCTCATAGCGCGAGCGGCCAGTGGCCCGACGCGGCAGGATCGCTAATCCCTCCAGCAGCCGCGCCGTCTCCTCGCGCCCGTGCGTTTCGACAATGCCCACCAGCACATCCAGCCCCTGAGCGCGCAGCCGCCGCGCCTCCTGCAGCATGGCAAAGGTTTTGCCCACGCCCGCGCAGGCGCCAAAGTAGATTTTTAGCTTGCCGCGATGCGTCTCCTGCAGCAGCAGGGCGTCAGGATCGGGGCGGACTCTCTCGTCGTTCATGACTTTCCAACAGGTAGAGGTGCGATCAGCGCGCGGTAGTCAGCGCATCCAGGGCCATATTTAGTTTCACCACATTCACCCCCGGCTCGCCAAGAAATTTCAGCAGCGGACGATCGGTATTTTCGGCAATCAGCCGCTGCACGGTGTCGAGCGGCAGCTGGCGCGCCTGCGCCACGCGTGCCGCCTGCCATTCGGCGGCGGCGGGCGAAATTTGCGGGTCCAGCCCGCTGGCGGAGGCGGTAACCAGATCGACCGGCACCGCGCTGCTGGCCTGCGGGTTCGCGGCGCGCAGCATCGCGACCCGTTCGCTCACCGCCTTGTCCAGCGCCGGATTGCTGGCGGCCAGGTTGCTGCCCGACGAGGCCGCCGCGTTATAAGGCGTTTCCGCCGTTGCCGACGGGCGGCCCCAGAAATAATCCATCCGCGTAAAGACCTGGCCGATCAGCGCCGAACCGCGCACGCTGCTCTCCTCCGGCAGTAGTGAACCGTTGGCCTGCGCCGGAAAAATTCGCTGAGCCAGCTGCGTTGTGACCAGCGGATAAACGCCGCCGGTCAGCAGCGCCAGCAGAATAAACAGTGTCAGAGCAGGACGTAAAAGCGTCATAGCATTCTCCTCAGGCCCAGCCCAACAGGGTGAGCGCAATATCAATCAGCTTAATGCCGACGAAAGGCACCAGCAGGCCGCCCACGCCGTAGAGCCACAGGTTACGACGCAGCAGCGCCGCCGCCGCCAGCGGGCGATAGCTGACGCCTTTCAACGCCAGCGGGATCAGAAACACAATCACCAGCGCGTTAAAAATCACCGCCGACAGAATGGCGGAGTTGGGCGAATGGAGCTGCATCACGTTGAGCATGTTGAGCTGCGGGTAGGTAGCGGCAAAAGCTGCCGGAATGATGGCGAAATATTTCGCCACGTCGTTAGCGATACTGAAAGTGGTCAGCGAGCCGCGCGTCATCAGCATCTGTTTGCCGATATGCACCACTTCCAGCAGCTTGGTCGGGTTAGAGTCGAGATCGACCATGTTGCCCGCCTCTTTCGCCGCCTGGGTACCGGAGTTCATCGCTACCGCGACGTCCGCCTGCGCCAGCGCGGGCGCGTCGTTGGTGCCGTCGCCGGTCATCGCCACCAGTCGGCCTTCCGCCTGATACTGGCGGATCAGCGCCAGCTTCGCTTCCGGCGTCGCCTCAGAAAGAAAATCGTCCACGCCCGCCTCTGCCGCAATCGCCGCCGCAGTTAACGGGTTGTCGCCGGTGATCATCACGGTCTTGATGCCCATTTTGCGCAGTTCGGCGAAGCGTTCGCGGATGCCGCCCTTCACAATATCCTTCAGCGCCACCACGCCCATCACCCGTTCGTTTTCCGCGACCACCAGCGGCGTGCCGCCGCTGCGCGCCACCTCTTCCACCAGTGCCTCCACCTGCGGCGGGAACACGCCGTGATTGGCGGCGATATGCTTGCGCACCGCGTCCACCGCCCCTTTGCGAATGCTGCGATCCTGCACATTGACGCCGCTCATGCGCGTTTGCGCCGAGAAGGGAATAAAGGTGGCATCCATGCTTTGCAGGTCGCGCTCGCGCAAATTGAATTTCTGCTTCGCCAGCACCACGATGCTACGCCCTTCCGGCGTTTCGTCCGCCAGCGACGCGAGCTGCGCCGCATCTGCCAGCTGCTGTTCGCTGACGCCCGGCGCGGGCATAAAGCGGGTCGCCTGGCGGTTGCCGAGCGTAATGGTGCCGGTTTTATCCAACAGCAGCACGTCCACATCACCCGCCGCCTCGACAGCGCGTCCGCTGGTGGCGATCACGTTTGCGCCCAGCATCCGGCTCATGCCCGCTACGCCAATGGCGGAGAGCAGCCCGCCGATGGTGGTCGGGATCAGGCAGACCAGCAGCGCCACCAGCACCGTGACGCTGACCGCATGGCCGCCCCAGGCGGAGAATGGCCACAGCGTGGCGGTCGCCAGCAGAAAGACGATGGTCAGCGAGATCAGCAGAATGCTCAGCGCGATTTCATTCGGCGTTTTACGGCGCTTCGCCCCTTCCACCATCGCGATCATTCGATCGAGAAAGGTTTCGCCCGGATTGACGCTGCACTGGATCACCAGCCAGTCGGAGAGGATGCGCGTGCCGCCGGTGACGGAGGCGAAGTCGCCGCCCGATTCACGGATAACCGGCGCCGATTCGCCGGTTATCGCGCTTTCATCCACCGACGCACCGCCTTCCACCACCTCGCCGTCGCACGGGATAATATCGCCCGCTTCCACCAGCACCCAGTCTCCCTTGCGTAGCGTTTCCGCCGCCACCTGTTGCCAGGCCGCATCGTGACGCGCCGCCGGGAGCTTTTTCGCGAAGCTGGTTTTTTTCACCCCTTTCAGACTGTTGGCCTGCGCCTTGCTGCGCCCTTCCGCCAGCGCCTCGGCAAAGTTGGCAAACAGCACGGTAAACCAGAGCCACAGCGCGATCGCGCCGGTAAAGCCTGCGTCGCCCTCTGCCTGTCCGGCGACCATCGCCGCCGCCAGCAGCGTGGTCAGCACGCTGCCGAGATACACCAAAAACATCACCGGATTACGAAACTGCACGCGCGGATGCAGTTTTTTGACCGCATCGACGATTGCGGCGCGCATCAGCGCTGCATCAAACAGCGCCTGTTGTTGACGACTCATCAGCTTCTCCGCCCGTTAACGCGAAATCAGTTGTAAATGTTCTGCCACCGGCCCCAGTGCCAGCGCAGGAATAAAGGTCAGCGCACCGACCAGCAACACGGTGCCGATCAGCAGGCAGACAAACAGCGGGCCGTGCGTCGGCAAGGTGCCGCTGCTGACCGGCTGGATGCGCTTGGCCGCCAGCGAACCGGCAATCGCCATCACCGGAATGATGATGCCGAAGCGCCCGACCAACATGCAAAACGCCAGCAGCAGGTTCCAGAACGGCGTATTGGCGCTCAGTCCGGCGAAGGCGCTGCCATTGTTGTTGGCTGCCGAGGAGACGGCGTACAGCACTTCGCTGAAGCCGTGCGTGCCCGGATTCGCCATGCCTGCGCGTCCGGCGTCGGTCATCATCGCCAGCGCGCTGCCGAGCAGCACCAGCATCGGCGTCACCAGAATCGCCAGCGCGGTCAGCTTCATTTCGCGCACGTCGATTTTTTTGCCGAGGTATTCGGGCGTGCGGCCAATCATCAGCCCGGCAATAAACACCGCCAGCACCACAAACAGCAGCATCCCATACAGCCCTGCGCCGACGCCGCCGAACACCACTTCGCCCAGCTGCATCAGCCACATCGGGATCATGCCGCCCAACGCAGTAAAGGAGTCGTGCATGGCGTTTACCGCGCCGCAGGAGGCCGCCGTGGTTATCACCGCGAACAGGCTGGAATTCAGAATGCCGAAGCGCGTCTCTTTGCCTTCCATATTGATGGCGCTGTCGGCGCCGAGCGTAAGAAAGTGCGGGTTGCCGCGCAGTTCAGCCCACATCACCACCGCAACCGCGGCAACAAACATGATGGTCATGCTCCAGAGCAGCGCGTGTCCCTGACGCCGATCGCTGACCACTTCGCCAAAGGTGAAGCAGAGCGCGGCGGGGATCAGGAAAATCGCCAGCATTTCGATGAAGTTGCTGATGGCGGTGGGGTTTTCAAACGGATGCGCGGAGTTAACGTTAAAGAAGCCGCCGCCGTTGGTGCCGAGCATTTTAATCGCTTCCTGCGAGGCGACCGGGCCCAGCGCCAGCGTCTGCTTTGCGCCTTCCAGCGTTTGCAGATCGACGCTGGCGCTCAGCGTCTGCACCACACCCTGGCTCACCAGCAGCAGCGCGATAATCAGGCTCAGCGGTAGCAGCACAAACAGTGTGATGCGCGCCAGATCGCGCCAGGCATTGCCGAGCGTCGCCAGCGATTTACTGGCGAAACCGCGTATTAAGGCGAACGCTACGGCGATGCCGGTTGCCGCCGACAGGAAGTTCTGTACCGTCAGGCACACCATCTGGCTGAGATTGCTCAGGGTGGTTTCGCCGGCGTAGGATTGCCAGTTGGTGTTGGTAACAAAGCTGACGGCGGTGTTCAGCGCCAGATGCCAGCTCAGGTTAGGCAGCTGCTGCGGATTGAGCGGCAGCGCCTGCTGCGTCATCAGAATCACCATTAGCAACAGCAAACCCAGCGCGTTAAACAGCAATATCGCCAGCAGATAGTGCAGCCAGCCCATGCTTTTTTTATCCACGCCGCCGACGCGCCACAGAATATCCTCCAGCGCGGGCAACAACGGCCTGTCGCGCACCATGCCTGCCAGCGCTTTGCCAAGCGGATGCGCCAGCAGCAGTAACACCACCAGATAGCTGGCGACCAGTAAAAATGCGGAGGCGATCATCAGAAAGCCTCCGCATTGATCAGGGCGTAAAACAAATAGCCCAACAGTAAAAACAGCAGCACGATACCGGCCACAATTCCCATACTCACAGCCACCTCCACGGCGCATTTCAGTTAGCCGCAAGGGTAGATATCGGCGTATAAAATTGGCGTTAAATTCGCGGGGCGCGGTGTAAAAAAAGTATAAAAATGGCGAGGAAAGCGGCGGTAACAATAGCAGTTGGTCGTTTACCAGCGTGGTAGTAAATACGAAGAGGCCGTCCAGTCCCGTATCTCCCGCTGGAATATCAGGAACGGGTCATCGGTTTGGTGATAGTGGTTATGTGATGCTCTATCGACACGATCGGGAAACAGATCGAGTAGTGATCATTACAATCCGTCACCAAAAAGAAGCCGGATACCAGGGACCAACAAAATAGAGCATCCGAAACGATGTAGAAGCCGCCGTCTACTTCCAGCACCGGGCTCTGTAACCAGAATCAGCGCCTCTGTTACCACTCCTGTAACCTTTAAGGCCTGCGCCGAACTCCGCTCCCTGACCAAAGGGCGCAGTTATACACCCAATGCTACCCTCGCCACGCGACCCCGTCTTTTTTACCGTTTCGTTCTCTGATTCAGACAGATCTTCCCCCAAAGCCGCCATCCCTTCCTACACTTACTGGCAAAGGAGGAAAGTGATGTTAAAACTGATTCGTTCATTGTTCACCAGCCCGGAAAAGCTCTTACAGGTAATGTCACAAGATGATGTGCAGGATTCCATTGAAGATGGCGATCGTATCGTTATCGATGAAAATGGCAGCGCGATGGTCAATATTCACAGCAGGGAGGTGCAGAACGATTTTGCCCGCCATGTCGATGCGCTAAAGAGGGCATAAGATGGGAACCGCGATATTTATGGTGCTGATGGTGTGCGGCTACTGGTACAGCAGCCGCGATCTCTCCACTCGCTTTAAATTCAAACGCACTTTTGGCTGGGACGTTTATTTCCTGGTCGCGCTTTACGGCTGTATTTTCGTTATTCAGGGCGTGATTGCCACGGCGCTTGTCTGGCTGACATTATTGGGCGCTTCAGCAGTCATGAACGAGCTGCCGCAATATTTCGGTACCGAGCATCATCGTTACCATATTGAATTTATGAACTGGAGCTTCCTCGGCATTCAGGCGCCGGTCGTTATTATGTTGACCTTTGCCGTGCTGTTTTGCCTCTATCGTTCTAACTGGGCGGGCAGTGCGCGTCTTGATGGTCGTGGTCGGCGTGAACTCTATAACTCACTGACGCGCGCCAACGGCGTGGAGCATCTGCTTTATCAATGTATGGAAAGCGGCGATCTGGCCTGGATTACCCTTACCTCGCACCGCATCTATATCGGGATGATTATGTCCTCCTCATTTGACAGCTCCGATGCCAATAACCTGGTGTTGATTCCGATGCTGAGCGGCTATCGCGACAAGAACTCCCTCGATCTGGTGGTGGAACATAATTACAGCGCCTGGTACGCCAGACATGACATTACGTTGACCTCCGAGCCGCAGTCAGCGCTCGATTTCCGCAAAGTGATCCTGCTCGATCAGATCGAAAGCCTGTCGCTGTTCGATCCTGCCAGCGCGCTGGCATTAAATATGCGCGAAGACAGCGACTAGCCCGCCGCGCCGGAAGAATATGCTAAGGTGAAATTTCACTCGCGGGCGGGCAAATTAGCGCGCCCGCTCTTTGCCGGAGTTTGTTGATGTCGCTCTCCTTTCTCTCTTCGCTTGCCGCCGTCTCCGCCGCCGACTGGGATGCGCTGCTGCCGGATAAGGCGCCTTTTTTACGTCACGCTTTTCTGCACTCGCTGGAAGAGAGCGGCAGCGTTGGCGCAGAAAGCGGCTGGCAGCCGCAGCATCTGGTCTGGCAGGAACAGGGACACTTGCGCGCCGCGCTGCCAGGCTACCTGAAAAATCACTCCTGGGGCGAATATGTGTTCGATCACAGCTGGGCGGATGCCTGCCATCGCGCCGGTATCCGCTATTACCCCAAATGGCTGGGCGCGGTGCCGTTTACGCCGGTCAGCGGGCCGCGCCTGCTGGGCGAAACCTCAGCGCTGAAGGCGTTGCTTGGGGCCTTGCCTGACGCGCTGGCGCAGCGTGGGCTTTCCGGCGCGCATATCAATTTTACCGATCGGCACAGCGATGACCTGCTGGCCACGCAATCCGGCTGGCTGCCGCGCCTCGGCTGTCAGTATCACTGGCACAATCCCGGCTACCGCGATTTTCAGGACTTTTTGGATACGCTGATGTCGCGCAAGCGCAAACAGATCCGCAAGGAGCGCGAGCAGGTCGCCGCCAATGGCATCACTTTTCACTGGCTGAGCGGCGGCGAACTGAGCGAAGCGCAGTGGGATTTTGTTTATACCTGCTACGCCAATACCTATGCGGTGCGCGGCCAGCTGCCCTATTTGACGCGGGATTTTTTCAGCCTGCTGGCGGAGCGGATGCCCGACGCGATCCGCGTGGTTTTCGCCCAGCGCGAAGCGCAGCCGGTGGCGATGGCCTTCAGTCTGGTCAGTGACGATACGCTTTATGGTCGTTACTGGGGCTGCCTGGCGGAGTTCGACCGTTTGCACTTTGAAACCTGTTTCTGGCAGGGCATGGAGTTCGCCATCGCCCACGGCCTGCGCCATTTCGACGCGGGCGCGCAGGGTGAACACAAGCTGGTGCGCGGCTTCGAACCGATTATCACGCACTCCTGGCACTATCTGCGCCATGAGGGATTGCGCGAGGCGGTCGGCGATTTTTTACAGCAGGAACGGGCGGGTATTCAGCAATGGGCGGAGGAAGCGCGCCGTGCGCTGCCCTACCGCCGGGGAGAACAGGCTTAATGATCGCCGACGAAGTTGCCGGTCTGGTGACGCCAGAGGCGCGCATACAGGCCGTTATGTGCCAGCAGCTGTTGATGATTGCCGATTTCGATAATTTTGCCCTGCTGCAACACCACCAGTCGATCCAGGCGGGCGATGGTGGAAAGCCGGTGGGCAATGGCGATCACCGTTTTGCCTTCCATCAGGGTATCCAGGCTCTCCTGAATCGCCGCCTCCACTTCTGAATCCAGCGCCGAGGTGGCCTCATCCATAATCAAAATCGGCGCATCTTTCAGCAGCACGCGGGCAATGGCGATGCGTTGACGCTGACCGCCGGAAAGCTTTACGCCGCGCTCGCCGAGGTGCGCATCAAGTCCGGTGCGCCCCTGATTATCGGAGAGCAGTGGAATAAACTCGTCGGCGCGCGCGCGGCGGATCGCCGTCCACAGCTCCTCCTCTGTCGCATCCGGGCGGCCATACAGCAGATTGTCACGAATGGAACGGTGCAGCAGCGAGGTGTCCTGGGTAATCATGCCGATCTGCGCGCGCAGGCTGGTCTGGGTTACCTGATTAATATTCTGCCCGTCAATGCTGATGCTGCCGCCGTTCAGGTCATACAGCCGCAGTAACAGGTTGACCAGCGTTGATTTCCCGGCGCCCGACGGACCGATCAGCCCAATTTTCTCGCCGGGTTTAATCTCCAGGTTGAGGTCGTTAATCACCTGGCGGCCGCCACCGTAATCAAAGCGCACATGCTCAAAGCGAATCGCGCCCTGGTTGACGCGCAGCGGCTGCGCGTTTGGCGCATCGGTAACGCTCAGCGGCTGGGCGATGGTGCTTAATCCATCCTGCACCGTCCCGATGTTGTCAAAAATGCCGTTGACCACCCACATAATCCAGCCGGACATATTCACAATACGGATCACCAGGCCGGTGACCAGCGCAATCGCGCCGACGGTAATCAGCGACTCGCTCCACAGCCACAGCGCCAGTCCACAGGTGCTGCCAATCAGCAGACCATTCAGCGTAGAGAGCGTGACGTCCATACTGGTCAGCATGCGGCTGGCGCGCTGGGTTTTCTCGGTTTGCTCACCGATCGCCTCCTGCGCGTAGCGCTGCTCCAGATCGGTATGGGCAAACAGCTTCAGCGTGGTGATGTTGGTGTAGCCATCAACGATGCAGCCCATCAGCTTCGAGCGCGCCTCAGAGGAGATCACCGAGCGCGCCTTAATGCGCGGCACAAAGAAGCGCAGCGTGGCGGCGTAAGCGACGATCCAGATAATCAGGGGCAGCATCAGACGCCAGTCCGCCTCGGCAAACAGCACCAGCGAAGTAATGGCATAAATCGAGACGTGCCAGATGGCATCGACAATCTGTACTGCCGAATCGCGCAGCGCATTACCGGTCTGCATAATCCGCTGGGCGATACGTCCGGAAAAATCGTTCTGGAAAAACTTCAGGCTCTGGCGCAAAACATAGCTGTGGTTTTGCCACAAAATCAGGCTGCCCAGGCTGGGGCCGATGCTTTGGTGAATCAGCAGATCGTGCAGCCCGATAAACAAGGGTCGCAGTACCATCGCCACCGCCGCCATCCACAGCAGCGCCCCCCAGTGTTCCTGGAAAAAGTTGGCAGGCGTTGAGGCGTTGACCATATCAATAAGCTGGCTCAGATAGCGATAGAGCGCCACCTCAATCAGCGAGGCAATCAGGCCAACAGCCAGCAGCGCCGCGAAACTGCGCCATACCTGCCGGAGAAAATAACGATAGAAGGCCCCGACCGTATCCGGCGGGGCGTCGCCGGGTGCATCCTGGAAAATATTGATATAACGTTCGAAACGGCGAAACAGCATACGCACGCTCACTTTTTAACCGACAGACTACTGAGCTTAGTGCATATTGCCACGGGGGTTTAACTGCGGAATCTAAAAGCGCATGCTAAAACTTTCAGCGTGGAGGCAACGATGACAAAAAAACTGGTGATTTTTCTGCACGGCGTTGGCAGTAATGGCGACGATTTGGCCGGACTTGGCCCGCACTGGGCGCCGCTGTTGCCCGCAACCGCATTCGCCGCGCCCGATGCGCCCTTTCGTTTCGATCACGGCCCTGGCTTTCAGTGGTTCAGTCTTGACGGCGTAACGGCGCAAAACCGTGCCGAACGGGTTAAAGAGGCGCGCGCCGCCTTCGATAAAATGCTGCATGGCCTGCTGAGCGCGCATCAAATCACGCAGCCGGAAAAGGTGCTGCTGGTCGGGTTTTCACAGGGATCGATTATGGCGCTGGATGCGCTGGCTTCCGGTCGCTGGCCGCTGGCGGGCGTGGTAGCCTTTTCCGGTCGTCTGGCGACGCCCGATCCGTTAATGCCGGTGCCCCATGCGCCGGTGCTGTTGGTTCACGGCAGAGCCGATCCGGTTATCCCGTGGGAGGAGACCGAATCCGCCGCGCTGCGGCTGAAGGCGGCGGGCGTGCCGGTGGAAACGTTGTATGAGATGGGCGTCGGCCATACTATTTCCGGCTCCGGCGCCCAGCGCGCGGTCAATTTTATCAGCCGCTGCTTTAACGGCGACGGCGCATAACCGCCGCTTATACCCAGCAACGGCGCAGCGCGGCAAATGCCTGCTCTGCAGCGATCTGCGGCGACTGCTGTTTCAGTTCATCGTTAAACACTTCGATGCCTACCGGACCGCGATAGCCCTGACGCTTCAGAACGGAAACATACTCCGCTACCGGCAATATGCCATCGCCGGGCAGCAGCCGATGATGACGCGCGGTATCGAGCAGCCGCGCCATATTCTCCGGCGTCACCGCTTCGGCCATATCGCACAGCTGTACTTCGTAAATCCGCTCTGGCGGGATGTTTTCCAGTACGCTGGCGTCATCGCCGCGCGCGGCGATATGAAACAGATCCACCACCAGCCCGACGTTAGGCAGATCGAGCCGCTGCAGCCGCTGCCAGGTCGGCAGCAGGCGATTATCAATGCTGCTCCAGGCCATCGGCTCATACATAACGCGTAAATCATGGCGCGCCGCCTCGGTAGAAAGCCAGCGTAAGTCCTCATCAATCAGCTCCGCCTGGCAATCGTCTCGCGTACAGGCGGGCGCCTGCACCGTCTGGCAGCCAAGCGCCTGCGCCAGCCGGAAGAACTGCTGCGCCTGCTGACGTTTTTCCTTACGCAAACTGAGCGGCGCGCCCGCAAAATCGCGCAGCACCTGGCAGTTGGTAAAACCCAGCCCCAACTGCTGCGCCTGAGCGCGTACGGCCGCCGCACCGCCCTCCGCTGCCTCGACGTTCTCCTGCCAGATTTCCACCTCATCAAAACCGGCCTGCTTCGCCGCCTGCAGCAGCGTCAGCGGCTCGCCGTCCAGCAATACCAAATTTAAAAATGTACGGTTAAGTGTCATCTTTTCTCCTTGTTTAACGGGACGTCCGGCGCGGTCGATCGCGCCGCCCTGTTTAACTGTAGAAGGTATTCGGCTCAGCCCAGCAGATTGACCAGCGCAAACCCGGCAAAGGTCATCAGTAGCGAGCCAATGACGTGAATCATCACGTGGCCCATCGCCCACAGGTATTTACCGCTCTGCATCAGCAGCATGATTTCAGCGGAGAAGGTGGAAAAGGTGGTCAGGCCGCCGCATAAACCGGTCACGATCAGCAGTTTCCACTCCGGGGAAAGCTGCGGATTTTTCATAAACCAGGCGGTCGCCATACCGATGATAAAGCCGCCGGCCAGATTAACCAGCAGCGTGCCCGGCGGCAGATTGGGAAACAGCGCGTTAAAGCGTAAAGAGATAAGCCAGCGCAGCGTACAGCCTGCGGCGCCACCCAGCATGACTGCCAGCATTGATTTCAACATTGTCGTATCCGTGTTGATGTTGATGCACAAAGGTGTGTCGCACGAAGGAGAAGCAGACATCCTGACATGCGTACACCTTCCCCGAAAGAAAGCGTCGTGTCAGGCGTCATCAGCTCTCAAAAGAAGAGAAGCGGTTGGGAAAGGTGGAACGCCATCACCCGGCGGCTAGTGTAGCGGCCGCGCTAACGCCAGACAATAGCAGGTTGCAGCGCAAGCGCTGGGAACCAGCGTTGATATGATTAAAAGCTGGGAAAGCAAAAGGCGCAACCCAACGGGTCTGGCAGCGAAAGTCCTGGCCACCATTCAGGCAAATCCGGCCTTTTTCCGGGAACTGGCGTCACGCTAAACCCTTCTCAGGTACAGCAACCCTAAAAAACGCCATTTAAAATTATCGGGCGTTTTTTAGTGCTTTCTGAGCAGGAGCCTTTTTGTTACAGGTCTTTCATTTGGACACCAGTACCGTAGCGTTCGCCAACCGCCCAGTCTTGAGCCAGCCTTATTTGTTATGATATAACATTTCTTTTTATACCTTTGGGAAAAGGAAATGTCCGATAAGCTTGTTCAACGTCTGCAGGGTATTGATGCGCTGCGTGGTCTGGTGATCCTGTTAATGTTGCTGGATCATGTCCGTGAAACCTTTTATCTCCATAAACAGCTTGGCGATCCGATCGATGTGGCGAACACCGATCCGGCGCTGTTTATCAGCCGTTCGCTGGCGCATCTCTGCGCGCCGGTTTTTGTTTTCCTCACCGGGCTTTCCGCCGCGCTTTATCAACAAAAGAAGCTGAGCCGCCGCGCGGTGTCGCTGTTTTTAATCAAGCGCGGTTTAGTGCTGGTTGCGCTGGAACTGACGCTGGTTAACTTCGCCTGGACCTTTAGCTTCCCGCCGGAAGTGCTTTATCTACAGGTCATTTGGGCGATCGGCCTGAGTATGCTGGCGCTCGGCGCGCTGCTTTGGCTGCCGCTGTGGGCCATCGTAACGCTCGGCGTGGTGCTGGTGGCAGGCCATAATCTGCTGGATAACCTGCATGCCGCGCCCGGTTCGCCGTGGCATCTGCCGTGGGCCATCCTGCACGATCGCGGCTGGATTGAGATCGGCGATTCCCTGCGCATGCGCACCTCTTATCCGGTATTGCCGTGGATCGGCGTGATTGCGCTGGGCTACAGCGCGGGCCAGCTCTGGCAGCCAGCCTGGTCGGGCGCGGCGAGACGCAATATTTTGCTGGGCACTTCCGCCGCACTGCTGGGGCTGTTTGTAGTGCTGCGCCTGCTCAACGGCTATGGCGAAAAGCCCTGGCAGCCAGGCAATACGCTGGGCGAAAGCGCGATGGCGTTTTTTAATATCACCAAATATCCGCCTTCCCTGTTGTTTATCTGCCTGACGCTGGCTGTTGGCCTCGCATTGCTGGCGCTGTTCGAGCGGTTTGAAGGCAAAAGCGCGTTGATCGCCTGGCTGGCGGTGTTCGGCAGCGCGCCGATGTTTTTCTATCTGCTGCACCTTTATGTATTGAAAGCGCTTTATCTGGTTGCGGTGGCGCGCTGGGGCAAAAATCAGGGCGACTGGTTCGGCTTCGATGCCGTCTGGCAGCTCTGGCTTTGTACGCTGGTACTGGCGCTGCTGCTCTGGTGGCCGGTGCGCGCTTTTGCTCGTTTGAAGCAGCAGCGGCGCGACATTCGCTGGCTGAAATATTTTTAACGGCCCTTGCCGCTGCGTGAATTATCGCCGATGCTGAAGCGCTACAGAACTGGCGCGGAGAAAAGCGGGTGCGAAATATTATTCTGGATACTGATATTGGCGTAGATGACGCCTTTGCACTGGCCTACGCCGCCAGAACGCAGCGGCTGTTGGGTATTACCACCGTTTTCGGCAACGTAACGGTGGAGCAAGCGGTAAAAAATGCGCGTCTGTTTTGCCAGAAAATGCAGATCGACGCGCCCATCTTTCGCGGCTGCTCAAGGCCACTGGCGCAGGCGCCCACTTCGCCCGCCGCGCTGGTACATGGCTCCGATGGACTCGGCGGCGTGTTTGCCAATCCTTTTAACGGCGAGGCGGACAACGCCGTCGATTTTATTATTCGCAGCGTTAATGCCCATCCCGGCGAAATCACCCTGGTCGCTATCGGCCCGCTAACCAATATCGCCAGCGCCATCAATCAGGCGCCGGAAATCATCGCACGGGTTAAAGAAATCGTGATTATGGGCGGCGCGTTCGGCACCCAGGGTCATGCCGGCAATGTGACGCCGTTCAGTGAATTTAATATCTGGAAGGATCCGCACGCGGCCGATCAGGTTCTTAGTTCGGCGCTGCCGATTGTATTAATGCCGCTGGACGTCACGCATCAGGTTTTAATCGGCGGCGAGGCGATACGCGCGCTGCAGCAGCCAGTGCTGGAAGCCATTTCGCGTAGCTACCTCGATTACAGCCTGAAGAAAGAACGTTTTGAGGGGATGGCGTTACACGACACGCTGACGATTAGCTGGCTGGTCAATCCCGCCTGGTTTGGTTGCGTGCGTTCGCCGCTGCGGGTGATCACGGAAGGCATCGCCAGCGGACAAACCCAGCGCCAGCTCACGAATCTGGCCTCTCGCCATAACGCCTTTGCCGATTGCACGGAACAGCGGATCTGCCTGGAGGTGGACGCGGAAGCGGTAAAACATCATTTCCTGACCACGTTACGCGGCGCATAATGCCAGGCGCCGCGCGAGGCGGCGCCTGAGGAATTACCGGGCGCGGGACGCGCCAACCGGCTCGAAGGTATGACAATGACGCCGCAGCCACTGCGCTGAACGCGAAATCGCGCCGCCGTTACGGAATAACAACCACGCCACTTTGCCTTTCTTCAACACGATAAAAGGTCCCAACTGGGGAAGCTCACGGGATCGTAACCATGTTGTCTGCATCAGTCATCTCCTCCGTATAAATTAGGTTGCTAAGTAATTAAAGACCAAACAAAACGAAACGGCCTCTCTTTTTACAGAGGTCGGATCTGTTGAAACTTATCTTTTCTGCTGGTCCGAAAAAACCTTGTTTAATCCATATTCCGGGAAAGGTTTTCGCCTTGAAGAATAACAAGCGCAGCGCCATCGGTTTATTTTCAGGCTCATTAATAAAATATAACATTTCCATTTACCCGTTTGGTGGCGCGCACTTAACGCTTATTTTGCGGTCATAAGAAAAACTTTTATCTGCCGTTTCCTTGCAATATCATCCCCAGCCGCTAGATTTAAACACGTTGGATGCGCATATATTTATCGGCTCACTGATAAATATATGTATTCTGTAAACTCACACGAGGAGAAATAATATGACTCAGCATCGTGGTGGTTCAGGTAATTTCGCGGAAGATCGTCAGAAAGCCTCTGAAGCCGGTAAAAAAGGCGGCCAGCAGAGCGGCGGCAACTTTAAAAATGACCGTGAAAAAGCCTCAGAAGCAGGCAAAAAAGGCGGCCAGAACAGCCGTCGCAGCTAATTTGTAACGCGGGTTCCGCCTGCATGAATTAGCTTAGCCCGCAATATGCCAGCGCGTATTGCGGGCAGCCCTTTTTCCCTTCCTTTTATTCCCTGTTGTTTCTTCTTTTAATAAAAAATTCATTTTTCAATTTATATTAAGAAAGCAGCATACGTTATTTAAAACAAGCGAAGCGGCAATAGCAGGACGAATCCTAATCTCCGTTTCTTGCCGTTGCATTTGTTTATTCCAGGCTATACTGAAATTAACGGGGCAATTCACCCTGAAATATAAATTGTATCCTTTGGTTATGGAGATAACTATGAGTATTAAAACGCTGGAAGACCTGTTTATTCACGATCTCTCTGATGTTTATAGCGCTGAGAAACAAATTAGCCGTGCGCTGCCAAAAATGGCGCGTGCCGCCAGCGACGAAAAACTTATCGAAGCGTTCAAAACTCATTTGGAAGAAACCCAGGGCCAAATCGAACGTCTTGATCAGCTGGTGGAAGCCACGCCGGAAGTACGTATTAAACGTATGAAATGCCATGCGCTGGAAGGCCTGGTAGAAGAAGCACAGGAAATCATCGATTCTGTGGAAAAAGGCGTCGTGCGCGATGCTGGTCTGATTGGTGCGGCACAGAAAGTAGAACACTACGAAATCGCCACCTATGGCACGCTGCGTGCAATGGCGATCAAGCTGGGCTATAAAGAAGCGGCGCGTCTGCTGGAAGAAACGCTGAACGAAGAGAAAGCCACCGATGAGAAATTAACGCTTATCGCTGAGCAAACGCAGTAAGAATTAAACGGTCAGGCCGCCCGGCCTGACCTTTCTCTATGGGTTGGTTCTCTGTTTTCTTCTCAGGCAACAAACTGCGCCCCGTTTCTTCTTTTCAAAAATCACAACTTCCCTGTCCAGACACAATCGTGTTTTTCTGCCGTTTTGATACCTTTCGATCCCTGCAGTTTTCACGTTTCGCGCCGTCAGTGCGGTAAACACTCCACCTGAAACTTATGGCCGTAGCGCTGAATGCCCATCAAAAATTTCTCAGTCGTAAGCGGTGCTGGCGGCGGCAACAGCGGCGCACGCTGCTGCAACTCCGTATCGAAGCGCGCCAGCGAATTAAAATCACGCGGGAAACGCTCAGGATCGACGCCAACAAAAGCGCCTTCATCGATCGCGTAATTAAGCAGCTGCTGCCAGCACTCAATCGGTGCCATGCCAATACTCTCCGTACCGTGTGAAAACAGCAGCAGATCGATATTGCGGAACGGCGGCTGGCGGTCAAGGTAGCGTTGCAAAGCGTGCGCCGACGGCTCGGTACAGAAAGAGAGCCAGAAGGGGATCGCATGCTGCTGCATGGTAGTCCAGGGATCCATCAGCAGAAAATTATCCACCACCAGCCGCGAGCCAATCACGCCAGCAGAAAGATACCAGTCACGATAAATCTCCGCCGTCACAAAACTTAGCGCTTCCGGGTTTTCATAACGTAATTCCACCAGCTTCCAGCCCTGCGTATTCGCCAGTTTTTTTAGCTCGCCCATCAGATGCGCATCAAAACCCCATTCCGCCTCTGGCACGGTGGCATCCGTTGGCGGCGGCGTCCACTGCTCTTGCTCAATGCCGTGGCGCGCCAGAAACTCCATTACCCGCGGCCCACCGTTAAAATATTCCTGCTCCGTTGCGCCACCTAACGCGCCGAACTGATAAAACGAGCGGTCGCTGGTGCGCGTGACCGGCCACTGCTGCGTACAGTTATTGACGATCAGCGTGCTGCCCGGCGGCAACGCGCTGAGTAAAAACTCGTTGTACTCCAGCGGCAGCTTGCGGTGCTTCAGGCGAAAATAGGACATCTGCTCGAGCATCAGCCGATCCTGATTAGGATCCTGCATCTGATGCACTGCCAGATGCGGCGAAGCGGCCAGCAGCGCATCGGTGATCGGCTTACCATCGGCCAGCCCTTTTTGCGCATCGTCAGGATCGTTGCGCAGCGAACGTACCGGACACAAAAAGGTTTGCGGTAGCCAGGGCACGCCCATCGCCGCCGCCAGATGCACCATCGCGCCGTTGGTCGAACCGACAAACGCCGCCTGATACTGCTGTTGCGGATACTGGCTCGCTACCCAACGCGCGATACCTTCAATATCCAACTGCTGTACCTGGCTTAGCGAAATCCCTTCCGCCATGCCACCGATCGCATGTCCCCATTCACGCATCCGTTCAGGCAGCAAACTAAGCGCAGGCAACACGCGATCCACCCCTGATACCTGGCTGGCGCTGTCAAAAGGACGCTGATGAAGCGCGTTACTGAGCGCCATGACCATCGCGGCGGAAGAATCAAAGCGGGCAATACCTTTTGGTGGTTTACTCATGGTTTTCCTGCTCCTTCTGCACGCGAGCGATAAAGGGCCGAATCGCACGGCCATAGCTCCACGGATAGACATAATGCAGCGTGTGGGTACCCTGCGGCAGCGTCAGCAGTTCGCCACGCGGCAGCAGCGCCACCATCTCCGCTGCCCAGCGCGCAGGCGTCACCACATCGTATGAGCCGCGCACCACCAGCGTGGGCGCTTTAATATGCGGCAGACGTTGTTCAATGCGATCGCGCATCATGGCGCGCACGGTGCCAATAATGCGCCAGACGCCCGCTTTGGCGTAATCAATACGGCTGAGCGCGGCGGGCGAGCGATGCGCTTCGCGGCGGCGGTTACGCCAGTCACGCCAGATCTGGCGCGGCAGCGTGCGGTTATGGCGATCGACCGTCGGCCCCTGCAACACCAGTCCGGCCACGGCTTCAGGATGCGAAACCGCCAGCGCCGCCAGCACCTGGCAACCAAATGACGTGCCGACGAAAATAGCGCGGGAAAGCTGGTTTTGCTGCATCCACATCCACAGCGCTTCCGCCTGCTGCTCAACGCTCAGCACCGGTTGCGAGGCAGGAAAAGCGCTGCCGCCAAAACCCGGCAGATCGGGCACCAGCACGCGATATTCCCAGCCGAGCGCCAGCGCCAAATCTTCCATCGCACGTCCTGAAAGCACCAGGCCATGCAGCAGCACCACCGGCAATCCAGGGCGGGTTTCCGGCGTTGCCCGCGTAAATATGCGCCACGGCCCAATTTGTTGATAGTAACCTGCCAGGCCAGCCTGATGGCTGTGAATACCGACCGGCGGCGTTTGTTGCCATTTGCGCCACTGTTTCACCAACAGGGCCGAACCAGCCACTGCTGCGGCCATACCGAGAAGAAGTGCGCGGTGATTTGGCCCGCGCCGCCGGGTTGCTCTCTTCATCAGTTGCTCTCAGGTTAGGGGTACCCGCTAAGTTTAGGCGTTAAATGGCGCTTCGCCTTGTCTGCCGGACGGCCTGATAAAGAGGACCGGTAAAAGTGTGCGACAGCTATCAACTATCGCTATTTAGGAAAAAAAGAGAGTGACGAGATGGGAAAAAGCGCCAATGGGCGGAGATTTATAAGATGGAAAGGCACAACGGGAGAGATGTGATAACTACCGGTCGTTCCCTGACCGCAGTTATCGAGGGTTTCTGATCGGCGCTGCTGTTAGTAACGCGCGCCTGGCGGTACATGCTTGTAGGTTTCCACATAAGTGCGGAACACATACCGAAAGAACTTTTTCATGACGAGTAACCTGCTTAACTTTTGTTGAAAAAAACAACGAAAATTATAACGACAGCCGTTTTTTGCAGCAACGTTTTTTGAAGCAGATCACAAAATTTGGCGCGATTATGCAAAGCCAAACTTAAACAAAACCTAAACAAGGCAGGCATTCCTGCAGTTTCAGACAGTTTTTAAGAAAGGATCACATTGATTTATATGCGAATGAGTTTGTCACACCGACCTGACGCTACAAAAGCGAGCCGTAATGACGTGAAAAAGCTATCCCGGTTGGCCCTTGCACAAACTGCGCTTTACCGCGCCAGCATTGAACCCATTTCCTGATTCACGGACAATAACGCTCTCTTTTCTTTAACGCCCTGAATCTGATGAAATCCACTTTTGAAAACTGGCTCGCGCCCATGAGCATTTTACTGCTGGGCTTTCTCTCTGCGCTGCTGCTGCCCGCACCGGCGCTCGGCCCACAGCTGGCCGCCCGGCTGATGGCGCTGTTTCACTTCAGCGATCTTAATCAGCTCTATACCATTGTGCTGTGTCTGTGGTTTCTGCTGCTGGGTACCATTGAATTTTTTGTGCTGCGTTTTCTCTGGCGCCGTTTCGGCCAGGTCTGACAGCTGAAGCGCGTCGTTGCCGAAGCGGACAGCGTTACCGCTTTGCTGCCGATTATCTTAAAACTGTGCGTTATCAACGGCGCCGGCTCTCGTTTTCTCCCGACTTCACCAGACTGTGCCAGGCTTATAAGCTGAAAAGGCGTTTTTCGCCTGGCCCGAATGGACAGTTATTAAGGAGAATGTATGGCTAAAAAATTGACTATTGCCGCGCTGATCGCCCTGTTTGCTCTGCCGGCCTTCGCTGAGGATGCTGGCGGCTATAAAAGCGGTGAGCAGCCACCTGCCAAGCAGGATAGCGGCTATAAAGGTACTGAAGATACGACCTCCGCTCCGATTAAGCTGGTGAAAACCATGCGCGAAGGCGCCTGGGTAACGCTGGAAGGTTATATCATCAAGCAGAAAGGCGATAATCATTATCAGCTGCGCGATCAGACTCAGGACCTCATCGATGTGGTGATCCCACAAAAAGCCTTCGACGGTAAAACCTACGATGCCACAGATCAGGTGCGCATGAACGGTCGCGTACGTCAGGATGGCGAACGCCGCTGGGTTGACGTGGAACAGGTGGAAAAGCCGTAATTCGGCGTTAAGCAGGAGGATGTCATGAATAAAATCCTGACGCTGTGTCTGGCCGCGTTGCTGGCTACTCCCGCGCTGGCCGCCGATGGCGGCTTTAACCCGGATGGCAAAGCACCGCCGCCGAAAGATCAGAAAGATGGCTATCGCGCCGTGACGGATAACCAACAGCTTTCCGCTACTAACCAGTTGGCTCATCTTTCTACCGGAACCTGGGTAACGTTACAGGGCAATCTTCTGCGGCAAACCGGTAAAAATACCTGGGAACTGCGTGACCAGGCAGGTACGGCGCAGCTACAAATCAACCCCGATGTCTGGCAGGGACAGGAAGTAAAGCCGGACGATCTGATTTCCGTTAACGGCACGCTACTGCGTCATGGCAACAGCGTGCTGATCCAGGTTAAAAAGCTGCACCTGCTTTAATTTCCCCGCTGTTTACCGTTCCCTTGCAGCAAATGTGAGGGAACGCTTACCTGCCAGCCCTTTTCCGCTGCCTTCTGTTCCAGATTTAACATTTCCTTGCTTCAAAAGCGTGAGCCTAATCGCTTCAGCCTGCGCAAAACTTAACCACTTTTGAAAGTTTAAACAAATTATTCAATTTTATTGCGAGAATGTTATATTTCTCGTCGCACGTATAACGTGCAGTTAACCAACATATTCTGTGTGGTTACCCGGTGAGTTAGTTTTTGGTTTAGGTAAGAGCCTAATCCGGCCATCAGAAGCTGGTCTCTTTCACCTGCAATCAGCTGTTGAAATATCAACAGACGGAGAGGTTGCCTCATGCGCAAAACAGCATTACTTCTGTCGCTGTGTATGAATGCTTTCGGCTTAAGTAAGCATGCAGTAGCAGGAGAGAAAAAAGACGTCGATGTGTTGCTTATCGGCGGAGGAATTATGAGTGCCACGTTGGGTACTTATCTTCAGGAGTTAGAGCCAGACTGGTCTATTGAAATGGTAGAGCGTCTGGATCAAGTGGCAGAAGAGAGTTCAAACGGCTGGAATAATGCCGGTACTGGCCACTCGGCGCTGGCGGAAATGAACTATACGCCAGAAAAAGAGGGTTCTGTCGACATCAGCAAAGCGGTCGACATTAACGAATCTTTTCAGATTTCTCGCCAGTTCTGGGCCGCTCTGGTACAGAAAGGCGTATTACAAAACCCGCGCAGCTTTATCAATCCCACCCCGCATATGAGCCTTGTCTGGGGCGACGACAATATCAACTTCCTGCGTAAGCGTTTTGAGGCGCTGCAAAAAAGCACGCTGTTCCGCGGCATGGAATATTCAGAAGATCGTGCGCTGATCGCCGAATGGGCGCCGCTGATGATGGAGGGCCGCGATCCGCAGCAGAAAGTTGCCGCAACGCGCATCAATATCGGTACTGACGTTAACTTCGGCGAAATTACGCGCCAGCTGGTGGCTTCACTGGCGAAAAAACCGAACTTCACGCTGCGCACCGGTCATGAAGTGCGCGATATTCAGCGTAACGACGATGGCAGCTGGAACGTCACTGTCGCCGATATGAAAAATAACGGCGCGCAAAAGGTGATTAAGGCGAAGTATGTCTTTATCGGTGCTGGCGGCGCGGCGCTGCCGCTACTGCAAAAAACCGGTATCCCGGAAGCGAAAAACTATGCGGGCTTCCCGGTTGGCGGCTCCTTCCTGGTGACGGAAAATCAGGAAGTGGTGAAACGCCATCTGGCGAAAGTTTACGGCAAAGCCTCCGTTGGCGCGCCGCCGATGTCGGTGCCGCACCTGGATACGCGCGTGCTGGACGGCAAGCAGGTGCTGCTGTTTGGCCCGTTCGCCACCTTCTCCACCAAATACCTGAAAAACGGCTCCCTGTGGGATATGTTCGGCTCCATCACCACCAGCAATTTAATGCCGATGGTGCATGTCGGTATGGATAACGTTGATCTGGTGAAATACCTTATCGGCCAACTGATGCTGAACGACGACGATCGTCATGCGGCGCTGAAAGCTTATTTCCCGCAGGCGAAGAAAGAAGACTGGCACCTGATTCAGGCGGGCCAGCGCGTACAGATCATCAAGAAAGATGCGCAGAAAGGCGGCGTACTGCGCCTGGGCACCGAAGTGGTCGCCTCGCAGGATGGTACGGTTTCCGCGCTGCTGGGCGCCTCGCCGGGCGCCTCTACCGCGGCACCGATCGTCATGAATCTGTTGCAGAAAGTCTTTAAGGATAAAATCGCTACGCCGGAATGGCAGGCGAAGCTGAAAGAGCTGGTGCCTTCTTACGGCCAGAAGCTGAACGGCAATATCAGTGCCACCGAGCAGGTGCTGGCGGAGACCAGCCGTATCCTGCAGCTGGATTACACGCCGATGACGCCGATTGCCGCTAACGATGAGTCCGCACAGACCGCGGCGGTTGTGGGTAAATAAGCTGAGGCTGTAAGGCGTCTCGCCTCAGCGCTCACGGGCGGCCTGTGCCGCCCATTTTTTTATTCACGCCGCCAGCACCATCACCTTTTTAACAAAGCCAGCCGCCGAAAATCCCCATCCTCCTGCCGTCGGTTCCTCCGCTACAGCCAGCCCAGCAGCAGAAACCAGCCGTAATAGAGCGGCAACAGCAGCAGCACGCTGACCAGCGCCACCAGCAGGCAGAGCTTCATTCCCTCACGCGCTGGCACCCGTCCCAGCCCCATCGCCAGCACAATCGGCGACGCCTGATACGGCAGCAGCGGCGTGGCGTAAGCCAGCACCTGCAACATCACCACGCTGGCGACGGGAAAGCCGGACGCCGTGGCAAAACTTTGCGCCATCGGCGTAAACATCGCCGGCACGCCGTTCGCCGTCACCACAAAATTCAGCGCGGTCGTGATGGCGCTCAGCGAAATAAAGTTGGTAAACGGCGTGGCGGGATCGAGCGGCGTAATACGCAACAATCCCTCCGCAATCATCTTGCCGAGGCCGGAATCCACCACCACCGCCGTCACGCCCAGAATCGCCGCGACATATAAGCAGGTACGGAAATTAACTCCGGTGGCGAAGGCGTCGCTGGAAACAAAGCCGACACACGGCAACAGACAAAAACAGGCGGCGCAAAGGCCAATCCAGGCGGGCGAAATGCCGTGCTGGCTGTCGGTCATCCACAGCAGCAGCGTCAGCAACAGCAGGATCAGCAGCCGCCACTCTTCGCGACTGAGCGACGGCAGCGCCGCGCCGCGTGCAACCGCGTCAGGCCGCGCCGGAAACAGCCAGCAAATAGCCAGCGTCAGCACCACGCCTTTCAGCAATCCCACCACCGGCGCCTGTAAAAACAGCCAAGGCATATAGCCGGGATGCAGGTGATAAGCGGTTTCCGCCGCGCCGGTCAGCACCAGGTTCGGCACGTTGGCAGGCAGAATGCTGGCGGAAAGCTGAAAGGTGCCGAAGCCGACCGCCAGCGCTAATCCGATCCAGCCGCGGCTGCCCTCTTTAATGCCCGCCCGCTGCGCCAGCGCGCCGACGATCGGCATCAGCAGCGCAATGCGCCCCATATTGGACGGCATCACAAACGCCAGCAGATAGCTGATGATAATTACGCCCGCCACCATCCGCGGCCAGCTGCCAGACAGCACTGGCGCCAGCAGATGCGCCAGCCGGTCGGCCAGCCCCACTTTGCGGATCGCCACGCCGAGAATAAAACCGCTCAGCACCAGCCAGAAAGCAGATGAGGCGAAGCCGCCAAAGACGCTGGCGGCCGGCGCGATATGCAGCAGCATGGCGGCGGCGAAAAACAGCAGCGCGGTGATGAATTCTGGCAGGCGCGCGCTGGCCCACAGCAGAATGGTGACCGTGACCACCAGCGTGGTCAGCCAAAGATGAGAGTCAGAAAACAACGAACAGCTCCTTGCCGGAACAACCAAAACGCCTGTTTTTTGGCTGATTAAGATTTCTTCTATTAGGGTTAAAGAGTATTGAATTTCATTACGGTCTGGTAAAGCGCTCCATGTCCGTATTTGTGATTGCCGTCACCGGAGGAAAGCATGACGCATGCACTAACTGGATCCAACGAAGAACTGACGCTGCTCGATCGCTACTGGCGCGCCGCGAACTACCTGTCTGTCGGACAGATTTATTTAATGAACAATCCCCTGCTGCGCGAGCCGCTACAGCCCGAACATATTAAACCACGCCTGCTGGGACACTGGGGCACCACGCCCGGTCTGAATTTTATCTATGCGCACCTTAACCGCATTATTCGCCACCGCGACCTGAATATGATCTATATCTGCGGGCCTGGCCACGGCGGGCCGGGTATGGTGGCAAATACCTGGCTGGAAGGCAGCTACAGCGAAATCTACCCGGAGATCAGCGAAGACGAAACCGGTATGCAGCGGCTGTTTAAGCAGTTCTCTTTCCCAGGCGGCATCCCCAGCCACGCCGCACCGGAAACCCCTGGCTCTATTAACGAAGGCGGCGAGCTGGGCTATTCGCTGTCGCACGCCTTTGGCGCGGTGTTTGATTATCCCGATCTGATTGCCGCCTGCGTGATTGGCGACGGCGAGGCGGAAACCGGCCCGCTCTCTTCCAGCTGGCACGGCAGCAAATTCCTTAACGCCGCCCGCGACGGCGCGGTGCTGCCGATTCTGCATCTGAACGGCTATAAAATCGCCAACCCAACGTTGCTTGGACGCAGCAGCGACGAGGATCTCCAGCAGCTGTTTAGCGGCTACGGCTACGATCCGCTGTTTGTCTGCGGCGACGAGCCGGAAAAAATGCATCAGCAGATGGCTGACGCGCTGGATAACGCCTTCGATAAAATCCGCGACTATCAGCAGCGCGCGCGCCGTGGCGAAGCCCAGGACGCGATTCCGCGCTGGCCGATGATTATTTTGCGCAGCCCGAAAGGCTGGACCGGCCCGAAAACGGTAGACGGCAAAAAAGTGGAAGGATTCTGGCGCGCGCATCAGGTGCCGGTCTCCTCCTGCCGAGAAAATGATGAGCATCGCCAGATTCTGGAAAACTGGATGCGCAGCTATCAGCCGGACGATCTGTTTGATGAACAGGGCCGACTGAAGCCAGAGCTGAAGGCGCTGGCTCCGCAGGGCGACAAGCGGATGGGCGCCTCGCCTTACGCTAACGGCGGCCTGCTGCGGCGCGAGCTGGATACGCCCGATATCCGCGATTACGCCGTAGAAGTCACCACGCCGGGCGAGCCGCAGGTGCAGTCCACCGAGGTGCTGGGCAAATATTTGAGCGGCATCTTCCAGCGTAATAAAGATAACTTCCGCCTGTTCGGCCCGGATGAAACCGCCTCCAACCGCCTGAGCGATGTTTTTGATGTCACCAACCGCACCTGGATGGAGGAGATCGCGCCTTATGATGAACAGTTAGCTCACGATGGCCGGGTGATGGAGATCCTGAGCGAGCATCAGTGTCAGGGCTGGCTGGAAGGTTACCTGCTTACCGGCCGACACGGGCTGTTTAACTGCTACGAAGCCTTTATTCATATTGTCGATTCGATGTTCAACCAGCACGCCAAATGGCTGAAGGTGACGCGCAAGCTGCCGTGGCGTAAGCCGGTCTCTTCGCTGAATTATCTGCTTTCATCGCACGTCTGGCGTCAGGACCACAACGGTTACAGCCATCAGGATCCCGGCTTTATGGGCCACGTTGCCAATAAAAAGGCCGATATTGTGCGCATTTATCTGCCGCCCGATGCCAATACGCTGCTGTGGGTCGGCGATCACTGCCTGAAAACCTGGGATCGCATTAACGTGATTGTGGCGGGCAAACAGCCGGAGCCGCAGTGGCTGACAATGGATCAGGCGATTAAGCACTGCGAGGCAGGCTTAGGCATTTGGGAATGGGCTGGTACCGAGCAGGATGGCGGCGAGCCGGACGTGGTAATGGCCTGCGCAGGCGATGTGCCGACGATGGAAACCCTGGCGGCGGTGGATCTACTGAAAGCCTATCTGCCGGAGCTGCGCATTCGCGTGGTCAACGTGGTGGATTTAATGGCGCTGCAAACCAAAGAGCAGCACCCGCACGGCATGGAGGAGGCGGAATTTGATCGCATCTTTACGCGCGATAAACCGGTGATTTTCGCCTTCCACGGTTACCCTACGCTAATCCATCGCCTGAGCTATCAGCGTAATAACCACGTTAATTTCCATGTTCATGGCTTTATGGAAGAAGGCACCACCACCACGCCGTTTGATATGACAGTAATGAACGAGCTGGATCGCTATCATCTGGCGCAGGATGCCATTCAGCGCGTGCCGGCGCTGGCGGGCAAAGCGGATGCGATTCTCGATGATTTGGCCGAGAAGATTGCGGAACATCACCGCTACGTGCGCGAACATGGCGAGGATGTGCCGGAGGTACGCAACTGGAAATGGCCATCGCAGCAGGGCAGCGGCGATGCACCGGAGTAAAAGTTAATAGCCTCCTGCGGGAGGCTTTTTTACGCCTGCCGTCCGGCTGTCTCTGCTCTGCCTGTATTGCGCCAAACGGCAGACAAAGCATTGCCGCCAGTCCGGCATTACCTGTTAACACTTATATTCAATGAGCAAGAATGAATATTAATGCTGCTGAGTTTATTATTCTGATACACTTATTCACCTTTCCTGACCATTAATATTTTAAGCGGTCTATAGGACTTATTAATTTCATCCTGTTATGTTTTCACATCTTAACATTACGGTCAGAAAAATTCGTCCAGCTCTTTATTTTCGGTAATGACTCCAACTTACTGATAGTGTTTTATGTTCAGATAATGCCCGATGACCTTGTCATGCAGCTCCACCGATTTTGAGAACGACAGTGACTTCCGTCCCAGCCTTGCCAGATGTTGTCTCAGATTCAGGTTATGTCGCTCAATGCGCTGAGTGTAACGCTTGCTGATAACGTGCAGCTTTCCCTTCAGGCGTGATTCGTACAGCGGCCAGCCATCCGTCATCCATACCACGACCTCAAAGGCCGACAGCAGGCTCAGAAGACGCTCCAGTGTGGCCAGAGTGCGTTCACCGAAGACGTGCGCCACAACCGTCCTCCGTATCCTGTCATACGCGTAAAACAGCCAGCGCTGACGTGATTTAGCACCGACGTAGCCCCACTGTTCGTCCATTTCAGCGCAGACAATCACATCACTGCCCGGTTGTATGCGCGAGGTTACCGACTGCGGCCTGAGTTTTTTAAGTGACGTAAAACCGTGTTGAGGCCAACGCCCATAATGCGTGCACTGGCGCGACATCCGACGCCATTCATGGCCATATCAATGATTTTCTGGTGCGTACCGGGCTGAGAGGCGGTGTAAGTGAACTGTAGTTGCCATGTTTTACGGCAATGAGAGCAGAGATAGCGCTGATGTCCGGCAGTGCTTTTGCCGTTACGCACCACGCCTTCAGTAGCGGAGCAGGAAGGACATCTGATGGAAATGGAAGCCACGCAAGCACCTTAAAATCACCATCATACACTAAATCAGTAAGTTGGCAGCATTACCGTGTTTTTTATGGAATATTATTTTAAAAGGAACTCATAATGAAAAAAACGATGAAAGTTGCAATTCTGACAGCGGTGCTGGCAACGCTAACTGGCTGTACCGGTAGCGTTTATAATAAAGAGAAAAACTGTGATTACGATTACCTGCTGCATCCGGCTATCTCTATCTCTAAAATCATTGGCGGCTGCGGTCCGGTAGCTAAATAAGCCATATCTGAAGGATTAAGCAATGCTGGCCGTAAAGGCCAGCATTTTTTTGCTCAACAGAATTAAAAATAATTCGCAACCAAACTATTAAGTTGCTTTAAACAGGATTGCTTATTACCTGTTATCGGTGCAGCCTTAAATCTTTCAGATTGCCATTAAGGTGAAGATCGGTGCGCAATGTGGCCACGCGCTGGCTGATAAAAGCCATATCTCTCTGCTCTGTTAATTTTTTTCGCCACTTATCCGGCACGGCATCTAAGTGTTGATAAAGCGCTTCCAGCGATCCGAACTGCTGTAACAGTTGACTGGCGCTTTTGGGGCCAATTCCGCTGACGCCGGGTATTTTGCTGCTGCTAATTCCTGCCAGCCCCCAAAAATCAGGCAACCTGTCAGGCTGGACGCCAAATTCCTGCTCAATAAAAGGCAAATCCAACCAGCGTTTCTGAAAATAATCCCGGATGCGTATTTCAGGCGCTAACAGCTGGCAATAACCTTTATCTGTAGAAACAATCGTGGCCTGGTGACCGCTTCGCGCCACTTTTACCGCCAGGGTTGCGGCCAGATCGTCAGCCTCATCGCCCTGTGCAGACCAACAGGCCACACCCGCCTGCTGAAAGGCCGTCTGCAACAGCGGCATTTCCTGCTGCAAATCCTCCGGCATTGGCGGACGTCCCGCCTTATATTCCGGCAATAGCTGATGGCGCCAGCTTTCGCGGCGTAGTTCGTCATCAAATACCGCAACGGCATGAGTAGGCTGAGTATGGGCCAGCAGCTGATGTAATGCCGCTACGCAGCGATCCTGACAAGGCGTTCCCTGCACGGCATGAACGCGGCGAATAAGATTCAGCGCATCAACAATTAATAAATGAATAGTCATAGTTAAGGACGGGCAGCGTCATGCCGCCCGTAGAGATGTTATTTAATGATTTCGTAGCACGGAATATACGCCGTACCCGGCAGTTTCATGCGGTGCTGAGCCACAAAGCCCTGCAGCAGGTCGTCCATGCGATGCATAATGGCTGGATCGCCGTGCAGCTTATAGACACCTTTTTGACGAATTTCGCGGATTCCCATCTCTTTCACGTTGCCTGCCACGATGCCGGAGAACGCGCGCCGCAACGCCGCCGCCAGTTTCTCCGGCGACTGATTAGGGTAGAGATTGAGGTTAGCCATATTTTCATGGGTGGGCAGGAAGGGCACCTGCAGATCCGGCTCAATGCGCAGCGACCAGTTAAAGCTGTAGGCATCGCCGCTTTCACGACGGTTTTCTTTAACCTGCGGCATCGCTTTTTTCATCTGGCGCGCAACTTCTGCCGCATCATCAATAATGATGGTGTAGAAGCGACGCGCCTGCTCGCCCACGGTATTAACGATAAATTCATCCAGCACGCGGAAATAGTCAGCGCTCTCTTTCGGGCCGGTCAGGATTAGCGGCAGCACCTGATCGTTATTTTCCGGATTCATCAGAATGCCCAGCAGATAAAGCAGCTCTTCCGCCGTGCCCACGCCGCCAGGAAAAATGATAATGCCGTGCGCGATACGGACAAAGGCTTCCAGACGTTTTTCAATGTCCGGCATGATAATCAGCTCATTGACCAGTGGGTTAGGCGGCTCAGCGGCAATGATCGACGGCTCAGTCAAGCCAATAAAACGGCCTTCGCGATAGCGCTGCTGCGCATGACCGACGGCGGCGCCTTTCATCGGCGCTTCCATCACGCCCGGCCCGCAGCCGGTACAGATATTCAGTTCACGCAGACCAAGCTGCGTGCCGACGTTGCGACAGTATTGATATTCCGTGGCGTTAATAGAGTGGCCGCCCCAGCACACCACCATATTGGGATATTCGCCGACGTGCAGCGCGCGGGCGTTACGCAGGATAGAAAATACCTGATTGGTAATATGCGTGGAGTTATGTAGTTCGGGTTGTTGGACACGGCTTGCAGCTGCCAGCTGACCCGTTACGAACAGAATGTCACGCAGAACGGCGAACAGGTTAGCCTGCAAAGAACGGATAATGCGTCCGTCAACAAAGGCTTCCTCTGGAGGGTTAATCAGTTCCAGCTTCACGCCGCGCTCACGGCGCAGCACGTTAATATCAAAGTTTTCAAAACGGGAGAGCAGTTCATGGCTGCTGTCGGTCTGGCTGCCAGAGTTGAGTACGGCAAGAGAACAGTTACGAAACAGCTGGTAAAGGTCACTGCTGGCCGTGCGCTTCAGCATGTCGACTTCCAGCTGCGAAAGCAAATCCATCGAGCCAAGTGGGCTGATATGTGTAATCAAGTGAACTCCTTTACACCCGCCAGGGTGACGAATGACACCGCGCCGTTACCGATTGCGCGATGACGAGAAAATCCCTGAGCGGTGGTGTCTCGCCACCGCTGCTTCTCAGAGTAGCCTTCTCCGTTGTGGTTTCTCAACCGATTCCTGTAACAGAACGTTGTCCTGCGAGGCACCACGCAATTTACTGGCGTACCAGACGTGAATGGCTGGGTGAAAAATCGCCATTGCTGCGCCAGGGATTAATATCCAACCCGCCGCGTCGCGTATAGCGCGCATAAACTGACAGGGTTTCCGGCTGGCAGAAGCGCATCAGATCGTTGAAAATACGCTCTACGCACTGCTCATGAAATTCATTGTGATGACGGAAAGAGACCAGGTAACGTAGCAGGGCCTCCCGGTTGATGCGCGGCCCGCGATAGCGAATTTGCACGGAACCCCAATCCGGCTGATGGGTAATCAGACAGTTGGATTTAAGCAGATGGCTTACCAGCGTCTCTTCCACTATCTCTTCGCCCGCTGCGTCAGCCAGATAATCTGCATTAAATTGATAATCGTCGATGCTGATGTCCTGCTCATCTATACAGCTGCCGTCAAATTGGCCAATTGGCTGACCTTCCACTTCCTGAAGGCGAAACAGCGCAACGCTCACGTCGCCCTGCGCGCAGGCGCTAAGATCACGCTCCAGCGTTTGACGCACTTCGCCCCAGTCGGCGAAACGAGTTTGATTGAAGCTGTTAAGATAGAGCTTGAAACTCTTTGATTCGATCAGGTTAATACTGTCCGCGCGCAGCACGACTTCGCCGACTGCTACCTGCGGCACGCCTTTAGCGTTTAGCCAGGAGAGTTCATACAATGTCCAGATATCGGCGCCGTGAAAGGGCAGATTGTTTGGATAAAGGCCTAAAGGCTCACGGTTAAGTGAACGCGGGACGGCCTGCAGCAACGCTGGCTCATACCGATCCTGATAAGCGGTCGGCTTGCCCAGCGTCAGGCCGGCAAGCGCTTGATGTTGTTCATAAGAAGACATAGCGTAACCTCAAACCCGCCCGGAGAGGCGAGTAGCGTCTTTTCCTGCGAAAAAGAAACAATAAATAAAGGCTGTCAGTGTAACTCAGCAGCCTGGAGTAAAAAAAATGAATGATCATATTGCCGCCGCGTTACAGGATTTTACCCAGCGTTATTGCCAGCACTGGCAGCAGCTGCACGGCCACTTGCCCGCCAGCGAAGAACTGTATGGCATCCCATCGCCCTGTGCGGTAGAAAATCGCGGCGACGCCGTTTTGTGGCAGCCGCAGCCGTTTGACGCAGAACCGCATCTTGCCGCGGTGGAACGGGCGCTGGAGCTGGAGCTGCAGCCTGCGATCGTTAGCTATTATACGACGCAATATGCAGGAGATATGCAGGCGAACTTTGAACAACAATCCCTCACCTTGCTTCAGGTGTGGAGCGAAGCGGATTTTGTGCGAGTTCAGGAAAACCTGATTGGTCATTTAGTGATGAAAAGGCGTTTAAAACAAACGCCGACATTATTTATCGCGACGACAGAAACTGATTTAGACGTGATTTCTGTATGTAATTTGACCGGGGAAGTTATCCGTGAAAAGCTCGGGACGCCTGAACGCGAAATTTTGGCCGCTGACATTCGGATATTTCTCAATGGATTACAACCGGTTATTAGTTCTTTTTAAGCAATTGCCCTGCGAATCTGTGAGAGATCTCTTACATAGACTGTGAGAGATCGCCAGAATTAAACGCAGAAAAAAAGCACTTCATTTTGTGAAAATAATGTAAATCATAAACTTAGTGAATTAGCCCTTTTCAGATTTATACCAGTGCGAATTGTTAAAGGAAAAGGTAGCTTGTTTCCTTCGCTAACTCAGGCAAACTGCATGTCGTCGAAAGGGAAGCCGTGGAATGGATAACGTCATGGAAGGCGTTCATCAGGAAGATTGGCTCGCACAGGACAATGCGTTTTAAGGAAAAGCTTCAGGATGAAGCGGTAAATTCCAGGATGGAAGAAAAGGACACCTCCAGGACGGAGAATGAGAGCCAGACAGGATAACTGGTGGGCAAGGGATGCCAAAGGAGTTTCGCCACGAAGGCGTTAATGTCAGGAAGACAGCAAGGAAAAGTTTTCAAGGATGAGCAGGGAGCAATAAAGTAGCAGGATAGCTGCAAACGAACCGGGGACACTGTAATACAGTGTCCCCTTTTTTTATGCCGCGCTTTTTTCCGTACGCCCACGAATGCTATGCTTGCCACCCTTAAAATTTCACCCGTTGTGAGGATGCCCATGCAGCGTGAACATCAGGTTCGCCAGGGGTTGCTGGCGGTAGAAGCCTTGTTAAAAACACATGCGCTATGGCAAAGCGAAGCGCCTGCTGCTGCCGCCTTTGAAAGTGAGCAACCCTTTTTTCTTGATACCATGCAGCCGCTTGAGTGGTTGCAGTGGGTGTTGATTCCCCGCATGCACGCATTGCTCGATGCCGCCGCCGCGCTGCCGCAAAACTTTGCCATTGCGCCCTATTATGAAGTGGCGCTGGCGGCAGAAACGCCGGGCCGTCGCGAGTTGCTGCTTCACCTTGCGTCGCTCGACGCGCTTTTTACCGTAACGGATCGCTGATGCTGGACATTATCTATCAGGACGAATGGCTGGTTGCGGTCAACAAACCGGCCGGCTGGCTGGTCCATCGCAGCTGGCTGGATCGCAAAGAAAAAGTAGTGGTCATGCAAACGGTGCGCGATCAGATTGGACAGCATGTCTTTACCGCGCACCGGCTCGATCGCCCTACTTCCGGCGTGCTGCTGATGGGGCTTTCCAGCGAGGTAGGCCGCCTGCTGTCGCAGCAGTTTGAGCAGCATCAAATGGCGAAAACCTATCATGCCGTCGTGCGCGGCTGGCTGCAGGGAGCGGAACGGCTTGATTACCCGCTAACCGAAGAGCTGGATAAAATTGCTGATAAGTATGCCTCGCCCGATAAAGGACCGCAGCCTGCGGTTACCGACTGGCGCGGTTTGGCGATTACCGAACAGCCGGTAGCCATTGGTCGCTATCCCACCTCACGTTACAGCCTGATAGAGTTACAGCCCGCGACCGGACGCAAGCATCAATTGCGCCGTCATCTTTCCCACTTACGCCACCCGATTATTGGCGATACCACGCATGGCGATCTGCGTCAGAATCGGGGCGTGGCTCAGCATTTCGGCTGCGATCGCTTAATGTTGCATGCCAGCAGCCTGGCGTTAAATCATCCGGTCACCGGCGAGCCTTTGGTGATCCGCGCCGGGCTCGATCAACACTGGCAGTGCCTGATGCAGCAGTTCGGCTGGCAGCACTATCTCCCTGAGCTTCCCAGGGTTGAGTTTGATCCGTCGCCAGGCGAGGATAGGGAACCACAATAAGGGAGAAGGTTATGGCGCAGATAGGCATTTTCGTCGGAACGGTTTATGGCAACGCGTTGCTGGTTGCAGAAGAGGCTGAGCCGATCCTGCAGGAGCAGGGGCATCAGGTAGCGATTTTTGAAGATCCGAGCTTCAGCGACTGGCAGCAGTACAGTGACAAGGTTGCGCTGATCGTTACCTCGACCACCGGGCAGGGAAATTTTCCCGACAGCATCGCCGGGCTTTATCACGATGTTAAGGACAAGCTGGGCCACCAGCCTCAGCTGCGCTATGGCGTTATCGCGCTGGGCGACAGCAGTTACGACCACTTTTGCGGCGCCGGAAAAACTTTTGACGCTCAGCTACAGGAGCAGGGCGCCACGCGCATCGGCGAGGTGCTGCTGGTGGATGCGATGGAATCACCGGAGCCGGAAAGCGTCACCTCGCCCTGGGTAGAAAACTGGGGCAAACTGCTGTAACTCTTCCCGCTCCGGTAGAGAGCGTCAGGTTACCGGAGCCGGATTAAACACCGCCAGTGCATTGCGAATTCCCCAACGATCGGACCAGGTTTGCTGGCGTCCGCTGGCGATATCCAGAATCAACTCAAACAGGCGCCAGCCTACCTGCTCAATAGTTTCTTCGCCGGTCGCTATGGTTCCCGCATTAATATCCATCAAATCGTGCCAGCGGTTTGCCAGCGCGGTGCGCGTCGCCATTTTGATGACGGGAATGGCGGCCAGCCCGTAGGGCGTACCGCGTCCGGTAGTAAACACCTGTAAGGTAATACCGGAGGCCATTTGTTGGGTGCCGCAGACAAAATCACTGGCGGGCGTGGCAGCATAAATCAGTCCACGTTTGGTAGGGCGCTGACCGGGCGACAGCACCTCAACAATGGCGCTGCGTCCCGATTTGGCGATGGAGCCCAGCGCTTTTTCCACCACGTTGGCCAGCCCGCCTTTTTTATTGCCCGGCGAGGGATTGGCGCTGCGATCGGTTTTCCCCTGGCTTAAATATTCATCATACCAGGCCATCTCTTCCAGCAGCCGTTTACCGGTTGCTTCATCTACCACGCGCGGCGTTAACAGATGGATCGCATCGCGCACTTCGGTCACTTCAGAGAACATCACCGTGGCGCCGCAGCGCACCAGCAAATCAGATGCAAAGCCTACCGCCGGATTGGCCGTGACTCCGCTGAAGGCATCGCTGCCGCCGCACTGCATGCCGACAATCAGCTCAGAGGCCGGGCAGGTCTCACGCTGGCGCTGGTTGAGGCGCTGCAAATGGCGATCTGCTACCCGCAAAATCTCCTGCACCATCGCTTCAAAGCCGACATGGCGCTCATCCTGCAAACGCACAATATCTTCATCGCCAACCGAGATCGCCTGCACATCGTCACCGTTGGCTGCCAGCAGCCGCTCCGGCTGAAGTTTCTCGCAGCCCAGGCTGACAACCATTACCTCGCCACCGAAGTTGGCGTTCAGCGCCAGATTATGAATAGTACGAATCGGGATAATTGCCGCAGGCGCGTTAATTGCGACGCCGCAGCCGTACAGGTGATTCAGCGCCACCACGCCGTCAACGTTGGGATAACGCGGTAAAAGTTCGCGCTCAATAATATTCACTACGTAATCCACCACGCCTGCCACGCAGTGAACGCTGGTGGTAATCCCCAGCAGATTGCGCGTTCCCACGCTGCCGTCGGCGTTGCGATAGCCTTCAAAGGTATAGCCTTCCAGCGGCGGCAGCGCTTGCGGCACGCGCGTTGCCAGCGGCAGGCTTTCCAGCGGCGGCGCTTCGGGCAATGCTACCAGCGACTCTTCAATCCAGCTTCCCTGCGCAATATCGCGCAGCGCGTAACCGATCACTTCGCCATAGCGGCGAATGGTTTCGCCGCGCGCAATAGCGCTAAGCGCGACTTTGTGGCCCTGGGGCACATGCTCAGTCAGACGCAGCCCACAGGGAAAAACGGTGCCCGCAGGCAGGCCATTATCATTTACCACGATGGCGACATTATCGTCCTCGTGTACCCGAATATAGCGCGGCGTCTCTACGATCATTTTCATTGCTTTGGCTTCCAGTAAACGGAAAAAGTTGGAAAAGGGGACGGCGCTGGTGAAAACCGCGTCTTTAAGTTTTTGCTGTAAAAAGTATAAAGAGCGTCATTGGTAGGAGCATTATGCAGATGTCCGATTTTGCGCCCTCCGTTACCGCTATTTTCAGGCTTCGTAACAAACGCAAGTGAAGCCTCTCACAAACTGCATCCCTTGCGGCCTGCATCCACGGCCGATCGGCCTGAAAAAAACAATTCCGTGAGCCGTGCCGCAGCCAATTATGCAAATGCCACAAACTATACGCTATAACCCGTCAAATATAGGGCTTTCTTCCAGTGAATTGCCCCGGTGCGCTCCATATACTTTTTCCTCAAGTTTGACGACAGGTGAGCCAGCCGCGCTGCGTAACAGATGTTTTTGCTAACGAATAACAATCGCCGTGTTTAACCCAACCACATTCTGATACTCAACGCGATGTGTATGCAGTCAGAGTGGAAAGTAGCGTAACGCTATATTTCAGGAGTGCATCATGAATTCATACAGCCAGGCGGAGAGCGCCGTGGAAAAAAGAACTAACGCACGATACTGGATCGTCGTGATGCTGTTTATCGTCACCTCGTTTAACTATGGCGACCGCGCCACGCTTTCTATTGCCGGTTCCCAGATGGCCAAAGACATTGGCCTCGATCCAGTCGGCATGGGCTATATCTTCTCTGCATTTTCATGGGCTTATGTTATCGGCCAAATCCCCGGCGGCTGGCTGCTTGACCGCTTCGGTTCAAAGCGCGTCTACTTCTGGAGCATCTTTATTTGGTCGCTGTTTACGCTGTTGCAGGGCTTTGTAGATATTTTCGAAGGCTTTACCGTGATCGTGGCGCTGTTCATGCTGCGCTTCCTGGTCGGGCTGGCGGAAGCGCCTTCCTTCCCGGGCAATAGCCGGATCGTCGCTGCCTGGTTCCCGGCGCAAGAGCGCGGCACCGCCGTGGCGATTTTTAACTCGGCGCAATATTTCGCGACCGTGATTTTCGCACCGATTATGGGCTGGCTGACGGCGCAGGTCGGCTGGGCGCATGTTTTCTGGTTTATGGGCGGGCTGGGCATTATCCTCAGTTTCATCTGGCTGAAAGTGATCCACGATCCTAACGATCATCCGGGCGTTAACCGGGCCGAGCTGGAGTATATGGAGCAGGGCGGCGCGCTGATCAATATGGATGCGAAAAAGGAGAAATCCAAAGTCAGCGGTCGGGAAAAATGGGGTCAAATCCGCCAGCTGATCACCTCGCGCATGATGCTTGGCATCTACCTCGGTCAGTACTGCATTAACGCCTTAACCTACTTCTTTATTACCTGGTTCCCGGTTTATCTGGTGCAGGCGCGTGGCATGTCGATTCTGAAGGCGGGGTTTATCGCTTCGATTCCCGCAATCTGCGGCTTCCTCGGCGGCGTGCTTGGCGGCGTCATTTCCGACTGGCTGATGCGCAAAACTGGTTCACTGAATATCGCCCGTAAAACGCCAATCGTTCTCGGCATGCTGCTCTCCATTTCCATGGTGACCTGTAACTACGTTGAAACCGAATGGGTGGTGGTGTTCTTTATGGCGACCGCTTTCTTTGGTAAAGGCATCGGTGCGCTGGGCTGGGCAGTGATGGCGGATACCGCGCCGAAAGAGATCAGCGGCCTGAGCGGTGGTCTGTTCAACATGTTCGGTAATATTTCCGGCATCGTGACGCCGATCGCCATCGGCTACATCATCGCGGTCACCGGCTCTTATAACGGCGCGCTGATCTACGTTGGTATTCACGCCCTGGTCGCTGTCCTCAGCTATCTGGTGCTGGTGGGCGACATCAAACGTATCGAACTGAAAAAGTCCGTATAAGGAGCCGCGATGAGTACCCAAACGCCCATCATTACCGATATGAAAGTTATTCCGGTCGCTGGCTATGACAGCATGTTGCTTAATATCGGCGGCGCGCACAGCGCTTACTTCACGCGCAATATCGTGGTGCTGACCGATAACGCTGGTCATACCGGCTTAGGCGAAGCGCCAGGCGGCGAAACTATTCTGCAGACCTTGATTGAAGCGATTCCACAGGTCATCGGTCAGGAAGTGGGCCGTATGAATCGGCTGGTGCAACAGGTGCATAAAGGCAACCAGCATGCCGATTTCGATACCTTCGGCAAAGGCGCCTGGACCTTTGAATTGCGGGTTAATGCGGTTGCCGCGCTGGAGGCCGCACTGCTCGATCTGCTGGGACAGTGTCTGAACGTGCCGGTGGCCGAGCTGCTTGGTCCGGGCAAACAGCGCGATGAAGTCACAGTGCTGGGCTATCTGTTTTATATCGGCGATCGTCAGAAAACCGACCTGCCTTATCTCAGCGGCGCGCAGGCGACGCACGACTGGTATCACCTGCGTCATCAGCAGGCGCTGGACAGTGACTCGGTGGTGCGCCTGGCGGAAGCCGCGCAGGATCGCTACGGCTTTAAAGATTTCAAGCTGAAGGGTGGCGTGCTGCCGGGCGAAGATGAGATCGAAACCGCGCGCGCGCTGAAAAAACGCTTCCCCGACGCGCGCATAACCGTCGATCCCAACGGCGCCTGGCTGCTGGACGAAGCAATCGCGCTCTGTAAAGGCATGCAGGATGTGCTGAGCTACGCGGAAGATCCCTGCGGTGCTGAACAGGGCTATTCAGGACGAGAGGTGATGGCGGAGTTTCGTCGCGCCACAGGCCTGCCGGTCGCGACTAATATGATCGCCACCAACTGGCGTGAAATGCAGCACGCAGTCATGCTGAACGCCGTCGATATTCCGCTGGCCGATCCCCATTTCTGGACGCTGAGCGGCGCGGTGCGCGTTGCCCAGCTCTGCGATGACTGGGGCCTGACCTGGGGCTGTCACTCCAATAACCACTTCGATATTTCGCTGGCGATGTTTACCCACGTCGGCGCCGCCGCGCCGGGCAAGCCGACCGCCATTGATACCCACTGGATCTGGCAGGAAGGCGATCAATCTCTGACAAAAGAACCGCTGCAAATTCGCCAGGGCAAGATAGCCGTGCCTGATAAGCCGGGACTGGGCATCGAACTGGACTGGGATCGCCTGCAGCAGGCGCATGAACTTTATAAAACCTTGCCGGGCGGCGCACGTAACGATGCTACCGCAATGCAGTATCTCATCCCCGGCTGGACATTTGATCGTAAACGCCCGGTTTTCGGGCGCAGAAAAGCATAAGGAACCGACCATGAGCCAACAGAACGCCACGCCGAAAATTACCGCAATGCAAGTCATCCCGGTTGCCGGTTACGACAGTATGCTGCTCAATCTGAGCGGGGCACACGCGCCGTTTTTTACCCGCAACATTGTGATCATCAAAGATAACGCGGGCCATACCGGCGTCGGTGAAATTCCGGGCGGGGAGAAAATTCGTCAGACGCTGGAAGAGGCAGCCGCGCTGATTATCGGCCACACGCTGGGCGAATATAAAAATCTGCTCAATCTGGTGCTCACCACCTTTGCCGATCGCGATGCTGCCGGACGCGGAACGCAAACCTTCGACCTGCGCACCACTATTCACGTGGTGACCGGCATTGAGGCCGCGCTGCTCGATCTGCTGGGACAGTTCCTTGGCGTTAACGTCGCCAGTCTGCTGGGGGAAGGGCAGCAGCGCGATCGTGTCGAAATGTTAGGCTATCTGTTTTACGTTGGCGACCGTCGCAAAACATCGCTGCCTTACCAGAGCGAACCGGACGCCAGCTGCGACTGGTATCGCCTGCGCCATGAAGAGGCCCTGACGCCTGAAACCGTGGTGCGCCTGGCTGAAGCTGCCTATGAAAAATATGGCTTTAACGATTTTAAACTGAAGGGCGGCGTACTGGCCGGCAGCGAAGAAGCGGAAGCGGTCACCGCGCTGGCGCAGCGTTTCCCGGATGCGCGCATTACGCTCGATCCCAACGGCGCCTGGTCGCTGGAAGAGGCGATTAAGCTGGGCAAACAGCTGCGCAACGTGCTGGCCTATGCCGAAGATCCCTGTGGCGCCGAACAAGGCTACTCCGGTCGTGAAGTGATGGCGGAGTTCCGCCGCGCCACCGGCTTGCCGACCGCCACCAATATGATCGCCACCGACTGGCGCCAGATGGGGCATACCTTGTCGCTGCAGTCAGTCGATATTCCGCTGGCCGATCCGCACTTCTGGACCATGCAGGGTTCGGTGCGCGTCGCGCAGATGTGTCATGAATTTGGCCTGACCTGGGGCTCCCATTCTAATAACCATTTCGATATTTCGCTGGCGATGTTTACCCATGTTGCCGCCGCCGCGCCTGGCAATATTACCGCTATCGATACCCACTGGATCTGGCAGGAAGGCAATCAGCGCCTGACGAAAGAGCCGCTGGAAATTAAAGGCGGCATGGTGCAGGTGCCGCAGAAGCCGGGTCTGGGCGTCGAGCTGGATATGGATCAGGTGATGAAGGCCAACGAACTTTATCAGCAGCACGGACTGGGCGCGCGCGATGATGCGCAGGCAATGCAGTTCCTGATCCCCGACTGGACCTTCAATAACAAACGTCCGTGCCTGGTGCGCTAAGCGCGCTTAACCGAGAGGAAACAGAATGTCCTATCCCAATCGTTTTCGTCAGCGTCTGCTAAGTGGTGAAACGCTGATCGGCAGCTGGTGTTCGCTGGCGAACCCTATTACCACCGAGGTGCTGGGCCTGGCGGGTTTTGACTGGCTGGTACTGGATGGCGAACATGCGCCGAACGACATTACCACCTTCGTGCCGCAGTTGATGGCGCTGAAAGGTAGCCCCAGCGCCGCAGTGGTTCGGCCACCCTGCAATGAGCCGATCATCATCAAACGCCTGCTGGATATCGGTTTTTATAACTTCCTGATCCCCTTTGTGGAAAGCGAAGAAGAAGCCATGCAGGCCGTCGCCTCAACGCGCTATCCGCCAGCCGGGATCCGCGGCGTGTCGGTATCGCACCGCAGCAATATGTACGGCACGGTGCCGGATTATAACCTCGACATCAATAACAACGTCAGCGTGCTGGTGCAGATTGAAAGCCAGCAGGGCGTCGACAATCTTGACAGCATCGCTCAGGTGGATGGCGTTGACGGTATTTTCGTTGGGCCGGGCGATCTCTCTGCCGCGCTCGGTTATCTGGGGCAGCCTGCCCATCCTGAAGTATTGAAAGTGATCCAGCATATCTTTGCGCGCGCGAAAGCGGCGGGCAAGCCGAGCGGCATTCTCGCGCCGGTAGAAGCCGACGCACGTCGCTACCTGGAGTGGGGCGCAACCTTCGTCGCCGTAGGCAGTGACCTGGGCGTTTTCCGTAACGCGACGCAGGCGCTGTGCGATCGTTTCAAAAAATAGCTTAACAAGGGGAATGACATGAAAGTTGGATTTATTGGCCTGGGCATCATGGGCAAACCGATGAGTAAAAACCTGCTGAAAGCGGGCTATTCGCTGGTGGTACGCGATTTCAACGCGCAGAACGAAGCGGAACTGGTTGAGCTGGGTGCTACCACGGCGAAAACGCCGAAAGAGGTCGCCGAACAGTGCGACGTGATCATTACCATGCTGCCGAACTCGCCGCACGTTAAAGAAGTGGCGCTGGGCGAAAACGGCATTATCGAAGGCGCGAAACCGGGCACGGTGCTGATCGATATGAGTTCTATTGCTCCGCTGGCCAGCCGTGAAATCCATCAGGCGCTGACGGAAAAAGGGGTCAAAATGCTCGATGCGCCGGTCAGCGGTGGCGAGCCAAAAGCAATCGACGGTACGCTTTCAGTGATGGTCGGCGGCGATAAAGCGGTATTCGATAAATATTACGATCTGATGAAAGCGATGGCTGGTTCGGTGGTGCATACCGGCGAGATCGGCGCAGGTAACGTGACCAAGCTGGCGAATCAGGTGATCGTAGCGCTGAACATTGCGGCAATGTCCGAAGCGTTAACGCTGGCCACTAAAGCGGGCGTTAACCCGGATCTGGTTTATCAGGCAATCCGCGGCGGCCTGGCGGGCAGCACGGCGCTGGATGCTAAAGCGCCAATGGTAATGGACCGCAACTTTAAGCCGGGTTTCCGCATCGATCTGCATATCAAAGATCTCAGCAATGCGCTGGATACGTCGCACGGCGTTGGCGCGCAGCTGCCGCTCACAGCTGCTGTAATGGAAATGATGCAGGCGCTGAAAGCTGATGGCATGGGCACATCCGACCACAGCGCGCTGGCCTGCTATTATGAAAAATTAGCGAAGGTTGAAGTTTCACGCTAGTCAGCCGCTCCGGTTATTGAGCCGGTCAGGCTGACCGGCTTCGTTTTCTGGCTGCGGCCAGCTCAACAGCGCTCGGACTATTTATGAAAATCGTTATTGCACCGGATTCGTATAAAGAGAGTTTGTCCGCCCTGCAGGTCGCTTCGGAGATTGAAAACGGCTTTCGTGCAATCTTTCCCGATGCGGAGTATGTCAAGCTGCCAGTGGCGGATGGCGGCGAAGGCACCGTCGAGGCGATGGTGGCGGCGACGCAGGGAAAAATCGTCAGGTTACGGGTTACCGGGCCGCTGGGCGAGCCGGTTGAGGCATTTTATGGTTTGTCCGGCGATGAAAGCTGCGCATTTATTGAAATGGCCGCCGCCAGCGGGCTGGAACTGGTGCCACCGTCGCAGCGCGATCCATTGATTACTACTTCCTGGGGCACCGGCGAACTGATTGGCAATGCGCTGGATCGCGGCGTTCAACATTTTATTATCGGCATCGGCGGCAGTGCGACCAATGACGGCGGCGCCGGTATGGTTCAGGCGCTGGGTGCGCGGCTGTTAGATGCGCAGGGCGAGCAGATCGGCTACGGCGGCGGCGCGTTGGCGTCACTGACGCGAATCGATATTAGCCAGCTCGATCCACGTCTACGCCAGTGTCGCTTTGAAGTCGCCTGCGATGTGACGAATCCACTGACCGGCAATGAAGGCGCCTCGGCCGTTTTCGGTCCGCAAAAAGGGGCGACGCCAGCGTTAGTGACCCAGCTCGATAACGCGCTGGCCCATTACGCGACCATTATTCAGCGCGATCTGGATATTGATGTGCTGCATATTCCCGGTGGCGGTGCGGCAGGCGGCATGGGCGCGGCGTTGCACGCCTTTTGTCAGGCAGAACTGCGCCGTGGTATCGAAATTGTCACCGAAGCGTTAGGGCTGGACGAACTGGTAAAAGACGCCACGCTGGTGATTACCGGCGAAGGGCGTATCGACAGCCAAACCATTCACGGTAAAGTGCCGATTGGCGTGGCGAACGTCGCCAGGCGCTATAACAAACCGGTAATCGGGATTGCCGGCAGCCTGACGGCGGACGTTGGCGTCGTGCATCAGCACGGCATCGATGCGGTGTACAGCGTGCTTTATTCCATTTGTACGCTGGAGGAGGCGCTGGATAACGCGGCGCAAAACGTACGTATGACGGCACGCAATATCGCCGCAACCCTGAAAATTGGCCAGGCCTTTAATCACTCCTGACTCAACAGGTGGCGCGCTTCCCGCGCCACATTATCCATTTCATCCAACAGTTCCAGCAGTTCAGGCTCCAGAGCGGTGACATCGCCATCCAGCCGCAGGTTGTGTTCAATCTGGAGACAGAGCTGCTTCATACGCGGCACACCGCTGTAGCTGGCGCTGCCGTGCAGCTTATGAATGATCTCCCGCAGGCCGTTCTGCCGGTTTTCCGCCAGGCTCTGTTCGACTTTTTCCCGGACTTCAGGCAGAAAATCCAGCAGCATTCTTAGCAAATCGCGCGCCAGGTCGGGCTTATTTGCCGCCTGACGTAGCGCGAGCTGCCAGTCAAGTGAAGGGGAAATGGTCGGCGTTTCCGGTGCAGAGGCTGGAAGCGTCGGCGAATAACGCGCCAGCAAATGGCTGAGTTTCACCTCATCAATCGGCTTGGCAAGGTAATCATTCATGCCCGCCTTAATTAAGTGTTCGCGTTCGCCGTCAATAGCATGCGCGGTAACGGCGATAATTGGCGTATTGGTATGCTGAGGCAGTTCCCGGATCTGTTCGCTGGCGCGAATGCCGTCGATTTCCGGCATCTGAATATCCATTAAGATAATGTCCAGCGCCTGCTCACGCGCGACGGCGATTGCTTTTTCGCCGCTGTCGCACAGCACAATATTTTCAACCTGCTCCTCCAGCAGGGCGCCAATCAGCTTCAGGTTGGCCGGATTGTCATCTACCGCCATTACCGAAAGCGGCAATCGGGCGCGGCTGGGCAGATCGTATAGTTTGCGCGCGTGCAAATCGAGCAGCACTGGCAGCAGCCGCGTGCGCGTTACCGGCTTGCTCAGACAGGCTGCAATGCCGCGCGTTTTCAGCAGTTCCGCCTGCAGCAGCATCTGGCTGGGCAGAGCAAGGATCACGCTGTCAGCGCGCGTCGTCAGGCTGTTGATAAACGCCTGCGACAGTACATTGTCGGTGCTGAGGTTAACCGGCAGGCCGACCAGCAACATATCGTAATGCGCCTCGGTTATGCCTTCGAATGTCAGACTGTAGCTCACCTTCAGAGGCATCGAACTCAAAATATCCAGCGTGGCCTGCGCCGCCGCCGGGTTGGCTTCGACATAGGCAATACGCTTGCCGCGTAGCCCATCCAGCGCGCGCGGATCGCTGGCCGCATTCGGATTTAGCGCCAGACTGATATGGAACCAGAAGGTTGAACCCTGTCCCAGGCGGCTATGGAAAGCGATGGTGCCGCCCATCTCTTTTACCAGTTTCTGGGTGATTACCAGCCCCAGGCCGGTGCCGCCGTGGCGGCGGGAAATACTGGCGTCGGCCTGACGGAAGGCCTGGAACAGCTGCGACTGCTGTTTTTCCGCAATGCCGATCCCGGTATCGTGAACCTGCACCTCAATTTCGACGCTGCTGTTGCTTATGCCGCGTTTTTCCACGCGAATATCGATATTGCCGCGCTCGGTGAATTTCACCGCGTTGCCGATCAGGTTGGTTAAAATCTGTTGCAGGCGCAGCGGATCGCCAATCACGTTATCCGGCACTTCGCCCTGTACGTTAATCGTCAGCTCCAGCCCTTTATCGTGCGCGGAAGGCGCCAGCAGCACCAGGGTTTCATCCAGCGTCGCGCGCAGCGGGAACGGAATCGATTCCAGCACCAGCTTACCGGCTTCCAGCTTCGAGAAATCCAGTACATCATTGATAATACTGAGCAGATTATTGGCCGATCGCTCAATGGTATGCAGGTAGTCGCGCTGGGTTGAGGTGAGCGGCGTTTTAAGCGTCTGACGCGTAAAGCCGATTACGCCATTAAGCGGCGTGCGTAGTTCGTGCGACATATTGGCCAGGAATTCAGACTTAATGCGCGCCGCCTCCTGCGCGCGGCGTTTGGCCAGATCCAGCTCTACGTTCTGTATTTCCATCTGCTCCAGCGTTTCGCGCAGGTCGGAGGTCGCCTGATCGATATTCTGCTGCATCTCTTCATGGTAAGCCGTCAGAGACATCGCCATGGCGTTAATGCCGTTCTTCAGCATATCCAGCTCGCCAAGCATATAGCCCTCAACGCGGCTGTCGAGCTGGCCGCGTCGAATGCGGTCTACGGTGCTGACCATGTTGCGAATCGGTCCGGTGACGTCACGCATTAGCCGATAGGCGAACATCATGGCAATGCAGAGGCAAAACAGCAGCAGCAGCGTGGAGACAAAGACCTCTTTATATTGCTGGAGCCTGACCGACTGCAAATCCAGTTCAATCGCCACATAGCCGAGCGGATTGCCGGTCGGCTTGGCTTTACCTCCTGGCGATTCATCCGGGTAATAGCTTTCGGAAACAATCGGCGTGCGCAGCACCATGACATTGCCGTGACGTTCAATCACCGTCAGGCTGGGCATTTTATCGATACTGGGCAGGCGTAACAGATTCTGGTTCAGGTGATAGTTCGAGGTGACAAAGATCTGGTTTTTATCATCAAAAACCGTAATCGCGCGCACGATGTCAGAATGACGTCGATGCAGCAGGCTCACCAGCTGCCGCACCGATTCGCGGCTGTGAAAGGTCATACCATATTCGCTGGAGACCGCCAGCGGCTCGATAATATTCGCGCCGGCATCCACCAGCTGTCGCTGTAGCTCGTTATAGCGATGTACAACAAAAAAAGTACTGAGCAGCAAACCAATCAACAGGGTCGGTGCCAGTATTAAAATCATCATCCTTGCCCGCAGGCTGTATTTGGTCATGGTAGTCCGGTATGAGACAATCGCGCCGGGCGGTAACGCTGTAAACCGGCGTCACTTCGCATAGCAATTATTCAGAGATTCTATTCCACTATGGCGCAATTCTACTCCGCAAAACGGCGTGTGACGACCCGACAAACAATTACGGTCACTATTCATGATCTGGATGCTTTTGGCCAGGGCGTAGCACGTCACCAGGGCAAGACGCTATTTGTCAGTGGCGCTTTGCCGGGCGAGCAGGTTGAGGTTGAGCTACAGGAAGATAAGCGCCAGTACGCGCGCGGCCGCGCCCGACGAATTTTACAATCCAGCCCGGAACGGGTAACGCCGCGCTGCCCTTATTTTACGGTGTGTGGCGGCTGTCAGCAGCAGCATGCATCGCAGGCGCTGCAGCAGCAGAGCAAGGCCAGGGCGCTGGCTCACTTGCTGACGCGGGAAACCGGTCAGCAGGCGACGGTTGATGAAATCATCGGCGATAACGCTTATGGCTATCGCCGCCGCGCACGGCTGGGTCTGCACTATCAGCCGAAAACGCAGACGCTGCAGATGGGTTTTCGTAAAACCGCCTCTAACGAGCTGGTTTCCATCGATCATTGCCCCATTTTAAAGCCCGAACTTGATGCGTTACTGGCACCGCTCAAAGCCTGTCTCTCCTCGTTACAGACGGTGCGGCGTCTCGGACATGTCGAGCTGGTGCAGGCGGATAATGGTCCGGTGCTGGTTTTGCGCCATCTTGATGCATTGAGCGACGGCGATCGGCAAAAGCTGGAACGTTTTTCGCATGAGCATCGGCTGGCGCTCTTTTTAGCGCCCGACAGCGAGCAGCTTGAGCAGGTGACCGGCGAGCCGCCTTACTATCAGTCACATCAGTTAAAGTTAACTTTCAGCCCGCGTGATTTCATCCAGGTGAACGATGCGGTAAACCAAAAAATGGTAGCGAAGGCGCTGGAATGGCTCGATCCGCAGCCGACCGATCGCGTGCTGGATCTGTTTTGCGGTATGGGAAATTTTACGCTCCCCCTGGCGAAAAGTGTTTTAAATGTTGTCGGTGTGGAGGGCGTAGCAGCTTTAACTGCACAAGGTGCGTATAATGCCAAGCTGAATGGTCTTGAAAATGTCACCTTTTTTCATGAGAACCTGGAAGAAGATGTGACGCGCCAGCCCTGGGCGGCGCAAGGGTTTGATAAGGTGTTGCTGGATCCGGCACGAGCGGGCGCAGGCGGCGTGATGCAACATATCGCTAAACTTGCTCCGCAACGTATTGTTTACGTTTCCTGTAACCCGACTACACTTGCCCGCGACAGCCAGATACTGCTGTCGGCCGGTTACCAGTTAGCAAAGGTCGCGATGCTCGATATGTTCCCGCATACCGGTCATCTTGAATCCATGGTGCTATTCAGTAAAACATAAGTATCTTTACAGGTTGCCAGGAGAGGTTATGGTTGCGGTAAGAAGCGCACATTTGAATACGGCGGGTGAGTTCGCGCTCGATCAATGGATCACCAGTTTGGGGATCGTGAACCCGCAATCAAGTGAACGACTGGCCGATACCTGGCGATATTGTGAAGCGGTCACCCAATCGCATCCCGATCAGGCGCTGCTGCTGTGGCGCGGTATCGAGATGGTCGAAATTCTGTCGATGCTCAGCATGGACAATGACACATTGCGCGCCGCGCTGGTTTTTCCGCTGGCGGATGCCAATGTCGTTTCCGAAGAAAAGCTGGAAGAAACCTTTGGTAAAGCGATCGTTTCGCTGGTGCATGGCGTGCGCGATATGGATGCGATTCGCCAGCTGAAGGCGATCCATAACGACTCCATGGCTTCTGAGCAGGTCGATAACGTGCGCCGTATGCTGCTGGCGATGGTGGAAGATTTCCGCTGCGTGGTCATCAAGCTGGCCGAGCGTATTGCGCATCTGCGCGAAATGAAGGATGCGCCGGAAGACGAGCGCGTGCTGGCGGCGAAAGAGTGTACCAATATCTACGCGCCGTTAGCTAACCGCCTTGGTATCGGTCAGCTTAAGTGGGAGCTGGAAGATTTCTGCTTCCGCTATCTTCGCCCGGAAGAATATAAGCGCATCGCAAAACTGCTGCATGAGCGCCGCATCGACCGCGAGCAGTATATTGAAACCTTTGTGGAGAGCCTGCGTACCGAGATGGCGCGCGAAGGCGTCAAGGCGGAGGTTTACGGGCGCCCGAAACATATCTACAGCATCTGGCGCAAGATGCAGAAAAAATCGCTGGCGTTTGATGAGCTGTTTGACGTGCGCGCGGTGCGTATTGTCGCGGAACGACTGCAGGACTGTTACGGCGCGCTGGGCATTGTGCATACGCTGTATCGCCATCTGCCGGATGAGTTTGATGATTATGTGGCGAACCCGAAACCCAACGGCTATCAGTCGATCCATACGGTCGTGCTGGGCCCCGGCGGCAAAACCGTTGAGATACAGATCCGCACGCGTCAGATGCATGAAGATGCCGAGCTGGGCGTGGCCGCTCACTGGAAATATAAGGAAGGCTCCGGTGGACAGGCGCGCGGCGCGCAGGGCCATGAAGAACGCATCGCCTGGCTGCGTAAGCTGATCGCCTGGCAGGAGGAGATGGCCGATACCGGCGAGCTGCTGGAAGAGGTACGCAGCCAGGTCTTTGACGATCGCGTCTATGTCTTTACGCCGAAAGGCGACGTGGTCGATCTGCCTGCCGGTTCGACGCCGCTTGATTTTGCCTACCATATTCACAGCGATATTGGTCATCGCTGCATCGGCGCGAAAATCGGCGGACGCATTGTGCCGTTCACCTATCAGCTGCAGATGGGCGATCAGATTGAAATCATTACGCAGAAGCAGCCGAATCCCAGCCGTGACTGGCTGAATCCTAATCTCGGCTATGTGACCACCAGCCGTGGCCGCTCCAAAATCCACGCCTGGTTCCGTAAGCAGGATCGCGATAAGAATATTATCGCAGGCCGCCAGATTCTGGATAACGAGCTAAATCAGCTGGATATCAGTCTGAAAGAGGCGGAGAAGCTGCTGCTGCCGCGTTATAACGTCGGCACGCTGGATGAGCTGCTGGCAGCCATTGGCGGCGGCGATATTCGCCTGAATCAAATGGTGAACTTCCTGCAGGCGAAGCTGAATAAGCCAAGCGCGGAGGAAGAAGATCGCGAGGCGCTGCGTCAGCTGACGCAGAAAAGCCATACGCCGCAGCGTTCTGGCAAAGAGAGCGGGCGCGTGGTGGTCGAAGGCGTCGGCAATTTAATGCACCATATCGCTCGCTGCTGTCAGCCGATTCCCGGCGACGATATTGTCGGCTTTATTACTCAGGGGCGTGGCATTTCTATTCACCGCGCCGACTGCGATCAGCTGGCGGAACTGATGTCGCATGCGCCGGAGCGTATCGTGGATGCGGTGTGGGGCGAGAGCTACTCCAGCGGTTACTCGCTGGTGGTGCGTGTGACCGCCAACGATCGCAGCGGGCTGCTGCGCGACATTACCACCATTCTTGCTAATGAGAAGGTTAATGTCCTTGGCGTATCAAGCCGCAGCGATACGCGTAAGCAGCTGGCCACCATTGATATGGATATTGAGATTTACAATCAGCAGGTGCTGGGACGCGTGCTGGCACGCCTTAATCAGGTTCCTGATATTATCGACGCCCGGCGTCTGCACTAATTCTCTGAATCGGCATGGCCGTTTATGCGCCATGCCGGTCTCGCTTTTCATGAAGGTATCGTTATGACTGCTCTTGATCGTCTGCTGACTATTATGCAGACCCTGCGCGATCCGCAGCACGGCTGCCCCTGGGATCGTCAACAAACTTACGCCACTATCGCCCCTTATACGCTGGAAGAGACCTATGAGGTGATCGATGCCATTCAGCGCGAAGATTATGACGATCTGCGTGGGGAGTTAGGCGATCTGCTGTTTCAGGTCGTTTTTTACGCGCAGATGGCGCGCGAGGAGGGGCGGTTTACCTTTGACGATATTTGTCATGGTATTGCCGATAAGCTGGAACGTCGCCATCCGCATATTTTCGCCGACGTGCAGGTTAAAGATAGCGAAGAGGTGTTGCAGAACTGGGAGCAGATTAAGCAGCAGGAGCGCGCTGAGAAGTCGCAGCACTCTGCGCTGGACGATATTCCTCAGGCATTGCCTGCGCTGATGCGCGCGCAAAAAATTCAGAAGCGTTGTCACAGCGTGGGTTTTGACTGGACGACGCTGGGGCCAGTGGTCGATAAAGTGCATGAAGAGATCGATGAGGTGATGCACGAAGCGCAGCAGGCGGTAATCGATGAGGCGAAGCTGGAGGAAGAGGTAGGCGATCTGCTGTTCGCCACTGTTAATCTGGCGCGGCATTTAGGGACGAAGGCGGAAACGGCATTGCAGAAGGCCAACCTGAAGTTCGAACGCCGCTTTCGTCAGGTAGAGCAGATTATCGCCGCCCAGGGCATGAATATGAGCGATGCCTCGCTGGAGCAGATGGAAGCCGCCTGGCAACAGGTAAAAGTGGGTGAAAAGGCCGCTTCATAAAGACGTCGTCAATTCATCCCTGGAGCCTCCCTGTCATTCCTGACGCGGAGGCTTTATTAAGCGGCCTTTCCCCCGCTTCCCTGACTTAAGTGCCGGTTTGTAAGTTTAAAAAACAAGCCTGGCTACTTCTCTAAGCTTACTCGTTTCAGCTTTTACGAATAATTTGCGTCGCCTATGACCCAAATCAACCCTTTCCCTTTATCACCCGGTTAAGGTAGGCCGTCACCGGGTAGCAGCGATGGCGGCAATGATCAATTGTGGGTAAGAGGTGAATCAGGTATACTGTTTTCCCGTCCTGGTTATTCCACCGTCTTTAAACCTCAACTCTCAGGTTCAGCATGACAACGAACTATATTTTTGTGACCGGCGGGGTCGTATCCTCTCTGGGTAAAGGCATTGCCGCAGCCTCCCTCGCAGCCATTCTTGAGGCGCGTGGCCTGAACGTGACCATCATGAAACTGGACCCGTATATTAACGTCGATCCAGGTACCATGAGCCCGACGCAGCACGGTGAAGTATTTGTTACCGACGACGGCGCCGAAACCGATCTCGATTTAGGTCACTATGAACGCTTTATTCGTACCCGGATGACGCGTCGCAATAACTTTACCACTGGCCGCATCTATTCTGAGGTGCTGCGCAAAGAGCGTCGTGGTGATTACCTTGGCGCCACCATTCAGGTTATTCCGCACATTACTAACGCTATCAAAGAGCGCATCATCGAAGGCGGCGAAGGCCATGATGTGGTGCTGGTCGAAATCGGCGGTACCGTTGGCGATATCGAATCCCTGCCTTTCCTGGAAGCAATCCGTCAGATGGCGGTTGATGTGGGACGCGAGCATACCCTCTACATGCACCTGACGTTAGTGCCTTACATGGCAGCGGCGGGTGAAGTGAAAACTAAGCCGACGCAGCACTCCGTTAAAGAGTTGCTCTCTATCGGCATCCAGCCTGACGTGCTGATCTGCCGCTCCGATCGCGCTGTACCGGCCAACGAACGTGCAAAAATCGCGCTGTTCTGTAACGTGCCGGAAAAAGCGGTTATTTCTCTGAAAGACGTTGATTCCATCTATAAAATTCCTGGCCTGTTGAAATCTCAGGGGCTGGACGATTATATTTGTAAACGATTCAGCCTGAACGTCCCGGAAGCCAACCTCTCTGAATGGGAGCAGGTGATTTACGAAGAGTCGAATCCGGGCGGAGAAGTGACCATCGGTATGGTCGGCAAATATGTCGAACTGCCGGACGCTTACAAATCAGTAATCGAAGCGCTGAAACACGGCGGCCTGAAAAATCGCGTAACGGTAAACATCAAGCTGATCGACTCGCAGGATGTGGAATCGCGCGGTGTTGAAGTGCTGAAAGATCTGGATGCAATCCTGGTGCCTGGCGGCTTTGGTCCGCGCGGTATCGAAGGCAAAATTCTCACCGCACAGTATGCGCGTGAAAACAACATCCCTTATTTAGGGATCTGCCTGGGAATGCAGGTTGCGCTGATGGAATTCGCCCGTAACGTTGCGGGTATGGCTGATGCCAACTCCACTGAATTTGTGCCAGACTGTAAATATCCGGTGGTGGCGTTAATCACCGAATGGCGTGATGAAAATGGTAACGTTGAAGTGCGTAGCGAACAGAGCGATCTGGGCGGCACCATGCGCCTCGGCAGCCAGCAGTGCCAGCTGACCGAAAACAGCCTGGTTCGCCAGCTGTACGGCTCTGACACCATCGTTGAACGTCATCGCCATCGCTATGAAGTCAACAATATGTTGCTGAAACCTATCGAAGCGGCGGGTCTGCGCGTGGCGGGCCGCTCAGGGGATAATCAGCTGGTTGAGATTATTGAAAATCCGAACCACCCGTGGTTTGTTGCGTGTCAGTTCCACCCGGAATTCACCTCAACGCCCCGCGATGGTCACCCGCTCTTTGCTGGTTTCGTTAAGGCGGCGAGCGAGTACCAGAAGCATCAAGTGAAGTAAGAGTTTTTATAACAGCGCGCGAACTTTCCGCGCGCTGTTTGTCTGAGTTTTAGCTTAACTTGTACTGAGGAAAAACTAATGTCCAAAATCGTTAAAGTCATCGGTCGTGAAATCATCGACTCACGTGGTAACCCGACTGTTGAAGCTGAAGTTCATCTGGAAGGCGGTTTTGTAGGTATGGCTGCCGCGCCGTCAGGCGCTTCTACCGGCTCTCGCGAAGCGCTGGAACTGCGTGACGGTGACAAATCTCGTTTCCTGGGTAAAGGCGTAACCAAAGCAGTTGCAGCGGTTAACGGCCCGATTGCAGAAGCTATCCTGGGTAAAGACGCCAAAGATCAGGCGAACATCGACAAGATCATGATCGATCTGGACGGTACCGAAAACAAATCTAACTTCGGTGCTAACGCGATTCTGGCCGTTTCTCTGGCGAGCGCCAAAGCTGCCGCTGCTGCCAAAGGCATGCCGCTGTACGAACACATTGCTGAACTGAACGGTACGCCGGGCAAATTCTCTATGCCGCTGCCGATGATGAACATCATCAATGGTGGTGAACACGCCGACAACAACGTCGACATCCAGGAATTCATGATCCAGCCGGTTGGCGCGAAGACGGTGAAAGAAGCGATCCGTATGGGTTCTGAAGTGTTCCATCACCTGGCGAAAGTGCTGAAAGCGAAAGGCATGAACACCGCGGTAGGTGACGAAGGTGGTTATGCGCCGAACCTGGGTTCCAACGCCGAAGCGCTGGCTGTTATCGCAGAAGCGGTAAAAGCAGCTGGCTACGAACTGGGCAAAGACATCACTCTGGCGATGGACTGCGCAGCGTCTGAATTCTACAAAGACGGCAAATACGTTCTGGCTGGCGAAGGCAACAAAGCGTTCACTTCTGAAGAGTTCACTCACTTCCTGGAAGAGCTGACCAAACAGTACCCGATCGTTTCTATCGAAGACGGTCTGGACGAATCTGACTGGGAAGGCTTTGCTTACCAGACTAAAGTGCTGGGCGACAAAATCCAGCTGGTTGGTGACGACCTGTTCGTAACCAACACCAAAATCCTGAAAGAAGGTATCGAAAAAGGTATCGCTAACTCCATCCTGATCAAATTCAACCAGATCGGCTCTCTGAGCGAAACGCTGGCTGCAATCAAGATGGCAAAAGATGCGGGCTACACTGCCGTTATCTCTCACCGTTCTGGCGAAACTGAAGATGCAACCATCGCTGACGGCGGTAGGTACTGCAGCTGGCCAGATCAAAACTGGTTCTATGAGCCGTTCTGACCGCGTTGCTAAATACAACCAGCTGATTCGTATCGAAGAAGCGCTGGGTTCTAAAGCACCGTTCAACGGTCTGAAAGAAGTTAAAGGTCAGTAATTGACCGGCAGGCGGCGACAAGGTTCGCCGCTATGCAAAAAAGCCCCGCTTCGGCGGGGCTTTTTACATTCTGACGAAGATCGCCGTAATGTCAGCATACATAACAAGCGAAGCTCGTTCCCTCCTGCTATTACCGCATCTGAAGCTAAAGCATCCGGGCTTTTTTTCACCATCTGGTTTGGCGTGCGGTCAGCAATCTGCCATAATTTGCGCCCTTGTTTTTCCAGCGCGAGACCATCATGCAGTACCCGATTAATGAAATGTTCCAGACGTTGCAGGGCGAAGGTTATTACACCGGCGTTCCGGCAATCTTTATCCGCCTGCAGGGCTGCCCGGTGGGCTGTAGCTGGTGCGATACCAAACATACCTGGGACAAACTGGCCGATCGGGAAACCGCGCTGGGCGATATTCTGCTTAAAACGGTCGAAAGCGATGCCTGGGGCGCTGCGGATGCGGCAGCGTTATTGCAGACCATCGAACAGCAGCAGTGGACCGCGCGTCACGTGGTAATCACCGGCGGCGAGCCCTGCATTCACGATCTTACACCGCTGACCGCCGCGCTACAGCAGGCGGGCTTCAGCTGTCAGATTGAAACCAGCGGAACGCATCCGGTGCGTTGCACGGCGGAAACCTGGGTAACGGTGTCGCCCAAAGTCAATATGCGCGGCGGCTATGATGTGCTGGATCAGGCGCTGGTACGGGCCGACGAGATTAAGCATCCGGTTGCCCGTCAGCGTGATATTGATGCGCTGGACGAACTGCTGGCCCGTTTGCAGGATGATAAAGCGCGCATTATTGCACTGCAGCCGATCAGCCAGAAAGAGGATGCAACCCGGCTTTGCATCGCCACCTGCATCGCCCGTAACTGGCGTCTCTCTATGCAGACGCACAAATATCTTAATATTGCCTGATTCTCTCTGCGGAATACTCTGCCGGTTAATGACACCTGGCAGGGCATCACGCGCCGGTCAGAATAATTTGCGGCCTGTCAGTCGCTAACGACGCCTTTGCCGACAGGTGATACACTTCTGCTTTCGGAGTGACCACACCAAAGGAAGGGTTATGATAGATCTCCCGCTCAATCAAAATATATCCGGCTGGCTCAGCCAGCATCCGCAACCCGCCGCTTTTCCCGCTCTCACCACCGCGCTCGACGCCGACTGGATCGTGATTGGCGCAGGCTATGCCGGGCTGGCTTTTGCCCGGCGACTGGCGGCTAATAATCCCGCGCTGAAAATTGTGATACTGGAAGCTGGCACGGCCTGGGACAACGCTTCTGCCAGAAACTCCGGCTTTATTATCGGCCTGCCGCACAATATCGGCAGTTCCACGGCGGAGCTGGAAAAAGCGCACGCCTGGCGAAAGTTGCTGCAGGCTGGCATACAGCACCTGGAAAACGTCGTCGATGCGTTTCAGATTCGCTGCGGCTGGGAAGTCGCCGGAAAATATCATTGTCAGGTGGCGAGCGGGCAGGAAAAAATTCTGCAAGCCTACTGCACCAGCCTGGATCAGATGGAAGAGCCCTATCAGCTGCTGGACAACGCAGCGCTTCAGGAGCGGCTGGGTACGTCTTTTTACCACAAAGCTATCTTTACGCCGGATACGATATTAGTGAATCCCGCTTTGCTGATGGCGGGCCTGGCAGAATCGCTGCCGGAAAACGTCAGCCTTTACTATCACAGCCCGGCACTGGCAATTGATTACGACCGTCACGCCACGGTTTATACGCCGGCGGGCATGGTGCGGGCGCCAAAAGTCATGCTGGCGACTAACGCGCTCTCGAACGCTCTGCTGCCAGGCATACGCAGGCAGGCCGCGATGGCGACCTTTGCCAGCCTGACGCCGCCGCTCACCGAACAACAGCTGGCCCGGCTGCCCTCGATGGCAAGTTGGGGTTTAACGCCGGTCAATGCGATAGCGGGCGCTACGCTCAGGTTCACGGCGGATCGCCGTTTTCTGTTTCGCCAGCATGTGATCCCCGCGTTGCGCGGCGGCGTTAGCGCGCGTCAGACGCAAAAGGCGGCGCAGCTGCATCGTCAGCTCTTTCACAGAATCTATCCGCAGCTGGCAGATGTGCCGTTCAGCCACTGCTGGTCAGGCACCATCAGCGTCACCCGCAACGGCGCGCCGCAGTGGGGGAAAATAAATAAGTTTCTTTATACCGCTGGCGGCTGTAATGGCGCGGGCATTTCCAAACAGACGATTGCCGGTGAGTTGCTGGCGGATTATGTCTGTGAAAAAGATAATCCGCTGCTGGCTGACATGCAGGCGTTGGGCAAAGCCAACTGGCTTCCCCCTTCGCCGGTACTGAATATTGCAATCAATAGCGCCCTGCAAAAAGAGCGCTGGCTGGGGCGCAAAGAGCGTTAAGCGGAAGGTGTTTCGCCGCGGTAAACGCAGCCGGCGGTGCAGGTTTCTTTGATCATTACCGCGCTCAGAAGCGGCACAACCGGCTTCATCTGCTGCCAAATCCATGCGGCCAGTACTTCGCTGGTCGGATTTTCCAGGCCTGGTATATCATTCAGATAATAGTGATCGAGGCGATCGTATACCGGTTTAAACGCGGCCTTCAGCTCGGCGAAATCCATAATCCAGCCGGTATGAGGGGCGACATCGCCGGTGATTTCAAGACGCACCAGGAATGAGTGACCGTGCAGACGACCACACTTATGGCCTTCAGGCACGTGCGGCAGACGGTGTGCGGCTTCGAACTGGAAATCTTTAAAAAGCGTAGTTGCCATAATCGGTATCTCAGTTGTTGCAAAAACCGGCGAAGTCTACCGGAAAAACAGAAATTTCGCATCCGTTTCCCCGCCTGGCGCGCTTTTCGTTTATTTTAACGCCTCGAAACTTACGCAACTGTTTAATAAATAGTAAATTTTAAAAACAGTTAAAGCGTTAAGCTTTACCATTAAAAGCGTTTAGTCATTTTGGTTATTTATTATTTCGAACCCTTATTTACCGGTTAACATGCGACTCGGTAACCTCTACGCTATCTTCCGTCTCTGAACGGTTTGGCACCACTGATACTGGAATTATCAAGGCAATGACGACTCAGGCACCCCCAGGTTCTTTGCTCCCACTTAACCCGGAGCAGCTCGCCCGCTTGCAGGCGGCAACCCACGATTTATCAACGACGCAGCTGGCATGGATCTCCGGCTATTTTTGGGGAGTGGTTAACCAGTCGCCAGGTGCCGCTGCAACCGTACAGAGCGCCGCCGCGCCGGTGGCCGAAGCGCCAGTCATTACGCTGCTTTCCGCTTCGCAAACCGGCAACGCGCGGCGGGTCGCGGAACAGCTGCGTGACGATCTGCTGGCGGCAAAGCTGAACGTCAAACTGGTCAACGCCGGCGATTACAAATTCAAACAAATCGCCCAGGAAAAGCTGCTGCTGATCGTAACGTCGACGCAGGGCGAGGGCGATCCGCCGGAAGAGGCGGTCGCGCTGCATAAATACCTGATGTCGAAAAAGGCACCGCAGCTGAAAGATACGGCGTTTGCCGTGTTTGGCCTGGGCGACACCTCGTACGAATTTTTCAGCAAGGCTGGGAAAGATTTTGATAGCCGTCTGGCGGAGCTGGGCGCTGAACGTCTGCTTGAACGCGTCGATGCCGACGTGGAGTTCGCCGCCGCCGCCGAACAGTGGCGCAAGGCGGTGGTCGAGCTGCTGCAAAAGCGCGTGCCGGCTGAAACGCCAGCACAGGCAGCGGCGACCGCCACCGGCACCGTTAATGAAGTTTTTACCACGCCTTACACCCGTGATGAGCCGCTGGTGGCAACGCTGTCGGTCAATCAAAAAATTACCGGTCGCAACTCAGATAAAGATGTGCGCCATATCGAAATCGACTTAGGCGATGCCGGGCTGCGTTATCAGCCTGGCGACGCGCTTGGCGTCTGGTATGAAAACGATCCGGCGCTGGTGAAAGAGCTGACCGAGCTGCTCTGGCTACGCGGCGACGAAATCGTCGAAGTGAAAGGCGAAAGCCTGCCGCTTGCGCAGGCGCTGCAGCAGCATTTCGAACTGACGGTCAATACGCCGCAGATCGTTGAGCAGTACGCCAAACTGGTACGCAACGAGAAACTGCTGGCGCTGGCGGCGGATAAAGCTCAGCTGCAGCATTACGCGCAGACGGTGCCGATTGTGGATATGGCGCGTCAGGCGCCGGGCGAACTGAATCCAGAACAGCTGCTGTCGCTGCTGCGTCCGCTGACGCCGCGTCTTTACTCTATCGCCTCTTCGCAGGCCGAAACGGAAAGCGAAGTTCACATTACCGTCGGCGCGGTGCGTTATGAAATCGACGGTCGTCCGCGCGCAGGCGGTGCCTCCAGCTATCTGGCCGATCGGCTGGAAGAAGAGGGCGAAGTCCGCGTCTTTATCGAGCATAACGATAACTTCCGCCTGCCGACCAACCCGGATGCGCCGGTGATTATGATCGGGCCGGGTACCGGCATTGCGCCGTTCCGCGCCTTTATGCAGCAGCGTGAAAATGACGGCGCCAGCGGCAAAAACTGGCTGTTCTTCGGCAATCCGCACTTCACCGAAGATTTTCTCTATCAGGTGGAATGGCAGCGCTATGTTAAAGAAGGATTGCTGACAAACATCGATTTGGCCTGGTCGCGTGACCAACAGCATAAAATTTATGTACAGGACAAAATCCGTGAAAAAGGCGCGGAAGTGTGGCGCTGGCTGCAGGAAGGTGCCCATATTTATGTCTGCGGCGATGCCAACCGTATGGCAAAAGATGTCGAACAGGCATTACTGGAAGTGGTAGCTGAGCAGGGCGGAATGGACCTTGAATCGGCTGACGAATTTTTAAGTGAGCTGCGCATTGAGCGCCGTTATCAGCGAGATGTTTACTAATGAGTGAAAAACACCCTGGACCGCTGGTCGTTGAAGGAAAACTCTCCGATGCGGAGCGCATGAAAAAAGAGAGCAATTTTCTGCGCGGAACCATTGCCGACGATTTACAGAATGGCCTGACCGGCGGCTTCAGCGGCGATAACTTCCTGCTGATTCGTTTTCACGGCATGTATCAGCAGGACGATCGCGATATTCGCGCCGAACGCGCCGAGCAGAAGCTGGAGCCGCGCCACGCGATGATGCTGCGCTGCCGTCTGCCGGGCGGCATCATTACGCCGACACAGTGGCTGGCGATTGAAAAGTTTGCGACTGAAAATACGCTGTACGGCAGCGTGCGCCTGACCAATCGTCAGACCTTTCAGTTTCACGGCATTCTGAAAAAGAACGTGAAGCCCGCGCACCAGATGCTGCATGAAGTCGGTCTCGACGCCATCGGCACCGCGAACGATATGAACCGTAACGTGCTGTGCAGCTCCAACCCGGTGGAGTCTGAGCTGCACCAGGAAGCGTACGAGTGGGCGAAGAAAATCTCTGAGCATCTGCTGCCGCGCACGCGCGCCTATGCTGAGATCTGGCTGGATGAGAAAAAGGTCGCGACCACCGAAGAAGAGCCGATTCTTAGCGCAACTTATCTGCCGCGTAAGTTTAAAACCACGGTAGTCGTGCCGCCGCATAACGATGTCGACCTGCATGCCAACGATCTGAACTTTGTCGCTATTGCGGAAAATGGCAAGCTGGTGGGCTTTAACCTGCTGGTCGGCGGTGGTTTATCCATTGAGCATGGCAATAAAGAGACCTATGCGCGCACCGCCAGCGAGTTTGGTTTCCTGCCGCTGGATAAAACGCTGGCAGTCGCGGAAGCGGTCGTCACCACCCAGCGCGACTGGGGCAATCGTACTAACCGTAAAAACGCCAAAACCAAATATACCCTTGAGCGCGTAGGCGTTGAGACATTTAAAGCGGAAGTGGAGCGGCGCGCCGGACTCACCTTTGGCCCGATCCGTCCTTATGAGTTCACCACGCGCGGCGATCGCTTTGGCTGGGTCAAAGGGATCGATAATAAATGGCATCTGACGCTGTTTATTGAAAATGGCCGCCTGCTCGATTATCCAGGACGTCCGCTGAAAAGCGGCATTGCAGAGATTGCCAAAATTCATCAGGGCGATTTCCGTCTGACCGCCAATCAGAACCTGATCGTGGCGGGCGTGCCGGAAAGCGAGAAAGATCGTATTGAAGAGATCGCGCGAGCGCACGGGCTGATGGAGAGCGTCACCGCGCAGCGTGAAAACTCGATGGCCTGTGTGGCATTTCCTACCTGTCCACTGGCGATGGCAGAAGCGGAACGTTTCCTGCCTGCCTTTGTGACGCGCGTGGAAGCGATCATGACGAAACACGGCGTCGGCAATGAGCATATTGTTCTGCGCGTCACCGGCTGCCCGAACGGCTGCGGCCGCGCAATGCTGGCGGAGCTGGGGCTGGTGGGCAAAGCGCCGGGACGTTATAACCTGCACCTTGGCGGCAACCGCAGCGGCACGCGCATTCCGCGTATGTACCGTGAAAATATTACCGAAGATGAAATCCTGTCGAATATCGATGAGCTGGTAGGACGTTGGGCGCAGGAGCGCACGCCAGGTGAAGGCTTTGGCGATTTTACCATTCGCGCCGGTATTATCAGGCCGGTGGTCGATCCAGCCCGCGATTTCTGGGAATAACGGAGGGGATGATGTCTGTACTCGATCTCGCAGCACTGAATGAGTTACCGAAAGTTGAACGCGTGATGGCGTTAGCGGAGGTCAATACGCAGCTGGAAGCGCTGTCCGCCGAAGATCGTGTGATCTGGGCACTGGAAAATCTGCCGGGTGAGTTTGTTCTCTCTTCCAGCTTTGGTATTCAGGCGGCGGTATCGCTGCATCTGGTGACGCGCCAGAAGCCAGACATTCCGGTGATCCTGACCGATACCGGTTACCTGTTTCCAGAAACCTACCGCTTTATTGATGAGCTGACGGAGAAGCTGGATCTGAACCTGAAGATATTTCGGGCGGAGCAGTCGCCAGCGTGGCAGGAAGCGCGCTATGGCAAGCTGTGGGAGCAGGGCGTGGAAGGGATTGAGCGCTACAACGAAATCAATAAGGTCGAGCCGATGAATCGCGCGCTGCAGACGCTGGGCGCGCAGAGCTGGTTTGCCGGTTTGCGTCGCGAGCAGTCCGGCAGTCGTGCGAATTTGCCGGTGCTGGCCATTCAGCGCGGCGTGTTTAAGGTGCTGCCGATTATTGACTGGGATAACCGTCAGGTTTACCAGTATTTGCAACAGCATGGCCTGGGCTATCACCCGCTGTGGGAAGAAGGCTATCTTTCCGTGGGCGATACCCATACCACGCGCAAATGGGAGCCGGGCATGGCCGAAGAAGAAACGCGCTTCTTCGGTTTAAAACGCGAGTGTGGATTGCACGAATAAGGTTGTATGGATTAGTTAACGAAGGCGGCTGAAAAGCCGCCTTTTTCTTTGGCGCGCCAGAGATGTTGGCGACGGGATCAGCGGCGGGCGGGCCGTTCCGTAAAAGACGTCGTCAATCCATCCCTGGGGACTCCGCCGCGTCATCCCTGACGCGGAGGCTTTACTCCACTGGTCCTCCCGCGACCGGCGCCGAGCAATGTCACACCGGCACGGATCAGCTCTCGGTCAGCGCCTTCAGCGCCTCTGAGGTCAGGGTAATATTCACCTTCGTCACCTCGTAATCCGCCACGGCGACAAAGGGGTCCTCAGCCAGAATCGTATCCAGGCGGCTGCGATCAATATCCTTTGCCATAATCACGCCGCCGATGCGCGGATCTTTACGGCCTGCAGCGATAAAAACGCCTGCTTCGAAATAACGCTTCAACCAGCTGATATGCGGCTCCGTTAAGGCTTCTACTTCTTCAATCGGACGATGTAGCTCAGATTAATAATGTACATTATGACCCTTTCTTCACGCTGGGAGGATTAGCTAACTCTGTAATCAGAGGAAGCAGAATACGAACGCTGTCGCGCATGCGGGCGGTAATACGGCCGGGCAACCACTGGTCAAGATAGCTTAAATTATCCCGATCGGTCTGATGATGGCTTATTCCCTGCGGAAAATGCGGCGAGGCCGCTCGCTGCTGATAACCGTCCTTTTTGCCCAGCGCCCAGTTGGTCGCGCGTACCGTCAGCAAGGAAAAGCCCGCTTCGTCAAAGGCGTTCGGCACGGGATAAGCGGCGCTGTGGGGCGGGGGCTTCGTGGCGTTAATGCCATTATGGTGAGCAATATCCAGTGCCCGATCGCGCGTCTGCTTGATTACCGCGGAGGCGGTATTTTTGCCGCTGTTAAAATAGAGCTTATCGCCGACAATCAGGCTCTCAAGATCGATCACCAGCAACGTATTTTTGCGATCGGCGGCTTTCATGCGCGCAATATAATCATCGCAGCCGTGCAAATCATTTTGCCAGGCGCTTAACGCGACAAAACGAATGCCGTAATGCAGCGGCGTTTTGCTTAACGCCTGCGCCAGCTCCAGCATCACGCCAAGACCGGAGGCGTTATCATCGGCGCCCTGCAGACGCAGGCCGCCAATATTCTTATCGGCTTCGCCTTCGCTAAGCGGACGCCAGGTATCCAGATGCGCCACAATTAAAATTTCCTGCGGCACCTCGCCGGGACGGGCGGCTATCACCGACGTCGCGGTCAGATTGCGCCAGTGCGTCTTGTTGTCGTTATCCCGCCACGGCGCTCTGGTTTTAAAATCGCGTTTATCGCTTTTATAGCCCATCTCAACAAACTGCTGCTGAAGATAGTCTGCGGTAAGCAATTCAGCTGGGCTGCCCGCCATGCGGCCAGGAAACCAGGTGGCAATATGACGTAACTGCTGCTCTGCAAACTGGCCGACAGCCGGCGCGCTGGCGCTTACCGGCAGGCTGAAACCGCAGCTGAGCAGCGCGGCCAACGCAGTCAGGCGGAGAAAGGGAAACATACAGATCCTTAAACGTCATCCGATGACGCTGAAACGAAATAATTTTGCGTGGATAGTATGAAATTGTGACGCGCATTACACAATTTCAATCGTTCTTAAATGCCCGAAATATCATCTGTTAAGCACCTTTTGTACGAAGCTTTCCTGAAGCGTTATTCCATTCGGTAACTACTCATTCCAATTCGTAATTTCATCTGCCTGAAGCAGCAGTCGTATAGTCGCGTTAACTTTTTGTTATTCAATGTAAGGTCGACGTGGATTACCTCCCTATATTTGCCGTTCTGAAAGCTAAGCCGGTACTGGTTGTCGGCGGCGGTGACGTGGCGGCGCGCAAAATCGAACTGCTGCGGCGCGCTGGCGCGCAGGTGCAAATCGCCGCGCGCGAACTGTGCGCAGAGCTGCAAAGCCTGGCCGATAGTCAGCAGGTCGAGTGGCTGGCGCCGCACTTTGAGGAGCAGCAGCTCGACAGCGTTTATCTGGTTATTGCCGCCACCGATGACAGCGCGCTGAATGCGCAGGTGTTTACGGCGGCAAACCAGCGTCGTCTGCTGGCTAACGTGGTTGATGACCAGCCGAAATGCTCCTTTATCTTCCCATCGATTGTCGATCGCTCACCGCTGGTAGTCGCGATCTCCTCCAGCGGCACCGCACCGGTGCTGGCGCGTATGCTGCGTGAAAAACTGGAGGCGCTGCTGCCCGCCAATCTGGGCCAGATGGCACAGGTCGCCGGTGAATGGCGCGAAAAGGTTAAACAGCGCTTTAGCAAAATGTCCGATCGTCGGCGCTTTTGGGAGCGCGCCTTCAACGGCCTGTTTGCCAGCCAGATGGCGGCAGGCAACGTACAGGGCGCCAAACAGACGCTCGATGCTGAGCTCACCGCAGAAACATCTCATCAGGGCGAAATTATTTTAGTCGGCGCCGGGCCGGGCGATGCTGGCCTGCTGACGCTTCGTGCGCTGCAGGTTATGCAGCAGGCGGACGTGGTGCTGTATGACCATCTGGTCAGCGATGAAATTCTTGATTTGGTACGCCGTGATGCCGATCGCTTGTGCGTGGGCAAACGTGCCGGCGCGCATTCTGTGGCGCAGGAAGAGACCAATCGCCTGTTGGTTTCGCTGGCCGCTCAGGGCAAGCGCGTGGTGCGTCTGAAGGGTGGCGATCCTTTTATTTTCGGACGCGGCGGCGAAGAGTTACAGGCGGCGCAGGAGGCGGGCATTCCTTTTCAGGTCGTGCCTGGCGTTACCGCGGCCTCCGGCGCGACGGCCTATGCCGGTATTCCACTGACCCATCGTGATTATGCCCAAAGCGTGCTGTTTATTACTGGCCACTGCCGCGCAGATGGCGATGCCATTGACTGGCCTGCGCTGGCGCGCGCGCGTCAGACGCTGGCGATCTATATGGGTACGGTGAAGGCCGCGGAAATCGCCGGACAGCTCATTACCCATGGTCGCGCCGCGACCACGCCGGTGGCGGTCATTGGACGCGGTACGCGTCAGGATCAGCAGGTACTTACCGGAACGCTGGCCGAGCTGGAACAGCTGGCGCAACAGGCCCCGACGCCCGCGCTGCTGGTGATTGGCGAAGTGGTAAACCTCCATGCGCAGCTCGCCTGGTTTCAACATTCAGCACAGCAGGCCGGACGCAATTCCGCCGTTGTGAATTTGGCTTGAGGAAAAATTATGGATCAAAATCGACTGACTCATTTGCGTCAACTGGAGGCGGAAAGTATCCATATTATCCGCGAAGTGGCGGCTGAATTTGGCAATCCGGTCATGCTTTACTCCATTGGTAAAGATTCATCGGTGATGCTGCATCTGGCGCGCAAAGCGTTCTATCCCGGTACGCTGCCGTTCCCGCTGCTGCACGTCGATACCGGCTGGAAATTCCGTGAAATGTATGAGTTTCGCGACCGTACGGTAAAAGAGATCGGCGCCGAGCTGATTGTGCATCGCAACCCGGAGGGCGTGGCGATGGGCATCAATCCCTTTGTCCACGGTAGCGCCAAGCACACCGACATCATGAAAACCGAAGGGCTGAAACAGGCGCTGAACAAATATGGTTTTGATGCGGCTTTCGGCGGCGCACGTCGTGATGAAGAAAAATCACGCGCCAAAGAACGTATCTACTCCTTCCGCGATCGCTTCCACCGCTGGGATCCGAAAAATCAGCGGCCTGAGCTGTGGCACAACTACAACGGGCAGATTAATAAAGGCGAAAGCATCCGCGTATTCCCGCTCTCTAACTGGACTGAGCTGGATATCTGGCAATACATCTTCCTTGAAAATATCGAGATCGTGCCGCTCTACCTGGCGGCAGAGCGCCCGGTGCTGGAGCGCGACGGTATGCTGATGATGATTGACGATGACCGTATCAATCTGCAGCCCGGCGAGGAAATTAAACCGCGCATGGTGCGGTTCCGTACGCTCGGTTGCTGGCCGCTGACCGGCGCGGTGGATTCTTCGGCGCAGACGCTGCCGGAAATTATCGAAGAGATGCTGGTTTCCACCACCAGCGAGCGACAGGGCCGCGTCATTGACCGCGACCAGGCTGGCTCAATGGAGCTGAAAAAACGTCAGGGTTATTTCTGAGGAGACGCCAGATGAATACCGTTATTGCACAACAGATCGCCGATAAAGGCGGGGTGGAAGCCTGGCTGCATGCGCAGCAGCACAAAAGCCTGCTGCGTTTTCTTACCTGCGGCAGCGTGGACGACGGCAAAAGTACCCTGATTGGGCGACTGCTGCACGATACCCGCCAGATTTATGAAGACCAGCTCTCCTCGCTGCACAATGACAGCAAGCGTCACGGCACCCAGGGCGAAAAGCTCGATCTGGCGCTGCTGGTGGATGGCCTGCAGGCGGAGCGCGAGCAGGGCATCACCATTGATGTCGCCTATCGCTATTTCTCGACTGAAAAGCGCAAATTTATTATTGCCGATACGCCGGGGCACGAGCAGTACACGCGCAATATGGCCACCGGCGCCTCGACCTGCGACCTGGCGATTCTGCTGATTGACGCGCGTAAAGGCGTGCTGGATCAGACGCGCCGCCACAGCTTTATCTCAACGCTGCTGGGCATTAAGCATCTGGTGGTGGCGATCAATAAAATGGATCTGGTGGAGTACAGCCAGGATCGCTTTGAGCAGATCAAACAAGAATATTTTGATTTCGCGGCGCAGCTGCCGGGCGACCTCGATATTCGCTTTGTGCCGATGTCGGCGCTGGAAGGCGATAACGTCGCTTCGCAAAGCACCGCGATGAGCTGGTACAGCGGCCCGACGCTGCTGGACGTGCTGGAAACGGTGGAGGTAAATCGCGTGGTGGAAAGCCAGCCGATGCGTTTCCCGGTGCAGTATGTTAACCGCCCGAATCTCGATTTCCGTGGTTACGCCGGTACGCTGGCCTCCGGCATTCTGCGCGTGGGACAGCGTATTAAGGTGCTGCCGTCGGGCGTTGAATCCACCGTGGCGCGCATTGTGACCTTCGACGGCGATCTGCCGGAAGCGGCACCAGGCGAAGCGATCACCATTGTATTAAACGATGAGATCGATATTAGCCGTGGCGATCTGCTGGTGGCGGCGGATGAGACGCTGAAAGCGGTGCAGGGCGCATCGGTTGACGTGGTCTGGATGGCGGAGCAGGCGCTGACGCCGGGACAAAGTTACGACGTTAAAATCGCCGGTAAGAAAACCCGTGCCCGCATTGAAAGCATTGAGTATCAGGTCAATATCAACAACCTGACTCATAACAATCAGGTCGAGGCGCTGCCGCTCAACGGCATCGGGCTGGTCAACCTGACGTTTGATGAGCCGATGGTGCTGGATCCTTATCAGCAGAATCCGGTCACCGGCGGCATGATCTTTATCGATCGTCTCTCTAACGTGACCGTCGGCGCCGGGATGATTCGTCAGCCGCAGCAGGACGCGAAAGCGCATCACGGTCAGTTCTCCGCTTTCGAGCTGGAATTGAACGCGCTGATCCGCCGTCATTTCCCGCACTGGGAAGCACGCGATCTGCATAACCTGGGCAGTAAATAAGATGGCCTCTCATGACGAAAATGTGGTCTGGCATGCGCACGCGGTAACGCGTGCCGATCGCGAATGCCAGCATGGCCATCAGGGCGTCGTCCTCTGGTTTACCGGACTTTCCGGCTCCGGTAAATCCACCGTGGCGGGCGCGCTGGAGCAGGCGCTGCATCAGCTGGGCGTCAGTACTTATTTACTGGATGGTGATAATGTCCGCCACGGCTTATGCCGCGACCTGGGCTTTAGCGATGCCGATCGTAAAGAGAATATCCGTCGCGTCGGGGAAGTGGCGCGGCTGATGGTAGATGCGGGTCTGGTGGTGCTGACCGCCTTTATTTCGCCGCACCGCGCTGAAAGGCAGATGGTGCGAGAAATGCTGGGCGACGGCGAATTTATCGAGGTGTTTGTCGATACGCCGCTGTCAATTTGCGAAGCGCGCGATCCCAAAGGATTATACAAAAAAGCGCGGGCGGGCGAGCTACGTAACTTCACCGGCATCGACGCGGTTTATGAAGCGCCGGAACAGCCGGAAATCCGCCTGGATGGCGAACAATTGGTAACAAAATTGACGGCGCAACTGTTAGACCTGCTGCGTCGGCACGATATTATCAATTCCTGAGATTGCAGCGGCAAACTGCCTGAGAGCAGGCCGCTATGCGCAACAACAGGATACCTATGCATAATGTTACACCCCTGCTGGCCCGTAAAAATAACAGTGACCAGGACGAGCGCGCCTGGTCTTTTCCCGGCGGCGTTATTGGTTTTGTTTCTTACTGGTGCGCGCTGGCGATCCCCTTCCTGCTCTACGGCTCCAATACGCTGTTTTTCCTGCTGTATACCTGGCCCTTCTTCCTCGCTCTGCTGCCGGTAGCCGTCCTGATTGGCATCGCGTTTTGTCTGCTGCTGCGTGGTCAGATTATCTGGACGCTGCTGTTAACTCTGGTCACGGTGGTGTGTCTTTTCTGGCTGCTCTTCTCCTGGCTCACCGGCTGGTAATGCCTGCGATCCTTTGGCGATTCGCGCCCCGGCATACGTAGCAAGGCTGTTTTTACCGATATCGGGCTATGATCAAACGCGACCACGCGTTACAAAACTTTACCTGCTGCGCTATTTCCAGGCGCCCCGTGCAGAAAGCGGCGCAATTTCGCCTGCACAGTGGAGTCCGGTGAAAAGTTATGGGATGATTGAGCCGTTTTTCAGGGGGCGGGGATGGGAAAACTGACGCTGCTGTTACTGGCATTACTGGTTTGGCTGCAATATTCGTTGTGGCTGGGCAAAAATGGTATTCATGATTACACCCGCGTCAACGAAGACGTTGCGGTACAACAGGCGAATAATGCCAAACTAAAGGCGCGCAACGATCAGCTGTTTGCTGAAATCGACGATTTGAACGGCGGTTCGGAAGCGATTGAAGAGCGCGCGCGCAATGAGCTGGGGATGATTAGACCCGGAGAGACTTTCTATCGTCTGGTGCCCGATCAAAATAAACGTAACGGACAGCAGGCTTTGCCAAATCAACAACGATAGCAATGACCACTAAAACTGACGCCTGGCCGGATATTATCGCCGTGGTGCCCGCGGCCGGTATCGGCAGCCGTATGCAGTCCGGGCGCCCCAAGCAGTACCTGACCATCGGTCAGTCCACGATTCTGGAACACAGCATCGCCAGCCTGCTGGCGCATCCGGCAATTAACCGGGTGATTATTGCGCTTAGCCCGGACGACAACTATTTTCAACAGCTGCCGCTGGCGCACGATAGCCGCATTATCACGGTGACGGGCGGAAAACAGCGCGCCGATTCGGTGCTGGCCGGTCTGCAGGTCGCGGAGCAGGCCGAATGGGTGCTGGTGCATGATGCGGCGCGTCCCTGCCTGGCCGCCGAAGATTTGCAGCGCCTGCTGATGATTTGTCACTCCAGCCGTATTGGCGGCATTCTGGCCGCACCGGTGCGCGATACCATGAAACGCAGCGAACCGGGTAAAGATGCCATCGCGCATACCGTTGAGCGCGAAGCGTTATGGCATGCGCTTACGCCGCAGCTGTTTCCGCTGGCGCTGCTGCGCCTCTGTCTGGAACGGGCGTTAAATGAAGGCGCAACCATTACCGATGAGGCCTCGGCGCTGGAGTATTGCGGCTACCATCCAGAGCTGGTCGCTGGCCGCAGCGACAATATTAAAGTGACCCGCCCGGAAGATCTGGCGCTGGCGGCATTCTATCTTACTCAACAACATAATAAGGAGTGCGCATAATGCGTATTGGTCACGGTTTTGACGTCCATGCTTTCGGTGGCGAAGGCCCGTTGATTATCGGCGGCGTGCGGATTCCGTTTGAACAAGGCTTTATTGCTCATTCCGATGGCGATGTCGCGCTGCATGCGTTAACCGACGCGCTGCTGGGCGCCGCCGCAATGGGCGATATTGGCAAGCTGTTTCCCGATACCGATCCGGCGTTTAAAGGCGCTGACAGTCGCGGACTGTTGCGCGAAGCCTGGCGACGCATTCAGGCAAAAGGCTACCGGCTGGTGAATGTTGATGTCACCATTATTGCGCAGGCGCCGAAAATGCTGCCGCACGTGCCGCAGATGCGCATCAATATTGCAGAAGATCTGGGTTGCCACATGGATGACGTCAACGTAAAAGCGACCACCACCGAGAAGCTGGGCTTTACCGGACGCGGCGAAGGCATCGCCTGTGAAGCCGTGGCGCTTATTGTACGGGCGGAGGCATAATGGCGTTACCTGAATGGCAGTGGCTGCATGGGAAACCGGAAATTCAGGGGCAGCTCAAGGCCAGCCCGCAAGATTTCGTGGTGACCGAAGATCTGGGCTACGAGGCGGACGGCGAAGGCGAACACCTGCTGGTGCGCATTCGTAAAACGGGATGTAATACGCGCTTCGTGGCGGATGCGCTGGCGAAGTTCGTCGGTATCCATCCGCGCGACGTCAGTTTTGCCGGCATGAAAGATCGCCATGCAGTAACGGAGCAAACGATCTGCCTGCGTCTGCCGGGCAAAGAGACGCCGGATTTCTCCGCCTTTACGCTGGAAGGCTGCGAAATCCTTCATCTGGCGCGCCACAAGCGCAAATTGCGCACCGGCGCGCTGGCAGGGAACGCTTTTCAACTGGTGCTGCGTCGCATCAGCGACCGAGCGGTGCTGGAAGAAAGGCTGCTACGCGTGCAATCGGGCGGCGCGCCAAACTATTTTGGTCAGCAGCGTTTTGGTCATCAGGGCAATAACCTGGAACAGGCAAAGCGCTGGGCGAATGACGAAATCCGCGTGCGTGAACGCAACAAACGCAGTTTTCTGCTTTCCGCCGCGCGTAGCGTTATGTTTAATCAAGTGGTCAGCGATCGCCTGGCACAGCAGGGCAGCTTGACGCAAGCAATGAACGGCGATGCGCTACAGCTCACCGGTCGCGGCAGCTGGTTTGTTGCCACAGAAGAAGAACTTCCGGCTTTGCAGACGCGCATTGAAAATAATGAGCTGCGGATTACCGCGCCGCTGCCGGGCAGCGGCGAGTGGGGCAGCCGTGACGCTGCGCTGGCTTTCGAACAGCAGAGTCTCGTCGACAGCACGGCCTTTATTCAGCTGCTTGAGCGTGAGCGGGTAGAAGCGGCGCGTCGAGCGATGCTGGTTATCCCACGCGATATGCAGTGGGACTGGCACGATGACGCCACGCTGGCGTTACGTTTTTGGCTGCCGGCAGGAAGCTTTGCCACCAGCATAGTCAGGGAACTTTTCGAACTGGAAGGTAACGATGCGGATATTGCTGAGTAATGATGACGGAATTCAGGCGCCGGGTATTCAGACGCTGGCAAAGGCGCTGCGTGAGATAGCCGAAGTGCAGGTTGTCGCGCCCGATCGCAATCGCAGCGGCGCCTCAAACTCGCTGACACTGGAAACGCCGTTACGTACTTTTCCCTGGCCAAACGGCGATATTGCCGTACAGATGGGCACGCCGACCGATTGCGTATTCCTGGGCGTGAATGCCCTGATGCGGCCAAAGCCGGATATTGTGGTTTCCGGGATTAATGCCGGGCCGAATTTAGGCGATGACGTCATTTACTCTGGCACGGTCGCTGCCGCGATGGAAGGGCGTCATCTGGGGCTGCCCGCGCTGGCGGTGTCCCTTGACGGTCAGCAGCATTATGAAACCGCTGCGGCAGTCACCTGCGCTATTTTACAGGGCCTGCAGCGCGAGCCGCTGCGCACCGGCCGTATTCTGAATATTAATGTTCCCGACCTGCCGCTGGATCAAATCAAAGGATCCGCGTAACCCGCTGCGGCAGTCGTCATCCCGCCGATAAAGTTATTCCGCAGCAGGATCCGCGCGGCAATACGCTCTACTGGATCGGGCCGCCGGGCGATAAGCATGACGCCGGGCCGGATACCGATTTTGCCGCCGTTGATGAAGGCTATGTCTCCGTAACGGCGCTGCATGTCGATCTGACCGCGCATCAGGCGCAAGAGGTGGTCGCCAGCTGGTTAACTAAAGCCGGAGTCGAGTCGCTATGGTGAGCAGACGCATCGAGGCTTTGCTGAATCAGTTACGTCAGCAGGGCATTGAGGATGAGCTTTTGCTGAAAGCGATCGGGGATGTTCCGCGCGAACGCTTTGTTGATGAAGCGCTGGAGCATAAGGCGTGGGAAAACATGGCGCTGCCGATTGGCTCCGGGCAGACCATTTCGCAACCTTATATGGTGGCGAAAATGACCGCACTGCTGGAGCTGAAGCCCGATTCACGCGTGCTGGAAATTGGCACCGGCTCAGGCTATCAAACGGCCATCCTCGCGCATCTGGTCGATCATGTCTGTTCCGTTGAGCGGATTAAAGGGCTGCAATGGCAGGCAAAACGCCGCCTGAAACAGCTCGATCTGCATAATGTCTCTACGCGTCATGGCGATGGCTGGCAAGGTTGGGCGGCGCGCGCGCCATTTGATGCCATAATTGTCACCGCCGCGCCGCCGGAAATTCCTGAAGCTCTGATGGCCCAGCTTGATGAGGGCGGAATAATGGTTCTGCCGGTGGGGGAAGAGCTACAGCTTCTGAAGCGCATTCGGCGTAAAGGTAGCGAATTTATCGTTGAAACGATTGAGCCGGTACGTTTTGTACCGTTGGTACAGGGCGATCTCGCCTGATCGCTGCGACAATCAACAACGCATTTCTTCACAACTGATTAATGGCACAGGAATAGGGTTGTTGTTAGTATCAGCCATTCCATCTGTCAGCAACAGATAACCGGACGCGCCATGTCGCGTCCGCGGTTTTAAAGCGCGTCACAGGTTTGTTATCACGGGGGATAAATGAGCACAGGAAGCCCACTTTTTACTTTAAGCCGCCTTGCGGCTGTTTCATTAATTGGATTTTGGCTGACGGGTTGTACTTCTAATGATAACGCTCAGGCTCCGATTAGCTCCGTTGGCAGTCAGTCACAGGGCGGAGCCGTAAGCGCCGGTTCCGGCGGCATGTCAAACGGCTCGACTTCTGCAAGGCCTGTATTTTCATCCAGCGCGAATAGTAACAATGCTAATGTAATCACGCAGAATGGCCGTATCGTTTATAACCGCAGTTATGAGAATATTCCGAAAGGTAGTTACAGCGGTGATACATATACGGTGAAACGAGGCGATACATTGTTCTATATCGCCTGGATTACCGGCAATGATTTTCGTGATTTAGCCCAGCGAAATAATATCGCTGCGCCTTACAACCTCAACGTGGGACAGGCTTTGCAGGTTGGTAACGGCTCAGGTTCACCGATTACCGGTGGAAATGCGATTACGGTAGCGGATGCAACGCAGGGGGGCGTACCTACTCCTCCAGGCTCAACACAAATCAAATCTTCTACAGTTGCGCAGCAACCGGTTATTACGTATTCTGATGATTCAGAAAAATCAGATGGCGGCAAAATGTTGCCTTCAGCGGGGACAACAACTGTTGCAACGACAACAGCCCCGGTTACCGCACCGCCGACGGTCAGCAGTACAACTTCCAGTTCAACCCCTGTGGCTGGCTGGCGTTGGCCTACCGACGGTAAGATTATCGATAACTTCTCTGCCGCTGAAGGTGGTAATAAAGGGATCGATATCGCAGGATCGCGAGGACAGCCAGTGGTTGCCACCGCATCCGGTCGTGTAGTGTATGCAGGTAATGCACTGCGCGGTTACGGTAATCTGATTATCATCAAACATAATGATGATTACCTGAGTGCCTACGCCCATAACGACACTATGCTGGTCCGGGAACAACAAGAAGTTAAGGCGGGGCAGAAGATAGCTACTATGGGTAGCACCGGAACCAGTTCAGTAAGATTACATTTTGAAATTCGTTACAAGGGGAAATCCGTCAACCCGTTGCGTTATTTACCGCAGCGATAAACGGGCAGAGCCTTGAAGTTCTGCCCACGGATCACGGGTAGGAGCCGCTTATGAGCCAGAATACGCTGAAAGTTAACGAGTTACACGAAGATGCGGAATTCGACGAGAACGGAGCTGAGATTTTCGACGAGAAGGCTCTTGTTGAAAATGAACCTGGTGATAACGAACTAGCTGAAGAAGAGTTGTTGTCACAGGGTGCGACGCAACGTGTTTTAGATGCGACGCAGCTTTACCTCGGTGAGATTGGTTATTCGCCGCTGTTGACGGCAGAGGAAGAAGTATTCTTTGCTCGCCGCGCATTAAAAGGCGACATTCCATCTCGTCGTCGCATGATTGAAAGTAACTTACGACTGGTGGTGAAGATTGCTCGTCGTTACAGCAATCGTGGTCTGGCACTGTTGGGCCTGATTGAAGAGGGCAACCTTGGCTTAATTCGTGCAGTTGAGAAGTTTGACCCGGAACGTGGGTTCCGTTTCTCAACGTATGCCACCTGGTGGATTCGTCAAACGATTGAACGGGCAATTATGAACCAAACCCGTACTATTCGTTTGCCGATTCACATCGTCAAGGAGTTGAACGTTTATCTGCGCACCGCGCGTGAACTGTCCCATAAGCTCGATCATGAGCCAAGTGCGGAAGAGATCGCCGAGCAGCTGGATAAACCGGTTGATGACGTAAGCCGTATGTTACGTCTCAACGAACGCATTACTTCAGTTGATACGCCGTTAGGCGGCGATTCTGAGAAAGCACTGCTGGATATTCTGGCCGATGAGAAAGACAACGGACCAGAAGACACCACGCAGGACGATGACATGAAACAAAGCATCGTTAAGTGGTTGTTTGAACTGAACGCTAAGCAGCGTGAAGTACTGGCTCGTCGTTTCGGTCTGTTAGGCTACGAAGCGGCAACGCTTGAAGATGTGGGCCGTGAAATCGGTCTGACTCGTGAGCGTGTACGCCAGATCCAGGTTGAAGGTCTGCGTCGTCTGCGGGAAATTCTGCAGGCGCAGGGCCTGAGCATTGAAGCTCTGTTTCGTGAGTAATAATGCTTAGACAATAAGGTAATGCGAAAAGCGGTGGTCAGTGGCCACCGCTTTTTTATTGCCTGTGATTTAGCTTTGCTGAATCACAGGCTCGCTGATCTAAAGCAGAGATTTAAGACGGTAAATCCACTCCAGCGCCTGGCGCGGTGAAAGCGTATCGGGATCCAGCGCCTCCAGCGCCTCGACGGCAGGCGAAGTTTCTTCAACCAGCAGCGGTAACTGCGGGCCATCTGCATTGCTTGCCGCCGCCGTGCCTGATAACGCCTCCAGCTCTTTTAGCTTTTGGCGTGCCCGTTTAATCACCTCTTTCGGTACGCCAGCCAGTGCAGCCACCGCCAGCCCGTAGCTTTTGCTGGCCGCGCCTTCTTGTACGCTGTGCATAAAGGCAATGGTATCGCCATGCTCAACGGCATCCAGATGCACGTTAGCGACGCCTTCCATTTTTTCAGCGAGCGTTGTCAGCTCAAAATAGTGGGTAGCGAACAGCGTCATCGCCTTAATGCGGCTGGCCAGACTTTCTGCACAGGCCCAGGCGAGAGACAGGCCGTCATAGGTTGAGGTGCCGCGTCCGATTTCATCCATTAATACCAGACTATGCTCGGTCGCGTTATGCAGAATATTGGCCGTTTCGGTCATCTCAACCATAAAGGTTGAGCGGCCTGAGGCGAGATCGTCCGCTGCGCCGACGCGCGTAAAGATGCGATCGACCGGCCCGATAGTTGCCTGCTCTGCCGGAACGAAGCTGCCGATGCAGGCCATCAGCACAATCAGCGCCGTCTGACGCATGTAGGTACTTTTACCGCCCATATTCGGGCCGGTAATCACCAGCATGCGACGCTGCGGCGACAGCGACAGCGGGTTAGCGATAAAGGGCTCTTTTAATACCTGCTCGACCACCGGATGACGGCCGCCGGTCAGCTTGATGCCTGGCTTATCGCTTAAGGCTGGGCGGGTATAATTTAACGTCCAGGCGCGCTCGGCCAGGTTCGTTAATACATCCAGCTCGGCCAGCGCGGCGGCGCTTTGCAGCAGCGCATCCAGATGCGGCAGCAGAAGATCGAAGAGTTCGTCATAGAGCGCCTTCTCCAGCGCCAGCGCCTTACCTTTGGAGGTAAGCACTTTATCCTCATACTCTTTTAGCTCAGGAATAATGTAGCGCTCGGCATTTTTCAGCGTCTGGCGACGAACATAGTGCATCGGCACCAGATGGCTCTGTCCACGGCTTACCTGAATGTAATAACCATGTACCGCATTGAAGCCGACCTTGAGCGTGTCCAGACCCAGCTTTTCACGTTCACGGATTTCAAGACGGTCAAGATAATCGGTGGCGCCGTCAGCCAGCGCGCGCCATTCGTCCAGCTCCGCGTTATAGCCGGGCGCAATTACGCCGCCATCGCGAACCAGCACCGGCGGCGTTTCAATAATAGCGCGCTCCAGCAGTTCGCGCAGCTCGTTAAATTCGCCCATTTGCTGGCGTAGCGTTGGAAGATGTCCGGCCTCGGCGTTTTCTAACAGTGCATTCAGCTCCGGCAGCTGCTGAAATGCGTGGCGCATCCGCGCCAGATCGCGTGGGCGGGCGGTACGTAACGCCAGGCGCGCCAGAATACGCTCCAGATCGCCAACCTGGCGTAACACCGGCTGCAGATCGGCACTGAGATCCTGTAAAGCGGCAATGCTTTCCTGACGTTGAATAATGATGCGGCTGTCTCTTACCGGCGTGTGCAGCCAGCGTTTCAGCATACGGCTGCCCATCGGCGTTACCGTTTTATCCAGTACCGCCGCCAGCGTATTATCCACGCCGCCAGCCAGATTCTGCGTGATCTCCAGATTGCGGCGCGTGGCGGCATCCATGATGATGCTATCCTGCTGCCGCTCCATGGTCAGTGCGCGGATATGCGGTAAAGAGGTGCGCTGCGTATCTTTAACGTATTGCAGCAAACAGCCAGCTGCGCGTAGCGCAAGATGGGCGTTTTCTACACCGAAGCCGGTCAGATCGCGCGTTCCGAATTGGAGATTAAGCTGCTGGCGCGCGGTATCGAGTTCAAACTCCCACAGCGGGCGGCGGCGCATGCCGCGACGGTTTTCAATAAGATCCATCGCCGCAAAATCTTCCGGGTAGAGCAGCTCAGCAGGATTGGTACGCTGTAACTCCGCGGCCATCGCTTCGCGATCGGCAGGCTCGGTCAGACGGAAACGGCCTGAACTGATATCCAGCGTGGCATAGCCAAAGCCGCGTGAATCCTGCCAAATTGCTGCCAGTAAATTATCCTGGCGCTCGTTTAACAGGGCTTCATCACTGATGGTGCCTGGCGTTACAATGCGCACTACTTTACGCTCAACTGGCCCTTTGCTTAGCGCCGGATCGCCAATCTGTTCGCAAATAGCTACCGACTCGCCCAGCTGAACCAGCCTGGCCAGATAGTTTTCTACGGCATGATAGGGAACGCCCGCCATGGGTATCGGTTCGCCCGCGGACGCGCCGCGTTTGGTCAGAGAGATATCCAGCAGTTGAGATGCGCGTTTGGCATCGTCATAAAACAGCTCATAGAAATCCCCCATACGATAAAACAGCAGGATGTCAGGATGCTGTGCCTTCAGGCGAAGGTACTGCTGCATCATTGGCGTATGGTTACCAATATCCATATCTGTTGATCCTTTCACGGTCATCTTACTCAACTTGCGTGTTCCTGTTGGTATCTGCGGCGGTCGGGTTATGCAGGCGGATCCTATCGTTAAAGCATCCAAAGCGCTACCCGACGTTAACAGGCGCAGCGCCGGAAGGGGAGGTTTATCGCAACGCTAAAATCGTTTCTTCGGCATGGCTCGCAAAGTGGCACAAGCTTGTGCTACATCAATGGCGCCGCAGGAATAAGGTTGTCCCCGATAAAATTAAGGTTATAGAATGAGCGCCTTTTTCGTTACCCACCGGGTAGTTACTTAATGAGGTTGTAATGCAGACTTTACCTTCTTGCCCTGAATGCCATTCCGAATATACCTGGCAGGATGGCGATGCGCTGAATTGTCCAGAATGCGGTCATATCTGGTCACAGCAAGAGGCCGGAACGTTAGAAGATGAGGGATTAGTGGTACGTGATGCGAACGGTACGCTGCTGGCGGACGGCGACAGCGTAACGGTAATCAAAGATCTCAAAGTGAAGGGCAGCTCTTCAGCGCTGAAGATCGGAACCAAGGTTAAAGGGATCCGTCTGGTAAAGGGAGATCATAATATTGACTGTAAGATCGACGGCTTTGGTCCCATGAAGCTTAAATCAGAGTTTGTTAAAAAGATCTAAGCAGGATTAAAGCGGCAGGGGCGATAGTCGTCTGGTTAAAGCAGCTCAGCGTTTATGCTTTGCTGCTCTCTCCCGCTCAGCTAAATAGCATATCAATCGCTTCGCACTGCGCCTCGCTCAGGGCACCGCCGCTGTTGCGCGACAGCGATGACATATAGCCGAACTTGCGTGCCACTGCCGTCTTGATGGTCGTCACAAAGTCATCGCCCACCGTATAGATCGCCATCAGTTTGCCGATGCGCTGCTGGAACTGCGTCAGCGCGGCTAAATCCCCGGCTCGCCAGGCGTGCATCGCTTCGGCAAACATCGCGGGAACCAGATTATTTAATCCACTGATAACGCCGGCACCGCCTGCTAACAGGTTTGGCAACAGATATTCATCGTAACCGGAAAGCACGGCAAAATCGGCCCGTACTTTTTTGGTTTCCTCTATTAAGGAACGGTTATGGGACAGGCAATCGGTTGTGTCCTTTATTCCGATAAAGTTTGGTAGCTCTGCGGCCAGTTGCGCCACCAGCGCCGCATCCAAATCGCAGCCGGTGCGAGCAGGGAAGTTATAGGCAAACCATTTGCCACCCAGCTCCCGATCCAGCTGGCGATAATAACTTAACAGCTGCTGCCGGGTTTGGCCGTAATACCAGGGCGGTAATACCATAACGGCGTCGTAGCCGCTTTCCCATGCCTGGCGCGCTAAATCCAGCATATCCGCCCTGGCGCTGCTGGAAATGTTCGCCACCATACTCAGCCGCGACATACTGCGCGCTTCACGGAGAAGTAATTTGCGTTCTTCCTGCGACAGCGAGACAAATTCGCCGATGCTGCCCATGAGCAACAAGGTATCGATGCCGGAGGCGTCCAGCCGCGCAAAATGTTGCCCCAGCGCATCCAGATCGAGACGATTATCTGCTGTAAAGGGTGTTACTGACGGGCACCAGACGCCCGAAAAAGCTGGCTTTGCTTCCATAGATTCCCCACACGCAAGAAATGAAACATCGTTTTAACTTAATCGCTTTCATACATATGTGTCACAGCAGGCAGCGTAATAATCCAACCGCGATCGCAATTTTCATTTTTACTGGTCGCGTTATGCAAAGAGACTTAACTCTCTTAATCACTAAGCAGAAAGCTTTTCCGCAGCAATAATCTGCAGTCTGCCTGACTTGCTATGTCGCCTCGCCGCCCTCATATAGAACGGGAATCCGCCTCGCAAAAGCATCATTCCGTCCAGCTTAAAAAGCGAAAACGGTACGCCTTGCGCCCGGTTTATTGCTAACGTTGATAGAGATTGCTTGCACGGATGAAATGATGACTGACGAACAACTGAAACAATTAAGCGCGACTACCGGACAGCTGCTGTTACAACGTCGGGCTACCGTTACCACGGCGGAATCCTGTACCGGCGGCTGGATTGCCAAGGTATTCACTGATATTGCTGGTAGTTCCGCCTGGTTTGAACGCGCCTTTATTACCTACAGTAACGATGCCAAGCAGCAGATGGTTGGCGTGACGGAAGGCAGCCTGCAGCGTTGGGGAGCGGTAAGCGAACAGGTCGTGCAGGAGATGGCGGCGGGCGCTTTAAAAGAGGCCAAAGCCGACTATGCTATTGCGGTCAGCGGTATTGCCGGACCCGATGGTGGCACGGCGGAAAAGCCGGTCGGTACGGTCTGGTTCGCCGTTGTTTCCTCGACAGGAAAACAGTTAACGAAAAGCATTGTTTTTCAGGGGGATAGAGAAGCGGTGCGCCGTCAAACCGTGGCCGTAGCGTTACAAATATTACATGATGATTTTCTCAAAATTTGACTTGATACTGTATGATTATACAGTATAATTACCATCCAACGAACGAGAGCATTGCACACAACTGTGGCGTGCTTTACCCCGGCATGATTAGGAGTAGAAATGGCTATTGACGAAAACAAGCAAAAGGCTCTGGCTGCAGCGCTGGGCCAAATTGAGAAGCAATTTGGTAAAGGCTCCATCATGCGCCTGGGTGAAGACCGCTCAATGGATGTGGAAACCATCTCGACCGGTTCGCTTTCGCTTGATATCGCCCTTGGTGCTGGCGGCCTGCCAATGGGTCGTATTGTCGAAATTTACGGCCCGGAATCTTCCGGTAAAACCACGCTGACGCTGCAGGTTATTGCCGCCGCACAGCGTTCAGGCAAAACCTGCGCCTTTATTGACGCGGAACATGCGCTGGATCCGGTTTATGCCAAAAAGCTCGGCGTAGATATCGATAACCTGCTGTGTTCACAGCCTGATACCGGTGAGCAAGCGCTGGAAATCTGTGATGCGCTGGCCCGTTCCGGTGCGGTAGACGTCATCATCGTCGACTCCGTTGCGGCGCTGACGCCGAAAGCGGAAATCGAAGGTGAAATCGGCGACTCACATATGGGCCTTGCCGCACGTATGATGAGCCAGGCGATGCGTAAGCTGGCCGGTAACCTGAAGCAGTCCAACACGCTGCTGATCTTTATCAACCAGATCCGTATGAAAATTGGCGTTATGTTCGGTAACCCGGAAACCACCACCGGTGGTAATGCGCTGAAATTCTACGCTTCTGTCCGTCTTGATATTCGTCGTATCGGCGCAATCAAAGAGGGCGATAACGTGGTCGGTAGCGAAACGCGCGTGAAAGTGGTCAAAAACAAGATCGCCGCGCCGTTTAAACAGGCTGAATTCCAGATCATGTACGGCGAAGGGATTAATATCTACGGCGAGCTGGTCGATCTGGGCGTGAAACACAAGCTGATCGAGAAGGCGGGTGCGTGGTATAGCTACAATGGCGATAAGATCGGCCAGGGTAAAGCAAATGCCAGCAACTACCTGAAAGAAAACAGCGCGGTAGCAAAAGAAATCGAGCAGAAGCTGCGTGATATGCTGCTGAATAATCCGACCGAAGAAGGCAAAGCGGATTTCTCAGCGGATGATTACGAAGGCGCTGCCAGCGAAACTAACGAAGATTTTTAATTTTCTGACGTTTTCTGATGTTAGCGAAGCTTCCGAATAAGTGAAGCCTTCTGAAAAAGACCCCGGCCAGCCCAGCTGTCCGGGGTTTTTCTTTAATACTTTGTATCCAGCCTTAATTCTCGCTACCCTCGTTTTTACTGCTTATCTCAAACTTCAACCCTGACGGAAGCACAATGACCGACAAGCCTGCCACCCCTGTAACTTTTGCACGTCTGTTGGATCGGGCGACACGCATTCTGGCGATGCGCGACCATAGCGAAGCGGAGTTCCGGCGTAAGATAACGCAGTCAGCAGCGCGTGCGGCCATGCGTCATGATGAACCGGCGGAAGAGATTCCGACGGAGTTGCTGGAGCAGCTCGTTGCCTGGTGTTATGAACATAGCTGGCTGGATGATGTCCGTTTTGCCCAGCGCTTTGTTATCAGCCGTAGCCGCAAAGGCTATGGCCCGCAGCGTATCCGTATGGAACTGGCGCAAAAGGGCATCGGTCGCGATCTGGCGGAGGCCGCGCTTGGCGAAGCGGAAGTCGACTGGTCAGCCCAGGCATTAGACGCTGCCGAACGTAAATTTGGCTTGCCGCTGCCGCAGGAATGGAAGCAAAAAGCCAAAGTAATGCGCTATCTACAGGCTAAAGGCTTTTTTATGGAAGATATTCAGGCTATTTATCGAAATTATGATGATTGAGTCGAGATGGGATTTTACTTCCCCCGGAAGAAAATTTATCTTATTCCCACTTTTTGTTGGTAACTCTTCACGCAGCCGTGTGGAATGCCCGCCCGGTGCCAAGGGAAGAACCTTCGTTAGCGTATTCCAGGATATTTATGAGCAAGAGTACTGCTGAGATCCGTCAAACGTTTCTCGATTTTTTCCATAGCAAGGGACACCAGGTTGTTGCCAGCAGCTCCCTCGTACCCCATAACGATCCGACGTTGCTGTTTACTAACGCCGGGATGAACCAGTTTAAAGACGTTTTCCTTGGACAAGACAAGCGCAGCTACTCGCGTGCTACCACTTCGCAGCGCTGCGTGCGCGCCGGTGGTAAACATAACGATCTGGAAAACGTCGGTTATACTGCGCGTCACCATACCTTCTTCGAAATGCTGGGCAACTTCAGCTTCGGCGATTATTTCAAAAAAGAAGCTATCGCCTTCGCCTGGGAACTGCTGACTTCGGCGCAGTGGTTTAACCTGCCGAAAGAGCGTCTGTGGGTGACCGTTTACGAAACCGATAACGAAGCCTGGGACATTTGGGCCAATGAAATTGGCGTGCCGCCAGAGCGCATTATTCGTATCGGCGATAACAAAGGCGGCGCTTACGCGTCAGATAACTTCTGGCAAATGGGTGATACCGGCCCGTGCGGCCCATGCAGTGAAATTTTCTACGATCACGGCGATCATATTTATGGCGGCCCGCCGGGTAGCCCGGAAGAGGACGGCGACCGTTACATCGAGATCTGGAATATCGTCTTTATGCAGTTTAACCGTCAGCCTGACGGGACTATGCTGCCGCTGCCTAAACCTTCGGTTGATACCGGTATGGGCCTGGAGCGTATTTCCGCGGTGCTGCAGCATGTTAACTCCAACTATGAAATCGATCTGTTCCAGAAACTGATCGCGGCGGTGGCTGAGGTTACCGGTGCCACCGATCTGAGCAACAAGTCGCTGCGCGTAATTGCGGACCATATTCGTTCCTGTGCATTCCTGATTGCCGATGGCGTTATCCCGTCGAATGAAAACCGTGGCTATGTGTTGCGCCGTATCATTCGTCGTGCGGTACGTCATGGCAATATGCTGGGCGCTAAAGGCAGCTTCTTCTATAAGCTGGTCGGCCCGCTGATTGAGGTTATGGGCAGCGCCGGTGAAGATCTGCAACGCCAGCAGGCGCAGGTTGAGCAGATTCTGAAAAGCGAAGAAGAGCAGTTCGCTAAAACGCTGGAGCGTGGTCTGGCGCTGTTGGACGAAGAGCTTGCCAGCCTGCAGAGCGATACGCTGGATGGCGAAACGGTCTTCCGTCTCTACGACACCTTTGGTTTTCCGGCTGACCTGACGGCAGACGTGTGCCGCGAGCGTAATCTGAAAATCGATGAAGCGGGCTTTGAGCAGGCAATGGAGCGCCAGCGACAGCGCGCGCGTGAAGCCAGCGGTTTTGGCGCCGATTACAGCAATGTGATCAGTATCGATTCCGCCTCAGCGTTCAAAGGTTATGACCATCTGGCGCTGAAAGCCGCCGTTACCGCGATCTATGTCAACGGCCAACCAGCAGATGAAATTACCGCTGGTCAGGAAGGCGTCATCGTACTGGACGAAACGCCATTTTATGGCGAGTCGGGCGGTCAGGTTGGCGATACCGGCATCCTGAAAGGGTTAAACGCTGAGTTCAACGTGAGCGATACGCAGAAATATGGTCAGGCTATCGGTCATATCGGCAAGCTGACGTCAGGTCAGCTGCGTATCGGCGACCGACTGGACGCGCAGGTTGATGAGGCGCGCCGGGCGCGCATTCGTCTGAACCACTCCGCCACACATTTGCTTCATGCTGCGCTGCGCCAGGTTCTGGGCGATCATGTCGGGCAGAAGGGCTCGCTGGTTAACGATAAATACCTGCGTTTCGATTTCTCGCATTCCGAAGCGATGAAGCCGCAGGAGATCCGTCAGGTCGAGGATATCGTTAATGCACAGATTCGCCGTAACCTGCCGGTAGAAACTAACATCATGGATCTCGAAGAGGCCAAAGCGAAAGGCGCCATGGCGCTGTTTGGCGAGAAATATGATGCACGTGTGCGTGTACTGTCGATGGGCGACTTTTCTACTGAACTGTGCGGCGGCACACACGCCAGCCGTACGGGTGATATTGGCCTGTTCCGCATCACCTCCGAATCGGGTACCGCAGCCGGCATACGCCGCATCGAAGCCATTACGGGCGAAGCGGCGCTGGCGCAGGTTAATGCGCAGGCTGAACAGTTACAGGATATTGCGCAGCTGGTGAAAGCGAACAGCGCGAACCTGAATGAGAAAGTGCGCGCCATGCTCGATCATGCCCGTGCGCTGGAAAAAGAGCTGCAACAGTTAAAAGATCAACAGGCGGCCCAGGAAAGTGCTTCTCTGAGCAGCAAGGCGAAAGAGATCAACGGCATCAAGCTGCTGGTCACTGAGCTGAGTAACGTTGAACCTAAGCTGCTGCGCGTCATGGTTGATGATTTGAAAAATCAGCTGGGCTCGGCAGTGATTGTCCTGGCTACGGTAGCTGAAGGGAAAGTCTCTCTGATTGCTGGCGTAACCAAAGATCTCACCGATCGTGTGAAAGCAGGCGAACTGATTGGCGCTGTGGCTCAGCAGGTCGGTGGTAAAGGCGGTGGGCGTCCAGATATGGCGCAGGCGGGTGGTACGGATGCGCAGGCCTTGCCTGACGCGCTGGCCAGCGTTGAATCCTGGGTTACCGCCAGACTATAAGAGATAACAAAGTAGTGCGGAAAGCGCCGTGGATTTACCTCCGCTGGCGCTTTTTAATGCAATCCGTACGCTGTAATAACAAAGTCAGGTTGTGGGTAATGATTTCGGCTAAACTAACTATCAGCAGAATGTATTAGCGTGACAAGATGCTTTGCTGTATTTGTCATCATCTACGTTTAGCGCTATATGATGGATAATGCCGGGGACCCGACAGGCCCGACTCTTTTAATCTTTCAAGGAGCAAAGAATGCTTATTCTAACTCGTCGAGTTGGTGAAACCCTCATGATTGGCGATGAGGTGACGGTAACGGTACTGGGCGTCAAAGGTAACCAGGTTCGTATTGGTGTGAACGCGCCAAAAGAAGTTTCAGTACACCGCGAAGAGATTTATCAGCGCATTCAGGCTGAAAAGAGCCAACCGCAATAAAGCCATTTCGAATCGTGCGCCTCGCTCTGATTGCAGCGAAGCGCAAACTTTTCTCCCATCCCGATTTATTCTTTTTCCTCCCGATTGTGAACTACCTCCTGTTTTACTGTTGATAAATCACTCTTTTTGTCGGCAAATTACGCGGATTGGGCGGCTTTTGTGCAAACGGAAATTTGTTGGGAAAAATTGTTTGACTTATAAGTCCGGGAAAGTAATATGTGCGCCACGCAGTGCCGATGAGCGAAAACAAAGTTCAGCAGCACAGTTCGCAAGAACGCGTAAGGTGAGATGGCCGAGAGGCTGAAGGCGCTCCCCTGCTAAGGGAGTATGCGGTCAAAAGCTGCATCGAGGGTTCGAATCCCTCTCTCACCGCCATTTAATGATGCATCCGTAGCTCAGCTGGATAGAGTACTCGGCTACGAACCGAGCGGTCGGAGGTTCGAATCCTCCCGGATGCACCATCTCTAAGAAGTAAAACGATACAGTATTAGCAGCCTGTGTCACGGTGAGTTGTCAGCACCCTGCGTTATACAAGAATTTGTTATGCATCCGTAGCTCAGCTGGATAGAGTACTCGGCTACGAACCGAGCGGTCGGAGGTTCGAATCCTCCCGGATGCACCATCTTCTCGAAGACATAAACGTCTTCTCTGGTATTTCTTCAGGTCGTTGCAGTTCCCTCAGTTTTTCCGATGCATCCGTAGCTCAGCTGGATAGAGTACTCGGCTACGAACCGAGCGGTCGGAGGTTCGAATCCTCCCGGATGCACCATCTTCTGATTTCCCCTTCGATTCTGTTCATTCCTTTTTTATATCTTCTGTAATCACTCCGCTCACGCTTCAGCATTATTCCATTTATCTTCTTACTTGCCCTTTGCTTCATGCTCCTGAACTCCCTGACCTTTTTCTGATTCGTAAATTCTCCAATAGATTCAAAGCATTTGCTGTTCACTGCTACCGGCGACAACCTGCATACTTTACGTTAAAGTAAAGGTGCATTTATTCATTGCCGGGAGAGGGTATGTACGAGCGCTATGATGGCCTGATTTTCGATATGGACGGTACTATTCTTGATACTGAACAAACTCATCGCCAGGCATGGCATCAGGTGCTGGGGCGCCATGGTTTATCTTTTGATGAAGAGGCCATGATTGGCCTTAACGGTTCTCCGACCTGGAAAGTCGCGCAATTTATTATCGCCAGCCACCAGGCGGATCTCGACCCTCACCAACTGGCAGCAGAAAAAACTGTGGCGGTTAAAGCCATGCTGTTTGATACCGTGCGTCCGTTGCCGCTGATTGACGTTGTCAAAACCTGGCATGGGCGTAAGCCGATGGCGGTTGGAACGGGCAGTGAACATGCAATGGCCGATGCATTATTAACGCATCTTAATCTGCGCCACTATTTTGACGTTATCGTCGGTGCCGATGATGTACCGCGCCATAAACCTGAACCAGATACTTTTCTGCGCTGTGCCGCGCTAATGGGCGTCGCGCCAGAAAAGTGCGTCGTGTTTGAAGATGCTGATTTTGGTCTGCAGGCAGCGGAAGCGGCCGGTATGGATGCGGTGGATGTCCGCCTGTTGTGAATGACATCCTGAGTTACGGTTCGTTATTTACCAGTAGCTTTTTGAGCGCCACGCTGCTTCCCGGTAGCTCTGAGGTGCTGCTGGTAACGTTACTACTGGCAGGGAAAACGCCGGCATTAGGTTTGATTTTTGTCGCAGCCGTGGGGAACACGCTCGGCGGATTAACGAATGTAGTCATTGGTCGCTTGTTGCCGCCAAAGCAGGGGCGATGGCATGACACAGCAATGGCGTGGTTGCGCCGGTTTGGTCCTGCGGCACTGTTATTCAGCTGGCTACCGCTGATTGGCGATCTGCTGTGTGTCCTTGCTGGCTGGTTGCGTTTCTCATGGCTGCCGGTAGTGCTGTTTCTGGCTATCGGTAAGACCCTGCGTTACGTAGTGGTAGCGACCGCGACTTTACAGGGCATGGCGTGGTGGCATTGATTCACCCTGAATCGGGGCTACGGTTAACATTATGCTAAACAAAAATAAATTATTCTCTGAGCGGGAGGTCACTTTGATCCCGGACGTATCACAGGCGCTTTCCTGGCTGGAAGCTCACCCTGACGCCCTGAAAGGTATTGGCCGCGGCATTGAGCGTGAAACGCTACGTGTCAGGCCTGACGGCAAATTAGCTACAACCGACCATCCAGCGCACCTTGGCGCGGCGTTGACCCATAAATGGATCACTACCGATTTTGCTGAATCGCTGCTTGAGTTTATTACGCCGGTCGATCGCGACATCGATCATCTGTTAGCGTTTCTGCGTGATATTCACCGTCACGTTGCGCGCGAACTGGGTGAGGAGCGCATGTGGCCTTTTAGCATGCCTTGCGTGATTGAAAGCAGCGATGTTATCCAGCTGGCCCAATATGGCAGCTCTAACATCGGCCGCATGAAAACGCTGTATCGCGAAGGGTTGAAAAATCGCTATGGCGCATTAATGCAGACCATTTCCGGCGTACATTATAACTTCTCGCTGCCGCTCTCTTTCTGGCAGGCCTGGGCAGGCGTAAAAGATACCGAAAGCGGTAAAGATGCGATCTCTGCGGGCTATTTACGGTTAATTCGTAACTACTATCGCTTTGGCTGGGTGATTCCCTATCTCTTTGGCGCGTCGCCCGCTGTTTGTTCCACTTTCCTTCAGGGGAAAGAGAGCAGCTTGCCTTTCGAACGCAACGAGCGCGGTATGCTTTGGCTGCCTCACGCGACATCGCTGCGCTTAAGCGACTTGGGTTATACCAATAAATCTCAAAGTAATCTCGGTATCACCTTTAATACGCTGGACGGCTATGTCGAGGCACTGAAAAAGGCAATCAAAACGCCGTCTGAAGAATATGCGCGCATGGGCGTAAAAGATGAAGAAGGGCGCTGGCTGCAGCTGAATACCAACGTATTGCAGATTGAAAACGAGCTGTATGCGCCGATTCGGCCTAAGCGTGTTACGCGTTCAGGCGAAGCGCCGTCTGATGCGCTGGCGCGCGGCGGCATTGAATATATTGAAGTGCGTTCGCTCGATATTAACCCTTTCTCGCCGGTTGGCGTTGATGAAACCCAGGTGCGCTTCCTCGATCTGTTCCTGATTTGGTGTACTCTTGCGGACGCGCCGGAAATGAGCAGCGCCGAGCTACAATGCGCGCGTAAAAACTGGAATCGTGTCATTCTGGAAGGGCGTAAGCCGGGGCAAACCATTGGCATGGGCTGTGAAGATGCACGCCAGCCGTTGGATGTGGTTGGCAAAGCACTGTATGCCGATCTGAAACGTGTGGCGGAAGTGCTTGATAGCCAATCCGGTTCGCCTGATTACCAACAAGTTTGCGATCGGTTAGTCGCTTCTTTCGACGATCCTGAACTAACTTATTCAGCACGTATTTTACAAGCGATGCTGGATAACGGGATCAGCGGAACCGGTCTGGCGCTGGCCGAGCAGTATCGTCAGATGCTGACGGAAGAACCGCTACAGGTGCTGAGCGCAGAAGATTTTACCCAGGAAGCGCTACGTTCGCGCAATGCGCAACAGGAGCTGGAAGCGGCGGATAAGCTGAGTTTTGAAGCGTTTCTGGCGAGCAAGAAAGGGTAGAAAAGAAAAAGGCCACATCACTGTGGCCAAATTAACATCTCTGTTGTCAGGGATGATGATAACAAATGCGCGTCTTTCACTTATTCAGACGCACGGCGAACCGAAAAGTTTCATCGTTCACAAAAAAATTTTTAGCTGAGGTAACGATATGCCATTACTGGACAGTTTTACCGTCGATCATATGCGTATGGCCGCACCGGCAGTTCGCGTAGCGAAAACCATGAACACTCCTCATGGCGATACCATCACTGTATTTGACCTGCGTTTCTGCGTGCCAAATAAAGAAGTGATGCCAGAGCGCGGTATACACACGCTGGAACACCTGTTTGCAGGTTTTATGCGTAACCATCTGAACGGTGACGGCGTGGAAATTATCGATATTTCACCCATGGGCTGCCGTACCGGTTTTTATATGAGCCTGATTGGCACGCCGGCTGAGCAGCGCGTTGCTGACGCCTGGAAAGCGGCAATGAATGATGTTCTGAAGGTCAACGATCAGAACCAGATCCCGGAACTCAATGAATATCAGTGCGGCACTTACCAGATGCACTCACTGGATGAGGCGAAAGATATCGCGCGTCACATCCTGGAGCATGACGTGCGCGTTAACCATAACGAAGAGCTGGCGCTGCCGAAAGATAAACTGAAAGAGCTGGAAATTCACTGATTGGCACGGACAAAAAAGGGTCGCATCGGCGACCCTTTTTATGTCTGGATTATTCTCTTTGGCGGTAGCGTCGCGCGTCTTCAGGCTGGCTTACGATCCCACGCTGGCTTTCAGCGGCTGTTGCGGCGTCACTCTGACCTGCTTCACCCTGTTATCCTGCACGTCCAGAATATCGACGTCATAGTCTTCTATCTGAATTCGGGTACCCGGCAATGGAATCTCTTCAAGTTCTTCCAGCAGCATTCCGTTAATCGTGCGCGCTTCTTCCTGAGGCAAATGCCAGTTAAAGGCTTTGTTAATTTCCCGCACGTTTGCGCTGCCTTCAATCAATACCGAACCATTGCTTTGCGGCATCACCTCTTCAGCCAGCGAAGGCGACATTGAGGTGGTAAAATCCCCGACGATCTCTTCAAGAATATCTTCGATAGTGACCAGCCCTTTAATATCGCCGTACTCATCTACCACCAGTCCGACCTTTTTCTTGTTGCGCTGGAATTTAACCAGCTGCATGTTAAGCGGCGTCCCTTCCGGCACATAGTAGATCTCGTCCGCGGCGCGCAGCAGGTTCTCTTTCGTGAACTCTTTCTTCTCGGTCATCATGCGCCAGGCCTCACGTACACGCAGCATGGCTACGGCATCGTCCAGTGAATCCCGGTACAGGACGATACGGCCATGCGGAGAATGCGAAACCTGACGTTCAATCGATTTCCAGTCATCGTTGATATTGATGCCAACGATCTCATTACGCGGAACCATAATGTCATCAACATTAACTTTCTCTAAATCCAGCACCGACAACAGCATTTCCTGATGGCGGCGGGAGATCTGCGAACGTGATTCGTAAACCAGCGTGCGCAACTCATCTTTATTTAGCGCCGAGCTGATGGAGCCGTCAGATTTGATGCCGACCATACGCATCAGCAGGCGAGTAATAGTGTTCAACAGCCATACCAGCGGCATCATGATAATTTGCAGCGGGCCCAGCAGCAGGCTGCTGGGATAGGCAACTTTTTCCGGGTAGAGCGCGGCAATGGTTTTTGGCAGGACTTCGGCAAAAACCAGGACGGCAAATGTCAGCACGCCGGTCGCAATAGCCACGCCGGCATTGCCGTATAAACGCATGCCCAGAATCGTCGCCAGCGACGAGGCGAGAATATTCACCAGGTTATTGCCGATCAGCACCAGGCTTATCAGGCGATCGGGACGGCGCAGCAGTTTTTCAACGCGACGGGCGCTGCGGTTGCCGTTTTTGGCTCTGTGCCGCAGCCGGTAACGGTTAAGTGTCATCATGCCGGTCTCGGAACCGGAAAAGTAAGCCGAGACCAGAATCATCACAATCAGCGTAATAATCAGAGTGGTGGTTGAAACGTGTTCCAACGCGAAATCCTTGTGGTCAATCAGTGGGTAAGCAGATGCTGTAAAACGCGACTGCCGAAGTAAGACATGGTCAACAGCAGCGCGCCGCCGCAGTTAAACCAAACGACGCGGCGTCCACGCCAGCCTTCATGATAGTGTCCCCAGAGCAAAACGATATAAACAAACCAGGCCAAAATCGACAGCACTGCCTTATCGACATTCTCCGGCGAAAACAGATTCTTCATATAAAACAGGCCGGTGCAGAGAACCAGCGTCAGCAGCACGACGCCAACCTGAGTAATATGAAACATTTTGCGTTCAATCGTCATCAACGGGGGGATATCGTTGCTGAAGGCGAGACGCTTATTTTTCAGTTGGTAATCTATCCAGGCCAGTTGCAGCGCGTATAGCGCGGCGATAATCAACGTGGCGTAGGCAAAAAGCGCCAGTCCAATATGAATCATCATGCCGGGCGTCGTTTCCAGATGCGTAATAAACGCATTCGGCACAAAGGTCGCGAAGGCGAGATTAATCAGCGCAAAGCTGTAAACAATCGGCAGCAGCAGCCAGCCGCGATTACGCGACGCGACAATAGTCATAATAATGCAAATCAGCAGGCTGACCAGCGATGCAATGTTTAGCAGGCTAAGATTTTGTGCGCCATTGACGAAAATGCGCTGCTGTAACGCAACCGCATGAGCCGCCAGCGCCAGCGTTGCCGAAAGCACGGCCATTCGTCGCCAGGCGCCGTTATTCCGCAGCAGGCTGGGAATAATCAGGGCAAGGCTAAATGAGTAGGCAAAGAGCGCCAGAATCGCAAAAGCAGACATAGAGTGTGGTCAAATACCGGAAAGATGAAGAAAAACGCAGTATAGCGCCAGCCAGAGTTTGCTCCAAACGTTCTCATTGTCGATTGCAGAGATCGGTAAGGCTTCGTGTTATAATCCGCCGCATTGTGTCGCCCAGGCGGCTCTGTATTATGTTGAGCGAGAGACAATGTTTGATAATTTAACCGATCGATTGTCGCAAACCCTGCGAAATATCAGCGGCCGCGGAAGGCTGACCGAAGAGAACGTCAAAGAAACCCTGCGCGAAGTGCGGATGGCGCTGCTGGAAGCGGACGTTGCGCTGCCGGTGGTCCGTGAATTTATTAACCGCGTAAAAGAGCGCGCGGTAGGGCACGAAGTTAATAAGAGCCTGACGCCAGGTCAGGAGTTTATCAAGATCGTGCGTAATGAGCTGGTTGAAGCGATGGGTTCAGAAAACCATGCGCTTAACCTGGCCGCGCAGCCGCCAGCCGTGGTGCTGATGGCGGGCTTGCAGGGCGCCGGTAAAACCACCAGCGTCGGTAAGCTGGGTAAGTTCCTGCGTGAAAAGCACAAGAAAAAAGTGCTGGTTGTTTCTGCCGACGTTTATCGCCCGGCGGCGATTAAACAGCTGGAAACGCTGGCGCAGCAGGTTGGCGTTGATTTCTGTCCATCCGATCTGAGTCAAAAACCGGTTGATATCGTCAACAACGCGCTAAAAGAAGCAAAGCTAAAATTCTACGATGTGCTGCTGGTGGATACCGCCGGTCGTCTGCATGTGGATGAAGCGATGATGGACGAAATCAAACAGGTACACGCCGCGATTAATCCGGTGGAAACCCTGTTTGTGGTCGATGCCATGACTGGTCAGGATGCGGCGAATACCGCGAAAGCCTTTAACGAGGCGCTGCCGTTAACCGGCGTGATCCTGACTAAAGTCGACGGCGATGCTCGTGGCGGCGCCGCGCTGTCCATTCGTCATATCACCGGCAAGCCGATTAAGTTTATGGGCGTCGGCGAGAAAACCGAGGCGCTGGAGCCGTTTTATCCCGATCGTCTTGCCTCACGTATTCTTGGCATGGGCGACGTGCTGTCGCTGATCGAGGATATAGAAAGTAAGGTTGACCGCGCGCAGGCTGAAAAGCTGGCTAATAAGCTGAAGAAAGGCGACGGTTTCGACCTGAACGACTTCCTGGAACAGCTGAAGCAGATGCGCAATATGGGCGGCATGGCCAGCCTGATGGGCAAGCTCCCCGGCATGGGCCAGCTGCCCGACAACGTTAAGTCGCAGATGGATGACAAAGTGCTGGTGCGCATGGAGGCGATGATTAACTCCATGACGCGCAAGGAGCGTGAAAAACCTGAGATTATCAAAGGTTCACGCAAACGTCGTATCGCTGCCGGTTCCGGGATGCAGGTGCAGGATGTCAACCGCATGCTGAAGCAGTTTGACGATATGCAGCGCATGATGAAAAAGATGAAAAAGGGCGGTATGGCGAAAATGCTGCGCGGAATGAAGGGCATGATGCCGCCGGGCTTTCCGGGGCGTTAAGCTGTTTCATTGTAAAGTCCCGAAGGGTTGCTCAGTTTAGATTGCTTTTTGCGCCAAAATGAGTAAAATTTTCGGGCTTTTTATACGACACCCGGGCCCCGTTCCTCGATGGGGCCCGGTTGTTTTATTAACTGAAGAGGATGTTATGGTAACAATTCGTTTGGCACGTCACGGCGCGAAAAAGCGTCCGTTCTATCAGGTTGTCGTTACTGACAGCCGTAACGCACGCAATGGTCGTTTCATTGAGCGTGTAGGCTTCTTCAACCCGATCGCATCTGGTCAGGCTGAAGCGCTGCGTCTGGACCTGGATCGTATTGAACACTGGGTTGGCCAGGGTGCAACGCTGTCCGATCGCGTTAACGCGCTGATCAAAGAAGCTAAAAAAGCAGCTTAATCTGTCACGGTGGTTAGCATGAGCAAACAACTCGCCACACAGCCTCCCGTTAATCCCGTCACGCTGGGGAAAATGGGAGCGGCCTACGGCATTCGTGGTTGGCTCAAAGTGTTTTCTTCCACCGAAGATGCCGACAGCATCTTTGACTACCAGCCCTGGTTCATTCAACGCGCCGGTAAATGGCAGCAGATTGAGCTGGAAAGCTGGAAGCACCACAATCAGGACATCATCATCAAAGTCAAAGGCATTGATGATCGTGATGCGGCGGCTCAGTTGACTAACTGTGAAATTTTAGTCGACTCCGCGCAGTTGCCGGAGCTGGAAGAGGGTGATTACTACTGGAAAGACCTGATGGGTTGCAAGGTAGTTACTACTGACGGCTATGAAATGGGTAAAGTCATTGATTTGATGGAAACCGGTTCAAACGACGTACTGGTCGTTAAGGCAAACCTGAAAGATGCGTTCGGTGTGAAAGAGCGGTTAATTCCGTTTCTTGATGAACAGGTTATCAAGAAAGTCGATCTCACTACCGGCACCATTGAAGTAGATTGGGATCCTGGTTTTTGACCTCCGAACAAAACGGTAATCCAACGGCGAACTCTATGTGGATTGGTGTTATTAGCCTGTTTCCAGAGATGTTTCGTGCAATTACCGATTACGGGGTAACTGGCCGGGCAGTAAAAAATGGCCTGCTCAGCGTTCAGAGCTGGAGTCCTCGTGACTTCACGCACGACCGGCATCGCACCGTGGACGATCGTCCCTACGGCGGCGGTCCGGGAATGCTGATGATGGTACAACCCTTGCGGGATGCCATCCACGCAGCGAAAGCAGCGGCGGGAGAGGGCGCTAAGGTGATTTATCTGTCACCTCAGGGGCGCAAACTCGATCAAGATGGAGTTTGCGAACTGGCGACGCAGCAGAAATTAATTCTGGTATGCGGTCGCTACGAAGGGATCGATGAGCGCGTGATCCAGACTGAAATCGATGAAGAATGGTCGATTGGGGATTACGTTCTCAGCGGCGGTGAGCTGCCAGCAATGACGTTGATTGATTCCGTCGCCCGGTTTATACCTGGCGTACTGGGCAAGCAGGCGTCAGCCGAGGAAGATTCGTTTTCCGAAGGGTTGCTGGACTGTCCTCACTATACCCGTCCTGAAGTGTTGGAAGGGCTGGAGGTTCCGTCAGTATTGCTGTCGGGCAACCATGCTGAAATTCGCCGCTGGCGCCTGAAACAGTCGCTTGGCCGTACCTGGCTTAGAAGACCTGAACTTCTGGAAAACCTGGCTCTGACTGAAGAGCAAGCAAAGTTGCTAAGCGAGTTCCAACGGGAATTCAATGCGCAACAAAACGATGATGCGGAAGGCTAGCCTTCCGATACGATCAGTTTACCCAGGATAAGAGATTTAATTATGAGCAACATTATCAAGCAAATCGAACAAGAGCAGATGAAGCAGGACGTACCTTCTTTCCGTCCGGGTGATTCCGTGGAAGTGAAAGTATGGGTCGTTGAAGGTTCTAAAAAGCGTCTGCAGGCATTCGAGGGCGTGGTTATCGCTATTCGTAACCGCGGTCTGCACTCTGCATTCACTGTTCGCAAAATTTCCAACGGCGAAGGTGTTGAGCGTGTATTCCAGACTCACTCCCCAGTTGTTGACAGCATCACCGTGAAACGTCGTGGTGCCGTGCGTAAAGCGAAACTGTACTACCTGCGTGACCGTACTGGTAAAGCAGCTCGTATCAAAGAGCGTCTTAACTAAGTATTCGCGCAAGCGACATCTAAAAGTTAATAGCAATAAAGGGGTTGGCGTAAAGCCAGCCCTTTTTTTATGCCAAAACAAAACGGCGTTCAGCCTCCCTCCCCATGAATTAACTGCGCCAGCCGACAGTTGTATAAAAAATGTCATAAATGCCGGAACCTCTTCTCCTTACGGGCTACATAAGGCGAATCGTGTGTAAGTTGTACTGATGTTCTTTTCACCAGGCAAACACGAGTGAAGGCTTGCTGCCTTCGACAGTCGCACGTGGCGGATGCCTTTCCGTTACGTGATCGTTGTTTATTCAACACTGGAGTCTATCGAACATGACTAACGGTATTCAGCGTCAACCTGCGGCGCAAAATTTCTCTCGACCACTCAATAACCAGACCGATGCCGCGGGTGGCCATAGCCAGACGCAAGGCGCGCGCAGTAGCGCTGCTGGCGGCGCCGGGCATTCAGGTAACGTAGCGGCGGCGGGCATAGATGCGCAGCGCCAGAAGAACATTACCGAGCTGAAAAATCTGATGAGGGAATATTTCACTGCCGGTGAAGGTATGGAGGAGTTGGTTAATTCGCGCGCCACCGGGCTGCATGAAATGGGATATAACCAGGACAGCGCGCGCGGCGTATTAGGGAAGGGGGATAAAATGGATGATATTACTGAGGCAGCCAAGAGCGCGCTGGGAGCCGTCGCCTTTGCGACCTCTTCTTTTCCAGCCGATAAGCTGGCCAAGGTAGCCAACAGCTATTTTGGTTTCGCTGAGGGTACGTTGACCGCCGAGGCGATTAACGGCGCTATTGGCGGGGGCTCCGCCATGGTGTTGAAAGCGTTCTGGGATAAAGTCTCGGCGAATGCCCAGCATGATACTAAATGGATGGATGCGGAAATGGATAAGCTGGAGCCGGCCATGCAGCAAGTGGTTAAACACCGTGAAGGACTGGGCCATAACATGAAGCAGGCGGTTTTAGGTGGAACCGGATATAACGCACGTAACGTGGTAACCGGCCTGGTTGCGACCGGCGTAGCTGGCCTGTCGAAAACGCAGCAGTACGCGGCTAATACGGCAACCAGTACGCCATTAACCGTGGCGGGAGGCGCCCTTAGCGGAGTGGTGCAGAACCGAAATAATGCGCTGCACGGCGCCGAGTTTTTGTTGGGGCGTACCGACTGGAAAGAAAGGTTCAAGGCGCTTGATGAAACCAGCATCAGCGAGCAAATGTTAAAAGGCGGCGCTAAACGGTTAGCTGCCGCTGCGCAGGGGCTAATCTCGCCGCGTCAGTTAACCCAGGGCGGCATGAACATTCTTTCCGGCAATATGGTTGCAGAAACCATGACGCTTGGCGCTGGTCTGGCGGGCGTGAATAGTTTACGGAATATGACTCGCCATGCCATGCAGGACGCGACAAAGAACGTTACGTCGCAGCAGGCGGTAGAGCAACTGGTAAACTTTGTCGGGGCGGCGACCGCCTATGCTGCACAGGGGGTAGCGGGAACTATTGCCGGGAAGCCCGTCGATACGAATGAAAAAGCAATAGACAGCTTCTTTGATAATCATCCAAGGCTGGATATGAATAACCCCAGACGTAAGGAAAATACGGGAGAAAGTGCGGCAACGATCTCGCGCCCTGGCAATCCGGTGGCTGCAGAGCTGGAGCGACGGAGCGAAGAATCGGCCTCCGTCGATGATGCGGCGCCGTCCGGCTATACGGATAACATTCCTCTTGGCAAACTGAGGCAGCCAGCTAATCAGACGGTGGCTTCTTCTTCACGCGCTGGCGATGCCTCTCAGGCCAGTCCCGGCAGCGCTTTTATCGCACGTCCGAAAAGCGCCAGCAGCCAGGCAAGCTTTCATTCAGCCATCAGTCGAGCCAGTTCTCCCGAGGAGCTGAGCGCACTTCAGGCGCAGCAAAAAGTGGCGGAAGCGTCGGGCGAGTGGCCGTTAAAGAATACGTAAGTACGGGCAGTACGCCTGCGGCAGGCGCAAGAAGTTTGCTTAATGCAACATCCTGCTCTGCCAGATAAAAAGAGGGAAGAGCAGGGAAAGGTTTCGTAAGGGTCTTAAAACCAGTCTACGTCGGTCAGGGAAGACACTATCGGTTAATTAAGGGATTTCCCGGTATAAAATCTTCACGCCGCAGATGATAAATCGCGGCGTTAACGGGCCCCTCAGCCAGCACGATCAATCCATAACGAAAGTCGATAAAATGCGCGCCGCTGCTCAGGGCAACAGCGCGGCTGGCGTAGTTATTTTCCGCCGCCAGGATTTCAATGGTTTTAATCGCGGGGCGACGGAAGCCTTCGTGAGCGAGTTGTAATACCGCCTGGCGCGCCACGCCTTTACGCTGCTCTTTCTGCCGTACCCAGTATCCAATAGCGCTCAGTTCTGCGGGATTCTGCGCATAACGGATGCCGGCGGCACCAAGGAAACGATCGTCAGCAGTTGCGAAGATCCCCATTTCATTTGCTTCGCCTTTTTCCCGCTGGCGATCGATCCAGCGAAACCAGTCTACCGCTTCTTCCCGTTGATAATCCTCATGCGCCCAGACCATCCACGGTTGTAAGGAGGATAAACTTTCATTAACGGCCGCCGCATAATCGACCGCATCAGATACCAGCATAGGGCGCAAATAAATGTCCATATCTTCTCCGTAACGTATTTTACCGGCTGCCGGACTCGACTGGAGCAGAGTAAGCGATTGTTGGAAATAGTATTGTTACTTATTTTACTGGCTGGGACATGGGGCCGGTTAACGTTTTTCAGAAGTTGAGTTTTATTCTTTTGTAAATATTAATTTACGACAATTAGTGCGGTGGATTTTGTTTTATATATCCAAGTCTATGATTTTAGTTAGTTTAAATTTGAAGTCTTTGAGGTCTATTTTTATGTGGTAAAAAATATGTACATCATGGTGTGCTTCTGTACCCTTTGTGTTACATTGCTTTCCTCATCGCAATGACGAAAAGGCCAAACTGAGGATCGCCAGCATGCAGAAAGACGCGTTGAACAATGTGCATATCGCCGCAGAACAGGTTTTGATTACACCGGAACAGCTGAAACAGAAATTCCCGCTGAATGCGCAACTTGAACAAGAGGTTGCCGCCTCGCGCCAAACCATCTCTGACATTATTGCCGGACGCGATCATCGGTTATTAGTGGTTTGCGGCCCTTGTTCTGTTCACGATCCTGAAGCTGCGCTTGTTTATGCCCGTCATCTGAAAGATCTTTCTGAACAGCTGAAGGATCAGCTATATATCGTCATGCGCGTCTATTTCGAAAAACCTCGCACTACCGTAGGCTGGAAAGGGTTAATTAACGATCCTTATATGGATAACTCGTTTGACGTTGAGGCGGGACTGCATATTGCCCGACAGCTGCTGGTAAGTTTGGTTGAAATGGGATTACCGCTGGCTACGGAAGCGCTTGATCCTAACAGTCCACAATATCTGGGCGATCTTTTTAGCTGGTCGGCGATTGGCGCGCGCACCACTGAGTCACAGACGCACCGCGAGATGGCTTCCGGCCTCTCTATGCCGGTTGGCTTTAAAAACGGTACTGATGGCAGTCTGGGCACTGCCATTAACGCAATGCGCGCTGCTGCTATGCCGCACCGCTTTGTTGGCATCAATCAGGCGGGTCAGGTTTGTCTGCTCCAGACGCAGGGCAACCCTGATGGTCATGTCATTTTGCGCGGCGGTAAAACGCCTAACTACAGCCCGGCAGATGTCGCACAGTGTGAGAATGAGATGCTCAAAGCGGGGCTGCGCCCATCGCTGATGATCGATTGCAGTCACGGAAACTCAAATAAAGATTATCGCCGTCAGCCATCTGTGGCTGAATCCGCCGTCGCGCAAATCAGAGACGGCAACCGCTCGATTATCGGCCTGATGCTGGAAAGCAATATTATTGAAGGCAACCAGTCTTCTGAACAACCGCGCAGCGAAATGCGTTATGGTGTATCGGTTACCGATGCCTGCATTAGCTGGGAAACGACCGCACAGTTACTGCAGCAAATTCATCAGGATTTAAGCGGCGTACTGGCGACGCGTTTGTCACAGGAGAGTTGAACAAGATGGTGGCTGAACTGACCGCGCTGCGCGATCAAATTGATGAAGTAGATAAAGCGCTGCTCGATTTACTGGCGAAGCGGCTGGAGCTGGTGGCCGAAGTCGGAGAAGTGAAAAGCCGTTATGGATTGCCGATTTATGTGCCGGAACGTGAAGCGTCCATGCTGGCCTCGCGGCGTAAAGAAGCGGAAGCGCTCGGCGTGCCGCCCGATTTAATTGAGGATGTACTGCGTCGCGTTATGCGCGAATCTTACTCCAGCGAAAACGATAAGGGCTTCAAAACGCTTTGTCCCGATCTGCGTCCGGTGGTGATTGTCGGTGGCAAAGGCCGTATGGGGCAGCTGTTTGAGAAGATGCTGACGCTTTCCGGCTATCGGGTAAAAATCCTTGATAAGGAAGAGTGGGAGCAGGCGCCTTTGCTGTTACAGGACGCGGGTATGGTCATCGTCAGCGTCCCTATTCATCTCACCGAACAGGTGATTAGTCAGCTGCCGCCGCTGCCGGATGATTGTATTTTGGTCGATATTGCGTCGGTAAAAAATCGGCCCTTACAGGCGATGCTTGCCGCACATCGCGGCCCGGTATTAGGTCTGCATCCGATGTTTGGTCCTGACAGCGGCAGCCTGGCGAAGCAGGTTGTTGTGTGGTGCGATGGGCGTCAACCGGAAGCTTACCAGTGGTTCCTTGAGCAGATTCAGGTCTGGGGCGCTCGTTTGCATCGCATCAGTGCCGTCGAACACGATCAGAACATGGCCTTTATTCAGGCGTTGCGGCACTTTGCCACTTTTGCCTATGGCCTTCATCTGGCGGAAGAGAATGTCCAGCTTGAGCAACTGCTGGCACTCTCATCGCCGATTTATCGTCTGGAACTGGCTATGGTCGGACGTCTGTTTGCGCAGGATCCGCAGCTCTACGCCGATATTATTATGTCATCAGAAAGTAACCTGGCGCTGATCAAGCGTTACTACCAGCGCTTTGGCGAGGCTATTGCTTTACTGGAGCAGAGCGATAAACAGGGCTTTATCGATAGCTTCCGCAAGGTAGAGCAGTGGTTTGGGGATTATGCGCCGCGCTTTATGCTGGAGAGTCGTTCCCTGTTGCGCTCGGCGAATGACAATCGGGTTTAAGATTGAAGCTGAAATATTAAAGCCCGCCGAAATGGCGGGCTTTTTTACGAGCTTATTTTTTGCTAAGGCTGGCACAGGGCGCTGTGATAGCAGGCTGATGATAGTCTCACAGCTTGCGGAGACAGGAGCGCACCTGAGCCACCGTAATAACCGCTTTCTTTACGGCCTTACGCCTGTGGCGGCTGACCGTTTGAAGCCGTGATGCCACCATCAACCGGTAAATTAACGCCGGTAATATAGCGCGCATCGTCGCTGGCCAGGAAGGCAATGGCTGCGGCAATCTCTTCCGCTTCGCCCGGTCGGCCAAGTGCGATACGCTCGTTAAACTTCGCCATCAGCTGCGCATTCTGCTTCATATCTTCCGTCATATCGGTGATGGTCAGACCGGGGCAGATGGCATTAACGCGCACGCCATCTTTGCCGTAATCCATCGCCAGAGAGCGGGTAAAGTTAGTGATAGCGCCTTTCGCCGCATTATAAATGCTCATCCCCCAGTCGCCGCCCAGACCAGACACAGAAGAAATATTAATCACGTTCCCGCGGCTTTTCAGCAGCAGAGGCATAAAGGCGCGGGTACAATAGAAAACGCCATCAAGATCGGTAGACATCACTTTTTTCCAGTCTTCATCGCTGGCCTGATGGATTTTTCCTGACGTAGTTACCCCGGCATTGTTTAACAACACATCGGCATGGCCATATTGCTGTTGTACCTGCTCAGCCAGCGCTTCAACGTCTTCCCGTTGCGAAACATCAGCAACCACAACCAGATGGTCTCCCGCTTTTAACGTAGCGAAAGTATTATTCAGCTTTTCCCTGGTGCGGCCGACTAATACAACGTGCGCGCCTTCTTCGGCAAAACGTCGGGCGCTTGCCGCGCCAATACCTGAACCTGCACCGGTCACGATTACCACTTTATTGCTGAAGCGTTCCATTTAGCCTCCTTGTTATTCATAGCGCGCTAATCCCGATGATTAGCTGTTAATTAAGCCTGGCATATGGACATGAACCGCAAGCGGCAAGCGGCGATATTCTTAATAATTAATTGATTTTTAATGTTTTTTAAGTTTTAACAAATATGAATGCCGTCAGCAGGAAAAGAAGGATGACTTCATTTTGCTGATTTACTGTGGGTCAGAGCAGTAATGGCGAGAGGAGGTTATAAAGGGTATAAAGTCGGATTCAGGAATTATTGCGCTGCTGACTTATGCTGTTGATGGGTATGTTTGATATGAAATAGAGCCGGACAGAGATGTCCGGCTCGCCAGGCCAATTATTGTGGCTCGACCGGTACAACATTCTCGCCCGGATAGCAGCCTAAAACTTTTAAGGAACGGGTAATAGCACGCAGCTCCTGAATCGCTTGCTGCATTTCATTAGTGCGTAGATTTCCCTGTACATCCAGATAAAACATCTCTTCCCATGGATTGCCGTTAATCGGACGCGACTCAAGTTTACTCATAATGAGATTGTGTTGGCGCAGCACCAGCAGCGCTTCAACCAGCGCACCGGATTGCTGCCCGGTTGCCATAATCAGCGTTGTTTTAGCCGGAACCTGTGCGGACACATCGACAGGCTTGCGCGCCAGAATAATAAAGCGCGTGATGTTCTGCTGTTGATTTGCCAGGTTGCGTTCCAGTACCTGAAGGTTATACAGCGCGCCGCCCGCCTCGCTGCCCAGAGCGGCAACTTTCGGCGAATTAAGTGCTGCGACTTTTTCCATTGCCGCGGCGGTACTTTCGGTATATTCGATTTTCCAGTGCGGGAAGCGGTTAATAAACTGGCTGCACTGCTGGAAAGGCTGCGGATGGCTGTAAACCGTTTCGATTTGCTGTAAATCGGTGGAGCCGGTGACCAGAACGCAGTGATCGATAGGCACCGTCATTTCGCCCACAATAAACAGGCTGGTCTGCTGTAACAGGTCATAAACGTCGTTAATTGAACCGGAACTGGTATTTTCAATCGGCAATACGGCGTAATCAGCCTGACCGCTCTCTACTTGCTGAATAATGTCCTGAAATTTTTGACAGCCGCTTTCGATAACATGGGTGAAATGGCGCGCGCCATATTTGCGTGCGGCCAGGTGGGAATAGGAACCTTTGGGGCCCAGAAAGGCGATGCGTGCCGATTGCTGATTGGTCTGGTTCAGCTGTTTTTGCAGTAGCGCCTGCTGAGTAAGAACGGAATCTTCGATAATAAGCTGAAATAAACGGGTGATGTAATGCGCGTCAAGCTGGTGGGTTTTGCCGAGTGTGATAAGGCGTTCAAGTAAATCGCGCTCACGCTCGATATCGCGTATTGGCCGATGCGTGGCCATTTTCGCCTTTGCGACTTCAATCGCCAGCGCCCGCCGCTCAGAGAGCAAGCCCAGTAATTTTTCATCAATGGCGCTAATTTTATCGCGCAGGGCCAATAACGGATTTTCCGGTTTCATAGCGTTACCTGTCAGATGTCCATAATAAAAAAGCCCCCCGTTTGGGAGGCTTTGCTGTTCGTCTTCGCTTTCTTTTTTCTGCGACGAAACGCCTCCCGGTTCAGGGGAAGGTAAAAAAGAAAGCGAAGAAAAACGGAAATTTCATCATAGAACTCGCGGCTGATAGTGCGGTTAAAGTAACCGTAGCGTTTTGCTGCTGTCAATAAAAAACGCGCCCGCAGGCGCGTCGTCGTTGCTAATCGCGCCCAAAGAAGGCCGGGCGCGCTGGCACTTATTCTTCATCGACGGGAGTTAAACCTTTCACGCTGGCGGTGGCACGGCGCGCTTCGCCTTTATGCTGAACCTTATTCAGCTGGCGTTCCAGTTTACCGATTAGCTCATTAATAGCGGCATACATATCTTCATGAGCGGCGCTGGCGACCAGCGGGCCATTAGGCGTATTGATCGTTGCGTCGGCAACATATTCTTTTGGTTCTTTTGACAGAACAATATGCGGATTGATCAGATGGGTTTGCCACTTTTCGAGCTTGGAGAGACGGTCTTCGACATGCTGGCGGATAGCGGGGGTGATTTCCATTTGTTTACTGGTAATGTTCATAATCATCATGTTTACCTCTCTGTCATTGCCGTCTTAGTAAGTTTAGCATACCGTGCAGGGAGGTTATTTTTGTGATGGAAATCACATTGACCTGTCACGTTTTGTCAAAGAAATGAAATGTGTGAGGGGCGACGGTAAATGTGCTGAAACCGCTTGTAGAACGCTTTTTCGCGCGGCAGACTTGATGGGTTAACAATAAGGAATTAATTAAAAGTTGCTGTTTTTATAGACAAAAAAACAGCCCGCAGGCTGCTTTTTTGTCTGGCGCTGAATCAGGCCTGGTTGGCCGCGATAATTTTCGCGACTTTTTCTGCTTCGGCATTCAGCTGCAGTTTACGATAGGCATTTTCCATCAGCGGCAGCGCGGTGCGTGTCGCCTGCGTATCAGGATAATCTTTTAGCATTTGCTCAACGCGATTCACTACCGCGACATAGGCTTCGCGTTTCGTGTAGAATTGCGCTACGGACAGCTCATATTTCGCCAGCCGATCCTTCAGATAGACCAGACGCTTGCGCGCATCGGTAGCATACTGGCTGTTTGGATAAGTACGTAACAGCTGAGAAAAGTCACGGAAGGCAGCGCGCGCATGTTCGGGATCGCGATCGGAACGATCGACACCGAAGAAACCTTGCAGCGCGGAATCGTCCAGCGCCATATCCGTCAGGCCTTTCATATACAGAACATAATCAATGTTTGGATGTGTCGGGTTCAGACGCATAAAGCGATCGATGGCAGCTTGTGCCATCGGCAGGTCGGCATTTTTATAGTAAGCGTAGATGAGATCCAGCTGAACTTGTTGGGCGTAAGGACCAAATGGATAGCGGTTATCCAGCGCTTCCAGTTGCGTTATTGCGCCTTTAAAGTTACCGTCCTGCAGTTTTTGCTGAGCCGTTGCATAAAGCTCAGAAGGCGGACTGTCAGGCACTTGATCCTTAGAGCTTGAACAACCCGCAAGAGCCAGGCTCAACGTGGCTGCAGCCACCAGATATTTCATACGCGTCATGACGATTTGATTATCCTCAGAGTGTGTTATTGCGGAAGCTGTCCGTTTAGCTCCCGATAGTGACCAGGTACGATAGCACATTATATTAAACGGCATCGCCGTGAAAACCCAACGTTAACGAAGAAGCTGTTTATGGCACAACAAGTAAAACTCACCGCAACGGTTTCCGAATCGCAACTCGGACAACGCTTAGATCAGTCTTTGGCGGAATTGTTCCCTGATTATTCGCGTTCGCGCATAAAAGAGTGGATCCTCGATCGTCGCGTGAGCGTCAACGGTAGCATCATTGACAGGCCTAAAGAAAAGGTATTGGGCGGCGAAGCCGTGGCAATACAGGCGGAAATTGAAGAAGAAGCGCGCTGGGAAGCGCAGGATATTCCTTTAAATATCGTTTATGAAGATGAGCATATTCTGGTCATCAACAAGCCGCGCGATCTGGTCGTGCATCCCGGCGCGGGCAACCCGGACGGCACCGTGCTTAATGCACTGCTGCATCACTACCCGGAAATTGTTGACGTTCCGCGTGCGGGCATCGTCCATCGTCTCGATAAAGATACTACCGGTTTGATGGTGGTAGCGAAAACCGTACCGGCGCAAACGCATCTGGTAGAATCATTGCAGCTGCGTGAAATTACGCGCGAGTATGAAGCGGTAGCCATCGGCACCATGACGGCGGGTGGCATTGTTGATGAGCCGATTAGCCGTCACTCAACCAAACGCACCCATATGGCGGTTCATCCGATGGGGAAACATGCCGTGACGCATTACCGCGTTATGGAGCATTTCCGCGCGCATACGCGCCTGCGCCTGCGCCTGGAAACTGGCCGTACCCATCAAATCCGCGTTCATATGGCGCACATTAACCATCCGCTGGTGGGCGATCCGCTGTATGGCGGTCGTCCTCGTCCGCCGAAAGGTGCGTCTGAAGACTTTATTGCTACGCTACGCAGTTTTGATCGCCAGGCTTTGCATGCGACGATGCTGCGTCTCTATCATCCGATTACCGGTATTGAGATGGAATGGCATGCGCCGTTGCCGCAGGATATGGTTGATTTAATCGATGCGCTAAAAGCTGATACGGAAGCGTTCAAAGATCAGCTGGACTGGCTATGAGCGAGCTGATTGTTCCTGACTGGCCGGTACCCGCCACGGTACGCGCTTATAGCACCACGCGTGCGGGCGGCGTCAGCGCGGCGCCCTGGGATTCGCTTAACCTTGGCGATCACGTCGGCGATCGGCCGGAAGCGGTTCAGGCTAACCGGCAACGTCTGGTTGATATGGTTGAACTGCCTGCGATGCCTTATTGGCTGGAGCAGGTACACGGAACGGACGTGGTGCGCCTTGACGGGACGATGCCGGCCACGCGCCGGGCCGATGCGGTCTGGAGCAACCAGCCCAATACGGTTTGCGCAGTAATGACGGCGGATTGCCTGCCTGTGCTTTTCTGCTCCGTCGATGGAAAAGAGGTCGCGGCGGCCCATGCGGGCTGGCGCGGTCTCTGTGCTGGCGTCCTGGAAAATACGCTGCGGCAGTTTTCCGCTCGGCCTCAGGACATTTATGTCTGGCTGGGGCCGGCGATAGGGCCAGAGGCATTTGAAGTCGGTGCGGAAGTCCGGGCCGCTTTTATTGCGCACGATCCGCAGGCGGAGAAGGCTTTCCGTCCCGTTGGTGCAAAGTTTTATGCTGATTTGTGGCTGCTGGCGCGTCAACGTTTAATGGCGCAAGGGGTCAGCGCAATTAGCGGGGGTGGACGCTGTACATGGCATGAATCTGCTCATTTTTTCTCCTGGCGACGCAGCGGTACTACCGGGCGTATGGCAACTTTGATCTGGCTGATATAACCTTACGCCACAAGACGATCCAGGGTGCGCTTTTTTTCACCATAATACAGGTCAAACATCTTGAAATTCTGAGGGTCGACCTCATTTCATCTCCAGTAGCATTTTGACCTGTATTGGGAGGAATCATGCGTCTGGATCGTCTTACTAACAAATTCCAGCTTGCGCTCGCCGATGCTCAATCCCTCGCCCTTGGGCGCGATAACCAATTCATTGAACCTCTTCACTTGATGAGTGCTTTGCTCAATCAGGAAGGCGGCACTGTCCGTCCTTTACTGACTACGGCAGGCGTGGATGTTGGCGGATTACGTAACGGTGTGGAGCAGGCTATCAGCCGTCTGCCACAGGTAGAAGGTGCTGACGGCGACGTTCAGCCTTCTGCCGATCTGGTACGGGTACTCAACCTGTGCGACAAGCTGGCGCAAAAGCGCGGCGACAATTTTATATCATCAGAATTATTTGTTCTGGCTGCCCTTGATTCGCGCGGCTCGCTGGCTGATTTGCTGAAATCCGCCGGCGCCACTAACGACAAGCTGACGAAAGCTATCGAACAAATGCGTGGAGGGGAAAGCGTGAACGATCAAGGGGCTGAAGATCAGCGCCAGGCACTGAAAAAATACACCATCGATCTGACTGAACGCGCGGAGCAGGGCAAACTCGATCCGGTTATCGGCCGTGATGAAGAGATCCGCCGTACTATTCAGGTGCTGCAGCGTCGTACCAAAAATAACCCAGTGCTGATTGGCGAACCTGGGGTGGGTAAAACCGCGATTGTTGAAGGACTGGCGCAGCGTATCGTCAACGGTGAAGTGCCGGAAGGCTTAAAAGGCCGTCGCGTCCTGGCGCTGGATATGGGATCGCTGGTGGCCGGTGCGAAATATCGCGGTGAATTCGAAGAACGACTGAAAGGCGTACTGAACGATCTCTCTAAACAGGAAGGCAACGTCATTCTGTTTATTGACGAACTGCATACTATGGTTGGCGCGGGCAAAGCCGACGGCGCGATGGATGCGGGCAATATGTTGAAGCCTGCGCTGGCGCGTGGTGAACTGCACTGCGTTGGCGCGACCACGCTGGATGAGTATCGTCAGTATATTGAAAAAGATGCTGCGCTGGAGCGCCGTTTCCAGAAGGTGTTTGTTGCTGAGCCCAGCGTTGAAGATACCATCGCTATTTTGCGTGGCCTGAAAGAGCGTTATGAGCTGCATCACCATGTGCAAATTACCGATCCGGCCATTGTTGCTGCCGCCACGCTGTCGCATCGTTATATTGCCGATCGCCAGCTGCCGGATAAAGCCATTGACCTGATCGACGAGGCCGCGTCCAGCATTCGTTTGCAAATCGACTCTAAACCAGAGGCGCTGGATCGTCTGGAACGCCGCGTTATTCAGCTGAAGCTGGAGCAGCAGGCGCTGAAGAAAGAGTCGGATGAGGCCAGCCTGAAGCGCCTTGAAATGCTTGAGGATGAGCTTAACCAAAAAGAGCGCGAATACGCCGAGCTGGAAGAAGAGTGGAAAGCGGAAAAAGCGTCGCTCTCTGGCACGCAGACCATTAAAGCGGAACTGGAACAGGCGAAAATCGCGCTGGAACAGGCACGTCGCTCTGGCGATCTGGGCCGAATGTCTGAATTGCAGTACGGCAAAATACCTGAGCTGGAAAAACAACTGGCGGCAGCCACGCAGTCCGAAGGGAAAACCATGCGTTTGCTGCGTAACCGCGTAACGGATGTTGAGATTGCAGATGTGCTGGCGCGCTGGACCGGCATTCCTGTCGCCCGCATGATGGAAGGTGAGCGTGAGAAACTGCTGCGTATGGAACAGGATCTGCATCAGCGTGTTATCGGGCAGGATGAAGCGGTAGAGGCCGTTGCCAATGCTATACGCCGTAGCCGCGCAGGATTATCCGACCCGAACCGTCCAATTGGTTCTTTCCTGTTCCTGGGTCCAACAGGGGTAGGTAAAACCGAGCTATGCAAAGCGCTGGCTAATTTCCTGTTTGACAGTGATGACGCCATGGTGCGTATCGATATGTCAGAGTTTATGGAAAAACATTCCGTTTCACGACTGGTGGGCGCGCCTCCGGGCTATGTCGGTTATGAAGAGGGCGGCTATCTCACGGAAGCCGTACGTCGTCGGCCTTACTCAGTGATTCTGCTGGATGAAGTGGAAAAAGCGCATCCTGATGTATTTAACATCTTACTGCAGGTGCTGGATGATGGACGCCTGACGGATGGGCAGGGACGGACAGTCGATTTCCGCAATGCCGTGGTAATAATGACTTCTAACCTGGGTTCCGATCTGATTCAGGAACGTTTCGGTGAGCTGAACTATAGCGCGATGAAAGATCTGGTGATGACGGTTGTTGGCCATCATTTCCGTCCAGAGTTTGTTAACCGCATCGACGAAGTGGTGGTGTTCCATCCGCTGGGCGAGAAACATATTGCTTCTATTGCTGGCATCCAGCTGCAACGGCTGTATAAACGCCTGGAAGAGCGCGGCTTTACGGTAAATATGTCAGAAGAAGCCCTGAAGCTATTGGGGCAGAACGGTTACGATCCGGTTTACGGGGCTCGTCCGTTAAAACGCGCGATTCAGCAACAGGTAGAAAACCCGCTGGCACAGCAAATCTTGTCGGGACAACTGCTTCCGGGCAAAACCATTCATATAGATGTACGCGACGGCGTTATCGTTGCTCATCAGTAAAAGTAAAAAATAGGCCGCAAGGCCTATTTTTTTAGCGTTTAGCTAACAAAACGCGCGGTTTGTACACGTTATGTATGAAATGTGAGCGTTCAGGATTTTTTTTGCAATTAGCACTTGTCAGGCCGGAAGAACTCCCTATAATGCGCCTCCATCGACACGGCACAACGGCTTACGCCACGCGGTGTTGAGTGGTTCAGCAGTTCTGAATCGCCGGAGAAAAACTTCTGAAAAAGAGGTTGACTCTGAAAGAGGAAAGCGTAATATACGCCACCTCGCGACAACGGCACGAAGCGCCGGTCGCACCGCTCTTTAACAATTTATCAGACAATCTGTGTGGGCACTCACGGACGGGATACGCAAAAAAAATCTTGCAGTATCAAGTCTTGAAGAGTGAACACGTAATTCATTACGACGTTTTTCTTTGAGCATCAGACTTTTAATTGAAGAGTTTGATCATGGCTCAGATTGAACGCTGGCGGCAGGCCTAACACATGCAAGTCGAACGGTAACAGGAAGCAGCTTGCTGCTTCGCTGACGAGTGGCGGACGGGTGAGTAATGTCTGGGGATCTGCCCGATGGAGGGGGATAACCACTGGAAACGGTGGCTAATACCGCATAACGTCGCAAGACCAAAGTGGGGGACCTTCGGGCCTCACACCATCGGATGAACCCAGATGGGATTAGCTAGTAGGTGGGGTAACGGCTCACCTAGGCGACGATCCCTAGCTGGTCTGAGAGGATGACCAGCCACACTGGAACTGAGACACGGTCCAGACTCCTACGGGAGGCAGCAGTGGGGAATATTGCACAATGGGCGCAAGCCTGATGCAGCCATGCCGCGTGTATGAAGAAGGCCTTCGGGTTGTAAAGTACTTTCAGCGGGGAGGAAGGGATGGAGCTTAATACGCTCTGTCATTGACGTTACCCGCAGAAGAAGCACCGGCTAACTCCGTGCCAGCAGCCGCGGTAATACGGAGGGTGCAAGCGTTAATCGGAATTACTGGGCGTAAAGCGCACGCAGGCGGTCTGTCAAGTCGGATGTGAAATCCCCGGGCTCAACCCGGGAACTGCATCCGAAACTGGCAGGCTTGAGTCTCGTAGAGGGGGGTAGAATTCCAGGTGTAGCGGTGAAATGCGTAGAGATCTGGAGGAATACCGGTGGCGAAGGCGGCCCCCTGGACGAAGACTGACGCTCAGGTGCGAAAGCGTGGGGAGCAAACAGGATTAGATACCCTGGTAGTCCACGCCGTAAACGATGTCGACTTGGAGGCTGTGAGCTTGACTCGTGGCTTCCGGAGCTAACGCGTTAAGTCGACCGCCTGGGGAGTACGGCCGCAAGGTTAAAACTCAAATGAATTGACGGGGGCCCGCACAAGCGGTGGAGCATGTGGTTTAATTCGATGCAACGCGAAGAACCTTACCTGGTCTTGACATCCACAGAACTTGCCAGAGATGGCTTGGTGCCTTCGGGAACTGTGAGACAGGTGCTGCATGGCTGTCGTCAGCTCGTGTTGTGAAATGTTGGGTTAAGTCCCGCAACGAGCGCAACCCTTATCCTTTGTTGCCAGCGGTCCGGCCGGGAACTCAAAGGAGACTGCCGGTGATAAACCGGAGGAAGGTGGGGATGACGTCAAGTCATCATGGCCCTTACGACCAGGGCTACACACGTGCTACAATGGCGCATACAAAGAGAAGCGACCTCGCGAGAGCAAGCGGACCTCATAAAGTGCGTCGTAGTCCGGATTGGAGTCTGCAACTCGACTCCATGAAGTCGGAATCGCTAGTAATCGTGGATCAGAATGCCACGGTGAATACGTTCCCGGGCCTTGTACACACCGCCCGTCACACCATGGGAGTGGGTTGCAAAAGAAGTAGGTAGCTTAACCTTCGGGAGGGCGCTTACCACTTTGTGATTCATGACTGGGGTGAAGTCGTAACAAGGTAACCGTAGGGGAACCTGCGGTTGGATCACCTCCTTACCATGCACTATCCCGCCGTGCAGTGTTCACACAGATTGTCTGATAGAAGTATTGAGCAGTAAAACCCCGGCAGGCTTGTAGCTCAGGTGGTTAGAGCGCACCCCTGATAAGGGTGAGGTCGGTGGTTCAAGTCCACTCAGGCCTACCAAATTCTTTCTCATGCTGCGTTACACGCACGGTCGTTTATCACGATAAACGTCCCGCACGTACGCCTTGCCTGAAAAAGAATTACGGTTCTTCGCGGGTTTTACGAACACATCTGGGGCTATAGCTCAGCTGGGAGAGCGCCTGCCTTGCACGCAGGAGGTCAGCGGTTCGATCCCGCTTAGCTCCACCATCAACTTCGGTTGATGAACACTCCAGAGTGCATTTGCGAATGTACTGTGAAGTTTTGCTCTTTAACAATCCGGAAACAAGCTGAAAATTGAAAACGGAACAGCTTTCGTAATGAAACTGTTCACGATTCTCTCAATACTCACGCACGCAAGCGTTGCAAGACGCCTGTGGGTTGTGAGGTTAAGCGAATAAGCGTACACGGTGGATGCCCTGGCAGTCAGAGGCGATGAAGGGCGTGCTAATCTGCGAAAAGCGCCGGTGAGGTGATATGAACCGCTATCAACCGGCGATACCCGAATGGGGAAACCCAGTGCAATCCGTTGCACTATCGTTAACTGAATACATAGGTTAACGAGGCGAACCGGGGGAACTGAAACATCTAAGTACCCCGAGGAAAAGAAATCAACCGAGATTCCCTGAGTAGCGGCGAGCGAACGGGGAACAGCCCAGAGCCTGCATCAGCAGGTGCGTCAGTGGAAGCGTCTGGAAAGGCGCACGGTACAGGGTGACAGTCCCGTACACGAAGACGTACCTGTTGTGAGCTCGATGAGTAGGGCGGGACACGTGGTATCCTGTCTGAATATGGGGGGACCATCCTCCAAGGCTAAATACTCCTGACTGACCGATAGTGAACCAGTACCGTGAGGGAAAGGCGAAAAGAACCCCGGCGAGGGGAGTGAAAAAGAACCTGAAACCGTGTACGTACAAGCAGTGGGAGCCTCTTTATGGGGTGACTGCGTACCTTTTGTATAATGGGTCAGCGACTTATATTCTGTAGCAAGGTTAACCGTATAGGGGAGCCGAAGGGAAACCGAGTCTTAACCGGGCGCTAAGTTGCAGGGTATAGACCCGAAACCCGGTGATCTAGCCATGGGCAGGTTGAAGGTTGGGTAACACTAACTGGAGGACCGAACCGACTAATGTTGAAAAATTAGCGGATGACCTGTGGCTGGGGGTGAAAGGCCAATCAAACCGGGAGATAGCTGGTTCTCCCCGAAAGCTATTTAGGTAGCGCCTCGTGAATTCATCTCCGGGGGTAGAGCACTGTTTCGGCTAGGGGGCCATCCCGGCTTACCAACCCGATGCAAACTGCGAATACCGGAGAATGTTATCACGGGAGACACACGGCGGGTGCTAACGTCCGTCGTGAAGAGGGAAACAACCCAGACCGCCAGCTAAGGTCCCAAAGTCATGGTTAAGTGGGAAACGATGTGGGAAGGCCCAGACAGCCAGGATGTTGGCTTAGAAGCAGCCATCATTTAAAGAAAGCGTAATAGCTCACTGGTCGAGTCGGCCTGCGCGGAAGATGTAACGGGGCTAAACCATGCACCGAAGCTGCGGCAGCAACACTGTGTGTTGTTGGGTAGGGGAGCGTTCTGTAAGCCGTTGAAGGTGTGCTGTGAGGCATGCTGGAGGTATCAGAAGTGCGAATGCTGACATAAGTAACGATAAAGCGGGTGAAAAGCCCGCTCGCCGGAAGACCAAGGGTTCCTGTCCAACGTTAATCGGGGCAGGGTGAGTCGACCCCTAAGGCGAGGCCGAAAGGCGTAGTCGATGGGAAACGGGTTAATATTCCCGTACTCGGTGTTACTGCGAAGGGGGGACGGAGAAGGCTATGTTGGCCGGGCGACGGTTGTCCCGGTTTAAGCGTGTAGGCTGACTTTCCAGGCAAATCCGGAAAGTTAAGGCTGAGGCGTGATGACGAGGCACCACGGTGCTGAAGCAACAAATGCCCTGCTTCCAGGAAAAGCCTCTAAGCTCCAGGTAACAACGAATCGTACCCCAAACCGACACAGGTGGTCAGGTAGAGAATACCAAGGCGCTTGAGAGAACTCGGGTGAAGGAACTAGGCAAAATGGTGCCGTAACTTCGGGAGAAGGCACGCTGGCACGTAGGTGGAGGGACTTGCTCCCCGAGCCGAAGCCAGTCGAAGATACCAGCTGGCTGCAACTGTTTATTAAAAACACAGCACTGTGCAAACACGAAAGTGGACGTATACGGTGTGACGCCTGCCCGGTGCCGGAAGGTTAATTGATGGGGTTATCGCAAGAGAAGCTCCTGATCGAAGCCCCGGTAAACGGCGGCCGTAACTATAACGGTCCTAAGGTAGCGAAATTCCTTGTCGGGTAAGTTCCGACCTGCACGAATGGCGTAATGATGGCCAGGCTGTCTCCACCCGAGACTCAGTGAAATTGAACTCGCTGTGAAGATGCAGTGTACCCGCGGCAAGACGGAAAGACCCCGTGAACCTTTACTACAGCTTGACACTGAACATTGAGCCTTGATGTGCAGGATAGGTGGGAGGCTGAGAAGTGTGGACGCCAGTTCGCACGGAGCCATCCTTGAAATACCACCCTTTAATGTTTGATGTTCTAACCTGGCGCCGTGAACCGGCGTGGGGACAGTGTCTGGTGGGTAGTTTGACTGGGGCGGTCTCCTCCCAAAGCGTAACGGAGGAGTACGAAGGTCAGCTAATCACGGTCGGACATCGTGAGGTTAGTGCAATGGCATAAGCTGGCTTGACTGCGAGAGTGACGGTTCGAGCAGGTGCGAAAGCAGGTCATAGTGATCCGGTGGTTCTGAATGGAAGGGCCATCGCTCAACGGATAAAAGGTACTCCGGGGATAACAGGCTGATACCGCCCAAGAGTTCATATCGACGGCGGTGTTTGGCACCTCGATGTCGGCTCATCACATCCTGGGGCTGAAGTAGGTCCCAAGGGTATGGCTGTTCGCCATTTAAAGTGGTACGCGAGCTGGGTTTAGAACGTCGTGAGACAGTTCGGTCCCTATCTGCCGTGGGCGCTGGAAGACTGAGAGGGGTTGCTCCTAGTACGAGAGGACCGGAGTGAACGCACCGCTGGTGTTCGGGTTGTCATGCCAATGGCACTGCCCGGTAGCTACGTGCGGAAGAGATAAGTGCTGAAAGCATCTAAGCACGAAACTTGCCTCGAGATGAGTCTTCCCTGGGGCCCTGAGCCCCCTGAAGGGACGTTGAAGACGACGACGTTGATAGGCCGGGTGTGTAAGCGCAGCGATGCGTTGAGCTAACCGGTACTAATGACCCGTGAGGCTTAACCTTACAACGCCACAGGCGTTTTGGGACTGAGAGCTTCAGCTTGTTAACGGATATATCCCGCGTGGCCGGAAGGCGGCGGGGGAAAACAGAATTTGCCTGGCGGCGAGAGCGCGGTGGTCCCACCTGACCCCATGCCGAACTCAGAAGTGAAACGCCGCAGCGCCGATGGTAGTGTGGGGTCTCCCCATGCGAGAGTAGGGAACTGCCAGGCATCAAACCAGCGACGGAGCCTCAGCGAAAGCTGAGGCTTTTTCGTGTGCGCCGTCCGGCGCCGGCCCGGCCCGCCGCCGTTTTTTTATCCCGTCACGCCCGCCTCCCTGTCTTGTTCCAGAAGAACGTGCCTGATTTCAGGTTTTACCTTCCTTAATCCATTGAATAATAAAAGCTGTGATTTGCGATGGATCGTTCAGATCTAATAAAGGCACAGAAACGTTAAGCGGACGATTACTGGCCACGGCGATCACATGTGCATCCAGCAAGGTTCCGATCTCTTCCTCACTACGATCGCGACATAAAACAATACGCGGAATCGGCTCATCCTTAAAACCTTCAATCAAAATAAGATCCAGCGAACGTGCATCCATGCGACTTATTAAAAAATTAAAGTCTATTGCATCATTATCAGGTGTTTCAGTCATTAACGCCCAGCGTTGCTGACTGGCGACCAGAACCTGATTGGCGCCAGCTTTACGCAGCTCATAGCTGTCTTTGCCCGGCGTATCCACATCCATATTATGGTGAGTATGCTTGATAAGCCCGGTGCGGATGCCTTGCGCTTTTAAAAGAGGGATAAGCTGCCTGAGCAGCGTTGTTTTTCCGGTTCCGCTCCAGGCGGCGATAGCCAATACGGGCAACATTAAATTTTTCTCTCGTAATGCAGCAGTTCTTCAGGCGTGTTGATATTCACGAATGCCAGCTCGTTATCGTGAAACGGCACCGCAAGACCTCCAATGTGCTGTAAGAAATAGATCACCCTACGCTCGCCGCTCGCCAGATAGCGTGTCAGCTCAGGAACCACTTCACGATGAATTAATGACAGCGCAGGATGATCGCGCTCATGCGAACGTACCCAGACCGCGGGAGCCTGTCGTTTTTGCTGCCAAAGGCGAATGACGTAATCTTCAGGAATAAAAGGCGTATCGCAGGCAGAAAAGGCAATCCAGGGACGGTTAATTTGCTGAAAAGCACTCAACATACCGGCGAGTGGCCCCGGATAATCAGGTAACGTATCGCTGATAATGCGTAAGTGGCTTTGCTGATAACACTCCAGATTACGATTGGCGCTAATGCTGACATCCTGTACCTGCGGAGCCAGCCGCTGCCAGACATGCTGCCATAAGGGTTTGCCCTGTAGCCGCATTTGCGCTTTATCCTGTCCACCCATACGGCTGCTGCGCCCTCCGGCCAGAATAACGCCGGATATTGTTTCACGCTGTTCGCTCACGCGTAAGCCCTCTCTTTTAATGTGGGAATAACCCTGCTAACGTAGCGCTCAGTAAATCATCATGGGCAAACTTATGAAATATCATCGACTGAACGAACTTCTGGAACTGCTACAGCCTGCCTGGCAGGAAGAGCCAGATTTAAATCTGCTGCAATTTTTACAAAAACTGGCTGATGAGTCAGGTTTTGAGGGGCCGCTAAATACCTTAACCGACGATATTCTGATCTATCACCTGAAAATGCGCGGTAAAGATAAAGAAGAAGCGATTCCCGGCCTGAAAAAAGATTACGAAGATGATTTTAAAACGGCGCTGCTGCGCGCGCGCGGCATAATTAAAGATTAATCTTCCCGCCTTCCTGTCGTGCAGACCGATCGGTGTTATTCTTACCCGCTTCTGGCACTGAGCTGAGATGCACGATGGAAAACACCGCCTTTCATTTTCACACCCTCAATCCCGATACCATTGTTGATGCGCTCTGGAATACCGGATTGCGCGTCGATTCTGGTCTGACCGCACTTAACAGCTACGAGAATCGTGTCTACCAGTTCTCCGATGAGGAGAGGCGGCGCTACGTGGTTAAATTCTATCGTCCACAACGCTGGAGCCGCGAGCAGATTAACGAAGAACATCAGTTTGCGCTGGAACTTGAGCAGGATGAAGTGCCGCTTGCGCCGCCGCTAATGCTCAACGGCAGCACATTACATCAGCATGACGGTTTCTGGTTTGCCGTTTTTCCCAGTCTGGGTGGCCGACAATACGAAACAGATAATGAAGATCAGCTGGAGAGCGTAGGGCGGTTTTTGGGGCGCATCCATCAAACCGGTGAACGGAGACTATTCACGGCTCGTCCCACAATTGGGCTGCAGGAATATATCGAAGAGCCTGCGCATGTTTTACAGCAGAGCGATCTGGTGCCGTCGGCGTTAAAAGATACATTAAACGACAGCATTGCTGAGCTGAGTAAAACATTACAGGCGTGCTGGCATACGCGCTGGACGCCGCTGCGTCTGCATGGTGACTGCCATCCTGGTAATATTTTGTGGCGCGACGGCCCTTTGTTTGTGGATTTAGACGATGCCCGAAACGGGCCTGCTGTGCAGGATCTCTGGATGCTGGTCAACGGCGATCGGCAGCAGCAGCGAATTCAGTGGGATATTTTGCTGGAAGCGTATAACGAATACCGTGACTTTGATATTAATGAATTGTCATTAATTGAACCTTTACGCGCTATGCGCATGGTTTATTATCTGGCGTGGATTGTTCGTCGCTGGCAGGATCCTGCCTTTCCGCGTAATTTTCCGTGGATGACGGAAGAAGATTTCTGGCGCAGACAAATTGCGTCTTTCAGAGAGCAAAATACCGTATTACAGCAGCCGCCGCTGCGGTTAATGCCTGAATACTGATGTTTGATTAAGGAGAGAGTCTCAAAATGAAAAAATTATGGCTTGCGCTGGTAGGTCTTGTTTTGGCGTTTAGCGCCTCAGCTGCACAGTTCACCGATGGTCAGCAGTACGTTACGCTGGATAAGTCAGTAGCCGGTAAGCCGCAGGTAATGGAGTTTTTCTCCTTTTTCTGTCCGCACTGTTATCAATTTGAAGAAGTTTATCACGTGGGCGATGCGGTAAAAAAAGCACTGCCAGCGGGCGTTAAGGTTACCAAATACCATGTTGATTTTCTGGGCGGCGATTTAGGCCCGGTCGTAACGCATGCATGGGCAGTCGCGATGGCGCTGGGCGTAGAAGATAAGGTTACGGCGCCGATCTTTGATGGCATTCAGAAAACCCAAACCATTACCGATCCTGCCAGCCTGAAAGAGACTTTTGTGAAGGCAGCAGGCATCAAGCCGGAAGATTATGATGCCGCGTGGAACAGCTTTGCGGTAAAAGCGCTGGTCGCTCAGCAGCAGAAAGCGGCGGCAGATGTTGATCTGCGCGGTGTGCCAGCCATGTTTGTTAACGGCAAATATATGGTTAACAACGGCGGTCTGGATACCAGTTCAATGGATAACTTCGTTCAGCAATATGCCAACGTTGTAAAATTCCTGGTCGAAAAGCAGTAAAAATAGTCTAAAAAATACGCCGGTTAGTCCGGCGTTTTTTTATTCATGCAGTATACTTTTTCGCAACCTGTGCTGAAAAAACAAACAGCGAGAGGGAAGCCGCTTTCCAACCGAATGGATAACGGATCGTTAGCGATAAAAGGATCTCTCATATTTATATCCACATTTGATCTAATTTTACTTTTTCGGTTTTCCGATCTTTTTTATGATCCAAATGATTGATTACTAATAACTAATTTTCAACCTTTATTGTATATTTACGTAAATAACAATACGTTAGCATTTTTGCACACAAAGTTATCCACAGGCGACAAGCCTTCGGCCCGTTCTGATTGCCTGACACCTCGCTAAACTTCCGCCCAGGTTATTTCATATTTGTCCGTATGATGTGGCATCCTTATGCCATACCAACGATCACCCTGGAACGTGAAACTTATGGCTCAAATCGCAGAAAACCCTTTGATTCTGGTAGATGGATCTTCCTACCTTTATCGCGCTTATCATGCTTTTCCGCCGCTGACCAACAGTGCCGGAGAGCCGACCGGAGCGATGTATGGCGTACTGAATATGCTGCGCAGCCTGCTGCTGCAATACAAACCCAGCCATGTTGCAGTGGTTTTCGATGCGAAGGGCAAAACGTTCCGTGACGAATTATTTGAGCATTACAAATCTCATCGGCCGCCGATGCCGGACGATCTCCGGGCACAGATTGAACCTTTGCATAATATGGTTCGCGCCATGGGCTTGCCGTTATTAGCCGTTTCGGGCGTTGAGGCTGATGATGTGATCGGCACGCTGGCTTTGCAGGCTGAACAGCAGGGCCGTGCCGTGTTAATCAGCACCGGCGATAAAGATATGGCGCAGCTGGTTACGCCAAATATCACGCTCATTAATACCATGAATAACGCCATTCTTGGGCCGGATGAGGTGAAGGATAAATTTGGCGTGCCGCCGGAACTGATTATTGATTTTCTGGCGTTGATGGGCGACTCCTCCGATAACATACCTGGCGTGCCGGGCGTGGGCGAGAAAACCGCGCAGGCTTTGTTACAGGGCTTAGGCGGCATTAGCACGCTTTATGACAACCTGGAAAAGGTTGCGGATCTGAGCTTCCGTGGCGCGAAAACCATGGCAGCTAAGCTGGAACAGAATAAAGAGGTCGCGCTGCTTTCCTACCAGCTGGCCACCATCAAAACGGACGTCGAGCTGGATGTTACCTGTGAACAGTTAACGGTCAGCGAGCCGGATGCGGAAACGCTGCTTGGCCTGTTCCGTCATTACGAGTTCCGTCGCTGGATTAGCGATCTGCAAGAAGGCAAATGGTTGCAGGCCCGCAAACCCAACGCCGGCGGACAGAAAGCGCTGACGGAAGAAGCTGCGCCGCAGCCGGAAAGCGTGAGCGTACTTTCCTCGGACGGCTACGTCACCATTCTTGATGAAGAAACCTTTGATAGCTGGCTGAATAAGCTTAAACAGAGTTCACTGTTCGCCTTCGATCTGGAAACCGATTCGCTGGATACCTTAACGGCGAATATTATCGGCCTGTCATTTGCCGTCGCGCCGGGCGAAGCGGCTTATCTGCCGGTTGCGCATGATTATCTGGATGCGCCCGATCAACTGGATCGTAACGCGGTGCTGGCGCGTCTCAAACCATTGCTGGAAGATGCCGATCTTTTCAAGGTTGGGCAGAATCTCAAGTTCGATCGCAGCGTGCTGAAAAATTATGATATTGAACTGAGCGGCATTAAGTTTGATACCATGCTGGAATCCTACATGCTGAACAGCGTGGTAGGTAAACACGATATGGACAGTCTGGCCGCTCGCTGGCTCAACCATAAAACCGTGACCTTTACCGAAATTGCCGGTAAGGGCAAAAACCAGCTGACCTTTAACCAAATTGCCCTGGAACAGGCGGCGCATTATGCAGCAGAGGATGCGGACGTCACGCTGCAGCTGCATTTAAAAATGTGGCCAGAACTTGAAAAAGAGGCGGGGCCTAAGCGCGTTTTTGAAGAGATCGAAATGCCGTTGCTGACGGTCATTTCCCGCATCGAGCGCAACGGCGTGTTGATCGATCAACATATTCTGGCAAAGCATTCTCAAGAGCTGACGACACGTTTGAAAGAGCTGGAGGAGAAAGCACACGAGCTGGCGGGCGAACCGTTTAACCTCTCTTCAACCAAGCAGCTGCAAACCATTCTGTTTGAAAAGCAGGGCATCAAGCCAACGAAAAAAACGCCGGGCGGCGCGCCATCTACCAGTGAAGAAGTGCTGGCCGAGCTGGCGCTGGATTATCCGCTGCCGAAAGTTATCCTGGAACATCGCGGTCTGTCCAAGCTGAAATCAACCTATACCGATAAGCTGCCGCAGATGATTAATCCGCGTACCGGCCGGGTGCATACGTCCTATCAACAGGCGGTGACCGCGACAGGACGTCTTTCTTCTACCGATCCAAACCTGCAAAACATTCCGGTGCGCAATGATGAAGGCCGACGTATTCGCCAGGCATTTATCGCGCCGGAGGGCTGTCGTATTGTCGCTGCCGACTATTCCCAGATTGAGCTGCGAATCATGGCGCATCTTTCACAGGATAAAGGGTTGCTCGATGCCTTTGCCGAAGGCCAGGATATTCACCGGGTTACGGCTGCCGAAGTATTTGGCGTAAGCGTTGATAAAGTTACCAGTGAACAACGGCGTAGCGCGAAGGCGATCAACTTCGGTTTGATCTATGGCATGAGCGCCTTTGGTTTATCTCGTCAGTTGAATATCGGTGCCGGCGAAGCGAAAGTGTATATGGATCGCTACTTTGAGCGCTATCCGGGCGTGCTGAAATATATGGAGAACACGCGCCAGCAGGCTTCAAAACAGGGTTATGTTTCTACGCTGGACGGACGTCGTCTGTGGCTGCCTGACATTAAGTCGGCCAATGCAATCCGTCGCAAAGCGGCCGAGCGCGCGGCAATTAACGCGCCGATGCAGGGAACGGCTGCGGACATTATCAAGCGGGCAATGATCGATGTTGACGCCTGGCTGCAGGAGCCCGATGCGCCGCAGGTCACCATGATTATGCAGGTTCACGATGAACTGGTTTTTGAAATTAAAGAGCAGGATGTGGAAAAGGCCAGCGCGAAAATCCGTCAGTTAATGGAAAACAGCATGAAGCTGGATGTACCACTGCGGGTAGACATTGGCGTCGGTGATAACTGGGATCAGGCACACTGATGGTAAACGGCGTGGCGGGCTGCAGGTTACTGAAGCTGGCACGCCAGATTTAAAAGCTCAAACGTCGTAAAGCTAAGGTTCTGGCGCTCAAACATTTTTTTGGTAATTAAGCTACAGCGATTCGCTGGTTATGTGACGGCTGTTAAGAAAAAACTGCTGTTTTATGAAAATTAACTACAAAAAATTCTTTGTCGGTCAGAAAAAATCAGGTAAAGTTTACGACGTAGGGTACAGAGGTAAGATGTTCTATCTTTCAGACCTTTTACTTCACGTAATCGGATTTGGCTGAATATTAGCCGCCCCAGTCATTTTGTGACTGGGGCGTTTTTTATTGGGCGCCGCACAAAAAAGGATGCTTAACGCATCCTTTTTTGGCTATTTGCCATCGTCTTCAGACGGCGCTTCATGAAGGGCGCTGAACCAGCTATCCAGCTTCAATCGTAGTTTATCGACGCCTATTTTTTTCAGTGAAGAGAACACTTCCACCTGTATATCGCCCATAAAGGCCAAAGAGGCTTCTCGCACCATATTCAGCTGACTTTTACGCGCGCCCGATGCTAGTTTGTCCGCTTTGGTCAGCAGCAGCAGCACCGGAATTTGACTCTGAACCGCCCATTCAATCATCTGTTGATCGAGATCTTTTAGCGGATGGCGAATATCCATCAGCACTACCAGCCCTTTCAGGCATTCACGCTTTTGCAGATATTCACCCAGCGCCCGCTGCCATTTCAGCTTCATCTCTTCCGGGACTTCAGCGTAACCATAGCCGGGTAAATCGACCAGCCGCACGCCTTCTGCCACCTGAAACAGGTTAATCAGCTGTGTCCGGCCCGGCGTTTTACTGGTACGCGCAAGACTTTTCTGGTTAGTCAGCGTATTCAGGGCGCTGGATTTACCCGCATTAGAGCGGCCTGCAAACGCCACTTCAATACCTGTGTCAGCCGGAAGGTGACGAATATCGGGGGCGCTGGTAACAAAATGGGTAACGTGATAATTCCAGCCAGACAAAATAGGAACTCCTGGAGAGTGCATTGAGTTGAATGGCGTGATTATACCCTTAAAGCGCGTAAAGCGCTGCCTGGTCAGGTTGCCTGATAAATTTGTAAGATATTTGCCATAATTATTGCCAGTTATTGACGCTTTTTGGCGCTTAATTCATTAAAAATATATTTATATTCAATAATTTGATTTGAAACCAGCAAAAAACTGGCTAAGAAAATCTTTAGGTACCTTGTTACTTTCCCCTATTCGTCTAAAGTATTTCACAGAGTTTGGATGACTCACTTCAGGATGAAGCGCTCAGGGAGCAGTCAGGAAAACGCAGAGCTGGGAAAAGGAACGGGTGCATCGGAATGCGCCATCAAGGAAAGGGAAACGCTCAGGACGAGAGCGAAAAGCACAGGGAAAAACCGGGACGTTGACTGCATCACGGATGTAAAAGGAAGGTTGTCCTTCTACGGAAGGTACGAAAAAAGGCGACAGGGTGACCTGCCGCCTTTTTTCTTTGCGCGCTTTCTGCTAGATTCCGCCGCAATTCTATACTAAAGAAAACTCCCCGGATAAAGAGATCATGAAACCTGCTCGTAAGCCACAAACCAGCGCTGCGCCAAAAGCGAAACGCAAATCGCACGAAGATAAAAATCAGGAAGCGCGCGATCGTAAACGCGATAAAAAGCGCCGCGGCCACGCAGCAGGTAGCCGCGCCAATCCCGTCGCTCCCCAAGCCGCCAAAAACGGCGCGGCAAAAGAAAAAGATCCGCGTATCGGCAGTAAAAAGCCGGTGCCGTTATTAAAAGAGGGTGTTACGGTTGCGAAACCGATCAAAAAAGCGCCGGTTGAGCAAAAGCCGCTGATGAGTCCAGAAGAAGAGCTGGCGATGCTGGAAAATGACGAGCGCCTGGATAATCTGCTCGATCGTCTGGAAAATGGCGAGATGCTGTCGGCAGACGATCAGGCCTGGCTCGATCAGACGCTGGATCGTATTGATGTGCTGATGGAGCAGTTGGGCATCGGTCTGGATGATGAAGAAGAAGACGAAGCCGATGTGGATATGTATCGTCTGCTAAAAGGCGAACAGTAAGCCCGATTGCGTAAATTGACGGGAACTGACGCAGACTGGTATCCCGTCATTCAGGTATTCGATTATGTTTTGGCCTGGATCAATTGTCGCCATTTTATTAGCGTGTTATCTGTTTTGGCTGTTTGTTAAACTACGCCGCCTGACGCAGCTGAAATCCCGGCTGCGCCGTGCTACCGCTAACCGGCAGCGCCAGGCCTCCCTGCCATTGACGCGGCCCGTAAGGCGTCGTAAATGGAAGGAGTGAACATGTCAATGCCGTTAACCGAGTGGGATCAGGCCCTGATCGAAAAGTATAACTATGCCGGGCCACGTTATACCTCTTATCCCACCGCGCTGGAGTTTTCTGAAGGCTGGAGCGAGGCCGCATTTCAGCAGGCGGCGCAGCGCTATCCCAATCGACCGCTCTCTCTTTATATCCATATTCCTTTCTGTCATCGGCTTTGCTATTTCTGCGGCTGTAACAAACAGGTAACGCGCCAGCTGCATAAGGGCGATCGCTATTTGGATGTGCTGGAGCAAGAAATCCGCCGGCGCGCCCCGCTGTTCAGCAACAGAACCGTTACCCAAATGCACTGGGGCGGCGGAACGCCAACCTGGTTAAGCAAGGCGCAGCTGAGCCGCTTAATGGCAGTGCTGCGTGAATGTTTTCACTTCAATAACGAAATGGAAATTTCTATTGAGGTGGACCCGCGCGAGATAGAGCTGGATGTCCTCGATCATCTGCGTTCGCTGGGCTTTAACCGCCTGAGCATGGGCGTACAGGATTTTAATAAGGTGGTTCAGGAGCGCGTAAATCGCGTGCAGGATGAAGCCTTTATTTTTGCGTTAATCGAGCGCGCCCGCCAGCTGGGCTTTACCTCCAGCAATATCGATCTTATTTACGGCCTGCCGATGCAAACGCCGGAAAGCTTTGCCTATACGCTGCAAAAAGTCGCGATGTTAAAACCCGATCGCCTGAGCGTTTTTAACTATGCGCACTTGCCAACGCTTTTTGCTGCTCAGCGCAAAATTAAAGATGAAGAACTGCCGAGTCCACAGCAAAAACTGATTATTCTGCAGCAGACTATCGCGACGTTAACCGCGCAGGGTTATCACTACATTGGAATGGATCATTTTGCCCGACCGGATGATGAGCTGGCTATCGCACAGCGTGCCGGAAAACTGCACCGCAATTTCCAGGGTTACACGACGCAGGGCGATACCGATTTACTGGGGATGGGCGTCTCGGCGATCAGCATGCTGGGCGACTGTTACGCCCAAAACCAAAAAGAGCTGAAAGCGTACTATGCCAGCGTTGAACAGCAGGGGAATGCGTTATGGCGTGGTCTGACATTAACGCAGGATGACTGCTTGCGCCGCGATGTGATCAAATCGCTTATCTGCAACTTTTCTCTTTCCTTCGATGCCATTGAAGCCGCAAACGGCGTGAAATTTACCGATTACTTTGCCGAGGATTTGGCGTTGCTGGCACCGCTGGCCGCCGATGGGCTGGTGGAGATCAATAAGGAAGGGTTGCAGGTAACAGCAAAAGGACGGCTGCTGATCCGTAACATCTGTATGTGCTTTGATGTTTATATGCGACAAAAGGCGCGTCAGCAGCAGTTTTCCCGCGTGATTTAACAGCTAAAGCCGCGAACCTTCGCTTTTCTGTAAAAACGCGTGGCACAGTAAAAAGGCCGGTATAAACCGGCCTTTTTGCTAACTAAAAAAGTTGATCATTACGGCGCATAACACCGCCGCCAGCGCGGTTTGTGGTGAATGGCCGATGGCTGCACTGCTTGCAGCGCTCAACGATACCAACAGCGATTCGAGCATGATAACCCTCCGGATGACCGCCCAAAATGATACTGAACGGCTCCAGAGTGTAAAGAGTGAAACGCAAAAAAATGGGTGAAAATTAATCTTTTTTGCGCTTATTCCATGCCTAACTCTTTAAGTTTTCGCGTCAGGGTATTGCGTCCCCAGCCCAGTAAACGGGCTGCTTCCTGCTTGTGTCCTTGTGTATGCCGCAGCGCGGTGGTGAGCAGCGTACGTTCCATCTCTGGCTGCGCTTCAGAAAGCAGGTTTTGATGACCGGAACGCAGCGCGCGATCCGCCCACTGCGCCAGCAGCGTAGCCCAGCTGTCCGGCAGTGACTGGATGGTGGAATCGCTGGTACTGCTTTCAAACAGCTCAGGCGGCAAGTCCTGAATCAGTACTTCCTGACCGGCAGCCATCACCGTCAGCCAGCGGCAGGTGTTCTCCAGCTGGCGTACGTTACCTGACCAGTGCAGGCGCGTTAGCGCCGCCTCGGTTTCTGGATGCAGGATTTTTGCCTCTACGCCCAGCTCACGTGCGGCAACCTGCAAGAAATAACGCGCCAGACGAGGAATATCTTCACGACGCTCACGCAGCGGCGGCAAATGTACGCGAATCACGTTCAGTCGGTGAAACAGGTCTTCCCTGAATTTCCCCTCCTGCACGCGCAGCTCCAGGTTCTGGTGCGTCGCTGCGATAATACGCACGTCCACCTTCACCGGCGCGTAGCCGCCGACGCGATAAAACTGCCCGTCAGCCAGCACGCGCAGCAGGCGTGTTTGAACATCCAGCGGCATATCGCCAATTTCATCCAGAAATAATGTGCCGCCGTCCGCCTGTTCAAAACGGCCCTGACGGATCTGGTTGGCGCCGGTAAAGGCGCCTTTTTCATGACCAAACAGCTCCGACTCAATCAGGTCTTTGGGGATGGCGGCCATATTGAGAGCGATAAAGGGCGCCTTGGCGCGCGGGCTGTGACGATGCAGCGCGTGGGCCACCAGCTCTTTACCGGTGCCGGATTCGCCGTTAATCAGCACGCTAATTGACGAGCGTGAAAGGCGGCCAATGATACGAAACACATCCTGCATCGCTGGCGCTTCGCCAATAATATCGGTGGTTGGGCCGCTGACCGGCTGATTGCGCGGTTGCTGCTGCTCCTGATAATGGCTGATCGCGCGTTCAACCAGCGCGACCGCCTCATCAATATCAAACGGCTTGGGCAGATAATCAAAAGCGCCTTGCTGATAGGCGCTGACTGCGGCATCAAGGTCGGAATGCGCGGTCATTATGATGACCGGCAGCATTGGATGGCGCTGTTTAATCTGTTTAAGTAATGCCAGACCATCCATGCCGGGCATACGAATATCTGAAAGTAAAACGTCTGGGGTTTTGCTTGCGAGCGCATCCAGCACATCATTGCCACTGTCAAAGGTGGCACAGCTTAAACCGGCCCCAGTAAGTGCGCGTTCAAGCACCCAGCGGATGGAGCTATCGTCATCGACGATCCAAACTATCCCTCGTTGCATAGAAACCTCACTGGCGAATAGGCAGGTAAATCGAAAATTCGGTATGGCCAGGCCAACTGCTAAATTCTATTTTCCCGGAGTGTTGATCGATCAGACTGCGTGCGATAGATAGGCCCAGGCCGGTGCCGCCTTCTCTGCCGCTAACCATCGGATAAAACAACGTATCCTGGAGCTGCGTAGGTATGCCTGGTCCGTCATCTTCCACATCGATACGCGCGACCAGACGATAACGCGTGCCGTGTAACGTCAGTTGAAAAGCGGTACGGGTGCGCAGCGTAATCGTGCCGCCTTCAGCACCCAGTGCCTGCAGTGCGTTGCGTACAATATTTAGCAGCACCTGCTCTATCTGATCGGGATCGTGCGGCAGTTCAGGCAGACTGGGATCGTAATCGCGCACCAGCGAAATATTTTCCGGTAGCTCCATGTTGACCAAATTCACCACGCGCTCCGCCACCTGATGAATACTCTGCGTAACGTGCATACCGGGCTGCTGCGGCCCTAGCAGACGATCGACCAGATTACGCAGGCGGTCAGCCTGTTCAATAATGACTTTGGTATATTCCGTTAATGCGGGATCGGGCAGCGCTTTTGCTAACAGCTGAGCCGCACCGCGCAGGCCGCCCAATGGATTTTTAATCTCATGCGCCAGGCCGCGCACCAGATCGCGGGCTGCAACCTGTTGAGCATGCTGTATTTGCTCTTGACTAAGGCGACGCTGATTATCCATCGGCGCCATTTCCAGCAGGATCAGGCCGTCCGGCAGCCGCTGCGCCGTAAGCGACATAATATGTGCGCGACCATCGACTACCAGCGTAACTTCGCTATCGGTGAAGCCCTGACCGGCGGTCAGGCTTTCCTGCATGACGTTGATGTTAAGAGAAAAATAGCCCATCAGCTCCGGCAGCGGCGTACCAAAAAGCTTACGGGAACTTTGCGCTAACAGCTGCTGCGCTGCGGGATTGGCATAATGAATAACCAGGTCGTTATCAACCAGCAGAATACTGTTAATCAGGGAATTGAGAATCTGCCCAGCATCGGGCAGCAGGCCAGTTGCCATACAGCGTTCTCCTGCACCGTTTTAGTGCATTATAGTTTCAGGTTTGATAACGCGATATTCCGGCCGTTGGAGAGGTGGAGAAAAAAGCCCATCCGAAGATGGGCTGAAAGTTTCCACGGCAACAAAAAACTCAAACTTATTAAACGCTGTAGTAAAGCTCGAACTCTACCGGGTGCGGCGTCATACGCACGCGCTCCATTTCAGACTTACGCAGTTCGATATAAGCATCGATCGCATCATCGGTGAACACGCCGCCGCGGGTCAGGAACTCACGGTCTTCGTTCAGCGCGCTCAGAGCTTCTTCCAGAGAAGCGGCTACTTTTGGAATTTCAGCCTCTTCTTCCGGCGGCAGGTCATACAGGTTTTTATCCATAGCATCGCCAGGATGGATCTTGTTGATGATGCCGTCCAGGCCAGCCATCAGCAGCGCAGCGAACGCCAGGTACGGGTTAGCAGCTGGATCCGGGAAGCGGGCTTCGATACGGCGCGCTTTCGGGCTGGAAACCACCGGAATACGGATAGATGCTGAACGGTTACGCGCGGAGTAGGCCAGCATAACCGGCGCTTCGTAACCCGGAACCAGACGCTTGTAAGAGTTGGTGGTTGGGTTAGCCAGGGCGTTGATCGCTTTGGCGTGCTTGATTACGCCACCGATGTAGAACAGCGCGGTTTCAGACAGGCCGCCGTATTTGTCGCCAGCGAACAGGTTAGTGCCGCCTTTAGACAGAGACATATGGCAGTGCATACCAGAGCCGTTATCGCCAAACATCGGTTTCGGCATAAAGGTTGCGGTTTTGCCGTAAGCGTGTGCGACGTTATGCACGACATATTTGTAGATCTGAATTTCGTCCGCTTTTTTCACCATGGTGTTGAAACGGGTCGCCACTTCGTTCTGACCAGCGGTGGCCACTTCGTGGTGATGCGCTTCAACAACCAGGCCCATCTGCTCCATGGTTAAACACATGGCAGAACGGATGTCCTGTGAGGAGTCAACCGGCGGAACCGGGAAATAGCCGCCTTTCAGGCCCGGACGGTGGCCTTTGTTGCCGCCTTCGTATTCTTTACCGGTGTTCCATGCTGCTTCGATGTCATCGATAGCAACGTGAGAGCCGGAGGTGCTGCTGCCAAAGCGAATATCGTCAAACAGGAAGAATTCCGGCTCTGGGCCAAACAGTACGGTGTCGGCAATGCCGGAAGAACGCAGGAAATCTTCGGCGCGCTTGGCGATAGAACGCGGATCGCGATCGTAGCCCTGCATGGTGCCAGGTTCCAGGATGTCACAACGGATGATCAGCGTTGAATCTTCAAAGAACGGGTCCAGAACAGCCGTGGTCGGATCCGGCATCAGCACCATGTCTGATTCGTTAATGCCTTTCCAGCCGCCGATGGAAGAACCATCAAACATTTTGCCGTCTTCAAAGAAGTCTGCGTCAACCTGATGCGCAGGAATCGTTACATGCTGTTCTTTACCTTTGGTATCGGTAAAGCGCAGGTCAACAAATTTCACTTCGTGTTCGTTCATCATCGAAAGAACGTGTTCAGCAGACATACTCAACTCTCCAGGTAATTATTTGTCGTCGTGGTGAGAGAACTTCGCTGGCCAGGCGCGTAAAGATGGGCGTACAGCAGGCAACAATGTTCTCAGACAAGCTATCAACCGTTGTGGAAACTGTCGTTTTGGCTTACGTAGATTAAAGCGAATTTTGTGCCAACTTTTTTATTCGGGCTAAAAAGCGCTATTATAAGCGCTCTCGCCAAACGAGGGATGCACCATGATGGATGTCGCGCACCATTATAGTGCAATTGGGTAGAGTTTAGGCACTGTTATGGTGCAGTTGGTCAATCGGGTGCATTTTTTGCACTGAAAGTGGTGTTTAAGGCAACCCCTGCAGCATTCTTTCTTTGATATTTGTGATCCTGTTCAGTCCTTCGATTAATCCGTGTACAATAGCGCGCTATTTCTAATGCCTGAGGCAAAGCTGTGATCGAAAATTTGCGTAACATCGCCATTATTGCGCACGTTGACCATGGGAAAACCACCCTGGTTGACAAACTGTTGCAACAGTCTGGCACTTTTGATGCCCGTACTGAAGCAACCGAGCGTGTAATGGACTCCAACGATTTGGAGAAAGAGCGTGGGATTACCATCCTCGCGAAAAATACCGCCATCAAATGGAACGACTATCGTATCAACATCGTTGATACCCCAGGACACGCCGACTTCGGTGGTGAAGTTGAGCGCGTAATGTCCATGGTTGATTCAGTGCTGCTGGTTGTCGACGCGATGGACGGCCCAATGCCGCAGACGCGTTTCGTGACCAAAAAAGCTTTTGCTCACGGCCTGAAGCCGATCGTGGTTATCAACAAAATCGACCGTCCTGGCGCGCGTCCTGACTGGGTTGTCGATCAGGTGTTCGACCTGTTCGTAAACCTTGATGCGACCGACGAGCAGCTCGACTTCCCAATTATTTACGCTTCCGCCTTGCAGGGTATTGCTGGCGCCGACCATAACGATATGGCTGACGACATGACACCGCTGTATCAGGCGATTGTTGACCACGTTCCGGCGCCAAACGTTGACCTGGACGGCCCGCTGCAGATGCAGATCTCGCAGCTGGACTACAACAACTACCTGGGCGTTATCGGCATCGGCCGCATTAAACGCGGTAAAGTGAAGCCGAACCAGCAGGTTACGGTTATCGACAGCGAAGGTAAAACGCGCAACGCGAAAGTCGGCAAGGTGCTGGGTCACCTGGGTCTGGAGCGTATCGATACCGATCTGGCCGAAGCGGGCGACATCATTGCGATTACCGGTCTTGGCGAGCTGAACATCTCCGATACCATCTGTGATCCGCAGAATGTTGAAGCGCTGCCAGCGCTGAGCGTGGATGAGCCGACCGTTACCATGTTCTTTAACGTAAACACCTCACCGTTCTGCGGTAAAGAAGGTAAATACGTCACTTCACGTCAGATCCTTGATCGTCTGAAGAAAGAGCTGGTACATAACGTTGCGCTGCGCGTTGAAGAAACCGAAGACGCTGATGCGTTCCGCGTTTCTGGCCGTGGCGAACTGCACCTCTCCGTACTGATCGAAAACATGCGTCGTGAAGGCTTTGAGCTGGCGGTATCCCGTCCGAAAGTTATCTTCCGCGAAGTTGACGGCCGTAAGCAGGAACCGTTCGAGAACGTGACGCTGGATATCGAAGAACAGCATCAGGGCGCGGTCATGCAGGCGATGGGCGAACGTAAAGGCGACATGAAAAACATGGACCCGGATGGCAAAGGCCGCGTACGTCTCGACTACGTGATCCCAAGCCGTGGCCTGATCGGCTTCCGTAACGAATTCATGACCATGACGTCCGGTACCGGTCTGCTGTACTCCACCTTCAGCCACTACGACGACGTACGTCCAGGCGAAGTGGGTCAGCGTCAGAACGGCGTACTGATCTCTAATGGTCAGGGCAAGGCTGTCGCCTTTGCGCTGTTCGGTTTGCAGGATCGCGGCAAGCTGTTCCTGGGTCACGGTGCGGAAGTTTACGAAGGCCAGATTATCGGTATTCACAGCCGCTCTAACGACCTGACGGTAAACTGCCTGACCGGTAAAAAACTGACCAACATGCGTGCGTCTGGTACGGACGAAGCCACCACTCTGGTGCCGCCGATCAAGATGACGCTGGAGCAGGCGATCGAGTTTATCGATGATGACGAACTGGTAGAAGTTACCCCGACGTCCGTACGTATTCGTAAACGTCACCTGACGGAAAACGATCGTAAACGCGCTTCACGCGGCAGCAAAGACGTTTAATGTTGCTTGCTGATAAGTGATGAAATGGCTCCGTAAGGAGCCATTTTTTTGCCCATTCTCTCCTGATGTGTGCCAGTGGCTCCTTTCGCTGGTGGCGTCCCATTTCCTCCCTCCTTTTCGCCATACTCTGTTCAGCCTGCGCTTTTATCGCTAGAGTGAATAACTCAACGGGATGAAAGGGGATGACCATGCTGTATATCTTTGATTTAGGTAATGTCATTGTAAATATCGACTTCAGCCGGGTTCTGGGCGTCTGGAGCGACCTTGGCCGTGTCCCGCTGGCGTTGTTGCAAAGCCGCTTTCAGATGGGTGAAAATTTTGCGCGGCACGAGCGCGGAGAAATTAGCGATGAGCAATTTGCCGCTAACCTGTGCGCCGAACTGGATATTGCATTGAGCTACGAACAGTTTGTTGCGGGTTGGCAGGCGGTATTCGTCGGCCTGCGTCCTGAAGTTATCGCCCTGATGCAAAAGCTTCGCAGCAATGGCGAACGCGTGGTCATCCTCTCTAATACGAATCGACTGCACTGCGATTACTGGCCGTCGCAATACCCGGAGGTACAGCTGGCTGCGGATAAACTCTATCTGTCGCAGGATATGGGAATGCGTAAGCCAGAAGCGCGTATTTATCAACGTGTGCTGGAGGAAGAGGGCGTCAGTGCCGGAGACGCGGTTTTCTTTGATGACAATCTGGAAAATATCGAAGCGGCGCGCCAGCTGGGGATCACCACCGTTCACGTCACCGATGCGCAGGTCGTTCCCGACTGGTTTGCCCGTCATGGTTAACTAATGGCGCCGCTCTCTTTACGTCAGCGCATTCGCTCAGCGGGTGCGTGGTTAAAGCTGCTTTGGCAGCGTATTGAACATGACGGTATGACCACCGAGGCGGGCAATCTCGCCTTTGTCTCACTGCTGGCGCTGGTGCCGCTGGTCGCCGTGGTTTTTTCGCTGTTTGCCGCCTTTCCCGTTTTTGCCGACATTAGCGTACAGCTTAAGCATTTTATTTTTAGTAACTTTGTCCCGGCAGCGGGCAATGTCGTGCAGGATTATCTCGATCAGTTCGTCGCGAACGTCAATAAAATGACGGTGGTCGGTGCGGTCGGGTTGATTGTCACCTCGCTGTTACTGATGCACTCCATCGACAGCGCGCTAAATGCCATCTGGCGCAGTCAGAAAAAACGCCCGCTGGTCTACTCTTTTGCCGTTTACTGGATGATTTTAACGCTCGGCCCGCTGCTGGCCGGCGCCAGCCTGGCGATCAGTACCTGGCTGCTCTCACTGAAATGGGTTGCTGTCAGCGGCATGACCGGACTTATCGATCAGGCGCTGCGTATTTTCCCGCTGCTGTTCTCGTGGCTGGCTTTCTGGCTGCTGTACAGCCTGGTGCCGACCACGCGCGTGCCACAGCGGGATGCGCTGGTCGGCGCGCTGGTGGCGGGCGTGTTGTTTGAACTGGGTAAAAAGGCGTTTGCGCTCTACATCACCATGTTTCCTTCGTATCAGTTGATTTACGGCGTATTGGCCGTCATCCCGATCCTGTTTCTGTGGGTTTACTGGACGTGGTGTATCGTATTGCTGGGTGCGGAAATTACCGTCACGCTGGGAGAATATCGCCAGCGACAACAACAAAAAAAGTGTAGTGAGGAAGCATGATTGCATTGATTCAGCGGGTTCAGAGTGCCAGCGTCACGGTTGCGGATGAAACCGTGGGCAAGATTGGCCCCGGTTTGCTGGTATTGCTGGGTGTGGAAAAAGAGGATACCGAACAGAAAGCGCAGCGCCTGTGCGAACGCGTATTAGGCTATCGAATTTTTAGCGATGAAAACGGCAAAATGAACCTTAACGTGCAGCAGGCTGGCGGCAGCGTATTGGTGGTTTCACAGTTTACGCTGGCCGCCGATACGCAAAAAGGCATGCGCCCCAGCTTTTCACGCGGCGCCGAGCCGCAGGAGGCGGAGCGTCTTTATCACTACTTTAGCGACTGCTGCCGCCAACAGAATATTAACGTTGAGAACGGGCGTTTCGCCGCAGATATGCAGGTTGCATTAGTGAATGATGGGCCGGTGACTTTCTGGCTACAGGTATGATGCTGCTGGCCGCAGACGTCAAAAATCGCCACGCCCACCCCGAACGAGAGAATCCTTTTATGTATCACCTACGAGTGCCGGAAACCGCCGAAGAACTGGAAATGTATTACCAGTTTCGCTGGGAGATGTTACGTAAGCCGCTGCGTCAGCCGCAGGGTTCGGAGCGCGACGCCTGGGATGCGATGGCGCATCATCAAATGGTTGTGGATGAGCAGGGTAAACCTGTCGCCGCTGGTCGTCTTTATATTAATGCGGACAATGAAGCTTCGATTCGTTTCCTGGCGGTACATCCAACGGTGCAGGGCAAAGGCCTGGGTACGCTGGTGGCGATGACGCTGGAGTCCGTAGCGCGTCAGGAAGGCGTAAAACGCGTAGTCTGCAGCGCGCGCGAGGATGCGGTAGAGTTCTTCGCCAAGCTGGGCTACCTCAACCAGGGCGAAATCACCGCGCCGCTCACCACGCCGGTGCGTCACTTCCTGATGATTAAACCGGTTATCACGCTGGATGACATTTTGCATCGCGCCGACTGGTGCGGACAGCTGCAACAGGCCTGGTACGAGCATATTCCGCTAAGTGAAAAAATGGGCGTGCGTATCACGCAGTACACCGGGCAAAAATTTATGACTACCATGCCGGAGACAGGCAACCAAAACCCGCACCATACGCTGTTTGCGGGTAGCCTGTTTTCACTGGCGACGTTGACCGGCTGGGGTCTGATCTGGCTGCTGCTGCGCGAGCGTCATTTAGGCGGCACTATTATTCTGGCCGATGCGCATATTCGTTACAGCCAGCCTATCAGCGGTAAGCCGAGCGCCTGTGCCGATCTCGGCTCGCTGAGCGGCGATCTGGATCGTCTGGCGCGTGGACGCAAAGCGCGCGTACAGCTGGAAGTTGAACTGTTTGGCAATGAAGAGCGTGGAGCAACATTTAGCGGCGTTTATATTGTGCTGCCCGCCGATCCCGACGGGCCGTTGGAGCCTCACTGAGACGTACTGATTTCCCCATGCGTCATGGTTTGCTGTAGCGTTTGCCCGTCTGACGATAGCGTTAAGGTGCCGTTAGCGCTCTGTTTTAACGGCGTGCCTGCCGCCAGGCGCGCATTCAGCTTCAGCTGCAGGGAAGACTGGCCGGTTAACGTTACCGCCGGCCAACCCCAGTTTTGCAGTACGTCAGGCGGAACCGCCTGACCGTTCAGCGTTAAAGCGAGATTGCGCGCTGGCGTTTGATCCAGCGTCGCCGTCCCTTCAAGCAGCCCTTTTTCCGCAAAGGCGCTCATTTCCGTTACGTTAATCTGATTACTGTTGGCATTGAGCGCCAGCGAGGGATGGCGAAGATCGGTACGGTTAAACGTCGCTTCCGCCGCGTTGAGGTTAAGCGTGCCCTGCCAGACACCCCACTGATGATTACGCGCCAGCAGCAGATCGGAACCGTTGGTATCCAGCGCCGTTATCTGAAACGGGAACTGCGGATTTATGTCGATAATCAGGTTGCGGTTGCCGCTCAGCTTTTTCACCTTAACGCTATCAAGCCAGTCCGGCAGCGTTGCCATCCAGCGATCGCGCCAGTTTTCCGGCAGCGTATATTCCAGACCCGCCAGTACCAGTTCATCCAGCGTCAGCTGTCGGCTTTGCCGTTCCCAACTACCCTGCGCCCGAATGAGTCCGTTTACCCAACGTGAACTAAAGCGGGCATCGGCTACGCCCTGAGGCGAAAAATCGAGGTTCAGAATTGGATCGTTTAAAGTGAGCTGACCGTTAATAAAGTTGTCTGCATTCAACGCCAGCGAGCCGTCGTCGCTTTGCCATTCGCCATGTCGTAAGGTCAGATTTTTCAGCAGCAGGTCGAGATCGGTCACTGCCCAGTCTGGCCCCTGCAAACGCGCATCGGTCATATCGACACGGGAAAAATGCACCGAAGGCAAATTGCGCAGCGGCTGTAAAAAGTCGTTAAGGGATTTATCCGTTTGAAGACGAATATCATTTAAGCGCAGCGCAGACACATTCCAGTTGCCCTGCATATCGCGTTGGGCGCTACCGGTTACGGATCCGCGTGCTAAATCGGCACCGAAGTTGTTGATAATCAGTTGTTTATCACTGACCCTTCCCTGAATCAGCGCATTGGAGGCGTTCAGCCCATTAAAGGCCACGCTATCGGCGCTTAACTGGAAGCTGGCATTATTGCCCAGAATATTGCCAGGGCGGGGCAGCCACGGGATCACGCCGCCGTTTAAGGTTGTGGCCTCCATCGCCAGCCGGGAACTTTTCACGCTGATATTACGCAGCTGTAAACGATCGGCCTGCAGCGGCCAGGCCAGGTTCGCCGGCATGTTAGCAGCATTCAGCGTACCGTCCTGTAGCTCAATGCGCGCAAAATGCCGGGGCTGGTTGAACACCGAAAGCGACAGGCCGAGCTTCACGCTTTTGGCGACAATAACGGCGGGCTTGCCGTCGTGGCCAAAAGTGAGGTTATGCAGGATCAGCAGCGAAGGATCGGAGAAGTTATGTTCTATTTTGGCGACAGAAAGATGATATGCCGTATCGTCGCTTATCCGCCGACTGGCCCATTCAGCGCCCCAGCGGGTTTGCAGCAAAATATATAGCACGACCACGATGAGCAGCAGTAGCAACAGCAGCGAAAGAATTAACTTTCCGACAAATTTCATTTGCATCCTTCCGTATGAATTTCCGGTATCGCCTGTTATGCCTTAATTACTGGCATAGCTCAACCGTCGGGTTGTAAAGGCGGAAATAATTACCCGATGCAAAGGGCGGGCTGCTGCCCGCCCGGGAAGGCTTACTTCTCCTGAGGGAAAAGCAGGTTTAAGACAATTGCGGTAATCCCGCCGGCGGCGATACCTGAAGAGAGCAACGTTTTTAACCAGTCTGGCGCAAACTGCAGGATCAGCGGCTGCTGAGAAACACCAAGTCCTACCGCCAGCGACAGCGCCATAATCATAATAGCGCGGCGATTAAGCGGCTCACGTGAAACGATGCGCACGCCGGACGCCGCGATGGTGCCGAACATCACAATGGTTGCGCCGCCCAGCACCGGCTCTGGAATATGCTGTACGAAGCCGCTCACCGCCGGAAACAGACCAAGCAATATCAGCATCAGCGCCACAACGAAACCGACATAGCGGCTGGCAACGCCGGTCAGCTGAATAACGCCGTTGTTCTGGCCGAAACAGGAGTTAGGAAAGGTGTTAAACAGCGCGGAAACAAAAGAGTTGAGGCCGTTCGCCAGTACGCCGCCTTTCAGGCGTTTCATATAGAGCGGCCCGCTAACCGGCTGCTCTGAAACATCGGAGGTCGCGGTAATATCACCAATGGTTTCCAGTGAGGTCACCATAAAGACCAGCATCAGCGGAATCAGCAGGTTCCAGTCAAACCCCAGTCCGTAATAAAGCGGCATCGGCACGGCCACCAGCGCGCTGTTTGACGGCGTCGTATTGTCCGGCAGCATGCCCAGCGTCCAGGCCAGCAGATAACCCACGGCCATAGCGATCACCAGCGATGCCACGCGCAGATAAGGGTTGCGCTGACGATTGAGCAGAATAATCACCGCCAGCACCACGCCCGCCAGCAGCAGGTTTTTCGGCGCGCCGAAGGTATGATCGTTCATCGCGGCAAAGCCGCCGCCGATAGAGGTGAGCCCAACCTGAATCAGCGACAGGCCGATAATCATCACCACAATCCCGGAAACCAGCGGCGTAATAATGCGACGTGCCAGGTGCAGCAGACGGGAAAGAATCATCTCCGTACAGGAGGCAACCATCAGCGTGCCAAACAGAGCCGCCATCATGGTTGGCACATCGGCGCCGCCGTTTTTTAACGCCAGACCGCCCATAATCAGCGGGCTGACAAAGTTAAAGCTGGTGCCCTGAATAGAGAGCAGTCCCGATCCTACCGGCCCCCAGGTTTTAATCTGGATAATCGACGCCACGCCGGAGGCGAACAGCGACATGCTGATAATGTGCTGCGTATCCTGAGCGGGCAAGCCCAGCGCCTGGCAGATCAGCAGAGCGGGCGTAATAACCGCAACGAACATAGCCAGCAGATGCTGACAGGCCGCGAACAGCGTTTGCGGGAGCGGTGGACGATCTTCCAGACGGTAAATAAGTTCGCTCTTCGGCGTCGCTCCAGAAGCGGACGGGGCGATTTCATTAGGGTTGGCGGACATGATGTGGGTTCCCTGAAAAAGCAAAGTGGCGATTGTAATCGACTGCATCGCAAAAGCAATCGTTTGCCAACGCACGTTCAGGGTTTAAAAGGTTTATTTATTCTGGATCAGAAAAGGGAAAGGCCGGTCAGGCGTTGGTATAACGATCGGTTTCTGGCAGCCAGCGTTCTATCAGCGCCTGCGCCTGTTCGGGGTAATGCTGGTGGATATGGCGAGCAATGCGCTGTACTTCAGGGATTAGCGCCTGATCGCGCAGCAGGTCGGCGACTTTAAACTGCGCGTTGCCCGTCTGGCGTGTTCCGAGAAGCTCGCCTGGTCCGCGAATCTCCAGATCGCACTGGGCAATGACGAAACCATCATTGCTGTCGCGTAAAACCTGCAAACGCTTTTGCGCCGTTTTGCTCAGCGGCGCTTTGTAAAGCAGCACACAGTGCGAGGCGACGGCGCCGCGTCCCACGCGTCCGCGCAGCTGATGCAGCTGGGCGAGACCGAGCCGTTCCGGGTTTTCGATAATCATCAGGCTGGCGTTGGGCACATCGACGCCGACTTCAATAACCGTGGTGGCGACCAGTAACTGGAGCTGACCCTGCTTAAACGCCTGCATTACCTCCTGCTTTTCCTGCGGCTTCATGCGGCCATACACCAGGCCAACCTGCAGATCCGGCAGCGCCAGTTTTAACTCTTCCCACGTGGCTTCTGCCGCCTGCGCTTCCAGCAGATCGGATTCTTCAATCAGCGTACAAACCCAGTAGGCCTGACGGCCTTCCGTCTGACAGGCGCTTTTCACCCGCTCGATAATTTCCGCCCGGCGTGAATCGGGGATCGCCACCGTGGTCACCGGCGTACGTCCCGGCGGCAGCTCATCGATAACTGACGTATCCAGATCGGCGTAGGCGGTCATTGCCAGCGTGCGCGGAATTGGTGTTGCGGTCATGATCAGCTGGTGAGGATGAAATCCCTGTTCTTCGCCTTTTTCCCACAGCGCCAGGCGCTGATGCACGCCGAAGCGATGCTGCTCATCAATAATAACCAGCGCCAGGCCGTTAAACTGCACCTGTTCCTGGAAAATGGCATGTGTGCCGACCACCATCGACACCTGGCCACTAGCGATCGCTTCCTGCTGCGCCAGACGCGCTTTGCCTTTCTGCTTGCCTGCCAGCCAGCCGACCTCCAGGCTCAGCGGCGCCAGCCACTGACGGAAGTTATTGGCGTGCTGCTCTGCCAGCAGCTCAGTCGGTGCCATCAGCGCAACCTGTTTACCATGCGCAATAACATTCAGGGCGGCCAGCGCGGCGACCAGCGTTTTCCCGGAACCCACGTCGCCCTGCACCAGCCGCATCATGGGATAGTCGTGAGTAAGATCCTGCTCAATTTCTTTCACCACTCGCTGCTGCGCGGCGGTCGGTTTAAACGGCAGCGCCGCCAGCAGTCGATCGCTTAGCTCATGGCGCGGCTGCATCGGCAGCGCATGATAGCGCTGTGCGCCAGCGCGTACGGCCAGCATGCTCAGGTTATGCGCCAGCAGCTCTTCAAGGATTAAACGGCGCTGCGCCGGATGGCGCCCGCTTTCCAGATCGACAAGCTGCATATCCGGCGGCGGGCGATGCAACGTACGTAGCGCGTCGGGCAGACTCAGCAGGCCACCGCGAAGTTCAGCAGGCAGCAGTTCAGCAATCGGACAGGTATCCAGCAGCGTAAGCGCCTGGTCGGTCAGATTACGCAGTGTCGCCTGGCGAATGCCCTCGGTTGTGGGATAAACCGGCGTAAGGGTTTCCTGTAGCTCGGTAACGCCGTGTTCGCCCTGAATGCGGTATTCAGGATGAATAATTTCCGCACCGCGCTGACCGCGTTTTATCTCGCCATAGGCGGTCACGCGCGCGCCGGGCGCCAGTCCGTTTTTCATGCCGGCGTTGAAATTGAAAAAGCGCAGCGTCACTACGCCCGAACCATCGCTGATCTGGCTGACCAGCATACGTCGGCGGCCAAAGGTAACGTCGGTATGCAGCACTTCACCTTCAACCGTTGCCCAAATGCCGGGCAGCAAATCACTAATCCGGTAGAGCTGCGTGCGGTCTTCGTAACGCAGCGGCAGATGCAGCAACAGGTCCTGCACGGTATGCAGCCCGATCTTCGCCAGCTTTCCGGCCTGGCTTGCGCCTACGCCGGAAAGCGTGCTTAGCGGAACGGCATCCAGCAGGCGGCCTTTCATCGCTTGCCTGTTGACTGCATGGCGGCCCACCATTCGGTATCGGCGACCACTTCACCATTGTCGTCGATTTCCGGGTAGGGCAGCTGTTTCTGTTTTGCCACGCGCGCCAGCACCGGATAACCACCTTCAAACAGCAGGCGCTGTTGCTCGGCGCGCGGCAGCGTGCTGCTGTCGCGCTGATACATTCCGGCGTTCTGCCGCTGCCGCTGCGCTTCATACAAAATAAGCGCGGAAGCGACGGAAACATTCAGCGACTGCACCATACCGACCATCGGAATAATAATGTCCCGATCGGCCAGCGCCAGCGCTTCCTGCGTGATGCCGGTTTTTTCCTGACCCATTAAAATGCAGGTCGGACGCGTATAGTCGATTTCACGGAAATCGACCGCTTTGGCGGAGAGGTTGGTTGCCAGGATCTGCATGTCCTGCTGTTTCAGATGGGATACCGCATCCGCAATGGTACGGTGCGTTTTTACCTGCACCCAGCTGTTGCTGCCTGCGGCGGAAGAGACGACGGTACGCATCCGGTTGGCAGGCCAGATGGCATGGACTTCGTGAACGCCCACCGCGTCCGCCGTACGAATAATGGCGGACACGTTGTGGGGCTTGTGTACCTGCTCCATGCATACGGTGAGATCGTGCTGGCGGGCAGCCAGCATCTCGCGTATACGAGCAAAACGTTGAGCATTCATGCGCTAATTTCGGTTACGGTGAACTTTGATCACGTCCGGCATCACGCGAATTTTACGCATAATATTTGCCAGGTGAACGCGATCGCGCGCCGTCAGACGAATAAAGGTGCTGTAAACGCGGCCGTCACGCTCTTCGGTGTTCAGGCTCTGAATATTCGAACCCGCGGTATTAATTGCCGCCGTCAGGTTCGCCAGCGCGCCCTGATGATTAAACATATCCACTTTAATTTCAGCGACGAATTCCTGCTCGGTGACCTTGTCCCACTCCACCGCCATAAACTTCTCAGGCTCTTTCTGATAGCCACGAATGTTACGGCAGGATTCATGGTGAACCACCAGCCCTTTACCTGGGCTGACGTGCGCCACAATCGGATCGCCTGGAATCGGACGACAGCATTTGGCAAAGGTAATCAGCACGCCATCAGCGCCTTTGATCGGCAGTTTACTGCGCGACGTGGCGCTGGTGGATTGTCCGCCTGCGGTGTCCAGCAGGTTCTTCGCCACCACCACGCTCATGGCGTTGCCGAGACCGATTTCCGCCAGCAGATCGTCCAGCGAAGCCAGCTTCATGCGCTCCAGCTCCTGCTCAATGCTGACCTGCGGGATTTCAGCCAGTTTACGGCTGCCGCCCAGGGCATGGTTAAGCAGGCGTCGACCCAGACTCACCGAATCTTCGCGTTTGAGGTTTTTCAACAGCTGGCGAATTTTGGCGCGCGCTTTTGAGCTGACGACAAAGTTAAGCCAGGCAGCGTTTGGCCGGGCACCGGGCGCGGTGATAATCTCAACCGTCTGACCGCTGGCCAGCGGCTGTGAAAGCGGGTAAGGCTGCCTGTCAACGCGCGCACCCACGCAGGCATGACCAATATCGGTATGCACGGCATAGGCGAAGTCTACCGGCGTCGCGCCGGCGGGCAGTTCGACAATACGTCCTTCCGGCGTAAAAACGTAAATCTCATCCGGGAACAGATCGGATTTCACGCTTTCGATAAATTCAAAGGAGCTGCCGGCGCTCTGCTGTAATTCCAGCAGGCTTTGTAGCCAGCGCTGCGCGCGGATCTGTGCGGTCGTGCCGCTTTCGCCTTGTTCTTTATAGGCCCAGTGCGCCGCAACCCCCATTTCCGCCATCTGATCCATATCTTCCGTACGAATCTGCACTTCAACCGGTACGCCATGCGGACCAATCATCGACGTATGCAGCGACTGATAGCCGTTCGCTTTCGGAATAGCGATATAGTCTTTTACGCGGCCCGGACGCGGTTTGTACAGGCTATGCATCTGACCCAAAACGCGGTAGCAGGTATCCACATCGCGGACGATCACGCGAAACGCGTAAATATCCATAATGGAGTGAAAGCGCTGCTCTTTCAGGTGCATTTTGCAATAGATGGAATAGAGATGTTTTTCCCGGCCAAATACGCGACAGGGAATACCGGCTTCCTGCAAACGCCCTTCGATCTCCGCGAGGATTTTCTGGATCATCTCCTTACGGTTACCGCGCGCGGCTTTCACCACTTCTTTAATAACGCGATAACGGTTGGGATAAAGCGCTTCGAAGCCCAGCTCTTCCAGCTCGGTTTTCAGATGATGAATACCCAGGCGATGAGCCAGCGGACTGTAGATTTCCAGCGTTTCACGGGCGATGCGCCGACGTTTATCAGGCCGTAGCGAACCCAGCGTACGCATATTGTGCGTGCGGTCGGCCAGTTTGATCAGGATGACGCGAATATCCTGCACCATTGCCATGATCATCTTGCGGAAGTTTTCCGCCTGCGCCTCTTTTTTATCCCGGAACTTCAGCTTATCCAGTTTGGATACGCCTTCAACCAGCTCGGCGACGCTTTTGCCGAACAGCTGTTCCATGTCCTGATAGGTGGCGGGAGTGTCTTCAATCACGTCGTGCAGCAGCGCGGCCATGAGGGTTTCATAGTCGAGCTTCATTTCCGCCAGAATACAGGCGACGGCGACGGGATGCGTGATATAAGGCTCGCCGCTGGAGCGTGTCTGCCCCTCGTGAGCATCACGTGCGACAAGGTAAGCTTGCTTGAGGCGCTTGATCTGCTCCTCAGGCAAGTATTTTTCAATCAGCTGATTGAGGCTTTCAAAAAGATACAAGGGCGAGCCTTCCGGCTAATTAACGACGACCTTCAGCGATAGCGGTAACAGCCTGCAATTCAGCGGCTTCCTGCTCATGCTGTTCCTGGCGCTCACGAACATCAAGGATCTGATTAGTGATCAGGCCTTCTTCGATTTCACGCAGAGCGATAACGGTCGGTTTATCGTTCTCTTCCGGTACCAGCGGATCTTTACCGCTCACCTGCATCTGACGTGCGCGACGTGCAGCGACCAGAACCAGGTCAAAGCGGTTACCAATTTTCTCTACTGCGTCCTGAACGGTTACGCGTGCCATAAGTGTGCTACTCCACAGGTGAAGAAATGACTCGGCATAATACTGAAAGTGACTTCAGTCTGCCAACAGTTTGCTGATTAAGGCATCATGTCGGGCTTTTTGACGGCCCATACGCAGACGCTCAGCGCGAATGATGGTTTTCAGATCCAGCAGCGCCAGATCGAAATCATCATTGACGATTAAATAGTCGTATTCGGCATAATGGCTCATTTCCGCCACGGCCTGCGCCATACGACGGGCGATAACCTCTTCGCTGTCCTGACCGCGGCCACGTAAGCGGCGATCCAGTTCTTCTTTCGAAGGCGGCAAAACAAAAATGCTGCGTGCCGTCGGCATTTTCTGCCGGATCTGCTGCGCGCCCTGCCAGTCAATATCTAAAAAGACATCAACGCCGGTCGCCAGTACTTGATCTATGGCTGCGCGTGAAGTGCCGTAATAGTTGCCAAACACTTCGGCATGCTCAAGAAAAGCATCCTGCGCGATCATCGTTTCAAACTCTTGTTTGGAAACGAAATAATAATGTTCGCCGTGCTGCTCGCCCGGGCGCATCCCGCGCGTGGTGTGCGAAATGGATACCTGAGTATCGTACAGCGGCTGCGTTTTCAGCATAGCCTGAATCAGGCTGGATTTACCCGCACCGCTGGGGGCAGAAATAATATAAAGCGTGCCTTGAGCCATGATTGTTCTTGAAGTGTGTAAAAGAGCGGAGACTGTTTCCTGCACAGTATACACAGCTTGCCGCCGCCATGCAGCGTTTGCGCCGTTCCGCTGTCGTTTTTCTTCCTTTTTGGAAAGTTTTCCTCATGAAGTGAAGTGATTTGCACGCCTTGCAATAAAAATCCGCGCGCCGTTTTCCAGTTTAGTACCGTGCTTCTCGCTGTATCACTGTTTATGGGTTTTACTGCCGCAGCAGAGAACAAGGAGAGGGTGATGGCAGAGAAAAGGATTTTATGGTTGCTGTGGCTGTTTGCCGGAACGGCACAGGCACTTTGTCCCCGCTGGACGCCGGTTCGCGCAACGGAAGAAATCGCCCAGCTGCAACAGCAGTTACGCAGCTGGGATCAGGCCTACTATCGTGACGGCCAAACACTGATTGACGACACGCTTTATGACAGCCTGCAGCAGCGGCTTCGGCAATGGCAACGCTGCTTTCAGCCGGCCATTGCGCCCGATCGCTCAGTCTGGGCGGATAACGGCACGGTCGATCATCCCGTCGCTCATACCGGCGTCAAAAAACTACCGGATAAGCTGGCTGTGGCTTACTGGATGCAAGACAAAGAAGCGCTCTGGGTACAGCCGAAGGTTGATGGTGTCGCGGTGACGCTGGTGTATCGGCAGGGGAAACTGGCAGCCCTTATCAGTCGCGGCGACGGCCTTAAAGGACAGAGCTGGCTGGATAAGGCCGCCGCGATCCCTGCGATCCCGCGAGAGATTCCTGATAAGAGCGATGAGCTGGTATTACAGGGTGAACTCTTTTTAACCGTGACCGCTCATCAGCAAGCGAAGCAGGGCGGCGTTAATGCTCGTGCCCAGGTTGCTGGAGCCCTGATGCGTCAGACTCCGTCGCCCTTACTGGCCCAACTGGGCGTTTTTATTTGGGCCTGGCCGGATGGGCCAAAAACCATGGCGATGCGGCAGGCGGCGCTTAAGCAGTTAGGGTTCGGTCTGGCCAGTGCATGGACGCAACCGGTAGCCAGTGAAGAGGATGTCGCCCGCTGGCGCGATCGGTGGTTTCACGCTCCTTTGCCCTTTGTAACCGATGGCGTAGTGATCCATCAGGACAAGCGTTCAACTGGCAAGCAGTGGATGCCGGGCAGCAGCGAAGAGATTGCTGCCTGGAAATATAATCCTCCAATAGTCAGCAGTGAAGTTCAGTCCATCGATTTCCCTGTGGGACGCACCGGAAAAATTGCGGTAGTGCTTAATGTCGCGCCGGTACAGCTGGATGATAAAACCGTACGTCGGGTTAATTTAGGATCTCTGGCTCGCTGGCAGGCGCTTGATATTGTGCCAGGCGATCAGGTGGTCATTGGCCTCGCGGGGCAAGGCATTCCGCGCTTCGAGAAAGTGATCTGGCGCGTTACCCAGCGTAATCGGCCTGACGCGCCAAACCCAGAGCAATACCATAGCCTGAGCTGTTTTGATAACAGCCCCCACTGTCGAAAACAGTTTCTTTCACGGCTGAGCTGGTTGAGCCAAAAGGATGTCCTCGATCTGCCAGGTATCCAGCGTAGCACCTGGCAACGTTTGATTCTGCACCCCGATTTCCTGCATCTTTTTTCATGGCTCAATATGGATATTGAACAGCTTTCAGCCGTACCGGGCGTGACACCTCAAAGAGCCAGGCAGCTAAGACATTATTTCGACAGAGTGCAGCATCAGCCATTTCGTCGCTGGGTAAAAGCGCTTGGCGTACCTTTGCCGTCAGCGGCGCTTAATGCGTTACCCGATGATGACTGGGATGGGCTGTTGGCGCGCAGCGCCCACGACTGGCAACAGCTGCCGGGCATGGGCGCTACGCTGGCAGAAAAGGTCGTAAACTGGCTGAAGGATAAGCAGGTAAGGGCGCTGATTGATTTTATTCAGCAGAGGCGGGCCAGTCAGCAGCAGGCAGAATAACTGCGTTATCCTATCCTGCCTCATCACTATTACGTAATCATTAATGTTCAGGGTGCGGGTAATTGAAAACGGGCAGCCCCAAACGAAAACGCAGCGCTAACAGGCGGGAAAGAAAACCAAACAGCAGGGTAATGATGATAACTGTTTCATGCGACAGCGGCGTTTTTAACAACAGAATGTAGAGCCAGCCTGCGGCAAACGCGATACCGGCATACAACTCTTTCTGAAAAACCAGCGGAATACGATTACAAAACATATCGCGCAGCACGCCGCCAAATACGCCGGTAATCACCGCGCTGATGGCCGCAATAATAGAGGCGTGGCCCATATCAAGCGCAACCTGAGCGCCAATAATAGAGAAAACCACCAGTCCCAGCGCATCCAGCACCAGAAAAACTTTGCGCAAATGCGTCATCAGAGGAGCGACAACCGTAGTAATGACAGCGGCAACCGCAACAATAATGATGTATTCAGGGTGTTTTACCCAGCCGAGCGGATAATGGCCCAGCAGCATATCGCGTACAGAACCGCCGCCGATAGCAGTGACTGACGCAATAATGATCACGCCAAAGAGATCCATTTTTCGCCGTCCGGCCGCAAGCGCGCCGGTCATCGCTTCGGCAGTAATGCCAATGATATAGAGAACGGTCAGTAACATAGCCAGCTCCAGGAAAACGGTGGCAAAGCCTACAGCGCTTCTCTGAGTGTAGACGAGTGAAAATTTCTAAGGCATCTGCTTACGGATTAGTTCTTTTTATGCGAAGCGGGTAAATAAGCAGGCGTGCGGAAGATAAAAAAGCGCGCTATGGCAGCGCGCTTAATAAAATATCCGCTGACGGATACTTTTCCACCCGTAAACAACTTTATTATTATACCAGCGTGTTTTCACTCTTTAACGTAACGGCAGGACGGGCTTTACGCCGTACGATCTGTTTAAGCTCCAGTACCAGCGGATCGCGACTGCTTAACATCATTAATCCCCATACCAGTGCGCCTGCTGCAATCTGTATTGTCAGGATCGCCATAACTGGCATCATTTCTTCTAGCGCGTAGCCAAGAGCATAACTAATCCAAAGCGTCGGCAGCGCCATACGTAGCGGCATCCACTGGCTGGCAAAGTAGGCTTTGCCGCTGGCGCCTAACATAGGACGAATTAACGCGAAATAATTCATCAATACAGTCAGTGCCTGTAGCGCCGTAAAGCCGATGGTAGCGCCCATAAGACCGCCCCATTGCGCGCCCAGCCAGACGGCGGGGATAGAAAGAACCAGACGCAGTGCATTCAGCTTTGAACTAATATCGACCGTACCTTTAGCCATAACTAACGCGCCGACCGGATTATTAATGGCCCGCATAATGCCTGCGATACACAGCACTTGCAGCACCGGCGTAATAAACAGCCAGCGTTCGCCAAAAATGCTCAACACCAGATTATGTGCGACGCCAATCATGCCTAACAGTGCAACAAAATTTAGCAAGCTCATGATGGACAGCATTTTATAAAAGTTATGGCGCAGACGCGGCTGGTCATCCTGCATCTGAGCAAACGCCGGAAACAGCACGCGCGTCAGAATTGGGTTGATCTTGGCGGGTGGCATCACGGCCAGATTGTAAGCCAGGTTATAACCACCGGTTGCGATCGCGCCCAGCAGTCGCGAAAGCAGCATGGTTGGCATATTCATACTCAGCTGATTAATTAAGCTGTCAGCGGTAAGATAGCCGCCATAGCGTAAATTACTGCGCACGCTTTTCAGATCAAAAACAAACTGGGGACGATAAATCTCCCTGCCGTAATAGCAAAACAGCAGCATTCTCACCGAAACCATGGTGAGATAACCCCAAATAGCGCACAGCGCCGATGGGTAAAAGTATGCAGAAATGAGCGTAACGGCAAAACCTGATAGTGCCGCCAATACTTCGGTTCGTCCAATCTGAGTAAATGCCAGTTCTTTTTGTAACAGCGCCCGAAATTGCTGACCCTGCGGGATAATGATAAAAGCAACAGATAACGCTTCAATAAGATCGTTTAATGCTGGCTGATGAAGCAGATTACTAATATATTGACTACTGGAGTAGACAATAATAAAAATCACCGCGCCAATAATAATATTCAGCCAGTATAATGTAGATAACTCCACCTCTGACATGGATTTTCGCTGTATAACTGAATTGGACAAACCAAAATCAGAAAGCGTATCTACCAGCGTTAAAATAACCAACGCAATGGTAAGTAAACCAAACTGGTTGGGATCAATAATTCTGGCCAGCAGGGCCAGCTGTAAAACGCCGAGCCCAATCGTCATCACTGAAGATATTGCTGACCACTTTGCTCCATTTAATGCTTTTTGCTTCAAAGACATAGTATACTCTTAACGGTAAAGCTACCATTTTTAAAATGAGAAAATCCTGGGCGTTATTCTTATTATTCTTTATTGCAGGTGAGTCAGATAATTAAAGCGCAATGGAAAAGTAATTGTCTCTGAAGCAGGGGAGACCATGCTGTTGTCGCCATGTTTTAACAACATTAACCATGCTCTGTGGTGTGGTAATATTAAACTCCTGCGGGTAACAAATAAGATCTGTTCCTGCAGGATGGCCTGATAACAAAACAAATTCCATTGCCGCCTTCAGTAATCCTTCCGTTGTTTCAAACTCAGCGAGCAGTATTTTACGTGCAAGCTCGGTATATTCTTGCTCGGTAAAGTCTTGCAGAGATGTGCGTTCCATAGGGATTTCCTGGAATGTCTGATTATTAGAAATTGCTGTGTGCAGGGAGATTTATAACTTTTTTTATCTCAAGAATCACCATAAGAAATATCTGAAATTATTATTTTAATAATAAATGGATGTATAAAATAAATGAATTATAAAATCAGCAAGAGGAAATTAATTTTTGCTCTGATGAGTTAATTTTTATCGTGACAGAAAACATACAGTTGAAAGCAATTAACTTATTGATTATTAATGGTATTTTTATTGGGTTACTTAAGATTAATCCGCCTTTCGATAGTTTAATTTTATTAAATTATTTCGTTAAAAATGCGCCACCGTAGATAAACAGGCTGCATTATTGGCGGTGGCGTAATTTTGTTCAGATCCAAATTAAATTAAGCCCCATTAATGGAGAAAAAGGGTATCTGTAATGAGAGTTTTTGGTGACTTGCTAAAATGTTCTAACTTCGCAACATTAAATTTCTTTAAAAACAACAGATTAAAATTAATTTCATGCCGATGTGTTGGGCAGTGCCTGCATGGTCAAGTTGTTACCAGCTGATATAGCCGTTGCAGATCATGCTGTAACACGTCCAGTTCCTGCTGAAATTTTTCATCGGAAGTAAAAGGCTGGCGAAAAAGCGTAAGTAACACCTGTGCGCCTTCCTGATTCGGCACGATACGCATCGGCATATATATTTCCTTACCGAAGCCATTATCAATCCAGTAATCCATTACGCCATACTCGTTATGCGCCGAAAAGCGCGCTTTTGGTACACTGGCCGAATGCTTGCCTTTTGCTTCATTTCCAGCAGGTTGCAAAGGTAGCTCGCCCAGCCCTGTTACCCATTTTGGAAAAAACTCAGGCTTCCAGATGGTTTCATAAAGATCCAGCCATTGACGCTTAATGGTCAGGCTTAGCGTTTGTGATGGCAGCACGTATCCTCCTGAAAAAACTAATAGCGATGTAAGCATTGTAGAACGTTCATGTGAAAAGCCTATGCGACCTAAAAGGCTTTCATAACGGGGCAAAGCGTTGCCGCACCGCTTATTTGAGACCTTTCTCTTTTTAAATATTTGCAGATTCGGCCAGGGTAACCCTTTTACTAAACGGATGTTCAGGAATCGCTTATATGAAAAGAAGCGTATTGTTTTTATTGATCAGTGCGTTACCTGCTTTTTTTTTTGCGCCGCACAGGCAAAAAATTATCCCCACGGGCGTTCGCATAGTATTTCAGTAGCAGAGGCAAAAAAGCTGCCTGATAATGCTTTTGTGGTACTGGAGGGCGAAATTGTCGGTCGGGCAAAATACGATGATGATAAATACTGGTTTAAAGATAATACCGGTCGCATCAAGGTAGATGTAGACGAAGATGAAGTGGTTTTCAAAAGGCGGGTTCAGCTCATTGGCGAGGTAGACCGCAACGATGGTCAGCTTGAAATTGATGTCGATCGGGTGCATTTCATACATTAATCGGTAGTTATTGATCAATGATGTCTTAAAACCGGTTCAGCATTAGCGGCTAAAAAACCTCACTTCGTTAAAAAGCCTGAGCCCGGTTATGTACCGAACTCAGGCTTTTTACTGCGAAATCAACTCAGCCCCATGTTACGGACAATTGTCGATTAAAGGCTGCTAAAAATTATTCAATATTCTGAATCTGCTCGCGCATTTGCTCAATAAGCACCTTCAATTCAATGGCTGAAGCGGTGACATCCGCATTAATCGATTTCGAGGCCAGCGTATTCGACTCACGATTAAATTCCTGCATCATAAAATCAAGGCGGCGTCCGACGGCCTCTTTTTTCTTCAGGATATTATAGGTTTCTTTAACGTGTGCTTCGAGGCGATCCAGTTCTTCAGCGACATCGATGCGCTGGGCCATCATCACCAGTTCCTGCTCAACACGATTGTTGTCCAGCTGTAGCTGAGCCTCTTCCAGTTTGGTCACCAGGCGTTCGCGCTGCCATTTCAGCACATCCGGCATCCATGCACGTACTTTTTTCACTTCGGCGCTAACGCCTTCAAGGCGCTGTTCGATCATGCTTTTCAACGCGGCGCCTTCGCTTTCGCGTGCGGCAATGAAATCATCAATCGCCAGTTCCAGCGTCGCGATCAGCTCAGCGTTAATTGCATCCAAATCTTGATCCTGTGCGGACATAACGCCAGGCCAGCGTAAAATATCGACGGGATCAATCGCGCCATCGGCATTTTGCTGTTTAACCCACTGTGCAGCTTCTAACAGCTGTTTGGCCAGTGCCTGATTAAGGATCAGCGCGCTTTGCGCGCTTGGATCGGCATCAAAACGTAAACTGCACTCAATCTTCCCGCGAGTAAGACGGTTGCGCAGGCGCTCACGAATTACCGGTTCCAGGCTGCGGAATTGTTCAGGCAGACGAATATAGGTTTCAAGATAGCGTTGGTTCACGGAACGCAGCTCCCAGGCTGCGCTGCCCCATTCGCCTTTGGTTTCTCGCCGGGCGTAGGCGGTCATGCTGCGGATCATTTTGCGTACCCGTATTAAGTAAAGTTCCAAGGATTATAGCGATGCCGCCTTCCCCTTAACAGGTAAAGCATCAATTAAGATGAATATATTATGTTGGCTGCCGTTGCGTATTAAAGCATTTTGACGGATTAGCGCGCCGGAAGGACCGCAAACAGCAATTTTTCGCTACAGATGGCTTTGAATTTTTAACAGAAAAGGAAGGGGTTTAATTACAATAGATGTAGAGAGATAAATAAGGAGATTTACTGCCGGCAATACAAATGAGTTTTTAAGTACTCCAGTAGAACCTGTATTTTTCTTGCGTTTTATTAAGGGGTTATTTAGCGTTTTTTTGTGAATCATAAAAAATAATTTATAAATTAATTTTATAATGCCATGAAATTAAAGTACATTATAATTATTATAAAAATAATTTACCATCTATAATTAAATATATTTTTTATAAAAACTTTTTAAAACTCATGTTAAGTTTTTCAAAATAAAGCATTTGATTATTAATCGAGTTGGTTAGAAATTTAATAAATATGAAAATTATACTTTCACCTTAAATTATTTGTTTAGTTTTGAACAAGCACATTCATTACCGCTGGCGGGGTAAGCTAAGCTTGTGGGAAGTTTACCTGTTTTATCCGTCTGCTTAAGGGCAATTCTTTAACCGATTTATTATCCGATCTCCTGCCGCTGCTGTTGCTTGCCGTCATGGTTATGTTTATTGCGCTAAAATCCTTCCGCGAAACGCTTGATTAAATCAGCCCCAGTTCACCTTTTCTGGCTGCGTTCCTGAAATGGGCCGGTAGGCAGGCAGAGCTGAAAACCGTATAATGCGCAGCCAATCTTAGCAAGCCGGAGAAAAACCATGCGTCCAGCAGGCCGTCTCACACAGCAGGTGCGTCCCGTCACCCTGACTCGTCATTACACCAAACATGCAGAAGGTTCTGTACTGGTTGAATTCGGTGATACCAAGGTACTTTGTAATGCGACCGTCGAAGAAGGTGTGCCGCGTTTTTTGAAAGGTCAGGGCCAGGGCTGGATCACCGCCGAATATGGCATGCTGCCGCGCTCAACCCATAGCCGTAATGCGCGCGAAGCGGCCAAAGGTAAACAGGGTGGGCGGACGCTTGAAATTCAGCGCCTGATCGCACGCTCGCTGCGCGCAGCGGTCGATTTGAAAGCGCTGGGCGAATATACCATTACGCTTGATTGCGATGTGCTGCAGGCTGATGGCGGCACGCGTACGGCTTCTATTACCGGTGCCTGCGTAGCACTGGCTGATGCGCTGAATGCGTTAGTAGCCGCCGGCAAACTGGCGAAGAACCCGATGAAAGGCATGGTGGCTGCCGTTTCTGTCGGTATTGTTAACGGTGAAGCATTATGCGATCTGGAATATATCGAAGATTCCGCCGCTGAAACTGATATGAACGTGGTAATGATGGAAGATGGCCGCATGATTGAAGTTCAGGGCACCGCCGAAGGCGAACCCTTCAGTCATGAAGAGTTGTTGACGCTGCTGGCGTTGGCGCGAGGCGGTATCGATACCTTGATTCAGGCGCAGAAGGCGGCGCTAAATAATTGATCATTTCAGGCGACCAGAGAGTCGCCTTTTTTATGGCTCATTTTCGAGGAGAGTAAAGATGAAAGCCTGGCAGCGTGAGTTTATTGAGTTTGCTCTGAACAAGCAGGTATTAAAATTCGGCGAGTTTACCCTGAAGTCGGGACGTAAAAGCCCTTATTTTTTTAATGCGGGCCTGTTTAATACCGGCCGCGACCTGGCGCTGCTGGGCCGTTTTTATGCGCAGGCGCTGGTAGATTCCGGCGTCGATTTTGATCTGTTGTTCGGCCCGGCTTACAAAGGCATTCCTATCGCTACGACTACGGCTGTTGCGCTCGCCGACCACCATCAGCGCGACGTTCCTTATTGCTTTAACCGCAAGGAAGCAAAAGATCACGGCGAGGGTGGCATGTTAGTCGGCAGCCCGCTGCAGGGGCGTGTGATGCTGGTTGACGATGTGATTACCGCAGGGACGGCTATCCGTGAATCGATGGAAATCATCGCTGCTAACGGCGCCACGCTGGCTGGCGTGCTGATTTCTCTTGACCGTCAGGAACGTGGCCGCGGCGAAATTTCTGCTATTCAGGAAGTTGAGCATGATTATCAGTGTCACGTGACGGCGATTATCACGCTAAGCGATCTGATTGATTATCTGGAAGAGAAACCGGAAATGGCCGACCACTTGGCTGCCGTTCGCGCCTATCGTCAAACCTACGGCATCTAACTGCAATGCGCCGGGCTTATCAGCGGGCCCGGCTGTATCCACCTTTGTCTGGCAACGGCAGGATGCTAACTAGCCGTGCCGGACAGCAAGCATTACACCAGCTGCGCCGCCAGTAACGGCCAACGTACCTCAAATTCCTTTGTCGGCAAATAGCGGAACTCTGAACGTACAAAGCGTGACAGCATGCCTTCGCAGAAAGCGAGCAGCTGGCTGGCCAGCAGCGTTTCATCGGTGGTAAAGCCTTCGCCCTCACGCATCTTTCGCTCGCGCATAACCTGCCGTAGCTGGGCCTCGATACGCTCAAAAAGCTGGTTAATGCGGCCCTGTAAACGATCCTGTTCAAACATCAATGCATGGCCGGTCAAAATACGTGTCAGACCCGGATTGAGTTCGCCAAAACCCAAAATCAGCTGCACGATCATGCGCAAACGCGCCATGGTCTCTTTTTCATCTTTCAGGATAGCGTTGATGCGGGTGATAAGGCTGTCTTCAATAAACTCGATCAGGCTATCAAACATCCGCGTTTTGCTGGGAAAATGACGATAAAGCGCGGCTTCAGATACACCTACCGTGGCGGCCAACTTTGCGGTGGTAATACGTTGGCTACCATCGCTCGACTCCAGCATCTGCGCCAGAGCCTGCAGGATTTCATCGCGACGATTCCTTTTCGCGCTCTTTTTTTCTGCCATGACGTTATAAACCCCTGAGATTTATCATAAACGAGCAAAGGCCCACGCAGCATCCGTGAGAAGGCATCTCACGGTGCTGAAAAATAAACAATTCGGGTTGCGGAGGAGAGTTCTTGTGCGTTTAATTTCGGCCGGAGTGACCGAAGCCGCCTTCACCGCGTGCGCTGGCGTCGAAATCTTCAACCAGATTAAATTCTGCCTGGACCACCGGGACAAAAACCAGCTGGGCAATACGTTCGCCAGGCTGGATAGTAAAGCTCTCCTGGCCACGGTTCCAGACGGACACCATCAGCTGGCCCTGATAATCAGAGTCAATCAGGCCAACCAGATTGCCCAGTACGATGCCATGCTTATGGCCCAGGCCGGAGCGCGGCAAAATAACGGCGGCAAGGGACGGATCGGCAATATGAATCGCCAGGCCGGTAGGCAGTAATGTTGTGGCGCCGGGCGCCAGTTCCTGCGCGGCATCAAGACAGGCGCGCAAATCCAAACCCGCTGAGCCAGAGGTCGCATACGTGGGCAGCGGAAACTCCTTGCCTACGCGCGCATCAATAATCTTAACGTCGATTTTTTTCATCATAACGGCTGACAATCTCGTCTAATAACTGCTGGCCAAGGAGTGTTTTATCTACGAGAGGCAAAACTTTTTCTCCCTCCTGCCAGAAAAGGTGAAGAGCATTCGTATCGCTGTTGAAACCTTGCCCTGGTTTAGAAACATCGTTGGCGCAGATCAGGTCCAGATTTTTCCGAACACGCTTTTGTTGGGCGTATTCTTCCACATTACGGGTTTCAGCAGCAAACCCTACTACATAGGGGCGCTGTTCCTGCATAGCGCCTACGCCAGCGATAATGTCGGGGTTTTTTATCATTTTCAGCGTGATCTCATCACCCTGTTTTTTAATTTTTTCCGGCGCGACTTCCGCTGCGCGGTAGTCTGCCACGGCTGCGCTGCCAATGAAAATATCTTGCTGCGTAATATGCAGCATTACCGTCTTTTCCATCTCTAGCGCGCTGGTGACATCAACACGCTTAACGCCGGCGGGCGTCGCTAATGCGACTGGCCCGGCAACCAGCGTAACGTTCGCACCACGGGCGGCGGCGGCGGCGGCAATGGCGAAACCCATCTTGCCTGAGCTGTGATTAGAGATATAGCGCACCGGGTCGAGCGCTTCGCGTGTCGGACCGGCGGTAATCATAATATTGAGATGTTGCAGATCGTTGACGGGTGCAGACCAGGCGACGGCATGATCGACAATCGCCAGCGGATCGAGCATGCGGCCAGGGCCCACATCGCCGCAGGCCTGGCTGCCGCTGTCAGGTCCCCAAATCAGTACGCCGCGCTCGGCAAGGCGCTGTAGATTTTCCTGTGTAGGCTTCGCGCGATACATCTGCTGATTCATAGCCGGTACGATGGCAATTGGCGCAGCGGTTGCCAGACAAGCCGTGGTTACCAGATCGTTCGCCATACCTGCCGCCACACGAGCAATTAAATCTGCCGTGGCGGGCGCTAAAATAACCAAATCGGCCCATTTTCCCAGTTCAATATGGCCCATTGCGGCTTCCGCCGCCGGATCAAGCAGATCGTCGTACACCGGATAGCCGGAAACCGCCTGTAAGGTCAGCGGCGTGATAAATGCCTTCGCCGCCTCGGTCATCACCACGCGCACCTCGGCGCCACGATCGCGCAGACGTCGCACCAGTTCAGGCGTTTTGTAGGCGGCGATACCGCCGCTGACGCCCAGTACAATATGTTTACCGGTTAATCCCATCATTTCATTTCTGCCTTTGTTGACCTGGCGACAAGCCCAGCCATATCACAATGACGCGATTTTATCACAATCTTACTATCGCGCCGTTTAGCATCCCGCCACCTTTGCGAGTCGCCTCGAAAAGATAAAACCCGCCGCTGGCTGCCTTGTGCTGGCAGGCGCAAAGTAATGGCTCAGGAGCTACTCGTCAGGGAGAGATAAAGCGCATGTTAAAACCCAGGGAAAAATTACATCAGATGGGCGCATCGGCGTTAACTGATACGGAGCTGCTGGCCATCTTCTTACGCACCGGCGCCTGCGGAAAACCAGTGATGGCGTTAGCGGGCGAGCTGCTTGAGGTTTTTGGTTCGCTCTATCTTTTGATGAGCGCTGAAAAAAGCGCGTTTAAGGCCATCAAAGGCATCGGCGACGCTAAGCTGGCGCAGCTACACGCTATTGCCGAACTGGGAAAGCGCTTTTTCAGCGCACAGCTGGCGCGTGAAAACGTGCTGGAAAATCCACAGCTTACGCAGCTTTACCTGCAAAGCGTGCTGGCGCACCAGGAACGGGAAGTTTTTATGGTGATATTTCTTGATAATCAGCACCGGGTGCTGGAGGCGCAGCAGATGTTTTCCGGCACCATTGCCAGCGTGGAAGTGCATCCGCGTGAAATTGTACGCATCGCGTTAAAGCTGAATGCGGCGGCGCTGATACTGGCGCACAACCACCCTTCAGGGCGCGCGGAGCCAAGCAGTGCCGATCGGGATATTACCCAACATATTCGGCAGGCCTGTCTGCTCATGAATATTCGTGTTCTCGACCATTTAGTGATTGGCAGTGGTGAATATGTTTCTTTTGCCGAGCGAGGCTGGCTGTAAGCGCGAAAAACGCTGCTTTTCTGTACCATTTCGGCGATCCGGGGGGATCTTTATCTGTTCGGGACTTGAGCGCTGGCAATACAAGGCGTATACTACGCCACCTTTGAGAATCTCGGGTTTGGCGTTTAGGCCTGCTCAGCGGGTTCACATGGAACTCGCCTGGATGGGCTACCAGCCTGACGAGGCGGCCAAGACCTAGTTTTTAAAGCTCGAGCTGATTTGATTTTTGGAGAATTGACATGTCACGAGTCTGCCAAGTAACTGGCAAGCGTCCGGTGACCGGTAACAACCGTTCCCACGCAATGAACGCGACGAAACGCCGTTTCCTGCCGAACCTGCACTCTCACCGTTTCTGGGTTGAGAGCGAGAAACGTTTCGTTACTCTGCGTGTATCTGCTAAAGGTATGCGTGTAATTGATAAGAAGGGCATCGATACGGTTCTGGCCGATCTGCGTGCCCGTGGTGAGAAGTACTAAGGAACTGAATCATGGCTAAAGGTATTCGTGAGAAGATCAAGCTGGTTTCCTCTGCTGGTACAGGTCACTTCTATACCACCACGAAGAACAAACGTACTAAGCCGGAAAAACTGGAACTGAAAAAGTTCGATCCGGTTGTACGCCAGCACGTGATGTACAAAGAAGCTAAAATTAAATAATTGCGGCTTCCACGAAAAACCCGGCTTCGGCCGGGTTTTTTGTTTTTATGAAACCGTAAAACGTGAGGAGCTGTCATGCCTGAATTACCTGAGGTAGAAACCAGCCGTCGCGGCATTGAACCGCACCTGGTAGGAGAGACCATTCTGCACGCTGTGGTGCGTAATCCGCGTCTGCGCTGGCCGGTATCACAGGAGATTCACGCTCTGAGCGATCAGCCGGTGCTGAGCGTTCAGCGCCGCGCTAAATACCTGCTGCTGGAACTGCCTGAGGGCTGGATTATTATCCACCTTGGTATGTCCGGCAGCCTGCGCGTACTGCCGGAAGCGATCCCGGCGGCAAAACACGATCATGTCGATCTGGTAATGAGCAACGGCAAAGTGCTGCGTTATACCGATCCGCGTCGTTTTGGCGCCTGGCTGTGGAGTACCGACCTTCAGGCCAGCAATGTGCTGGCGCACCTGGGGCCGGAACCGCTCAGCGAGCAGTTTAATGCTGATTATCTGTTTGAAAAATGTCGTGGAAAGCGTACCGCCATCAAACCCTGGCTGATGGAAAACAAGCTGGTGGTAGGCGTCGGTAACATTTATGCCAGCGAGTCGCTGTTCGCCGCAGGGATCCTGCCCGATCGTCCGGCGATGTCGCTAAGCTATGAAGAAATCGCGCTACTGGTAAAAGTGATAAAAGCGGTACTGCTGCGTTCTATCGAACAGGGCGGCACGACGCTACGCGATTTTCTGCAGAGCGACGGCAAGCCAGGCTATTTTGCGCAGGAGCTACAGGTGTATGGACGTGCCGGAGAGCCATGCCGCGTATGCGGAACGCCGATTGAAATCGCTAAACATGGCCAGCGGAGTACCTTTTTCTGTCGAAGCTGTCAGAAATAGGTCTGCCGCGTTAACCAGCCAGCTTTGCCAGCAGCGCCTGGTAAACAGGCTCCGGCAAAAATGCCTTCACCTCGCCGCCGTGACGGGCAACTTCTTTGACCAGCGAAGAAGAGATAAATGAGTACTCTTCGGAAGGCATAAGGAATACGCTTTCCAGCGAGGGGAGAAGGTGGCGATTCATATGCGCCAGTTGCATTTCATACTCAAAGTCAGAAACTGCACGCAGGCCGCGTACCAGCACGTTGGCCTGCCGCTCGCGGGCAAAATTAGCCATCAGATCGCTGAATCCAGTCACTTCCACGTTGGGCAGATGCGCGGTAGCCTGCTGAGCCAGCGCCACGCGCTCTTCAAGGCTAAACAGCGGCTTTTTGCTGGGGCTGGCGGCAATAGCCAGAATAATATGGTCAAACATCAGCGCCGCGCGACTTAGGATATCCAGATGACCATGCGTTAAAGGATCGAAGGTGCCGGGATAAATCGCTCTGGTACTCATTTCTTTTCTCCGCTCGCTGACTGACCCAGCGCCCACAGCGCCGCGTACTTATTAAAAGTATATTGCGCATTCACGACGGCTAACAGCCAGCCCTGACGTCCATCCAGAAAACCGGCGCGTAGCAGCAGCGTTTTACAAAAGGCGCCCAGCGTATGGCTGAAAACCGAGAAGACGCTGCAGCGCTTGCCCTGTTGATGACGCTGCTGCGCCCAGGCTTCCGCATAGGCTAGCTGTTTACGCTGAAAGGCAGCAAAGTCACGGCAGGTCAGGTGCTGCAGATGCCCTGCCAATGGGACAACCTGCGCCTGGCCGCTCTCCAGCGACTCATGCACCTGATGATCGCTATAGCTATAGCGGCGTGGATAAAGGCGCACTACGCGATCGGGATACCAGCCGCTGTGACGCATAAAACGGCCTAAAAACAGATTCAGCCTTCCCAGGCTGTAGACTTTATCTGGCTGCGGCGCTGCGTTAAGCACCTGTTCAATGGCGGCACGCAGTTCAGGCGTGACGCGCTCATCTGCATCGATCATCAAAATCATATCACCGCTGGCATGGGCCTGCGCCTGCTGGCGCTGCTTGCCATAGCCGGGCCAGACGGAGGATTGATAAACCTTTGCGCCGAACTGTCGGGCAATCTCTAACGTGTTGTCCTGGCTGCCGGAATCAAGCAGGATAATTTCATCAGCCCAGCTGACCGAAGCCAGACAATCCGGCAGCAGCTCCGCTTCGTTTTTGGCGATCATTACGACGGAAAGGCGTTGACGTGCGGTCATTTAATGATTCCGTGGCGGCAGGTAAGGCTCAAGCAGCTGTAGCAAACGCTGCAACGCGCCCTGATTTTGATGCAATACCTCAACGGCGTGACGGCCATGATATCGGCGGTAATCGTCATCGATCAGCAGATTACCTACCTCATGCACCAGCGTGGCGGTATCGGTTACGGTAATCAGGCCGTCAGCCTGTTTTAGCTTGCTGCAAATATCTTTGAAGTTAAAGGTGTGCGGGCCCATCAACACCGGAATAGCGTGTGCTGCCGGTTCCAGCGGATTGTGACCGCCGCGCTCCACCAGGCTGCCGCCGACAAAAGCCAGATCGGCAATGCCATACAGCAGCATCAGTTCGCCCATCGTATCGCCGATAACAACCTGCGTGCTGCCAGAAGGAATTTCACCGCTACTGCGTAGCGTATAGCTGAAGCCGCTTTTTTGCGTCATTTCCCGCGCCGTGTCGAAACGCTCAGGGTGACGCGGCACCAGAATCAACAGCAGATCGGGAAAATGCGCCAGCAGGCGGCGGTGCGCATCCAGAATAATGCTCTCTTCGCCTTCGTGAGTGCTGGTGGCAATCCAGACCGGACGGCGCGGCGCCCACTGACGGCGTAGCGTTACCGCCCGCGCTGCCAGTTCTGGCGTAACGGAAATATCAAACTTCAGGCTGCCGGTAATCGCCAGCTGTGACCGCTTCAGGCCCAGCTCGACAAAGCGCGCGCCATCTTCTTCATTCTGTGCGGCGATCAGCGTAATGCGCTGTAGCAGCTGACGCATAAATTTCCCCAGCTTTTTATAGCCTTTCGCTGAACGGGCTGACAGGCGCGCATTGGCGATCACAAGCGGCACCTGACGCTCATGCAGGGCTTTAATAAAGTTGGGCCACAGCTCGGTCTCCATAATGATGACCAGCCGGGGATCGGCGGTATTAAGAAAGCGATGAATGGCGCCGGGAAGCTCGTAAGGCAGATAGACATGATGCACATCTTTGCCAAAGGCGGACTGCGCGCGCTCTGAGCCGGTCGGCGTCATGGTGGTAACCGTAATCGGCAGCGTGGGGTAGCGGTGACGCAGCGCCCGCACCAGCGGAACGGCGGCCAGCGTTTCGCCTACTGAAACCGAATGCAGCAGAATACCGCCAGGGCTCACTTTTCCTGCACAAAAGCCGTAGCGTTCCGCCCAGCGTTTACGATAGGCAGGCGCTTTGCGGCCGCGCAGCCAAAGGCGCAGCCAAATCAGAGGCTGTATAAGGTAAAGCAGGGCAGTGTAAATCGTTGTCATACCGATCTTTACGACACTTATGCGTCAAACTTAAGCAAATATGCGGAATGTGGCATGTTAGCAGATAACTTGCCTGCGCTCATCTATCTTCCGCCGCGCCAGTAAGCAACTGCTGATAAAGAGAATGCAGCTCCGCGCCCAGCCGCTGCGGCGTATAAGGTTCTATTCTGGCCCGTGCCGCTTCGCCCATTGCTGAATCCTGCGCTTTAGATGGAATGGCCTGCACTGCTTCCTGTAATCCTTTGATATTTAGCGCATCGCAGACAAATCCCTGCTTGCCCTGAACAATAAATTCCGCGCCGCCACAGCCGGTACTGGTAATCACCGGCAGGCCGCAGGCCATTGCTTCAAGAATTACATTGGGGAAAGGATCGTACAGCGTCGGCAAAATTAGGCCATCAGCCGCATGATAAAAGGGCTGTACGTCCTGCTGCACACCGACAAAGCGCAGACGATCGAGGCAGTTAAGCTGATTCGCCAGCTGTTGATAACGCGACTGATGTTTATCCTGGCCGACCACGATCAGATAGCGATCGCTATTAGCGATGGCCTGGATTGCCGCCTTCAGGCCTTTACGCTCAAAGCCGGACCCGACATAAATGAGCGCAACGGCCTGCTGCGGTATCGCCAGCTGCTGACGGGACGCATGCCGCATCGCCTCTGTCGCAGGCTGAAAACGTTGAGAATCAATGGCGTTATAAATAACGGTAATGCGGTCATCGGGCAGGTTAAAGCAGCGAATAATATCCTGCTTCACCATCTCAGAATTACAGATCACCTTTTTCAGGGAAGCAGAGCGAAACATCTCTTCTTCCGCCTGCAATACGTAGCGATGATATGGGCTAAGCGAGGCGCTCAGACGCTGCAACGGCGAAACGATACGCGCCCGCTGTTCCAGCCAGACGCGATGTACGCCATCGCCAGCGCGAAAAATATCGCAGCCTGCAATACGCTCATGGCTCTGAACAATATCAAATTGCTCGCGTTGCCAGCAGGCACGCGCCGCCGCGGCAAAACCGCGTTCTCTGGAGACGCGTCCCCATTTGGCCGGGTTACAAATATGCAGATGCCAGTCAGGTTTCGGCGTGCCTTGCCAGCTGCGCGTAATAATATTCAGGTCGAGTTGTTCGCTATTCAGCGCTTCCAGCGCGCGTGAAATAAAGCGCTCGGCGCCGCCGTCGGGCCGGTATTTTTGGCGCACAATCGCCAGGCGTATTTTACGCATCCAGATAGCTCCTTGCCGCAGCAACCACATCGTCAACCGGAATCGCGCTTAAATAACGCTGCTCAGTTTTCGTATCGATAGAATCCGGCGACGGCAGCGAACCGTAATCGCCAGCCCAGATAACCCGATTGTTAACGCCCCAGGGTCGCCATTGCTGAAGCTTGGTTGGCCCAAATAACGCAACGCAGGGCGTTTGCAGCGCTGCCGCCATATGCATCGGTGCGGAATCGACGCCAATAAACAGGCGGGCATGATCGATAAGCGCGGCCAGCTGCGGCAGACTGAGCTGGCCGGCAATAGTGGAAACCTGCGGATTATGGCACAGCGAAAGGATATGCTCGATCATCGCCATCTCTTTACGGTCGGGTGCCGCCGTTAACACAATACGTAAACCGGGCTGGTTTAACCGATCGATTAACGCCGCGACCTTGTCATCATCCCAGCATTTAAAGGTCCAGCGCGACGTAGGCTGAAGAACCATATAGGGGCCGTGGATGCCCTGATTCTGTAGCTGCTGCTGGGCTGCCCGCCAGTCATCATCGCTATAGCACATCGATACAGGACTATTTTCAGTAGGGACGTCAAGCGGCGACAGGGCCAACAGGTTTTGCTCAACCGTGTGGAGCTGGCTGAAATTCGCCGTTGAAACCAGCTGGTTATGGCAATAGCGCCAGATTGGGTTATCACGTTTATTGTAGGCAAAGCCGATGCGCACTGGCGCGCCTGAAAGGCGGGCGATTAAAGCGCTGCGCCATTGATCGGCTAAATTAATCACCACATCGTAATGGCTATCCCGAATGGCGTTGACCAGCTTCAGCTCCTGCTTAAGCTGATGCCAGACACCCTGCTTTTTCCACTTACGATCGATCAGATGTAGTTTACGAATGGCCGGATGCGCCTGCAGCATCGGGCGCGTCTCCTGGTAAAGCAAGACATCAATTGCGGCGTTGGGGTAACGCTGATGGAGCGCATTAATAACCGGTGTGGTCAGTAGCATATCGCCATGATGACGCAGCTTAATCACCAGAATATTGCGTGGAGTAAAGGATGCAGGGATCTGACTTACCATACAAAGCCTGTCTCAGAAGGAAGTGGGCCGATTTTAGGGCAAAGCCGCCAGGGGAGAAAGCACCGTCTGCGCCATTCTCCCCGATTTTGCGCAGTTAACGTTTACGCCAGCGGTAAATGCGGCTCAGCCAAAGTAACAGCTGATACCATTGCTTCAGACCACGCGCATTGCGCAACATTCGCCGATGGGTTTGAGTGGCAAAAATATCGGCAATAATGGCCTGGCGCGCATCGGCTTCAGGCTCCCGGCGTACCGAGTGACAAACGCTCAGCGCTTCATGCGTCACCTGATAGTGAAACTGCGGATAAATTTTTACTTTGTCGCGATAACGCTGATTAATCTCTTCCAGCATCCGGGCGATTTTCAGGTAGTGGCGCTGATATTCCACATTGCGCTGCCCGGTACGTTTGCGGTTACTGATGGATTGATCGTGAACATGATAACGATACAGCGGACGATCGGTATAGCGCACCCGACGCGCGTTCAGCATAAACTCTGTGGTCCATGGAATATCCTGATGATGAAGCCCCGGCTCAAACCACAGCTCGCAGGATTTAATCAGCGATAAGCGATAAATTCCCATCCAGACCACATGCAGATAACGCCGGGTCGCCAGCGCTTTGCTGAGCCAGGCGGCGCCGTCCAGCACGTCGGTTGAAGTGAGGCGATCGTGCGGAATCAGCGTTTTAACGCGCTGGCTGCTGGGATAAAAACATTCCGCGTTGCACTGAGCGGCATCCAGATCGTCCTGCTCGGCCATGCCGACTAACGTCTGATACATCTCTGGCACCAGGGTATCATCGGCATCTGGAAAGGTGACGTATTTACCGCGAGCGACAGCCAGTCCTGCATTGCGCGCACGGGAAACGCCGCCATTTTGCTGGTTAATGACGCTTACATGTTCATAGCGCGCCGCATAATCGGCCGCCCGTTCGGCGCTGCCGTCCGTCGAACCGTCATTAACGATAATGATTTCAAGATCGGTAAAGGTTTGCGCCAGCAACGATGCCATAAAATTGTCAAACATGCTGCCAGCGTTATACATCGGAATGATGACGCTGAGTAAAGGTGGAGCAGTAGCAGTGTGTTGAGTCATGTTGTTTAAGGCTTGGGTTGGCTCAGCCGCTCCGGCTGGCGGGCAGCAATAAAATGATAAATATCGTCGAGTTTGCGCTGGTCGAGCGCATAGAGTTGTTCAGCCGGATGATGAAACTGATATAACGCCGCAAAAACAAACGAAGAAGGCGCAATATGATCGGGACCGATTAACAAAACATCGCCCAGCGGACGCTGTTCTTCTACGCAGCAGGGACCATAAATCAGGATGATTGGCACGCCAACCGCATCGGCGATATAGACATTACCGGAATCAGAAGCAATATAAAAATCCATCATACTGATAGCATGCGGCAAACCTTCCAGTGGAATATCGCCAATCAAGCTAATGATATTCTCACGTTCGCCAACCACCTTATACAACTCCTGCAGACGATCCATTTCTGACGGCGCGCCAAAAACATAAAACAAGCAGGGCAGGTCAGCCAGCCGGTCAAACAGGCGTTGCCAGACTGCGGGCGGTATAGTTTTCGCTTTATTGCCCGCAGAAATACTTATGCCAATTTTTATTCCGTCCTGGCGCTGTAGCGCCGCAGGCACCGAAGCCAGAGGATACAGCGGACGCGTGGCATGCTTTGGATAACTCTCTTTCGTAAAGGTGGGGTTCGCCAGCTTGAGATAATTTTCCAGCGTCAGCGTATTTTTCTCATGCTGCACAATACCGTCAGCCGTCCAGTAAAACAGGCCCTGGTACCATTTACGGCGATAGTTCGACAAAAACTGTTTATTACTGGCATTACAGCAGGCGGCATAGAACAGATTGGCGTTATTAGGATGGAGCAGATAGACATTGTCATATCGGTTCATTAACTGCCAGGCCAGCTGAATTTTTGCGACCAGACCGTTTTTATAATCTTCGATATACCAAATTTTTTGCAGCGTATCGTCATGCTGCGCCAAAGGCGCAACGGTACTGCTTAACAGCGCGTCGCTGTGCTGCAGATGCGCCAGCAGCGGAGTAATATTGATAAAGTCGCCAATTTTGGCAGTCTGAATCACCAGGTTGCGCCCTTCCTTTTTTTGGAAAAGTTTCCTTATCCACTTGAGCGGCAGCAGCAAAATAAAAATGAAAATATAATTCACACCGTTTCCTCAGCGGTACTGGCAACGGGGCAAAGCATAGCGATCCCCTGCAAAAAGTATTATTCCATTATTGCGCATCACGGTTGACGCTCGATCAGCGCAAGATAGCGCTGGCAGACTGTTGCAATATGGTAGGCCGAGAGATCGAGTTGTTGCAGCCTGGGGGGGCAATGATAAATGTCCCGAATTTTCTCCGCCAGTGATTCGCTGGACATGTCTGCCAGACCGCGCGCCAGCTCACCTTGCAAAATGGTTTCCGGCCCGCCAGGACAGCGAGTACTGACTACCGGCGTTTGACAAAGTAATGCTTCGACCAGCACGTTTCCAAAACCTTCGCTATCTGAACTGACAATCAGCATACGTGCATGATTTATCCAGGCATAGGGATTATGCGTAAAACCTTTGAAAATGACACGTTCGGCAATATTAAGCTGTTCTGCCAGCTGTTTTAACCCGGCAATGCGCGCGGCGTCACCCTGGCCGATGAGGACCAGCGGCGTTTGCAGGCCGCTGTGCGCATAAGCCTGCAATAAGCGATCGTGACGTTTTGTCGGATGAAAGCGGCCGACGTGTAGCAAATAATCCTGACCGGACAGCTCGCAGGCTTCCGCAGCCTGTTGCAAAATCAGCTCAGCATCAAAAGGATTAAAAATAACCGCTTCCCTGGACGGTTGTATGCCGTAGTGCTGTTTCAAATCGTCAATCACGTACTGCGAAACGCCGATAATATTGCGATGCTGATAGACCCGGCGGGTTTTTTGAATTTTAAGCCAGCGCGCAAACCCTTTGCGGCGCGCCAGATAAGAGGCAGAAAATACGCCGTGCAGACAATACCAGGTTTTCGCAGGATCAAGATGACGACAGCGACTGACAATGCGGTCGGTTTTATGGAGATGGGAAACGACTAAATCAAATGCGCCGCCCTGCTGCTCCGCCTTGATAATCGCGTGATCCAACAGGCGAGCGCGTCTTTGCAGTTCAGTTACTTTACGCCAGGGTTTACGACAGCGATCCTGAATCACCTGATAATCCAGCCCTGCTGGTAGGGGGTAATCGCATACGCTGCGTAAAGAAAACAGCGAAACGCGATGCCCCAGCGATAACAGGCCTTTAGCCAGAGTCAGCACAACTTTTTCTGCGCCGCCTCCGGGTAAACCATCAATGATCAGCAAAATACGCCTGGACAATTTTAAAAATCCTTATGTGTGCAAAAACGCCACTGGCAGAAGTGTAAGAGTTATTTTGTTGTTAGTTAAGTCTCTGTTCCCACAACCACAGCAAGATAGCGCTTATGACGAGTGCAGGCGTTCAGTAGACCGGTATACCGGACTGACAAAGAGAGCTTCATGGCGTCAGAAACAAACCAGACGGTATATCAGCTATAGGTTAAGTAAGCGAAGCTTAGTCCGCCAACGACGCTAAAAAAAGCGGATTTATCATAATGAAATAATTTTGCTCTGAAGAAACGGGCTGCGTAACATGTCGGCTTAATCAGCGGAGCGTTGGAAATAAGATGAATAAACCGGCTTTTCTCATCACGATTGATACGGAAGGCGACAATCTTTGGCGCAATCGACGTACCATCACTACCCGTAATACGCTATTTTTGCCGCGTTTTCAGGCGCTGTGTGAAAAATATGGATTTAAGCCGACCTGGCTAACTAACTATGAAATGGCCAGCGATCCTGCTTATGTCGAATTTGCCCGCGATGTGATCACTCGGCGTCAGGGCGAGGTTGGTATGCATCTGCACGCCTGGAACAGTCCGCCCGAAACGCCGCTGACGGATGATGACTGGCGCTGGCAGCCTTATCTTATTGAATATCCGGATAATTTGCTGCGTGATAAGGTCAGATTTATGACCGAGCTGCTGGAAGATAAATTCCAGACTAAAATGTTAAGCCATCGCGCCGGACGCTGGGCCTTTGATGAGCGCTATGCTGCCGTGCTGCGCGAACTGGGTTATCAGGTTGACTGTTCGGTCACGCCGCGCGTTAGCTGGCGTAATTCCCCCGGCGCGCCGCAGGGACAAGGCGGAACGGACTATACGCATTTTCCTTCCCATGCCTATTTCCTCGATCCGCACGATATTTCCCGTAGCGGTAATTCAACGCTGCTGGAAGTGCCAATGAGCATCCAGTACAAACATTCTGCGCTGATGAATAAAGTAAAGCAGGGTTACGACAGGCTACGCGGTAAAAAGCGCGGTCCGTCAGTCAACTGGCTGCGGCCTGCAGGTGGAAACCTGGCGGCAATGAAACGCGTAGCAGAAGCAACGCTGACGGAAGGAGGCGACTATGTGGAGTTTATGCTGCATTCTTCAGAATTTATGCCTGACGGCAGCCCAACCTTTAAAAATGAAGCGGATATTGAACGGCTGTATGACGATCTGGATGCATTATTTAGTTGGTTACAGCAGCGGACACAAGGTATGACGCTGGCGGAATATTATCAATACTTTCAGGCGCGGTAAATGACTAAAGCTATTTCATCTACGGATAAAAAAAACGATCTAATCAATGCCAATCGTTGGCGTGATGCGTTTTATTTTTTAGCTCTCTCAACAGTATTGTTGGCCGTTATGTTTACTTTTATACATGAAAAAACGGCGAAAGTTACGTTTTATTGGGCATTCTATTTTTCAATAATTGGAATTATTTTCAATGGACGTAAGCTGAGTCGAAATAGACTTTGGTTTACCGTTCTATTAGCTTTGCTTGGATGCAGTAAAGTCATCTGGTTTTACTGGCATTATATGGGAAATGCGGATTTTAATCCTTTCAATGATTATCTAAATGCTGGTAAACGCCTGTTATTTTCCTCAGTAATTAGTTACTACTTATTTAGCCAGAGATCACGACATTCACATATTGCGTTGCGTATGATTGAATGGGGATTCGCCTTTGCTTTTATTGGCGCCACTCTTTACGGGCTCTATCAATATTTCAGCGATGCCGGGCGAGTAGAGTTTGCGCTCGATCGCGCTACTATTTCTGCCTACGGCTATGCGATGCTGGCAGCGGCGCTAATTTTTATGCTAGCTATGAAAAGCCATACCAAAGAATATCTGTTGCTGTGTTTAGGAATATTTATTACAGCCTGGTTTATTATTATTCAAACCGGAACGCGTAATATGATCGCTGCATTTCCGGTTATTATTTTATTTGTTGGCTTGCTACAGTTTCGTCATTTAGGCTGGAAAGCAGCGACAGGAATGTTTATTGCTGTCGCTGTATTAGCTACAGCTTGTTACAAGCCGATGATCAAACCGAGATTAGATAAATCAATGGCGGAATATAGCCGTTATAGTGATGGTCAGGGCAATAAAAATGGTTCACTTACCAGTCGTTTAGCAATGTGGAATATTGGCACTGCCTGTTTTTTAGCTAATCCGCTGGGAATGAATATGGAGCAGCGGGCAGACTGGTTTAAACATTACGTGGAAGTAAATCATCGCGATGCCAGTGCTTTACAATACGTCAATATTCATTTGCACAATGAGCTGATTGATACCGCTACGCTGCAAGGAATTCAGGGCGTATTTGTGATAGTTTTGTTTTATCTGGCAATTATGTTCTATGCGCTAAGGAAAAATAACGCTCTGTTACTTTCTGTTATATCAGCGGTTGTTGTCAGTGGATTAACGGACGTCGTCTTTATCAGTCGCGAGCTGACCGTTTGTGTTTCGCTTCTACTTATCTTGTGTGTGATGTGGCAAAGTCTGACTGTTACAGTCAGGACGTCAATATAGTGTTTTTTTTGGCGGCTATTTTAGCCGCCTTACTTTAAGCATCTTTCTCTTATAGCTCATTCTAACTTTGCCATTAAATAAGAAGCTACCCAGATGCTGTTCATGAATACGCTTCTTCACTCTCTCCCATTCATTCTGTTGTTTTAAAACATCAGCATGACGATTAATAACGTCAATCCAGTGACAAGTAATTAACGGTTTAAACTTAACGGGTAGCACTTCATCCATATGAGCGGTAGCAGCCAATAAGCAGGAGATCTTCACAGGATTCATAACAGTTGAAAGGCTGGTGGCATGTTTTCTATAAAGATAAAAACCTGACTCAGAAAAGATCGTTTTTTTACTTTTAGTTAATAACAGCGGAAAAAGCCACGCATCTTCATAACAGATAAAATGTGGGAATGGATTTCTCTGCAGCAAGCTGCGATGAAAATACTGACCAATAAAATGCGCCTGGAAATCCCGATGAATTAAAAACCGCGTGATAACTTCATCATTGGTTAAAGAAACAGGAGCCCGATAATGCCAACCAGGAATGTTGCTGCAATTGTCGCTTCGCTGTTCAATAATTTTACTGAGATATATATCAGGGGATTGCTCATCCAGCACCCGTAAGTGATCGACAATAGCGCCGGGAAGCAATTGATCATCACCGTCAAGCATCAGAATATAATCACCCTGAGCCAGCGAAACGGCATGATTACGGACTTTTCCAATATTACGGAACAGTGTCTGCTGATGGTGTACCTGAGGATGAGTAGCGGCGAAGCTTTCGATAATGGATTGCGTATCGTCGTCTGAAGCATCGTTAATGATGATGATTTCGCAGCGCGGGCTGGCCTCACCCAGCGAAGCGATAACGCTGTTCAGCGTATCTTTAAGCCAGGCGTCACAGTTATGGGCGGCGATAATAATGCTCAGACGGTACGAGGTAGCCATTACAAATTTGCACTCAATAAAAGCTGCAACGCAGCATAAACGCTTTCAGATGTTATCGCCGCCATGTCATTACTGTCTGGCGCGCGCAGAACATGCTGATTCAACCCATAGCCCCCAATCAATCCAGGATCCGTTGGGCCATAGAGCGTGATATTAGGGCGGTCGAGCGCGGCGGTGAGATGGCTCAGGCCGGTATCGACAGAAACCACGGCTTTCGCGCCCGCCAGCGTTTGCGCTACCTGTTCCAGCGTCAGCTTCGGCAATACCTCAACGTGATTAAACCCAGCAGCCAGACGCTGCGCCCGCTGATGCTCATGCTCAGCGCCCCAGGGAAGTTTAATGCGTAATCCGCACGGTGCAAGCCGCTCTATCAGTTCACGCCAGTGGCTTTCCGGCCAGTGCTTATTATCGCGCGTGGTGGCGTGCAGAAAGACCAGATAGTGCCCCGCGTCAGCGGGCGGATGAGCCAGAAAATGGGCGGCAATCGCATAATCGCCCTGCGTTTGCGGCTTTTCATAGCCCAGACTCTTGGCAAATAGCTCGCGCGTACGCTCTACAGCGTGCTGGCGCTTATCAATTTCGTGACGCTTGTCGTACCACCAGCTGGCGAAAGGTTCGCGCGCGCTGCGGCTATCCTGGCCGTGCTTTACGCCTTTGGCCAGACGCGTGACCAGCGCCGCGCTTTTAATCAGGCCCTGTGCATCAATCACGACATCATACTCACGCGACTGAAGCGCCCGCTTAAATGCCACGCGCTCTTCGCGCTGTTGACTGCCGAACCAGTGCTTGCGCCAGCGGCGTATCGCCACCGGCAATACGCGATCCACTGCCGGATGCCAGCCAGGAATCTGCGCGAAATTCTCTTCAACTACCCAGTCGAAGCGGATGTCGGGAATCGCCTGCATCGCATCCGTAAGAGCAGGCAACGTATGAAGTACGTCTCCCATCGAAGACGTTTTTACAATCAATACCTTCATGCCGGCTCCTGCTGGCTTAACAGTGCGGTAAGCTCTTCCATGACGCGTGCAGGTTGAATATCAATCAGGCTTTGATGATAACCTTCCTCCGCATCGCCTTTGCGCACTTTATGATAGCCGCTAATCAGGCGGATCACGCGGGCATGGTGAGATAAAGGCGGCGTGAAATCAGGGCTGCTGGGACCGTACAGCGCAACCAGCGGACGGTTCAGCGCCGCGGCGACATGCATCAGCCCGGAATCATTGGTAACCACCGCACGGCAATGCGCCAGCAGAATGACCGCCTGCTCCAGCTTCGTTTCACCGGCCAAATTGCGGCAATATTGCTGTGCGGGTTCATCCAGCGACTGACGGATCTGCTCGCCGGTTTCATGATCTTTCGCGGAGCCAAACAGGACTATCTGATAACCAGCGGTAATCAGCTGTTGTGCCAGCGTCGCGTAGTGGTAATGCGGCCAGCGCTTGGCTGGGCCAAATTCCGCGCCTGGGCAGAAACCGATAATCGGCCTGTCGGCGGAGAGCGAAAAGAGGGCGGCGGTTTCGATTTTTTCCTGTTCTTCTACCTGCAACTGCGGCCATAACAACGGCTGTGGCAGGTCGCGCGCGTTTTTAACCGGCTTATCGTAGGCCAGCGCCACATAGCGCTCGACCATCAGCGGGAAAGCGGGTTTATCCAGCACGCGCAGATCGTTCAGCAGACCATAGCGCATCTCGCCGCGCCAGCCGGTACGCCGCGCAATGCCGGCAAAGAAGGGCACCAGCGCCGATTTAAACGAGCCAGGCAACACATAAGCCCGCTGGTAATTTTTATGGCGCAGTGCTTTGCCCAGACGGTAGCGCTCGCCCAGCGCCAGGGCGCCGTGGCCCAGCGGCATCGCCAGCGCCTCGTTGACTTCCGGCATGCGCGACAACAGCGGACGGCACCAGGCGGGTGCCATCACATCAATTTCGGCATCAGGATGTTCGGCCTTCAGCGTGCGATAGAGACCTTGCGACATCATCATATCGCCGACCCAGGAAGGGCCGATTACCAGTATTTTCATGCCGGGTGCGCCTTCCTTTCCTTATGCGTCGCGGTTTAGCCAGGCCATATAATCAGCCACGCCTTCGGCCACGGTTTTAAACGGCTTATCGTAGCCCGCCGCCCGCAGCTTAGTAAGATCGGCTTTGGTATAAGCCTGATAGCGGCCTTTGAGTTTTTCCGGGAAAGGGATGTACTCGATAGCGCCTTTTTGATGATAAGCCAGCGCCGCATCGGCTACCGCCTGGAAAGATTCGGCACGGCCGGTTCCGCAGTTGAAAATGCCGGAGACGCCTTTTTTCCAGAACCAGAGGTTCACCGCTGCTACGTCGCTGACATGAATAAAGTCGCGCTTAAAGTTATCGCTGCCTTCAAACAGTTTAGGATTTTCGCCGTTGTTCAGCTGGGTGTTCAGATGGAAAGCGACGCTGGCCATGCTGCCTTTGTGCCCTTCACGCGGCCCGTAAACGTTGAAATAGCGGAAACCGCATACCTGTGAATCCGCTTCCGGCAGGATTTGGCGTACATAGTGATCGAACAGCATTTTCGAATAGCCGTAAACATTCAGCGGCTGCTCGTACTGACGCTCTTCAATAAAGTTATCATTGCGGCCGCCGTAAGTGGCGGCAGAGGAGGCGTACAGGAACGGAATATTGCGCTCCAGGCAGAAGTGCAGCAGCTCTTTGGAATACTGATAGTTGTTATCCATCATGTATTTGCCATCCCACTCGGTGGTGGAAGAGCAGGCGCCTTCATGGAATACTGCATCAATATCGCCCAAGTCATCGCCGGCCATCACGCTGGCGATAAAATCTTCTTTATCCATGTAATCGGTGATGTCGAGATCCACCAGATTGACGAACTTGGTGCCGTCTTTCAGGTTGTCGACCACCAGAATGTCGGTAATACCTTCGTCATTCAGCGCTTTAACAATATTGCTGCCGATCATGCCGGCGCCGCCAGTCACAATAATCATGGGCTTAACCTTAAACAGTGAGGCGGAACGGGGCGTTCCACACCTAAATAAGCGTCATCATAACATTTCATCGGCGTACAGGCAGCCAGAGGAGTCCGTAACGGAATGTAACCTGGCTGGCTGGCGTGATATATGCTGCAAAATTAACATTCTGTTGCGTCGATTATCGTTTGACCGCTAAGCGTTCAGTATGATGTGCCGACTATAAGCCGGTAATGGAGAATAAAAATGCCTGCGGATTTTTATCGTCAAATCAATGAACAGCTGGCAGTAACGCAACAGGAAGGCCTGTTTAAGCAGGAGCGCATTATCACCTCGGCACAGCAGGCCGATATTCACCTGGGTTCAGGTGAGGAAGTGGTGAACTTTTGCGCCAATAACTATCTTGGCCTGGCGAATCATCCGGCGCTAATACTGGCGGCGAAAGAGGGCATGGAAAGCCACGGTTTTGGTATGGCTTCGGTGCGCTTTATTTGCGGAACGCAGGATATTCATAAGCAGCTAGAACAGCGCCTGGCCGATTTCCTTGGCATGGAGGATGCGATTCTTTACTCCTCCTGTTTCGATGCCAACGGCGGGCTGTTTGAAACACTGCTGGGGCCGGAAGATGCGGTGATTTCCGATGCGCTGAATCATGCCTCGATTATTGACGGCGTACGCTTATGCAAGGCGCAGCGCTACCGCTACGCCAATAACGATATGGCCGAACTGCGCGCCCGTCTTGAAGAAGCGCGCGCGGCGAACGCGCGTCATATTCTGATCGCTACCGACGGCGTGTTCTCCATGGACGGCGTGATTGCCAATTTGCGCGGTATCTGCGATCTGGCCGATGAGTTTGATGCGCTGGTAATGGTCGATGATTCGCACGCGGTAGGATTCGTTGGCGCGGGCGGGCGCGGTACGCATGAATACTGCGACGTCATGGGCCGCGTCGATATTATTACCGGCACGTTGGGCAAAGCGCTGGGCGGCGCTTCCGGCGGCTATACGGCGGCTAAAAAAGAGGTGGTAGAGTGGCTGCGTCAGCGCTCTCGTCCGTACCTGTTTTCTAACTCTTTGGCACCGGCGATTGTCTGTGCTTCGCTGCGGGTGCTGGAGATGTTGAGCGAAGGCGACGGCCTGCGCCAGCGTTTATGGGATAACGCGCATTATTTTCGCCGCGCGCTTACCGAGGCGGGCTTTACCCTGGCGGGCGCCGATCACGCCATTATTCCGGTCATGCTCGGCGAAGCCACGGTAGCGCAAGAATTTGCGCGCCTGCTGCAGAATGAAGGCATTTACGTTACCGGTTTCTTCTATCCCGTGGTGCCGAAAGGCCAGGCGCGTATCCGCACGCAAATTTCCGCCGCGCATACCCATCAGCAGCTTGAGCGCGCGGTGGACGCTTTTACGCGTATTGGACAACAGTTGGGCGTTATCGCCGGAGGAGCGCGGTCATGAAAGCACTGGCAAAACTGAAGGCGGCGGAAGGCATTTGGATGGTGACCGATGCACCCATCCCTGAGCCGGGCCATAACGATCTGCTGATTAAAATCCGTAAAACCGCCATTTGCGGCACGGATATTCATATTTATAACTGGGATGAGTGGTCGCAAAAAACCATTCCGGTGCCGATGATTGTCGGCCATGAATATGTGGGGGAAGTGGTTGCCGTAGGGCAGGAAGTCAAAGGCTTTGCCATCGGCGATCGCGTTTCTGGCGAAGGACACATTACCTGCGGTCACTGCCGCAACTGTCGTGCCGGACGCACGCATCTTTGCCGCAATACCGTCGGCGTGGGCGTGAACCGGCAGGGCTGTTTTGCTGAATACTTGGTTATTCCGGCATTTAACGCGTTTAAAATCCCGGACAATATCTCCGACGAGCTGGCAGCGATCTTCGATCCCTTCGGCAATGCGGTACATACCGCGCTCTCTTTTGACCTGGTCGGCGAAGATGTATTGATTACCGGCGCCGGGCCGATTGGCATTATGGCGGCGGCAGTCTGTAAACACGTTGGCGCGCGCCATGTGGTGATCACCGATGTGAATGAGTACCGCCTGGATCTGGCGCGTCAGATGGGCGTCACGCGCGCGGTAAATGTCAGCCGTGAATCGCTGACGCAGGTGATGAGCGAGCTGGGCATGACCGAAGGTTTTGATGTCGGGCTGGAGATGTCCGGCGCGCCGCCGGCGTTTCGCACCATGCTGGAGGCGATGAATCACGGCGGACGCATTGCGCTGCTGGGCATTCCCCCTTCCGATATGGCGATCGACTGGAATCAGGTGATCTTTAAAGGGCTATTTATCAAAGGAATTTATGGCCGGGAGATGTTTGAAACCTGGTACAAAATGGCCGCGCTGATTCAGTCCGGGCTCGATCTGCAGCCGATTATTACCCATCGCTACGTAATCGATGATTTCCAGCAGGGATTCGATGAAATGCGTTCCGGCCGTTCCGGAAAAGTGGTGCTGAGCTGGGATTAACTGTTCTGCAAACATCCGCACCGGCCTGCGTCGGTGCGGATTGTTCGCTTACTGTTTCTTTTCCGCATCGGTCAGGTAGCGCACCTTGCGCGTATAGTCCTGGCCTTTAAACAGCAGCGGCGCGTCAGATGAGTGAAGATATTTCTGCCATTCGGCGAGCGGGAATCCACCGTGCGCGCCGATGACCTCTTTCGGAATGACCGCTTCCTGTCCGCCGATCCGCTTGGAAACCGGCCAGTTCATCCATTCGCCCAGATTGACCGTTCTGATATCCAGCAGATCCAGCAGGGCTGCCAGCGGCAGCTGATCGGTCGGCGGCTGCGAGTCATCCATTAATTCCCAGGTATCCTGAAACAGCGTCAGCCAGAGCGGGCAGATACGTTTCCATGTCTGGCGCGTCGCGGCGAGGAAAGCGCCGTTAACGTGATCGACCAGAAAAGGACGTACTGTGCGCGCATAGTAGGCGGGCCGATTTTCCGGCGCAGCCTTATCCAGCTTGGCGATCATTTTCCCCTGACGAAAGCTGGAGTAGATATGGCCTTCCTTCATATTGATAACCGGCATTTGCAGCAGATTAAGATCGGAATCGATCATCAAAATGCCGTCAGTCTGCGCCTGGAGCGGCGCCTGCAACTTGATTAACCGGCTGCGGTAAATCTGCTTATAACGATAGTTCTCTTCGCGATTCGGCACTTCCAGCGTGACCACGCGCGCCTTTTCCGGCAGGTTGCGAAACAGCGCGGCGGACTGGTCGGTCACAATAACAATTTCTTCTACCCGATCGGCGTAGCGGGCGGCGAACAGCGCGCTTAGTTCCGCCTCTTCGATAAAGTCAGCGCCGGTACAGGGAATTACGACCGAGGTTACCGGTACGCTGCCTTGCGCATCGGCCTGGCCGTAAGGAATATTGTGACGCGACTGGATATAGCGATATTGCGGATTAAGAAAGTTAAACATGAGAAGAAGGTTCCTTGACCACGCTTTGCAGCAGAGCTTCGACGCCTGCGACGTAATTTTCAATGGCGTAGTGGGCTTTAACGTTGGCATTTGCCTGTGAAATCAAAGTCTGACGCAGCGCGGCGTCCTGACAAAGCGCCTGCATATGAGCGCAAAGACGCGCCGTATCGCCGTAATCAAACAGCAAGCCTGTGCGACCGTCGTCCACCAGTTCCGCGGTGCCGACCACTTTCGAGCCAATAACCGCCGTATTGACCAGCATCGCTTCCAGCACTACGCGCGGCAGGCCCTCGCTTTTCGACGCCAGCACAAAAACATCCATGGCTGCCAGATAGTCGAGCGCGTTGTTACGGAAACCGGTGAATATCACGCGATCGGCGATACCTTCCTGCGCCGCCTGCTGCTGCAGGTTATGCAGTTCCGGGCCAGCGCCGACAATCACCATGTGCCAGTTCACCTGCGGGCAGGCGCGCTGAAATTCGCCCAGCGCCTGCAATGTATGATGCGTTGATTTACGCGCGATCAGTGAGCCGATGCTGCCGAATAAGAAGCTGTCCGTCGGCAGGCCGAGGCGCGCGCGAACGGTCTGGCGATCGGGCAACGGCTGATGAATATCAATGGCGTTAGAGACGGTAAAACAACGCGCGGCATCAACGCCGCCGTCGCGCAACGTCTGGTTCACGCCGTGAGAAACGGCAATCACCGCGTCTACCCGCTGATTAATCATTTTCACCAGCTGCGGCGTCAGCAGCGGTTCGATTCGGCAATGCTGCACCAGGCCAATCGGCAGATCGGCAACCGCCAGATAACCTTCCACATTAGTGCTGGGCTGGTTATTCATATAGAGCGTATCGTAGCCGTCCTGAACCAGCAGTTCGCGCAGCCGACTCGCGTTAGGCTCAACGCGCCAACGACGATCGATCGCATCCACGACCCGCTTTTTCAGCGCGCGGCTGAAAAACAGCAGCGAACGCAGCAACTCTTTTTGCAGCTTGGCGGAGACGGGCTGTTTGCGCTGGGGAATAAAGATGACCGGAATGCCGATGGCGTTCAGCACTGATTCAATGGTTTCACCTTCACCGCGCTTATAGTTGTAGTAAAAACAGCAGGTTATATCGAAACGATTGCGGTCGATGCGCCTGAGCAATTCCAGCATGCTATTGGTGCCGCCGCCCCATTCTCTGCCGTTATCCAGCAACAGGATTTTTTGTCGAGCTTGCGTCATATCCTTACGCTCACGGAAGGTGAATTATCAGGGCGGCATTATAGAGGCTTACCGCCGCCCTGACGATGCACAATATGTCAGAACAGGCTGCCGATCTTTTTCACCAACGTACTTTGCTCAATGCTTTCCTTAATCACCGTTAGCGCCTGGGTTGCCGGGACTGGCGCAACCGGCTGCGGCAGAGGACAAACGGCGACGCCATGGAACGGATTACGCGGTTTCGGCGCGGCTTTAGACGGCGGTGGCGGCAGCGTGGGTCGAATGATCTGCGGCTCGTTCAACAACTGGCTGGGCCGCACCAGCGTGACGTCGGCGGGCAGGTTGGGCAGCATCTGCTGCAGCACACGCACAGTGGAAGGATGCGGATGGCCAATGGCAATTGCTGAGCCATTGCGCTGCGCCAGATGTACGGCGCGGGTAAACTGCTTACGGATCTCCGCTTCGTTCTGATTATCATCCAGAAAGACGCGGCGCTTGATCACTTTTACGCTGGTGCCGGCGGCGGCGCGCGTCGCCTGGCTATTGCCGATGGTCATGCTGTCGAGAAAGTAGAAGTTATAGTGATCCAGCACCTGCATTACCTTTTGCATGCCCGGCAGGCTGGAGGTCATCTTACTGCCCATATGGTTGTTCATACCGACAGCGTAAGGCACGTTACTCACGGCGTTATGAATGATGCGGGCGATCTCCTCGCTGCTCATTTCCGGTTGTAAAGTATCGCGCTCCAGCGGCTGTTTGCTGAGCGGCGCCATCGGCAGATGGATCAGCACTTCGTGTCCGCGCTGGTGGGCTTTGGTCGCCATTTCGCGCGCATGCGGCGCGGTGGGCAATACCGCGACCGAAATGGCATTCGGCATCTGTAAGACCTGGTTTTCCTGCTGCGGCCGATAGCCAAAATCATCAATAACAATCGCCAGCTTAGCGGCGCTGGCCGAGCAGCCTAGCAGCAGGCCGCTTAGCGCAGCGGCCATTTTTTTAACTGAAAACAAAACTTATCTTCCTAACCACGGGAGTGGATTGACCGCCTGACCCTGACGACGGATTTCGAAATAGAGCGATGGCGTACCGCGACCGCCGCTGGTGCCGACCAGCGCAATCGGCTGTCCGGCTTTCACCTGGGCTCCGGTACTCACCAGCGCGCTCTGGTTATAACCGTACAGGCTCATATCGCCTTTACCGTGTTCGACCACCACCACCAGACCGTAACCCTGCAGCCAGTCGGCCATCAGCACGCGGCCATCGGCGATTGCTTTCACCTCGGTGCCTTCTGGCGCGTCAATGACTAAACCTTTCCAGCGCAGTTCACCCTGTAGCGCTTCGCCGAAGCGGTGTTCAATGCGGCCGCGTACCGGCCAGTATGCCTGTCCGCCAGGACGGCCCAAGCCGCCGGTGCGCGACATCAGCGATTGCTCGCTGGCGGTGGGTTTATAGGTGGAACCTTTAGCTTTAGCCTGCGCCTGACGCTTCCGTACCTGCTCTGCTTCGCGCGCTTCACGTTCAGCGCGCGCTTTGGCCTCGCGTTCGGCGCGGGCGATTTTATCCTGCAGGCGGCTTTCGTTCTGGCGCATTTCCACCAGATCGGCCTGGTCTTTTTCCAGTGCGTTTTCCAGCGTTGTCAGCGTTTTCTTGCGTGCGGCGCGCGCTTCTTCCAGCCGCGTCTGCTGCGTTTGCTGATCGCTTAACAACGTTTTTTGCTGGTTCTGCTTATTTTGGAGATCGGTTTTTTGCGTTGCCAGATCGCGGCGCGTTTGCTGCAGATCGCCGATAGTTTTCTGGCGCGCTTCGTTGAGATAGCCGAAATAAGAGAGGATGCGCTCGCTACGCTGGCTCTCTTCGCCGCCAAGCAGCAGCTGTAAGCCGCTGTGCTTGCCCTGGCGGAACGCTGCTTCCAGCTGCTGCGCTAGCAGGGTTTCCTGCTGCGCCTGTTGCTTTTGCAGCTGGGCGATGGAGCGGTTAAGGGAATCGATCTCTTTATTCAGACGGGTGAGCGATTGCTGCATCTGACGCAGTTTGCGGCTGGCGTCAGCAATCAATTTTTCCTGGCCCTGCAGCTGATCCAATAGCTTGCTGCGCTGCTCTTTCTGTAAGCGGACGCTTTTTTCTTTTTCGGCAATGTCCTGCTGAATGGATTTTAGCTGGGATTTATTGTCATCCGCAGCGCTGGCGTGCAGCGGCAACAGCAGCGCGCCAGCACATAACAGGCTGGCGGAAAGCGCGGACAGGCTGCTGCGTAACGGCGAATAGCAGGCCATAAAGTTACCTGAAGTCCATGAATGTAAAACTGCTGCTTTTTCCCTCATAAGAGGCCGATTATTCCATGATGAATAGCCGCTTGCCAGCAAAGGGCAAGGCTTTTCCGTTTCTGTTCATGTCAAACGTGTTTTCAGAACTGCGCAATATGCAGCAGAAAGACACGCAATTCGCTTTATTAAAAGGACATTAGCGGATAATTGCACCCTCTGCCGCGCCTTTTTATCCTTTCGTCTTCGCGTTGTTTGCGCCGGGGCAAATTTTTTCCGTTTTATGCGGCAGAAAACGACACTCTAACCGCTTCGCGACTGTACATGCGAGGTGGCGTAGGTATACTCAGAAACCTATTTTTCGCTTATTAACCCTGTCGGGAGTTGTTACCCCTCATGCAAGAAATTATGCAGTTCGCAAGCAATCACCTCATTCTTTGTCTGGCATGGGTTGTATTGCTGGTTTTGGTGATCGTGACCACGTTTAAAGGCATGTTTTCCAAAGTTAAAACCATCAGCCGCGGCGAAGCGACTCGCCTGATTAACAAAGAAGACGCGGTGGTTGTGGATACCCGCTCTCGCGACGAGTTTCGTAAAGGTCATATTTCCGGTGCGCATAATATTCTGGCAGCGGACATTAAAAAGGGCAGTTTCAGCGAACTGGAAAAGCATAAGGCTCAGCCCATAATTGTAGTTTGCGCGACGGGTAATTCAGCTTTTGAAGCGGCTTCCCAACTGAGCGCAGCAGGTTTTGAGCAGGTGAGCGTACTGAAAGACGGTATCGCTGGCTGGAGCAGTGAAAATCTGCCGCTGGTGCGCGGCAAATAACCTAAAGGTGCTGAAAATGGCTAACGTAGAAGTGTATACCAAAGCAACCTGTCCTTACTGCCACCGGGCGAAAGCGCTGCTGGCTCAGAAAGGCGTCGCTTTCCAGGAAATCCCGATTGACGGCGATGCGGAAAAACGCGAAGAGATGATTAAGCGCAGCGGTCGTACCACCGTACCGCAGATTTTTATCGATGCGCAACATATCGGCGGTTGTGACGATCTTTACGCGCTGGACAGCCGTGAAGGGCTCGATCCGTTGCTGAAGTAATGGCGTTACTGGCGTAACGATGGATTTTTTTAACTAACAGGACTCAAGCATAATGTCAGAACAAAACACCAGCGAAATGTCATTCCAGATCCAGCGCATCTATACGAAAGATATTTCTTTTGAAGCCCCGAACGCACCGCAGGTTTTCCAGAAAGAGTGGGAGCCGGAAGTTAAACTGGATCTGGATACCGCTTCCAGCCAGCTGGCCGAAGGCATCTATGAAGTGGTGCTGCGCGTAACGGTTACCGCCTCAATGGGCACCGATACCGCGTTCCTGTGTGAAGTTCAGCAGGCGGGTATTTTCACCATTTCCGGTATCGAAGGCACCCAGATGGCGCACTGCCTCGGCGCTTACTGCCCGAACATTCTGTTCCCGTATGCCCGTGAATGCATTACCAGCCTGGTTTCTCGCGGTACCTTCCCGCAGCTTAACCTTGCGCCAGTTAACTTCGATGCGCTGTTTATGAACTATTTGCAGCAGCAGGAAGGCGCCGAACCTCGTCAGGATGCCTGATGAATAAGCGTAACGCGTCAGTGACCGTGCTGGGTGCCGGATCTTACGGCACCGCATTGGCCATTACCTTAGCCCGCAACGGCCATCAAGTGCTGTTGTGGGGCCATAATCCTCAACATCTGGCGCAGCTGGAAGCCGATCGCTGCAATGTGGCTTTTCTGCCAGATGTTCCTTTTCCCGATACCCTTTCGACCGAATCCGATCTTGCCGAGGCCGTTCGCGCCAGCCGCGACTTGCTGATTGTTGTTCCCAGCCATGTATTTGGCGAAGTGCTGCAACAGGTTAAGCCGTATCTGCGCGCCGACTCGCGTATCGTTTGGGCAACGAAAGGACTGGAGCGCGAAACCGGTCGTTTATTGCAGGATGTTGCGCGCGAAATCGTGGGCGATGCGCTGCCGCTGGCGGTGATCTCCGGGCCGACCTTTGCCAAAGAGCTGGCTGCCGGTTTGCCTACCGCCATCGCGCTGGCCGCCACCGAACCGCAATTTGCTGAAGATCTGCAACAGCTGCTGCACTGCGGCAAAAGCTTCCGCGTTTATAACAATCCCGACTTTATCGGCGTACAGCTGGGCGGAGCGGTAAAAAACGTGATTGCTATCGGCGCGGGCATGTCTGACGGCATTGGCTTCGGCGCCAATGCGCGTACCGCTTTGATTACGCGCGGCCTGGCGGAGATGAGCCGTTTAGGCGAGGCGTTGGGCGCCGATCCCACCACCTTTATGGGCATGGCGGGACTGGGCGATCTGGTGCTGACCTGTACGGATAATCAGTCGCGCAACCGCCGTTTCGGCATTATGTTGGGCCAGGGTGTGGATGTGGAAAGCGCGCAGCAGCAGATTGGCCAGGTTGTCGAAGGTTATCGCAACACCAAAGAGGTGCGGGCGCTGGCGGCGCGCTACGGCGTTGAAATGCCAATAACCGAGCAAATTTATCAGGTATTGTATTGCGAAAAATCGGCGCGCGAGGCAGCATTGAACTTGCTGGGGCGTGCCCGCAAGGATGAAAACAGCAGTCGCTGAGGCGGAGGCCCGGCAGAGATACCTGTGGCGTTTCGGGTGATCCGAACGCTATTTTTTTATCGGGAGAGAGCGATGTCGGATGATGAATTAGATCTGGTCTGGAAGAACATCAAAGCGGAAGGGCGTGCCCTTGCGGATTGTGAACCCATGTTGGCCAGCTTTTTCCATGCGACCTTGCTGAAGCATGAAAACCTCGGCAGCGCGCTCAGTTATATGTTAGCCAACAAGCTGGCTAACGCCATTATGCCCGCCATCGCCATTCGTGAAATTGTGGAAGAAGCCTATCGGAACGATCCTTCCATGATAGCCGCTGCGGCGCGCGATATTCTGGCGGTTCGCCAGCGCGACCCGGCGATAGATAAATATTCTACGCCGCTGCTCTATCTGAAAGGCTTTCACGCGCTGCAGGCCTATCGCATCGGCCACTGGCTGTGGAATGAAGGGCGCCGCGCGCTGGCGGTTTATCTGCAAAATGAAATCTCCGTTTCTTTTGCCGTCGATATTCATCCGGCGGCGCGCATCGGCTGCGGCATTATGCTCGACCATGCTACCGGCATCGTTATTGGCGAAACGGCGGTAGTGGAGAATGATGTCTCTATTCTGCAGTCGGTAACGCTGGGCGGCACAGGTAAAACCAGCGGCGATCGTCATCCGAAAATCCGTGAAGGCGTGATGATCGGCGCAGGCGCGAAAATCCTTGGCAATATCGAAGTGGGGCGCGGGGCAAAAATCGGCGCCGGATCGGTGGTGCTGCAACCGGTGCCGCCGCATACTACCGCCGCTGGCGTCCCGGCGCGCATCGTTGGCAAACCGGCCAGCGATAAGCCATCAATGGATATGGATCAGCACTTTAACGGCACCATTCCCGGTTTTGAGTTCGGCGACGGCATTTAACGTCGCCCGCGATCGGCATCAGCTTTTTAGCAGGGCGCCGCAATAATCCAGCTGCCGCCAGGCTTCATACACCACTACTGAAACTGCATTCGACAGGTTCATGCTGCGGCTTTGCGCCAGCATCGGAATGCGGATTTTTTGCTGCGGTGGCAACGCATCCAGAATGGTGGCGGGCAATCCCCGGCTTTCCGGCCCGAACAGCAAATAATCTCCGGTCTGATAGCTGACGGCGCTGTGCGCAGGTGTGCCTTTGGTCGTCAGCGCAAACAGTCGCTCCGGCTGTTCGCTGGCGCAGAAAGCCTCGTAGCTGGCGTGGCGCTTAATGGCGGTAAATTCGTGGTAATCAAGCCCGGCGCGGCGTAGACGTTTGTCATCCCAGGCGAAGCCAAGCGGTTCAATCAGATGCAGCTGGAAGCCGGTATTGGCGCACAGGCGAATGATGTTGCCGGTGTTAGGTGGAATTTCAGGTTCAAATAAGACGATGTTCAGCATAAGGCCCCCGATAACGAGGGCCGAAGCATAACAAATTAGCGCACAGAGTACAGCGGCAGCCAAATCGTCAGACGCAGGCCGCCGAGCGGGCTGTCGTCCGCTTTTACCCAACCGCGATGTTGCTGGATCGCCGTTTCAACAATCGCCAGGCCCAAACCGGTGCCGCCTGATTCCCGATCGCGAGCCTCATCGGTGCGATAGAAGGGACGGAAAATCTGCTCGCGATCTTCCGGACTGACGCCGGGGCCGTCATCATCCACATGAACCGTAATGCCCTGATTGTCTACCGAGAAGCTGACAGAAATATGCGTATTGGAGTAGCGCAGCGCGTTGCGAACGATGTTCTCCAGCGCGCTTTCCAGCGCATGCGGGTTGCCGTACAGCGGCCAGGGCCCAGGCGGATAAGGCACCTCCAGCTTTTTCCCCATCTGTTCGGCTTCAAACTTCGCATCTTCCAGGACGCCGTTCCACAGATGGTTCGCCTTCATTGCTTCGCTGACCAGCGCATTTTTATGTTGCGTGCGCGACAGCACCAGCAGATCATTAATCATGCCGTCCAGGCGCTGTGCTTCCAGCTCAATACGTCCCAGTTCTTTACCTTCGCCATAGCGACGACGCATCAGCGCGGTAGCCAGCTGCAGGCGCGTTAACGGCGTGCGTAGCTCGTGAGAAATATCGGAAAGCAGCCGCTGCTGCGCCGTCATCATTCTCTCCAGCGCGCTCACCATCTGGTTGAAACTGGAGCCAGCGGCGAGGAATTCCTGCGGCCCCGCTTCCAGTTCGGGATGCTGACGCAAGTTTCCGCTTGCCACTTCATCGGCCGCATGTTTTAACTTACGCGCCGGTTTCGCCAGGCTCCAGGCCAGCCACAGCAACAGCGGCGAGCTGATAAGCATGGTAACAATCAGCAGTAATAGCGGTCGGTCAAACAGCAGGTTGATAAAATCGAGCTGGGAGCTGCTGGCGGGGCGCATCAGATAGAGCTGGTAGTTATCTTCGCCATCACGTACGGCAAACGGGCCGACCAGTTCGACGCGGCCATATTTCTTCTTCTGGGGATGATCGGCATTGTCAGATTGCCCGATAAAGTTACGGATAATCTGCATTTCATTGTGCTGTGCGCCGATAACGCGACCTTCGCTGGTGACCAGCAGCAGGCGCTGTCCCGGCGGCGCCCACTTATCAATGGCGCGAAACAGGCGACGCCACCACATCAGATCGTTCGGCGGATCCTGCATCAGTTCCGCCTCAACGTGCTGCTCAATCATGGTGCCCTGTCGCTGCTCGCTTTCCAGCAGCGACGTGAGCTGACGTGAGTCCAGCTTGGGCAGCATCAGCACCAGCATCAGCACCAGCGCCAGGGTTAACCAGAAAATGGCAAAGATGCGGGTGGTCAGACTGCTTATCATGACGCGGAAACCATCAAATATCCGCGACCGCGCAGGGTTTTAAACCAGGGATGCCCGTCACGGCGTTCAGGCAGCTTGCGACGCAGGTTAGAGATGTGCATATCAATCGCGCGATCGAAAGGCGTAAGGCGCTTGCCTAACACTTCCTGACTGAGATGTTCGCGGGAGACAACCTGGCCTAAATGCTGCGCCAGTAGATAGAGCAGGGTAAATTCCGTGCCGGTGAGATCCAGCGTAACGTTATCGAAGCTTGCCTCCTGACGTCCCGGATTCAGACGCAGACAATCCACTTCCAGCGTGGGGGAACTGTTGTCATGTTGTTGCTGCTGTTCGCTCCAGCTGGAACGACGCAAAATGGCTCTGATGCGCGCCACCAGTTCGCGATCGTTAAAAGGCTTGGGTAGATAGTCATCCGCGCCCAGTTCCAGGCCCAGAACACGATCCAGTTCACTGCCGCGTGCGGTCAACATAATGACCGGCGTTTGGTACTGCTGACGTAGTTCTTTTAAGGTGTCGATACCGTTTTTCTTCGGCATCATGACATCCAGTAATAACAGGTCAATCGAATCGTCAAGCAGGCTTAATGCCTGTTCGCCATCTGAGGCGACAACGATATGAAAACCTTCCATTTCAAGTAATTCTTTAAGCAGCGAAGTTAATTCGCGGTCATCATCTACCAACAGGATTTTATTCATTTTCTTAAGCCCTCCGCAGGCAAAATAGCGTGATCGCACACCCCATTCCATCGCTTTACGTAGTTTTACACCCCCTGACGCTAGTTTGCAGCCATCTCTGTAGTCTGAACCTCGTTGAATCAAATGATGCAAACGAATGTGGGAGTAAACGATGCGCATAGTAACCGCCGCCGTCTTTGCTTCAGCCTCGGTGGTTTTAAGTTACTCCAGCGCGTGGGCAGCAGACGTTACGACGATTGACGGGATGCATCAGCCGAGTGAATTGATGACTGGCAGCATAGCGCAAAATCCGCAAAGCCATATGTTTGACGGCATTCAGCTTTCGGAGCAACAGCGTCAGCAAATGCGGGATCTGATGCAGCAAACGCAATATGAGCGTCCTCCCGTAAACGTGAATGATTTAGAAACTCTGCACAATTTAGTGATTGCAGAAAAGTTTAACGAAACAGCTGTAAAGGCGCAGGCCGAAAAGTTAGCACAGGCGCAGGTTGCGCGGCAGGTCGAAATGTCCAGGATCCGCAATCAGATGTATCACCTGCTAACGCCGCAGCAACAGGCTGTTTTGCAGAAAAAGCATGAGCAACGGATGAATGAGTTGCGCAGGCTAACGAATCTGCAGCAGGTTCCATCGCTGCATGACGCGAGCAGTACCGGCAGTAACCAGTAACATAGTATCCCTGTTTTCCTTGCCATAGACACCATCCCTGTCTTCCCCCGCATGACGCGGGGGTTTTTTTTGCCTTATTGTTTTGATCCCCTGTCCTTCTCAAATTCACCTGATCGCTATAACCTTGCGCCTGCATTGCCCAATTTTGCGATACTGCTCTTATACTTAGCTTTTACTTTTCGTGGGGGGCGCATGCTGGCTTCTTATGCGCGGCTGGTTAGCCGGGCAGCGTTGGCGGCAACGGTACTGGCAGTGCTGCTGCTGTTTATCAAAATTTTCGCCTGGTGGTATACCGGATCGGTCAGCGTGTTGGCGGCGCTGGTGGATTCTTTGGTGGATACCGCCGCTTCGTTGACCAATTTGCTGGTAGTGCGCTATTCGTTACAGCCTGCGGATGCCGAACATACTTTTGGCTATGGCAAAGCAGAATCGCTGGCGGCGCTGGCGCAAAGCATGTTTATTTCCGGCTCTGCCCTGTTTCTGTTTTTGACCGGCATTCAGCATCTGGCAAGCCCTGGCGAACTGCACGCGCCGCTGGTCGGGATGGTGGTCACGCTTATTGCGCTCGTTTCTACGCTGTTGTTGGTTGCTTTTCAGCGTTGGGTGGTACGTAAAACGCAAAGCCAGGCGATACGCGCCGATATGCTGCACTATCAGTCTGACGTGATGATGAACGGCGCCATTTTACTGGCGCTGGCGCTGAGCTGGTATGGCTTTCCGCGTGCCGATGCGCTGTTTGCGTTAGCGATTGGCGTATGGATTCTGTTTAGTGCGTTACGTATGGGCTATGATGCCGTACAGTCGTTGCTTGACCGCGCGCTGCCCGATGAAGAGCGGCAACAGATCGTTAAAATCATCACTACCTGGCCGGGCGTGCAGGGGGCGCATGATTTGCGCACCAGGCAATCGGGGCCCACCCGATTTATTCAGGTGCATCTGGAGATTGAAGATAATTTGCCGTTAATACAGGCGCACAGAGTTGCGGAACAGGTTGAGCAGGCGTTGTTAAAGCAGTTTCCCGGCTCCGACATTATCATCCATCAGGATCCCTGTTCGGTTGCCCGAACTGAGCCGCAGGGTTTTTTATAGCCAGAAGTATGAAATAATATCAGCCTTGCTTTTAAGCAGAGCGCGAAGCCAGATTGTGCAAAAGATTTACCCGAAACTAGTCTGACCTGAATCAATTCAGCATCAGGGGTTTGATATACTATTTGCCATTATGAGTCGGTAAGATCGGACACTGAGCGGGCGTCGAACCTTCCCGGCGTAACGAATTCATCATCAAGTATTGAGTCCAGAGGTAGCCATGATCAAGAAAATCGGTGTACTGACAAGCGGCGGCGACGCCCCAGGGATGAACGCAGCTATTCGTGGGGTTGTCCGTTCCGCCCTGAGTGAAGGCCTGGAAGTATGTGGCATTTATGATGGCTATCTCGGCTTGTATGAAGACCGCATGATCAACCTCGATCGCTATAGCGTTTCTGACATGATTAACCGCGGCGGCACCTTCCTGGGCTCTGCGCGTTTTCCTGAATTCCGTAACGAAGAGACGCGTCAGGTTGCTATTGAGAACATGAAAAAGCGCGGCATCGATGCGCTGGTGGTTATTGGTGGCGACGGCTCCTATATGGGTGCAAAACGCCTGACCGAAATGGGTTTCCCGTGTATCGGTCTGCCGGGCACCATCGATAACGACGTTGCCGGTACTGACTACACCATCGGCTATTTCACTGCACTGGAAACCGTGGTTGAGGCGATTGACCGTCTGCGCGATACCTCTTCTTCGCATCAGCGTATTTCCATCGTAGAAGTGATGGGCCGTTATTGCGGCGATCTGACGCTGGCGGCGGCGATTGCGGGCGGCTGTGAATTTATCGTTCTGCCCGAAATTCCGTACACCCGCGAAGAGCTGGTACAGGAAATCAAAGCCGGTATCGAAAAAGGTAAGAAACACGCTATCGTCGCGATCACCGAACATATCTGTGATATTGACGAGCTGGCTAAATATATCGAAGCCGAAACCAAGCGTGAAACCCGTGCTACCGTACTGGGCCATATTCAACGCGGTGGTGCGCCGGTTGCCTATGACCGTATTCTGGCTTCCCGTATGGGCGCTTATGCTATTGAACTGCTGCTGCAGGGCTATGGTGGACGCTGCGTCGGTATCCAGAACGAAAAAATGGTTCATCACGACATCATTGATGCCATTGAAAACATGAAGCGCCCCTTCAAGCGCGACTGGCTGGAAACGGCGAAAAAGCTTTACTAATGCTATTCAGGGCGCTGCGTTCGCGGCGCCTTTTTTATCTCCGCATATATTCCATTAAGTAATAACCTCCTATTTTTAATTCTTTAAAACGCCATCAGGATTATGTCACGCTTCTGTTAATTAAACTTTGGGAGAGCGCGTGATGAATAAGTGGAGTGTGGGCCTGGCGGTGTTACTGGCGTCAACCAGCGTACTGGCGAAAGATATTCAGCTGTTGAATGTCTCTTACGATCCGACGCGTGAACTGTATGAGCAATATAACAAAGCGTTCAGCGCACATTACAAACAGGAAACCGGCGATAACGTGGTTATCCGTCAGTCGCACGGCGGCTCCGGCAAGCAGGCAACCTCGGTAATTAACGGTATTCGGGCCGATGTCGTGACATTGGCACTGGCTTCCGATATTGACGCCATCGCCGAACGTGGCCGTATTGATAAGGGCTGGATAAAACGTCTGCCGCATAACGCCGCGCCTTATACCTCCACCATTGTTTTCCTGGTACGCAAAGGCAATCCCAAACAGATTCACGACTGGCCCGATTTGCTTAAGCCTGGCGTTTCGGTGATTACGCCGAACCCGAAAACCTCTGGCGGCGCGCGCTGGAACTATCTGGCTGCCTGGGGCTACGCGCTCGATCAGAACAAAGGCGATCAGGCGAAGGCGCTGGACTTTGTCAAAGCGCTGTTTAAGAACGTAGAGGTGCAGGATTCGGGCGCGCGCGGCGCAACCAACACCTTTGTTGAACGCGGCATTGGCGATGTCTTAATTGCCTGGGAAAACGAAGCCTACCTGGCGGTTAACAAGCTGGGCAAAGATCAGTTTGAAATCGTGACGCCCAGTGAATCTATCCTTGCTGAGCCGACGGTGTCCGTTGTCGATCGCGTGGTAGATGAACGTGATACGCGCAAAGTGGCTAACGAGTATTTGAATTATCTCTATTCGCCGGAAGGGCAGGCTATCGCAGCGCAAAACTTCTATCGTCCGCGCGATCCTGAGGTCGCAAAAAAATATGCCAGCACTTTTACACCGCTGAAACTGTTTACCATTGATAACAAATTCGGCGGCTGGACGCAGGCGCAGAAAACGCACTTTGCTGAAGGCGGCACGTACGATCAGGTGATGAAGCGCTAGTTCGCTCCCGATAATTTACCGTGACAATCCTCATGAAGATGGCGAGGATTGTCGCAGGTTATTAAGGGAGAGTTTGCATGTCGTCGCCTGCTCGCGCGGTAAAAATCGTTACGGCTGTTATCGCTTTTCTGCTTATTGCGCTGGCCTTCGCGGCATGGCGCTTCCATCATAACGGCAACGCGCTGTGGCAAATTATCAGCCAGCAGTGCGTCCCGGGCCAGCAGCAAAAAAATAATCCCAGCCCCTGTCAGCGCGTCGATATGGCGCAAGGTTATGTTACGCTCAAAGATCGTAACGGCCCTTTGCAGTATCTGCTGATGCCCGTGGCCCGTATTAGCGGCATCGAAAGCGCGGCGCTCAGTAATCCCGCTACACCTAACTTTTTTGCGCTCGCCTGGCAGCAGCGCGGCCTGCTAAGCCAGCGGCGCGGCGCACCGATAAACGACAACGCGCTGTCGCTCACCATTAATTCTGAATATGGCCGCACGCAAAACCAGCTGCATATTCATATTTCCTGCTTGCGGCCTGATGTCCGTCAGCAACTGGATCGGTTAACACCAGCGCTTAACGCGCGCTGGCAGCCAGTAACGCTGAATCAGCATCGCTGGCTTGTGCGCTCACTGACGTCTGCCGAACTGGAACAGCAGAGCAGTTTTATTCGTCTGATGCAGGAAGTGCCGCAGGCGCAGCAGGAGATGGGGAGATTTGGTCTGGCGCTGGCAACCTTGCCTGATGGCAGGCTGGCATTACTGGCGATTGAGCGTGACTGGCTGCGAATGAACCGGGCTTCAGCGGAAGAGCTGCAGGATCATCGCTGTACCATCCTGCAAAAAAAACGGGCGACAGTCATGTCGCCCGTAGATGATTAGGCTTTCGCTGCCGCAGCGGCTTTCACGATAACGGCAAAGGCGTCCGCTTTCAGTGAAGCGCCGCCAACCAGCGCGCCGTCGATGTCCGGCTGAGCAAAGAGTTCAGCGGCATTTTTATCATTAACGGAACCGCCGTACTGAATAATGACCTGTTCAGCGACTTTTGCATCTTTCTTCGCGATATGTTCACGAATGAATTTATGAACTGCCTGCGCCTGCGCAGGCGTCGCTGATTTGCCTGTGCCGATAGCCCAGATCGGCTCGTAGGCGATTACCGCGCCGTTAAAGGCGGCAGCGCCCTGGCTTTCCAGCACGGCGTCGATCTGACGCGCGCACACTTCTTCAGTTTTGCCCGCTTCGTTTTCTGCTTCGGTTTCACCGATGCACAGCACCGGGATCAGGCCCGCATCTTTCAGCACGGCAAATTTTTTCGCAATAAACTCATCGCTTTCTTTGTGATAAGTACGGCGCTCTGAATGGCCGATGATGATATAGCGCGCGCCAATATCTTTCAGCATGTCGGCAGAAACCTCACCGGTAAACGCGCCGGACAGGTTCACATCAACGTTCTGGGCACCCAGTACGATCTGGCTGTCGGCCAGCGCCTGCTGCGCCTGATCCAGATACATCACTGGCGGGGCGATGGCAACGCCACAGCCCTGAACGGCGTTAAGCTCTTTACGCAGGCCATCGATCAGCTCGCTGACCATCTTTTTGCTGCCGTTCAGCTTCCAGTTACCCATAACTAATGGATGTCGCATCATATCCTCCACGTGTAACGCAATACCAGTAAAGTACACTGCCCGCCGGGCAGCGATGTCTGCCAGACAGTATAGAGATGTTAAACCTGAATGGCTTTGCTTTTCGTCATTTTTGCCGCAACGCTTAGGGCGCGGCGAGCGCCAGTTTTATCGGCTCTACGGCAAAGGTCAGCCCTTTGTCGCCGTTATCGGCCACCACAAAGCGTAACGCGCCTTCGGTCTGCGCATAATATCGCGCACCTTTGCCCTTGCTCAGCAGTTCATTCAGCCGTTTTTTGGTATCTTCTGCCGAACGCGTCGGCGAGAAAAAGCGCATGAGCGCTGCCATGTAAGCCTGTGCTTTTTCCTGGGCCGCTTTTTCATCAGGGCCGGGAATCGGCAGCCAGGTTATCTGTAGCGTTTTAATTTTTCCGGTTCCGGGCTCCAGCGCGGTGGAAGCATAGAGCGTTTCGCTGATCTTACTGGCCGCGCGCGTTAAATTGCTTTTATCCAGCCGGCTGTCGATGGCGCGATATTCACTGAGCGGCAAATCAGGGTTTGCCGCGTTATATTTTTCCCGAAACTGCGCAATACTCATATCGAAGGTCGGCGCACCTGGCAGCAGATAAGGCGCGGTAGGTAACGCTTCACTCCGTGGCGATACCTCATCGGCATGCGCGACGGTGCCCGTGAGCAGCGCAAACAATAGCGGGAATGGCGTCAGCAAAGAGCCTGGCGCTTTCTTCATTTTTTCTGCCCTGTCCAGTAAACTCAGCCCAGATTAGAACGGTTTTTACCCGCCAAAGTCAAAACTGCGGCACCCTTTTTCGTTTTCCTTGGGATGAAAACATGACGCTACAGCAATGGTGTTTCTCTTATCGTGGCCGTCTGGGACGTCGGGACTTCTGGATTTGGCAGATAGTCTGGCTGTTAACCATGATTGCGCTTTTTACGTTAGCGGGGAATGGCCTGTTGGATACGCAGATGGCCGCTTTCGGCGTGGTCTGTCTGCTGTGGCCAGCCAGCGCGGTGCTGGTAAAACGCCTGCACGATCGCAATAAGCGCGGCTACTGGGCGTTTTTACTGGTGGCGGCCTGGATACTGTTAGCGGGTAACTGGAATGTGATCGGTGCCGGCTGGCAGCTGGGGCTGGGCCGATTTATTCCGGCACTGATCCTGATCGCTATGCTGGTGGAGTTAGGCCTCTTTTCCGGTTCGGCGGGCGAAAACCGTTATGGCCGGGCCACGCAGTCGGTAATCTATTTCCGTAAGCGCGGCGCGGAAAATCATACTCACCAGTAATGCTCGCTGGTGATATGGCCTGGCTTGCGGCGCAGGTGCTTATTCATTCCGCGCGTCTCTTTTAATAGCTGCTGCGTATCGCGCACCATCTGCGGATTGCCGCATAACATAATGTGGCCGCTCTCTGCATCCAGCGGCAGCCCGACCGCCCGCTCCAGTTCGCCACTGTCGATCAGCGCCGGCACGCGGCCGGTGAGCGAGCCGGGACTCTCCTCACGGCTGACGACCGTTTGAATGCGCAATTTACCGTTATAGCGCTGTTCCAGCTGCTGCATCAGCGGCAGATAGCTCAGGTCGGCGGCATAGCGCGCCGCATGAACCAGTACAATATGCTGGAATCGTTCCAGCCCTTCGCCCTGTTGCAAAATAGAGAGATAAGGACCGATCGCGGTGCCGGTCGCCAGCATCCATAACGTCTGGCACTCAGGGATCTCATCCAGCACGAAAAAGCCGGCGGCCTCTTTAGTCACCATAATCGTATCGCCAGGCTGTAAGGCGTGCAGTCTTGGGCTGAGCTTACCTTCCGGCACGTTCACCAGATAAAATTCCAGTGCCGGGTTGGTGGGCGCATTCACATAGGAATAGGCGCGCTGTACGCGTTCTCCCTCGACTTCCAGCGCCAGCTTGGCGAACTGTCCGGCAGTAAATGGCGTGACGGGCGCATTAACCTTGATGCTGAATAAACTCTCTGTCCAGTGCGTAACCTCTGTCACGCTGCCGTTAACCCATTCCGCCATGACCTTTTCCTCTTTCCAGTTAGCCCTGCGCTTATCTTCGCCACTCAAAGGCGCTTTTTCCAGCCTGTGAAGTTTAGAAAAGCTCTGAGCGACAAAATGAGGGGCGGGTTTGCGTAGCTCGTACAGTTAGTTTTACAAAGATGGGCAATTTCTGCTGACGGAATAACAAAAAAACTTATGAATAACGTATTCCTTTCCACAGGCAAAGTGCTATTTTTGCCTCCGTCAAACCCAATATGCCTGCTGATTTGCTGTCTAATAGCCTGACGGCGGGCTTTTCTTCTGTATTTTTCCTGTAAATAGCTATGAAAAGAATAGAAAACGGACATCTGTTACTGATGCTGATTGTATTGGTTGCGGTAGGACAAATGGCGCAAACCATTTATGTCCCCGCAATGGCTGACATTGCCGCATCGTTTAATGTGCGCGATGGCGTAATGCAGCGAGTGATGGCCGCGTATCTGATGACCTATGGCGGCTCGCAGCTCATTTACGGACCGCTTTCCGACAGCATTGGCCGTAAACCGGTGATCCTGGCGGGAATGGCGATTTTTATGCTGGGCGCGCTTGGCGCACTGTTTGCGCCGACCATCGACTGGCTGGTGGCCGCCAGCGCTTTACAGGGATTAGGCACCGGCGTTGCAGGCGTCATGGCGCGCACTATGCCGCGCGATCTTTACAGCGGCAGCGCGCTGCGTCAGGCGAACAGCCTGTTAAATATGGGGATTCTTTTCAGCCCGCTGGCGGCGCCGTTAATTGGCGCGCTGCTGACGAAGATGTTTGGTTGGCACGCCTGTTTCGCCTTCCTGCTGCTGCTGTGCCTGCTGGTGGCGGGGGCAATGGCGCGCTGGCTGCCGGAAACCCGTCCGCCGGTTAGCGAAACGCGTCCGTTGTTTTCGCGCTATCGTCCGTTGTTGAGCGATCGCATTTTTGTGCGCTATCTGATTATGCTTATCGGCGCGCTGGCCGGTATTGCGGTTTATGAAGCCAGCTGCGGTGTTCTGATGGGCGGCGTACTGGGTCTGGATGCGATGACGGTCAGCGTGCTGTTCATTTTGCCGATACCGGCGGCTTTTTTTGGCGCCTGGTTTGCCGGTCGTGATGATAAAAGCTTCCATACGCTGATGTGGTACGCGGTGAACAGCTGTCTGCTGGCGGCCGTGCTGATGTGGCTGCCTGCCTGGTTCGGCATTATGAATATCTGGACGCTGCTGGTGCCTGCCTCGCTGTTTTTCTTCGGCGCGGGCATGATGTTTCCGCTGGCAACTTCAGGCGCGATGGAACCTTATGCCTGGCTGGCGGGAACGGCTGGCGCGCTGATCGGCGGCTTGCAAAATCTGGGCTCCGGGCTGGTGGCCTGGCTGTCGGCAATGCTGCCGCAGAACAGCCAGTTTAGTCTGGGAATGCTGATGTTTGCGACCGCCATCCTGATGCTGATCTGCTGGTGGCCGCTGTCAAAAGGCCCGGAACCGCAGGCCGTTTGATATTTACAGGATCCACTGATGCAGCGCCGTATCCTTGCGGTCGAGATAGTGAATCGACTGGATACGGCGAATGGTGCGGGATTTACCGCGAATCAGCAGCGTTTCGCTGGTGGCGATATTACCCTGGCGCGTAATGCCTTTCAGCAGGTCGCCGCTGGTAATACCGGTGGCGGCGAAAATCACATTATCATTGCGCGCCATCATCTCTAACGTCAGCGCCTGATTGGCGTTGATGCCCATCTCTTTACAGCGTGTCAGTTCCTGCTCGCCCAGACGACGGTTTTCTTCGCTATCGCCTTTCACCTGATGGCGAGGCAGCAGGCGACCCTGCATATCACCGTCCAGCGCGCGGATCACCGCTGCGGAAATCACGCCTTCCGGCGCGCCGCCGATACCGTACAGCACATCAACCTCGCTGTCGGGCATACAGGTCAGAATCGATGCGGCGACGTCGCCGTCAGGAATAGCGAAAATGCGCACGCCCAGCTGCTGCATCTGCTTAATCACGCCGTCATGGCGTGGCTTCGCCAGAATCGTCACCGTCAGCTCATTAAGGGTTTTACCCAGCGCTGCCGCGACATTTTTCAGGTTGGTTTCCAGCGGCAGATTAAGATCGATATGCCCTTTGGCGGCCGGGCCGACAATCAGCTTTTCCATATACATATCGGGCGCGTGCAGGAAGGTGCCGCGATCGCCAACGGCCAACACCGCCAGCGCATTCGCCTGGCCCATCGCGGTCATCCGCGTGCCTTCAATCGGATCGACGGCAATATCAATCGCATCGCCGTTGCCGGTGCCGACGTTCTCACCGATGTAGAGCATCGGCGCTTCATCGATTTCACCTTCACCGATAACAATCTGTCCGTCGATATCGACGTTATTGAGCATGATGCGCATGGCGTTTACCGCTGCGCCGTCAGCCTGGTTTTTGTCTCCGCGACCTAACCATTTATAGCCAGCCAGAGCGGCGGCTTCGGTAACGCGGGAAAATTCAATGGCGAGTTCTCGTTTCATGACCGGCCTCTGAAAAAACGAAGGAGGCGGAAGTGTATCACAGCAGTGAGGGGAGGAAGGCCCGCACCGGCTGGCGGTACGGGCGTTGCGCATTATTCGTCGTGATCTTCCCATGCCTGAGCGCGCGCGACAGCTTTGCGCCAGCCAGCGTAGCGATAGTTACGCTCGGTGGTTTCGATGCTTGGACGGAATTCACGTTCAATCACCGATTTCGCACGAACCTCTTCCAGATCTTTCCAGAAGCCCACCGCCAGACCGGCCAGGTAAGCCGCGCCCAGCGCCGTGACTTCGCGTACTTCCGGACGCTCCACGCGAGTGCCGAGAATGTCGGACTGGAACTGCATCAGGAAGTTGTTAGCTACCGCGCCGCCGTCAACGCGCAGGGACTGCAGACGTGTGTCGGCGTCATTCTGCATCGCTTCCAGCACATCGCGCGTTTGATAGGCGATCGATTCCAGAGTAGCGCGAATAATATGGTTGGCGTTAGCGCCGCGCGTCAGGCCGAACAGCGCGCCACGCGCATAGGGATCCCAGTAAGGTGCGCCCAGGCCGGTAAAGGCTGGCACCATATAAACGCCGTTGGAATCCTTCACTTTCATCGCGAAATATTCGGAGTCAGCGGAATCGCTGATCAGCTTCATTTCATCACGCAGCCACTGAATCGACGCGCCACCGATAAAGACGGCGCCTTCCAGCGCGTAGTTCACTTCGCCACGCGGGCCGCAGGCGATGGTGGTCAGCAGGCCATGCGTCGAGGTTACCGCCTCAGTACCGGTATTCATCAGCATAAAACAGCCGGTGCCGTAGGTATTTTTTGCCATGCCCGGCTGAACGCACAGTTGGCCGTACAGCGCCGCCTGCTGGTCGCCAGCGATACCGGCGATTGGAATACGCGTGCCGCCTTTACCGCCGATGTTGGTCTGGCCGTACACTTCTGAAGAGGATTTCACTTCCGGCAACATTTCACGCGGAATATCCAGGATCTCCAGCATGCGCTGATCCCATTCCAGTTTGTGAATGTTGTACATCATGGTGCGGGAGGCATTGGTGTGGTCGGTAATATGTACCCGGCCCTGCGTCATTTTCCAGATAAGCCAGGTATCAACGGTGCCGAACAGCAGCTCGCCGCGTTTTGCCCGCTCACGTGCGCCTTCCACATGATCGAGGATCCATTTTACCTTGGTACCGGAGAAGTAAGGGTTAATCACCAGGCCGGTGGTGTGCTGGATGTACTCTTCCAGCCCCTCTTTTTTCAGTTTCTCGCAATAATCCGCCGTGCGCGGATCCTGCCAGACAATAGCGTTATAGATCGGTTTGCCGGTCTCTTTGTCCCAGACGATTGCCGTTTCGCGCTGGTTGGTAATACCGATAGCGGCGATCTGGTCAGAGCGAATATCCGCGTGCGCCAGCACTTCTACCAGCGTGGAGCTTTGGGAAGCCCAAATGTCCATCGGATCGTGTTCAACCCAGCCCGCTTTGGGATAGATTTGGGTAAATTCACGCTGTGAAACCGCTACGATATTAGCGTCATGGTCAAGCACCACGGCGCGGGAGCTGGTAGTGCCCTGATCGAGCGCGACGATATATTTTTTATCTGTAGACATAATCAATTCCTGATGTGCAAAGATTGAACACTGTTACGCTTTACGCTGCTCAGCGCGCGTCACCGGCTTTTTCGCGTTGGTGTCCTGCGTGACGGTAAGGTTAACGGGCAGATGACGACCAATCAGTGAGCGATAGCCCCAGGCGCCGAGGCAGCCGCCGATCAACGGGCCAAAAATCGGCACGAGGAAGTAGGGAATATCACGTGCGCCGGTAAAGGCGACGCTGCCCCAGCCAGCCATCCAGGCAAAAATTTTCGGCCCTAAGTCACGCGCCGGATTAAGGGCAAACCCGGTCAGTGGGCCCATTGCGCCGCCGATAATCGCGACCAGCAGACCGATCAGCAGCGGCGCCATTGGGCCGCGCGGTACGCCGTTGCCGTCATCGGTCAGCGCCATAATGACCGCCACTAATACCGCCGTAATGACCATCTCCACTAAAAATGCCTGACCCACGCTAATATGTGGATTAGGATATGTCGAGAAGATACCGGCCAGATCGAGACTTTCTACGCTGCCGCGTACCATGTGGTGGCTGCTTTCATAGTCGAGGAAAAGATTGTAATAGAGGCCATAAACCAGGGCAGCCGCGCAGAAAGCGCCGGCGACCTGCGCCACAATATACGGCAGCACTTTGCGCCCTTCGAAAGTCCCGAACAGGCAAAGTGCAACGGTAACGGCTGGGCTCAGGTGCGCGCCGGAGACGCCCGCCGTCATGTAAACCGCCATAGAAACGGCAAGTCCCCAAACAATACAGATTTCCCACTGTCCAAAAGCGGCGCCAGCCAGCTTCATTGCGGCGACACAACCAGCGCCGAAGAAGATGATCATGCCGGTTCCAAGGAATTCGGCAATGCACTGGCCTTTGAGTGTGCTAGTTGCTGTCTGACTCATAATGAAATTCCTGAAGGCGAGGTTAAATTTTATCAATCGTTGTTTTCATTCCATTGAGCTGCCCAAACAAATGTAGGGCTGATGTGAATTTATCGTTAACGCGCATAAACGAGAAATAGCGAACTTAAAAACTGTGTACTCCATCAAAAAAATGCGCGTTTTCGCGTCTTTTGCCTTTCCTTAAACATCATTTTTGCCGCCGGGGACGGCGCGTTACGCTCATTTTGTTAACAAATCCCGCTTTATCACGCACTGGCGTCAAAGTTCGCTTTCAGCATATGCTGAAAATTGTTACAGACTGCGCTTCGTGGTAGTTCGCCGCTGGACTTGAACTGTGTGGCTACTTACAATCGGGGAGTTAGTTCTTTTACGAATTTTTGTGATGTCTCGTCGTCTGCGGCTGGCATCATCAACGCCTTGCGATTAGGAGAAGTCATAGAATGTCATTTGAAGTATTCGAGAAACTGGAAGCGAAAGTACAGCAGGCGATTGATACCATTACGCTGCTGCAAATGGAAATCGAAGAGCTGAAAGAGCAGAACAATAACCTGAAGAATGAAGTGCAGCAGGCATCAGGAAACAGCGAAGCGCTGGTTCGTGAAAATCAGCACCTGAAAGAAGAGCAGGTTCAGTGGCAGGAGCGCCTGCGGGCTTTGTTAGGTAAGATGGAAGAAGTGTAATCTGCTGAGATACGGCTTTCATCGAACGCAAAAAACGGGTGCCCAGGCACCCGTTTTTGCTGTCAGCAATTCACTCTTGCGGAATAAACCAGGGTGAAGCCAGACGCGTTATTCAATATCCAGCGGATCTTCCGAGAGAATAATGCCGGTGTTGTCCGCATATAAGTGATCGCCGGAAAAGAAGGTGACGCCGCCAAAATTGACGCGAATATCGCTCTCGCCGATACCTTCGCCCGCTGCGCCTACCGGAATCGCGGCGATAGCCTGAATGCCGATATCCAGCTCTTCCAGATCGTCACCCTGGCGCACCGAGCCGTAAACCACAATGCCTTCCCATTCATTCTGCACCGCCAGCTGCGCCAACGCGGCATCAACCAGCGCGCGGCGTACCGAGCCGCCGCCATCTACCAGCAGCACACGTCCCCGGCCGTTTTCTTCCAGCAGGTCGTATAACAGGCCGTTGTCCTCGAAACATTTCACCGTCGTGATTTGGCCGCCAAACGAGGTGCGCCCCCCAAAGTTGGAGAAGAGTGGTTCCACCACGTTTACATCTTCATGGTAGATGTCGCAGAGTTCGGAAGTATCGTATTTCATAGGATTTTCGTCTGTTTGCCACAGGAGCGGTAAGTATATCGCTTTATTTAAGTTGTTGGCAAAATCATCAACGGCGCAAAAGTTGCGGTACATCAATCAAAACAGCATGCCAACAGAAAACAGCACGTTTGCCAACAGCGCCGCTTTTACCGTCTTCTCCAGCATGGGACGCATCGCGTAAGGGGACTTTTCCCGCCAAATATATTGGCCTTGTTGCCAGAAAAGCGGTGCCGACAGCAGGAAAAGCCAGCTTCCCCAGCCGGGACGTGTGATACAGGCAAACAGGGCGAAGCAGAGAAGTGCGCCGCTTAGCAGCAGCAAGTGATAGCGACGCGCGTTATCGGCACCCAACCGCGCGGCCAGCGTCATTTTTCCGCACTGGCGGTCAGTTTCAATATCCCGCAGATTATTAATATTCAAAACCGCCGCTGCCAGCAGGCCACAGGCGGTTGCCGGCAGCAAAACCAGTGGTTCGAGGCTATGGCTTTGCAGATAAAAGCTGCCGCTGACGCCCAGCCAGCCAAAAAATATTAATACCGAGAGATCGCCCAGCCCCAGATAGCCGTAAGGCTTTTTTCCCACGGTATAGGCAATGGCCGCCGCTATCGCCAGCGCGCCCAGCAGCAGGAAGCTAAAAACATCGCTAAGCGTATTACAGGCATAAGTGATCAGAACAATGCCGCAAATCAGCGCCAGTCCGGTAGTCAAAAAAATCGCTGCGCGCAGCTGCATTAATGAGATAGCACCTTTTTGAATGCCGCGTAACGGGCCAAGCCGTTCGCTACCGTCGCTGCCTTTTAGCGCGTCGCCATAATCATTCGCCAGGTTAGAGAGGATTTGTAACAAACCGCTGGTCAGAAAGCAGAGTAAAGCCACGGTGAGATTAAATGTCCCCTGCCACCAGGCCAGCGCAGAGCCGGTCAGAATGGAAGCGAACGCCAGCGGCAACGTACGCAGACGCAGGCTTTCCAGCCAGGCGCGGAAATGAAAGAAGGTTGCCCGTTGAATATGTTCCATAAGCGTGACCGCCGATGAATGTAATCAGAAAGAGGTAGGGGAAGTCTACGGCGAGGCAGGTACGAGCATCTTAATCTTCGTCAAGTTGCCGCCGTTTAGGAATAGCCGGACAGCAATAAAAAAGGAGGCCGCAGCCTCCTTTCATCAGAAAAACGCCGGTTACAGAATGAAGCGGCTAAGATCTTCGTCAGCGACCAGCTGATCCAGATGCTGAGAAACATACGCAGCATCAATGGTAATGCTGTCGCCCGTACGATCGCTGGCATCGTAGGAAATATCTTCCATCAGGCGCTCCAGCACCGTGTGCAGACGACGCGCACCGATATTTTCAGTGGTTTCGTTCACCTGCCATGCGGCTTCGGCAATACGGCGAATACCGTCGTCGGTAAACTCGATATTAACGCCTTCGGTCGCCATCAGCGCTTTGTACTGAACGGTGACTGACGCGCTCGGCTCGGTCAGAATACGCTCGAAATCATTCACGGTCAGCGGCTGCAGCTCAACGCGAATCGGCAGACGACCCTGCAGTTCCGGGATCAGATCTGACGGGCTGGCAACCTGGAATGCACCAGAGGCGATAAACAGGATATGGTCAGTTTTCACCATGCCGTGCTTGGTGGAAACGGTGCAGCCTTCTACCAGCGGCAGCAGGTCGCGCTGTACGCCTTCGCGTGAGACGTCCGGGCCGGAGGTTTCGCCGCGTTTACAGATTTTATCGATCTCATCGATAAAGACGATGCCGTGCTGTTCAACCGCTTCGATAGCTTCTTCTTTCAGCTCTTCCGGGTTAACCAGCTTCGCCGCTTCTTCTTCAATCAGCAGCTTCATCGCTTCTTTGATCTTCAGTTTGCGCGGTTTCTGCTTCTGGCCGCCCAGGTTCTGGAACATCGATTGCAGCTGACTGGTCATCTCTTCCATCCCCGGAGGCGCCATGATTTCTACGCCCATCGGCGCGGCGGCCAGGTTGATTTCGATCTCTTTATCGTCCAGCTGGCCTTCACGCAGTTTTTTACGGAAGGACTGACGCGCCGCAGACGGCTCAGCGCTCTGTTCCGGCTGGCCCCAGTTATTTTTAGCCGGCGGGATCAGCGCATCAAGAATACGCTCTTCCGCCATCTCTTCGGCGCGATAGCGATTTTTCTCAATCGCCTGCATGCGTACCATCTTCATCGCCGCATCGGTCAGATCGCGGATAATGGAATCCACTTCTTTACCGACGTAGCCCACTTCGGTGAATTTGGTCGCTTCAACTTTAATAAACGGCGCGTTAGCCAGTTTGGCCAGACGACGGGCAATTTCGGTTTTACCGACGCCGGTCGGGCCGATCATCAGAATATTTTTTGGCGTAACTTCATGGCGCAGATCTTCTTCCAGCTGCATGCGACGCCAGCGGTTGCGCAGGGCGATCGCCACAGCACGCTTGGCGCCATCCTGGCCAATGATAAATCTGTTCAGTTCGCTGACAATCTCGCGCGGAGTCATTTCAGACATAGTTTCGATCCTTACGCTTTGGACGCTAATTCTTCAATAGTCAGATTGTGGTTGGTGTAAATGCAGATATCGCCTGCAATACCCAACGCTTTTTCGGTAATGTCGCGAGCGCTAAGCTCGGTATTTTCCAGCAGGGCGCGCGCCGCTGCCTGAGCATACGGGCCGCCAGAGCCAATCGCGATCAGATCGTTTTCAGGTTGGATGACATCGCCATTACCGGTGATGATCAGAGACGCGTTTTCGTCCGCTACCGCCAGCAGTGCTTCCAGCTTGCGCAGCATACGATCGGTACGCCAGTCTTTCGCCAGTTCCACCGCGGCTTTTACCAGATGGCCCTGATGCATTTCCAGCTTACGCTCGAAAAGTTCAAATAGCGTAAAGGCATCTGCTGTGCCGCCAGCAAAACCCGCAATCACTTTGTCATTGTAGAGACGACGCACTTTTTTGACGTTGCCTTTCATTACGGTATTGCCGAGCGTAGCCTGGCCATCACCGCCAATCACTACGTGGCCGTTGCGTCGTACACTTACTATCGTTGTCACGGGCAGACCCCTTGTTACAGTGGAAAGAGGGCTCCGCGCAGCGTGGCGCGGAGCATATTGCAACAAGATATGGGGCGGGTTTAGAGGGTTTCAACCCCCGACGGCAAGAGGAATACAGCTTGAATGGCCGGAACTACGCAGACGCTTCAGCGTGCTGTCGGCGCTGGCGCGGCTGTTATAAGGGCCGATAACGACGCGATTCCAGCCGCCGCCGTTCGTGATACGGCTTTCAAAGCCTTCAAAAGCCAGCTGAGCGCGGATGGATTCCGCCTGTTCGCTGCCTTTAAACGACCCGCACTGTACCATCCAGCGCTGCGGCTTCTCCGCCGCTTTGGCTTTAGCCGTTTCCGGCTGTTTAGCGCGGTTGTCCTGCGGTTTTGGCGCATTTTGCGGCAGCATATGCGTTTGTTGCGTCGTTTGCTGCTGGGCGCGTTGTTGCTGGCGTTGCTGTTGCTCAATGCGTTGTTGTTGCTGTTGCTGCTGCTGAAGGCGCTGTTGCTGCTGTTCGAGGCGCTGCTGCTGCAATTGCTGCTGTTGCTGGCGCTGAAGCGTTTGCTGACGCTGCATCGGCGTCTGCTCATTCCACGGCACTTCATTCAGCTGGGTAGGTGCCTGACGCATATCGGCCTGCATCTGCTCCAGTAACTGGCGCTGTTCATCAGTAAGCTGTGTCTGCGACTGAATTTCCCCGCCTGCGGAAGGTTCTTTTGGCGTGGGCACGGTGATCTGGCGGTTTTCCAGCTCTTTAATATATTTCCAGCGCTCTTCCGGCTTTGGCGGCAGGCCGTTGCCGTTAGCTTTATGATCCGGGATGACCGGCGTCTCTTCTTTTTTATGATGTGCGATAAACCACAAGCCGCCCACGAAAGTCACCAGCACTGCCACCGCCAGCCCTATCATAATTTTCGAAACGCCGGAGCCACCGTTGCGTTTCTTGCTGCGGCTATTACTTTTCTTGCGACGCGTCCCTGTCGAACGGCCGCGGCCTACATAATCTTTTTGTGCCACTAATCGTTCCGCTAATTCAAAGAAGAAAATGCCTGCCGGACAAAAAGACGCTAAGTCAGCGTGATGCTTCCGCTATCCGGCTATCAGCCCGCCATGTTACTCAAGGGCTGGAAGTTTGACCAGCAGTGAGTCGTTTAAGAATCTGCTGAAACTGCCTGGAAAGTGGCATTTTATTGTCTAACTGGCGTGTCTTGTGCTTCCGCGCAGCTTGAGTTCAAATTCCAGCAGGCGCGAGCCGTTATTCACGATTCGCCCCTGAAGCTGCTTCAGCAGCAACAGCATCGCCTCCCGGCCCAGCGCAAAGCGCGGCTGCGCAATGGTGGTTAGCGGCGGATCGCTGTAGCGAGAGAGTTCGATATCATCAAAGCCGACCACGGAAAGATCCTGAGGAATGCGCAGGCCCATACTTTTTGCCTGCGACATGGCCCAGCGCCATAATATCATTATGGCAAAGAGCGCTTTAGGCGGCTGCGGCAGCGCCATCAGGCGTTTAAATGCGGTGGCGCCTGCTTCGAAGGTAAAATCGCCGCGCACAATATAGCGTGGCTCCACCGTCTGCCCATGGCGGCGCAGCGCCTGAATATAGCCCTGTAAACGGTAATGGCTGAGCGGCATCTCCTCCGGGCCCGCGATACAGGCAATGCGGCGATGCCCTAACTGCCAGAGATGGTTAACCGCTTCAAAGGCCGCGGTCAGGTTATCAATATGTACCGTTGGCAACTCCAGGTCAGGCGCAAATTCGTTCGCCATGACCATCGGCGGTAAGCTGCGCTGCTCTTCCACGCCAGTGTCGAAAGGCACCTGAGAGCCCAGCAGCACCATGCCGTCAATCTGACGCGTCAGCATCAGATTCATAAAGGTTTTTTCCTGTTGGTTCTGGTGCGCGCAGTCGCCAATCAAGACCAGATAACCTTCAGCCGCCGCCGTCACTTCGACGCCGCGAATAATTTCACTGAAAAAGGGATCGCAGATGTCGGGAACGATAACCAGAATGGTGCGTGATTCACTGCGTTTAGCATTACGCGCCAGGGCATGAGGCGAATACCCCACATCCATTACCGCCTGCTCAACTTTCTGCCGGGTTGCCGCTGAGACCTTTTCAGGATTCATCAGCGCGCGGGATACGGTGGCGGTTGAGACTCCCGCACGCTCAGCCACATCTTTCATTGTGGCTGCCGTTGACTCCTGGTTCTGCTCCAACGCTTTTCTCCTCACACCGGTACCACCGGCCTGAACATCTGGATGTCTTGTCATGCTGCGCCTGTTGCGGCTAAAGCTGACGGCCATCACATTTTTAACAGATTGTATGAGGTGCCGTTACTTTAATTGCATAAAAACTGTGAGTTATTCGACGTTTTTCGATCCAGCTCGCAAACCTTAATTCTGCGGACGGGTTAGTTTTCCGTCGGATCAATATCCAGCGTCCATTTTACCTTGCGTGACAAAGGCAGGGTGGAGATTAACGGCAAACTGCTTTTTAACAGCTGCTGCAATCTGAGGCGGGAAGGGTGCTGCAATAGCAGTTGCCAGCGATAGCGGCCACCGCGTTTGGCCATCAGCGCAGGCACCGGCCCCATAATCCACAACGCCTCATCCCGTAGCGGGCTGGCCTCAAGCAAATTACGCAGCTGATGTAAAAAGGCGGCAGCCTGCTGGTTGTCATGATCGTCCGCGCGAAACAGCGCGTGGCTGGTAAACGGGGGAAGCTGCACGCTTTTACGCTCGTTCAACGTTTGGCTGGCGAACGCATCGTAACCTTGATGCAGCAAGATCTGCAGCAGCGGATGTTCAGGGTGATGAGTTTGCAGCAGCACTTCGCCCTGTTTTCCGGCGCGTCCGGCGCGTCCGGCAACTTGTATATAGAGCTGAGCGAAGCGTTCGGCGGCGCGGAAATCCGCCGAGAACAGCGCGCCATCGACGTCGAGCAAAGAAACCAGCGTTACATCGGGAAAGTGGTGGCCTTTAGCCAGCATCTGCGTGCCGATCAAAATACGCGCGCCGCCGCGAAAGACATCCGCCAGATGCTGCTCCAGCGCGCCTTTGCGGCTGGTGGTATCGCGATCGATGCGCGAGAGCGGAATGCCGGGAAACAGGCTTTGCAGATTATGTTCCAGCTGCTCGGTGCCTAAACCCACCGGTACCAGGTGCGTTGAACCGCATTGTGGACACTGGCGCGGCACCGGACGCTGGCTGTCGCAGTGATGGCAGCGCAGCTGGCGCTGCTGTTGGTGCAGCGTGTAATAGTGATCGCAGCGCTGGCATTCCGCAATCCAGCCGCAGTCGTGGCACAGCAGCGCGGGCGAAAACCCACGGCGATTAAGAAACAGCAAGACCTGGTTATCAGCCTGCAAATGCTGTCGCATACGCTGAATCAAAGCGGGCGACAGGCCGCCCTGTAATTGGACGCCTTTTAAATCGATCAGCTGTTGTGTCGCCTGGCGCGCATTACCGGCACGCTTGCTGAGGTTCAGCTGGCGATATTTGCCGCTCTGTACGTTATGCAGCGTTTCCAGCGCGGGGGTCGCCGATCCCATCACGATAGGAATGTTTTCTTCACGCGCCCGAAAGACGGCGAGATCGCGCGCATGATAACGCCAGCCTTCTTGCTGTTTATAAGAGCTGTCGTGTTCTTCATCGATAATGATGACGCCCGGTCGGGCAAAAGGCGTAAACAGCGCCGAACGGGTGCCGATCACAATGGCATTTTCCCCCTGGCGCGCGCGCAGCCAGACGGCCATGCGCTCACTGTCGTTCAGACCAGAATGCAGGACATCAATCGGCGCGTTAAAGCGCGCCCGAAAGCGGGCAATGGTTTGCGGCGTCAGGCCAATTTCCGGCACCAGCACCAGCGCCTGACGCCCGCGGGCCAGCACATTTTCCAGCACGCTCAGATAGACTTCGGTTTTACCTGAACCGGTGATGCCAGCCAGTAGCCAGGGCGCAAACTGTTCGTCTTCGCTGCGAATCGCGCCAACCGCCAGCGCCTGTTCAGTATTCAGCCGCAGCCGTTCGCCGTTAACGGCAAAGCTGTCGCGCCAGTCCTGGCGGGCGGGCAGATGCTCACGTAAATCGCATAATCCTTTCGCCCGCAGCGCCTGAAGCGCCTGGTCCGCCAGCTCGTGCTGGGCAATTTCATGTCGATAGAGCGGCTGCTGGCGCAGCGCGGCCAGCGCCTGCTGCTGTTTCGGCGCGCGCTTCAGGCTTTCCGGCGCGGTTTCCCGTCCCAGCTCGGTAATAAACCATTGCCAGAGTGGCGTCTCCTGTGCCGGTTTCCCCTGTCGCAACAGCACCGGCAGCGCGTGAAACAGCACTTCGCCCAGCGGATAGTGATAATAGTCGGCTGCCCAGTGCAAAATGCGCCAGAGCGAAGGAGGGAACAGCGAGTCGCTATCAAGGACTTCCAGCACGCCTTTTAACTGCTCAACCGGCAGATCGCTTTGCTCGCTGACGCCCACTACGATACCGATCATTTTCCGGTTGCCGAACGGCACGCGCACGCGTCCGCCGATCGCCGGATGGAGATGGGCTGGAAGCAGGTAGTCAAACTGGCGTGCGAGCGGAACGGGCAGCGCGACCTGAGCAACGGGCATGACGTTATCCGTAAAAAGAGTTGAACGGCGTAGTGTACACTGTGTCGCCATAAATGTGCGGATTCTGTTGCGTCGGTCGGTTATTTTCTGTATAGTTTGCCGCCTTTGGTGCGGGACAAAGCATCAAAAATCACCAGAATGTTCAATCCACGTGTGGTGCCGGTGCAGGTTTTTCCTGGCACGGGAGAGCGACACGGCCTTTACTGAGGTTACCCCATGAAAGAAGGTATTCATCCTAAGTATGTTGAAATTACTGCAACTTGTTCTTGCGGTAATGTGATCAAAACCCGCTCTACCGTGGGTCACGATCTGAACCTGGACGTGTGCGGTAAATGCCACCCGTTCTACACCGGCAAACAGCGTGTTGTTGATACCGGTGGTCGTGTTGAGCGCTTCAACAAACGCTTCAGCATCCCGGGCAGCAAATAAGTTTCCCGGCAGACGCTACCGTTTTTCGACGGAGCGGATGCAAGAAAAAACCCAGCTTCGGCTGGGTTTTTTTATGCGCAAAAATGGCTTATCAATATTCCCACGTATCCGGGTCTTTCCCCAGTTCACGCATAATCTTCTTCGCCTCTTCCGGGATCTCATCGCTGCGCTCTTTGCGCAGGTCGACATCATCCGGCAGCGGCTGGCCGGTAAAAGCGTGCAGAAATGCTTCGCACAGCAGTTCGCTGTTAGTGGCGTGACGCAGATTGTTTACCTGACGACGCGTACGTTCATCTGTCAGAATTTTGAGTACTTTCAGCGGAATAGACACGGTAATTTTTTTGACCTGCTCGCTCTTCTTACCATGCTCAGCATAAGGGCTGATATATTCGCCATTCCATTCAGCCATGAGTTACCTTAATTATTAAAAGTGAAAATGCCGGAAATCAGCCAATTATGCCCGATCTTCCCACGTCTCACTAATCAAAGTCAGCATTTAATACGTAACTTTGTTGGCGGATGCGGGATGGATTACAGAGGGCAATTGACAGCAATTTTAGCGGTTATTGCGCTTTTGCTCAATCTATACGCAAAGACATTTAGATGTCCAGATGTATTGACGTCTACTAGTGGAATGCTATCCTGTTAGCCTTCTTTCAGGGCCTTTCAGGAACAGTAAGCACTATGACGCGTAAACAGGCAACCATCGCAGTGCGCAGCGGGTTAAATGATGACGAGCAATATGGCTGCGTTGTCCCGCCGATTCACCTTTCCAGCACCTACAACTTCACCGATTTCAACCAGCCGCGCGCCCATGATTACTCACGTCGCGGCAATCCGACGCGTGATGTCGTACAGCGGGCACTGGCCGAGCTGGAAGACGGCGCCGGCGCGGTAATGACCAATACCGGCATGTCGGCGATCCATCTGGTTTGTACGCTGTTCCTGAAGCCTGGCGATTTACTGGTTGCGCCGCATGATTGTTACGGCGGTAGCTATCGCCTGTTTGACAGCCAAAGCAAACGTGGCGCTTATCGGGTTAAGTTCGTCGATCAGGGTGATGCCGAGGCGTTGCAGGACGCGCTGGCTGAAAAGCCAAAGCTGGTGCTGGTGGAAAGCCCCAGCAATCCGTTGCTGCGCGTGGTGGATATTGCCGCGATTTGTCAGGCGGCGCGCGAGGCGGGCGCCATCAGCGTGGTAGACAATACCTTTTTGAGTCCGGCGCTGCAAAACCCGTTGGCGTTAGGCGCCGACCTGGTGTTGCACTCCTGCACCAAATACCTGAACGGCCACTCCGACGTGGTTGCCGGAGCGGTCATTGCGAAGGATGCGGCGGTGGCGACCGAACTGGCCTGGTGGGCCAATAATATCGGCGTAACCGGCTCCGCCTTCGACAGTTATCTGCTGTTACGCGGCATGCGCACGCTGGGGCCACGTATGGCGGCGGCGCAACGTAACGCGTTGGCAATCGTGGAATATTTGCAGCAGCAGCCGCTGGTGAAAAAGCTGTATCATCCTTCGCTGCCGGAAAATGCCGGTCATCAGCATGCGGTACGTCAACAGCGCGGTTTTGGCGCCATGTTAAGTTTTGAGCTGGATGGCGATGAGCCACGTCTGCGCCGTTTCCTGAAAGCGCTGGAACTGTTTACCCTGGCGGAATCGCTGGGTGGAGTAGAAAGTCTGATTTCCCATACCGCCACCATGACCCACGCAGGCATGTCAGCGGAAGCGCGCGCTGCGGCGGGCATTTCCGATACGCTTTTGCGCATATCGGTTGGGATAGAAGATCACGAAGATTTAATCGCCGATCTGGATAATGCGTTCCGGGTGGCAGCCGAGGATTAAGAGATGAGTAATTCAGCCGCAGCGGGCGCGCCGCACAGCAGGCAGCTGCATAAATTTGGCGGCAGTAGCCTGGCCGATGTTAGCTGTTATCAGCGCGTCGCAGGCATTATGGCCGATTACAGCCAGCCAGGAGATTTAATGGTGGTTTCTGCCGCGGGCAGCACCACTAACCAGCTGATTAGCTGGTTAAAGCTCAGTCAGAGCGATCGGCTTTCGGCCCATCAGGTACAGCAAAGTCTGCGTCGTTATCAGTCCGATCTGATTAAAGGTCTGCTGTCGCCGGAATTAGCTCAGCCGCTACTGAACCAGTTTATTCAGGATCTGGAGCGCCTGGCGGCGCTGCTGGACGGCAAAATTACCGATGCGGTCTATGCCGAAGTCGTCGGTCACGGCGAAGTATGGTCAGCGCGGCTGATGGCGGCGGTGTTGCAACAGCGCGATCTGGAAGCGTGCTGGCTGGATGCGCGTGAGTTCTTGCGCGCCGAACGCGCGGCGCAACCGCAGGTAGATGAAGGCAAATCCTGGCCGCTGTTACAGCAGTTGATGGCGCAGCATGCGCATCAGCGTCTGGTGGTCACCGGTTTTATTAGCCGAAACGACGCCGGAGAAACCGTGCTGCTGGGTCGCAACGGCTCCGACTATTCCGCCACGCAGATCGGAGCGCTGGCAGGCGTCAGCCGCGTGACGATCTGGAGCGATGTCGCCGGTGTTTACAGCGCCGATCCCCGCAAAGTAAAAGATGCCTGTTTGCTGCCCTTGCTGCGTCTCGATGAAGCGAGCGAACTGGCGCGCCTGGCCGCGCCGGTACTGCACGCACGTACGCTACAGCCGGTTTCCAACAGCGATATTGATTTGCAGCTGCGCTGTAGCTATCAGCCGGAGCAGGGTTCGACGCGTATTGAGCGTGTGCTGGCGTCCGGCACCGGCGCGCGCATCGTGACCAGCCATGACGATGTTTGCCTGATTGATATTGAAGTTGCTCCGCAGCACGATTTTGCCGCGCTGCATAAAGAAGTCGAGCAGCTGCTGAAACGCGCGCAGATCCGCCCGTTGGCGATCGGTGTCCACAGCGACCGTAACCTGCTGCAGCTCTGCTACACCTCGGAAGTGGTTAACAGCGCCTTCGCTCTGTTGCAGGACGCCGGACTGCCGGGCCACCTGCATTTGCGCGAAGGGCTGGCGCTGGTAGCGTTGGTTGGCGCTGGCGTTAGCCGTAACCCGCTGCACAGTCATCGTTTCTGGCAGCAGATCAACGATCAGCCGGTGGAATTTATCTGGCAGTCGGAAGAAGGCATCAGTCTGGTGGCGGTGTTGCGCGTCGGCCCGACCGAACATCTGGTGCAGGGGCTACATCAGTCGCTGTTCCGCGCGGAAAAACGTATCGGCCTGATGCTGTTTGGCAAAGGCAATATCGGCTCGCGCTGGCTGGAACTCTTTGCCCGCGAGCAGAAAAGCCTCTCTGCCCGTACCGGTTTCGAATTTGTGCTGGCAGGCGTTGTAGACAGCCGCCGCAGCCTGCTGAGCTATGACGGGCTGGATGCCAGTCGGGCGCTGGCGTTTTTTGAAGATGAAGCGGTCATGCAGGATGAGGAGTCGCTATTCTTGTGGATGCGCGCGCATCCTTACGACGATCTGGTGGTTCTGGACGTAACCGCCAGCGAAGCGCTGGCCGGGCAATATCTGGATTTCGCCAGCCACGGCTTCCATGTGATTAGCGCCAATAAAGTGGCTGGCGCGTCAGATAGCTACCACTGGCGGCAGATCCGTGACGCCTTCGCGAAAACCGATCGTCACTGGCTGTATAACGCCACGGTTGGCGCCGGTCTGCCGGTCAATCATACAGTGCGCGACCTGCGGGAAAGCGGCGACAGCATTCTGTCGATCAGCGGCATCTTCTCCGGCACGCTCTCCTGGCTGTTTTTACAGTTCGACGGCACGGTGCCTTTCAGCGAACTGGTCGATCAGGCCTGGCAGCAGGGGCTGACTGAACCGGATCCGCGCGTTGACCTTTCCGGTCAGGATGTCATGCGCAAGCTGGTGATTCTGGCGCGCGAAGCGGGCTACGATATTGAACCGGATCAGGTGCGTGTGGAGTCGCTGGTGCCTGCCGGTTGTGAGCAGGGTTCGGTGGATCATTTCTTTGAAAATAGCGAAGCGCTGAACGAGCAGATGTTACAGCGTCTGGAAGCGGCGCAGGAGATGGGACTGGTGCTGCGTTACGTCGCCCGTTTCGATGCTAACGGCAAAGCGCGCGTCGGCATTGAGGCGGTACGTCCTGAGCATCCGCTGGCCGCGCTGCTGCCGTGTGACAATGTCTTTGCTATTGAAAGCCGTTGGTATCGCGATAACCCGCTGGTGATCCGCGGTCCCGGCGCCGGACGCGATGTGACCGCCGGGGCGATTCAGTCCGACATTAACCGGCTGGCGCAACTGCTGTAAACGGGAACGGGTGGCGCAAGCCACCCGTTTTGCTTTCTCGCTTCTTGAACCATGCGTCAGAAGAGAGCGAAGCCTTTTAGGCCAAAATAAACGGGTCGGCATTTAACTGCTTTTTAAATCCTTTTAAAAGTTACAGGCACTGCTAATGTCCTGTGGTTCAGAGGAGCCAAATAAAAGAGAATGCTGCGTTATTCGATGCTAAGGCCTTAAACCGTTGTGGTTACACGCTTCTCTACCTGCCTGTCGCGTATGGATGATGAGATGAAAGATATTCAGCGCAAGTTGAATGCTTTTTGATTGACAAATAAACAGCCAGGCTGCATCTTGTGGAGCTGTAGACGTCTAAACGTATGGATGTTTGTAAGGCGCGGGTTGTTTTCTTCTAATAGCGATAGATAAGGTAGAGCGGATATGAGTTTCTTTCACGCCAACCAGCGCGAAGCGCTGAACCAGAGCCTGGCAGAACTGAACGGGCGTATTAACGTTTCCTTTGAGTTTTTCCCGCCGCGTACCAGTGAAATGGAAGAAACACTCTGGAGTTCTATTGATCGTCTGAGCAGCCTGAAGCCTAAATTTGTTTCGGTCACCTACGGCGCCAACTCTGGCGAGCGCGATCGTACCCACAGCATTATCAAAGGTATTAAAGATCGTACCGGTCTGGAAGCTGCGCCGCATCTGACGTGCGTTGACGCTTCGCGCGATGAACTGCGCACTATCGCTCAGGATTACTGGAACAGCGGCATTCGTCATATTGTCGCGTTACGCGGCGATCTGCCCGCAGGCGGCGGCAAGCCCGATATGTATGCCACTGATTTAGTAGCACTGCTAAAAGAGGTTGGCGATTTTGATATCTCTGTGGCCGCCTACCCGGAAGTGCATCCAGAAGCCAAAAGCGCTCAGGCCGATCTCATCAACCTGAAGAAGAAAATTGATGCCGGGGCGAACCGGGCGATTACGCAGTTCTTCTTCGACGTTGAAAGCTATTTACGGTTTCGCGATCGCTGCGTGGCGACCGGTATTGATGTTGAAATCGTGCCTGGCATTCTGCCCGTTTCCAACTTTAAACAGCTTCAGCGCTTCGCTACCATGACCAATGTGCGCGTGCCTGGCTGGATGAACAGCATGTTTGCCGGTCTGGATGACGATCCTGAAACGCGCAAAATGGTCGGTGCCAATATCGCGATGGATATGGTGAAAATTCTCAGCCGCGAAGGCGTGAAGGATTTTCACTTTTACACGCTAAACCGTGCGGAAATGAGTTACGCCATCTGCCATACGCTGGGCGTTCGTCCGGTAACGGAGCTGGTTGCCTGACAGAAGACATTTCTGGGTTCTTTTGCTCATCTGTATAAAACTCGCTGATTTATCCGCATAAAAAAAGTTCATGTCCCTCAGGGCATGAACTTTTTTGACGTTGTCTGTTAATCGCCTCGCTTACGGAAGGCGGCTATTCAGGTTAACCGGTGTTACGCATTCCTGCCGCGACGCCAGCGATGGTCACCATCAGCGCCTGCTCAACCTGCGGATCCGTCTCTTCCCCTTTCGCTTCCTGCGCGCGTGAACGATGCAGCAGTTCAGCCTGTAGCACATTAAGCGGGTCGGTATAAACGTTGCGCAGGGCGATAGATTCGGCGATCCACGGCTCGTCCGCCATCAGATGCGCATCGTTAGCGATGGTCAGCACCGCTTTAATATCTGCAGCCAGCCGATCGCGCAGCTCTTTGCCCAGCGGCCAGAGCGAAGCATCCACCAGGCGTTGATCGTAATATTCCGCCAGCCAGAGGTCAGCCTTGGAAAAGACCATTTCCAACATGCCAAGACGGGTTGAGAAGAACGGCCAGTCACGACACATCGCTTCCAGCTGATCCCGATGTCCTTCATCCATCGCCTTTTGCAGCGCCGCGCCAGCGCCCAGCCAGGCGGGCAGCATCAGGCGGTTTTGCGTCCAGGCGAAAATCCACGGGATGGCGCGCAGCGATTCAACGCCGCCGGTCGGACGACGTTTCGCCGGACGCGAGCCCAGCGGCAGTTTGCCTAATTCCAGTTCCGGCGTTGCCGAACGGAAATAGGGCACGAAGTCTGGATTTTCGCGTACGTAGCCGCGATACATGGCGCAGGAAACCTCAGAAAGCTGATCCATAATGGCGCGCCATTCGCTTTTCGGCTCCGGTGGTGGCAGCAGGTTCGCCTCAAGGATGGCGCTGGTATAAAGCGACAGGCTGGCGACGGCCACTTCCGGCAGACCATATTTAAAGCGGATCATTTCGCCCTGTTCGGTAACGCGCAGGCCGCCCTTCAGGCTGCCCGGCGGCTGGGAGAGCAGCGCCGCCTGCGCTGGCGCGCCGCCGCGTCCAATGGTGCCGCCGCGTCCGTGAAACAGCGTCAGGGCAATGCCCGCTTTTTCACAGGTTTTAATCAGCGCGTCCTGAGCCTGATATTGCGCCCAGGAGGCGGCCATGACGCCCGCATCTTTTGCCGAGTCGGAATAGCCGATCATCACCATCTGTTTGCCCTGAATAAAGCCGCGATACCAGTCGATGCTCAGCAGCTGCGACATCACATCGTTAGCGTTATTCAGGTCATCGAGGGTTTCAAACAGCGGCGCCACCGGCATCGCAAAAGGAATACCGGCTTCTTTCAGCAGCAGATGAACCGCCAGCACGTCGGAAGGCGTTTTGGCCATCGAAATGACATAGGCGGCGATAGAGCCGCGCGGTGCTTCCGCCGCCACGCGACAGGTTTCCAGCACCTCGCGCGTCTCTTCGCTCGGCTCCCACTGGCGCGGCAGCAGCGGGCGTTTGGAGTTCAGCTCACGGATCAGAAACGCCTGTTTGTCCGCTTCTGACCAGCTTTCATAATCACCAAGGCCAAGATAGCGCGTAATCTCGGCCAGCGCTTCGGTATGGCGTGTGCTTTCCTGACGCAGGTCGATACGCACCAGCGGCACGCCAAAACATTTCACCCGGCGCAGCGTATCGAGCAGCTGCCCGTTGGCAATAATGCCCATGCCGCATGCCTGCAAGGATTGATAGCAGGCATACAGCGGATCCCAAAGTTGGTCATTGGAAATCAACAACCCTTCCGGGCGCGGCAGGCGGTCGCCTTTCAGCCGGCGCTCAAGATAAGTTTGAGTCGTCATCAATTGCGCGCGCAGGCGTTTCAAAATTACGCGATAAGGCTCAAGCGCGTCCGCATCGCCGCATAGCGCACGCAGCTCCTCCGTACATTCCGACATCGACAGTTCGGAAATCAGCACGCCAATGTCGCGCAAAAAGAGATCGGCGGCTTTCCAGCGGCTCAGCTGCATGACGTGGCGCGTAATGCTGGCCGTGACGTTAGGGTTGCCGTCGCGGTCGCCGCCCATCCATGAGGTGAACTGCACCGGCACAAAATCAACCGGCAGCGTATAGCCAAAGGTTTCTTCTACCTGTTCGTTCAGCTCGCGCAGAAAATCAGGCACGCCATCCCACAGGCTGTTTTCCACCACGGCAAAGCCCCACTTGGCTTCATCAACCGGGGAAGGGCGATATTTACGGATCTCATCGGTATGCCAGGCTTGCGCCACCAGCTGGCGCAAACGACGCATAATCTGGTTGCGGTCATAATCAGTGAGATCATTATGATCGAGCTGTTTTAAACAGGTGTTTACCTCAACCAGTTTGTGAATCAGGGTACGGCGCGTAATTTCAGTAGGGTGAGCGGTCAGCACCAGCTCCAGCGACAGGGATTCAATCGCTGCGCGAATATCGGCTTCGTTCAAATCGGGCTTTTGCTTCAGGCGTTCGAAGGCTTTTTTCATCAGCTCAGGATGGTTAGCGCCTTCACCGTGCGGCGAAATCGTCTGGTACTGTTCAGCAACGTTGGTCAGGTTCAGGAACTGGCTAAAGGCGCGCGCGACCGGTAGTAGCTCGTCATTCGAGAGGTTTTGTAATGTGGTAAGCAGCTCCTGACGATGAGCGTCATTTCCCGCGCGGGATGACTTGGAGAGTTTGCGGATGGTTTCCACCCGATCAAGGATGTTTTCTCCCAGCGCATCCTTAATAGTATCCCCGAGCAGTTTGCCGAGCATACTGACATTACTTCGCATTGCGGAATATTGTTCGTTCATATGACCCCTGACACCCTTCTTGTCTTTTAATTTTTACCCTGGCGGGTATAACGCCGCCTTTTATCTAGCCATGTAACTTCTCGTTCGTCAATTGCGTAAAACCTGCAGCGTACTGCCGTTAAATGTAGGTAATTTAAGAAATTTAACAATGACGAAGTGGGATAAGTTATTCTTATCGGGAAAGTTGGAACTTTGCAGGAGCAATTTACCGTTTTTGCAGTCAATTGCCCCAAATGCTGCTAATTAGTGACAGAAATGGTTAACCAGTTGCGCGATCAGCTCGCGTGTTGGTTTGATAAATGCGGTATCAATAAATTCATCTGGCTGGTGCGCCTGATTAATCGATCCCGGCCCTAATACCAGGGTTGGACACAGCTGTTGAATAAACGGCGCTTCGGTACAGTAGTTCACCACTTCGGTCGGCGTACCGAGCAGCTTTTCCACTACCTGTACCAGCTGATGATCGCGCGGGCATTCATAGCCCGGAATCGGCGGATGCAGTTCCGCAACCGTCAGGCGGCCAGGCCAGCGCACGCTTACCGGCGCCAGCGCCTCATTCAATAACTCATCCAGATCCTTCAGCGTCAGACCCGGCAGCGGTCGAATATCCATATGCAGCTCGCAGCAGGCGCAGATGCGGTTGGCCGCGTCGCCGCCGTGGATATGGCCAAAGTTCATCGTCGGATAAGGGATTGCGAAGCCGTCATGGTGATAACGCTCTTTCAGCGTGTTGCGCAGCTCCATCAGATGGCCGATCGCTTCGTGCATTAGCTCAATGGCGTTAACCCCGCGCGACGGATCGCTGGAGTGGCCCGATTGTCCTTCAACGCGAATCACGTTCGAGAGATGCCCTTTATGCGCGCGCACCGGTTTTAAGGAGGTCGGCTCGCCGATAATCGCGCAATCCGGGCGCAGCGTGGCGGATTCAGCAAAATATTTTGCGCCCGCCATCGTAGTTTCTTCATCTGCTGTCGCGAGGATATAGAGCGGTTTTTGTAGCTTGCTGATGTCGGTGTCGCGCAGCGTATCCAGAATAAAAGCGAAGAAGCCTTTCATATCCGCCGTGCCAAGGCCGTACAGCTTGTTGTCATGCTCTGCCAGCGTAAAAGGATCGCGTGTCCAGCGTCCATCATCAAAGGGAACCGTATCGGTATGGCCCGCCAGCAGCAGGCCGCCTGTACCTTCGCCGCTTCTCGCCAGCATATTGAATTTATTGCGTGTGCCGGGCACCGGCTGGACTTCTACGTTGAAGCCTAAATCACGAAACCAGCCGGCCAGCAGAGTGATTAAACTTTCATTGCTCTGATCGAGCGCGCTGTCGGTGGCGCTGATGGATGGGATGGCTATCAGCTGGCGGTAAAGTTCGATAAAAGGCGGTAATTTTGTCTTCACTGTTGACGGTCCTTGAGTTAGGATGTATCAATATTCATGCAGTAATAGTGAATAAAAATACAATAACGTTGGTGCGATGGGAAATAAAATTACCCGCGGGTTAACGTTAGACTTCATGGCGCGCGGCGACAGGGCTGCACACCGGATCTGAATGACTGTAAAAGGTATACAGCCTGATGTTGAATACGCTGATTGTTGGTGCCAGCGGTTATGCTGGCGTTGAACTGGCGACCTTTCTGAATCGTCATCCGCATATGAACATAACCGCTTTAGCGGTTTCAGCGCAAAGCCCGGATGCCGGAAAACGTCTTTCCGATCTGCATCCGCAGCTGAAAGGGATTATCGACCTGCCGCTGGAGCCGCTGAGTGATGTCTCCGTCTGGGCCGAGCGAGTGGATGTGGTATTTCTCGCCACGGCGCATGAAGTCAGTCACGATCTGGCGCCGCAGTTTCTGGCCGCTGGTTGCGTGGTGTTCGATCTTTCCGGCGCGTTCCGCGTGAACGATGCCGATTTCTATACGCGCTATTACGGCTTTACCCATCAGTATTCGGCGTGGCTGGATAAAGCGGTTTACGGCCTGGCAGAGTGGCAGCATGACGCCATCAAAGAGGCGCAGCTGATCGCCGTGCCTGGCTGTTACCCGACTGCTGCGCAGCTGGCGCTGAAACCGCTGATTGAGGCGAACCTGTTGAATGATGCGCAGTGGCCGGTGATCAATGCCACCAGCGGCGTGAGCGGCGCCGGGCGCAAGGCCAGTATCAACAACAGCTTCTGCGAAGTCAGCCTTCAGCCTTACGGCATCTTTAATCATCGTCATCATCCCGAAATTGTCGCGCACCTTGGCGTGCCGGTGATTTTTACGCCGCATCTCGGCAATTTCCCACGCGGCATTCTGGCCACCATTACCTGCCGGTTGCAGCCAGGCGTCAGCCGTGAGGATGTAGCCGAAGCGTTTCATAACGCCTATCAGGACAAACCGCTGGTGCGCGTTTATGAGCAGGGCGTGCCGGCGCTGAAAGCCGTGGTCGGCCTGCCATTCTGCGATATTGGCTTCGCTGTGCAGGATGAACATCTGATTGTGGTAGCGGCGGAAGACAATCTGCTGAAGGGTGCGGCTTCGCAGGCGGTGCAGTGCCTTAATATTCGTTTTGGTTTCCCGGAAACGCAGTCACTTATTTAAGCGGATAACGATTATGACGACTCCATTAATTATCAAACTCGGCGGCGTGCTGCTGGATAGCGAAGAAGCGTTGGCGCGTCTGTTTACGGCGCTGGTGACTTACCGGGAAGCGCATCAGCGCCCGCTGCTGATTGTTCACGGCGGCGGCTGTCTGGTCGATGAACTGATGAAAAAACTGGCGTTGCCGGTGCAGAAGAAAAACGGCCTGCGCGTTACGCCTGCCGACCAAATCGACATTATTACCGGCGCGCTGGCAGGTACGGCGAATAAGACGCTGCTGGCCTGGGCGAAGAAACATCATATTCCGGCGGTGGGCCTGTGCCTGGGCGACGGCGGCATGGCGAATGTGGCGCAGTTTGATGAAGAACTCGGCCACGTTGGCAATGCATTGCCGGGCTCGCCGGCGTTGCTTAATACTCTGTTGCAGGCGGGCTATATGCCGGTAATCAGCTCCATTGGCATCACCGAAGAGGGGCAGCTGATGAATGTCAACGCCGATCAGGCGGCGACGGCGCTGGCGGCCACGCTGGGCGCGGACCTGGTTTTACTCTCTGACGTCAGCGGTATTCTTGATGGCAAAGGCCAGCGGATTGCTGAAATGACGACGGCGAAAGCGGAGCAGCTGATTGCTCAGGGCATCATTACCGACGGCATGATTGTTAAGGTTCATGCGGCGCTGGATGCGGCGCGTACGCTGGGGCGTCCGGTCGATATTGCCAGCTGGCGTCATGCCGAGCAGCTGCCTTCTCTCTTTAACGGCGTGTCGATCGGCACCCGGATTCACGCATAAAGCAATAACATTCAAGGATTAAGACATGCAAAACCAAGGCATCAAGAAAATCGTTCTGGCTTACTCTGGCGGTCTGGATACGTCGGCTATTATTCCGTGGCTGAAAGAGAACTACGGTTGTGAAGTGGTCGCCTTTGTCGCGGATATTGGCCAGGATCGTGAAGATTTAGTCGGCGTAGAGAAAAAGGCGCTGCAATCTGGTGCGTCAGAATGTCATATCGCCGATCTGCGTGAAGAATTTATTCGTGACTACGTTTATCCGGTGCTGCAAACCGGCGCGCTGTATGAAGGCAGCTATCTGCTGGGCACCTCGATGGCGCGCCCGATTATCGCTAAAGCGCAGGTTGAGCTGGCGCTGAAAGTGGGCGCCGATGCGTTATGTCATGGCGCAACCGGCAAAGGCAACGATCAGGTGCGTTTCGAAACTACCTATACCGCGCTGGCGCCGCAGCTGAAAGTGGTCGCGCCCTGGCGTGAGTGGAACCTGCGTTCGCGCGAAGCGCTGCTCGACTATCTGAAAGAGCGCAATATCCCGACCACCGCCTCGCTGGAAAAAATCTACAGCCGTGATGAAAACGCCTGGCATATTTCTACTGAAGGCGGCGTGCTGGAAAGCCCATGGAATGCGCCGAACAAAGATTGCTGGGTCTGGACCGTCGATCCGCAGGAAGCGCCGGACCAGCCTGAGCAAGTGACTGTCACCGTAGAAAAAGGCCGCGTGGTAGCGGTTAACGGTGAACAGCTGAGCCCGTTCCAGTGTCTGGACAAACTGAACGCGCTGGGCGCGAAACATGGCGTAGGCCGCATCGACATCGTCGAAAACCGTCTGGTCGGCATTAAATCCCGCGGCTGCTATGAAACTCCGGGCGGCACCATTATGGTTAACGCGCTGCGTGCCGTAGAGCAGCTGGTTCTGGATCGCGACAGTTTTAAATGGCGCGAGCAGCTGGGCCTGGAGATGTCCTACGTGGTTTATGACGGACGCTGGTTCGCTCCGCTGCGTAAATCCCTGCAGGCGGCGGCTGAATCGCTGGCAACCGAAGTGAATGGCGAAGTGGTGTTGCAGCTCTATAAAGGCCAGGTTACCGCGATTCAGAAAAAATCCGCTAACAGCCTCTATTCTGAAGAGTTCGCGACCTTTGGCGAAGATGAAGTTTACGATCACAGCCATGCGGGCGGCTTTATCCGTCTGTTCTCACTCTCTTCACGTATCCGTGCGCTGAACGAGAAAAAATAACTGACGGTAAGGGCGGCGCGCGGTGGCCGCCCTGATAACAAGCCAGGCTGAGCCTTGCGCGCAACAGATTTCAGGAGCATTCAAGATGGCATTATGGGGTGGACGGTTTACACAGGCGGCAGATGGACGGTTTAAACAGTTCAACGATTCGCTGCGTTTTGATTATCGTCTGGCGGAACAGGACATTACCGGCTCTGTTGCCTGGTCTAAAGCGTTGGTGACCGTTAACGTGCTGACCCAGGATGAGCAGCAGCAGCTGGAAGTTGCGTTGAATACGCTGCTGGAAGAAGTGCGCGCTAATCCGCAACAGATTCTGCAAAGCGATGCCGAAGACATTCATAGCTGGGTTGAAGGCCGTCTGATTGAGAAAGTCGGCGCACTGGGCAAAAAACTGCATACCGGCCGCAGCCGCAACGATCAGGTGGCGACCGATTTAAAACTCTGGTGTAAAGAACAGGTTTTACTGCTGCTGAGCGCGGTGCGTGAACTGCAGCAGGCGCTGGTGGCGACGGCGGAAGCCAATCAGGATGCCGTTATGCCGGGCTATACCCATTTACAGCGGGCGCAGCCGGTGACATTTGCTCACTGGTGCCTGGCTTACGTAGAAATGCTGGCACGTGATGAAAGCCGTTTACAGGATACGCTGAAGCGTCTGGACGTTAGCCCGTTGGGCTGTGGCGCGCTGGCAGGCACTGCTTATGAAATCGATCGCGAGCAGCTGGCGAGTTGGCTGGGCTTTGCTTCTGCCACACGCAACAGCCTGGACAGCGTTTCCGATCGCGATCATGCGCTGGAGTTGCTCTCCGATGCCGCCATCGGCATGGTACATCTGTCGCGTTTCGCCGAAGATCTGATCTTCTTTAATACTGGCGAAGCGAACTTTGTTGAGCTGTCCGATCGGGTGACGTCCGGCTCATCGCTGATGCCGCAGAAGAAAAATCCTGACGCGCTGGAACTGATTCGCGGCAAATGTGGCCGGGTACAGGGTGCGCTGACCGGCATGATGATGACGCTGAAAGGGCTGCCGCTCGCCTACAACAAAGACATGCAGGAAGATAAGGAAGGGCTGTTCGATGCGCTCGATACCTGGCTTGACTGCCTGCATATGTCGGTGCTGGTGCTGGATGGCATTCAGGTAAAACGTCCACGTTGCCAGGAAGCGGCGGAGCAGGGTTACGCGAACGCCACCGAACTGGCGGATTATCTGGTCGCCAAAGGCGTCCCTTTCCGTGAGGCGCATCATATCGTCGGTGAAGCGGTCGTCGCGGCCATCAGTCATGGCGTGGCGCTGGAAGCCTTAACGCTGGCGCAGCTACAACAGTTCAGTCCGATGATTGAACAGGACGTGTATGCTGTTCTTTCGCTGCAATCTTGCCTGGATAAGCGTAATGCGAAAGGCGGCGTCGCGCCGCAGCAGGTTGCAAAAGCCATCGCCGAGGCGAAACAGCGTCTGCAGTAAAGGACTATTGTGTTTTGCAGGCATAAAAAAGGCGGGCATGCTAGCCCGCCAACCTCTGACTTCAAGTATTTCTTCTTATAGGCACATCTGAAAACCGGCCTGGGTAAGGAGCCGGTTCCCGGATTCTCAGGCAACGTGGAAGAATTTTTCCAGATCGTCGCTGCCGCCGATATGACGTCCGCCAATGAAGACCTGCGGTACGGTGGCGCGGCCGGTCATAGCGCGCAGACTAACGGTAGTTGCATCCTGACCCAGCACGATTTCTTCGTACTGAATGCCGCGATCGATCAGCATCTGTTTTGCTTTAGTACAGAATGGGCAGCCCGGCTTGGTAAACAGGGAGACGGATTCCTGCACTTTAAATTCCGGCGCCAGATAACGCAGCATGGTATCGGCATCCGAAACTTCAAACGGGTCGCCTGGCTTATTCGGCTCAACAAACATTTTCGCCACGACGCCGTCACGAACCAGCATTGAATAGCGCCATGAACGCGGGCCGAAGCCTAAATCGGCTTTCTCAACCAGCATCTCCATACCACGCGTGAAATCACCGTTGCCGTCTGGAATAAAAGTAATGTTGTCAGCGTGCTGATCGGCTTTCCATGCGTTCATAACGAAGGTGTCGTTAACTGAAACACAGAGAATGCTGTCAACGCCGTGCTGAGCAAATACGCTTGCCAGTTCGTTGTAACGTGGCAAATGGCTGGAAGAGCAGGTTGGAGTGAAAGCACCCGGCAGCGAAAATACGATAACGGTTTTGCCCTTAAACAGCTCGTCAGTTGTAACATCGACCCAGCTATCGCCCTGACGTGTGTGAAAAGTGACCTGCGGGACGCGTTTACCTTCCTGACTTGCAAACATAAGAATCAATACCTCTTAATTAACGTTGCGTTTGATGTGATTAACTTCTGGTGTGCATTATTGTTATCCACGCTTGATAGGGCTAATCGTTCATTGCTATTCTATTCATTGCCACGGGCTATCGTGGCTCGGAGGATAAAATGAATATTCGTGATCTTGAATACCTTGTTGCTCTGGCTGAACATCGCCATTTTCGTCGCGCTGCCGACGCCTGTCATGTCAGCCAGCCTACGCTGAGTGGCCAGATCCGTAAGCTTGAAGATGAGCTTGGCGTTATGTTGCTGGAGCGCACCAGCCGCAAAGTACTCTTTACTCAGGCTGGCCTGCTGTTGGTGGATCAAGCGCGTACGGTGCTGCGTGAAGTGAAGGTGCTGAAAGAGATGGCCAGCCAGCAGGGCGAAGCGATGTCCGGCCCGCTGCATATTGGTTTGATTCCTACGGTAGGGCCCTATCTGTTGCCGCATATTATTCCAATGCTGCACCAAAGTTTCCCTAAGCTGGAAATGTATCTGCATGAGGCGCAAACACAGCAACTGCTGAGCCAGCTGGACAGCGGCAAACTCGACTGCGCTATTCTGGCGTTAGTGAAGGAGAGCGAAGCCTTTATTGAAGTGCCGCTGTTTGATGAACCGATGAAGTTAGCGATCTGGCAGGATCATCAGTGGAAAGATCGCGATCGTGTACCGATGTCCGACCTTTCTGGTGAGAAGCTGTTAATGCTAGAAGATGGTCACTGCTTACGCGATCAGGCGATGGGCTTCTGTTTCCAGGCAGGCGCTGACGAAGATACGCATTTCCGTGCAACCAGTCTTGAAACGCTGCGTAATATGGTAGCGGCCGGAAGTGGCATCACGCTGCTGCCTGCGCTGGCGGTGCCGCAGGAGCGTACGCGCGACGGCATTACCTACCTCTCCTGCTATAAACCGGTGCCGCAACGCACTATCGCGCTGGTTTATCGTCCGGGATCGCCTCTGCGCAGCCGTTATGAACAGCTCGCTGAGGCTATCCGCAGCCATATGCAGGGGCATATGGAAACCACGTTAAAACAGGCGGTTTAACCCGTTCAGGGCGGCAACGCGATACGCTTCCGCCATGGTGGGGTAGTTAAAGGTGGTATTCACGAAATATTCGATCGTGTTGCCACCATTTTTTTGCTCCATAATCGCCTGGCCGATATGAATAATTTCGGCGGCACGTTCGCCAAAGCAGTGAATGCCAAGGATCTCTTTGGTATCGCGGTGAAACAGGATTTTCAAACTGCCGACATTCATCCCAACGATTTGCGCGCGAGCCAGGTGCTTGAACTGCGCCCTACCTACCTCATAAGGCACTTTCATCGCCGTCAGCTGCTGTTCGGTTTTACCCACTGAGCTGATTTCTGGAATGGTATAGATCCCGGTCGGAATATCTTCAATCAGGTGCGCTGTCGCTTCGCCTTTGATGACCGCCTGGGCAGCAATACGGCCCTGGTCGTAAGCAGCGGAAGCAAGGCTCGGATAGCCAATCACATCGCCGACGGCATAAATGTGCGGCTGCGCCGTCTGGTACATGCTGTTGACCTTCAGCAGACCGCGACCATCCGCTTCCAGACCGACATTTTCCAGTGATAGAGAATCGGTGTTGCCGGTGCGTCCGTTGGCATACAGCAGGCAATCCGCTTTGACTTTTTTACCTGATTTCAGATGGATAACAACGCCATCAGTAACGCCTTCAATTTTCTCAAACTCTTCATTGTGGCGAATAACCACGCCGCTATTCCAGAAATGGTAAGAGAGCGCATCGGACATTTCCTGATCGAGGAAAGCCAGCAGACGATCGCGCGTGTTGATCAAATCCACCTTCACATTCAGGCCACGGAAAATAGAGGCGTATTCACAACCGATCACGCCGGCGCCATAGATAATAACGTGGCCTGGCTCATGGTGAAGGTTGAGGATGGAATCGGAGTCGTAAATGCGCGGATGGGTAAAATCAACGTCAACCGGATGATAAGGGCGTGAACCGCAGGCAATCACAAACTTTTCTGCCGTCAGGCGTTCAACGGAACCGTCCGGGCGCGTTAAGGCAATGGTGTTCATATCCACAAAGCGCGCATCGCCTTGGTGCAGCTCACAGCGGTTGCGCTCGTAAAAGCCCTGGCGCATCCGCGTCTGTTGACTAATAACGTTTTCTGTATGGTTCAGAATATCGGCGAATGAAGATCGAAGAAGACGGGAGTGATCGCTGTATAAAGGGTTCTGGTTAAATTCAATGGTGCGGCTGACGGCATGTCGTAAAGCTTTGGATGGGATTGTTCCCCAATGGGTACAGCCTCCGCCAATATTGTGATACCGCTCGATAACTGCGATACGGGCTCCTTGTTTTACCAGGCCCATCGCGGCGCCTTCGCCGCCCGGGCCGGAGCCAATCACAATAACATCGTAATCGTAAGCATGTTGCATACCGGCACTTCCTTTATTTTATATACATTTTAGCAACGAGATTCTAACATCACGGCGCGGACATCCCAATTCTTCGAGTGATTTTAGCCTCAATTTGCTAAAGCGTGAGGTTAACAGTCGGTCACAAACTTTGACGGACTGTACGCTGAGTTATTTGTTATAGTGAGCGCTCAGTAAGCTAACAGGCAGAAAAATGGGCGTCAGAGCACAGCAAAAAGAACGTACACGACGTTCGCTAATTGAGGCGGCATTTAGTCAATTGAGTGCCGAGCGTAGTTTTGCCAGCCTGAGTTTGCGGGAAGTTGCGCGTGAAGCCGGTATTGCCCCCACCTCCTTTTACCGTCATTTCCGCGACGTCGATGAACTGGGTTTGACGATGGTGGATGAGAGCGGCCTGATGTTAAGGCAGCTCATGCGTCAGGCGCGTCAGCGCATCGCTAAAGGTGGTAGCGTAATCAAAACTTCTGTCTCTACCTTTATGGAATTCATCGACAGCAACCCTAACGCCTTTCGCCTGCTGCTGCGGGAGCGCTCCGGCACTTCCGCCGCGTTTCGCGCCGCCGTAGCACGTGAAATTCAACACTTTATCGCTGAGTTAGCTGACTACCTTGAGCTGGAAAATCGCATGCCGCGCAGTTTTACTGAAGCCCAGGCGGAAGCGATGGTAATTATCGTGTTTAACGCTGGCGCTGAAGCGCTGGATATTGACGTGGAGCAGCGGCGTAGGCTGGAAGAGCGGCTGGTGCTGCAATTGCGCATGATCGCCAAAGGCGCTTACTACTGGTATCGCCGCGAACAGGAGCGCATGGCCTCCACCCTTGATAATCAAAATGAAATAAAAAGGACAGGAGATGACCGAACAGAACCCACGCGATAAAGGAACCTTAGTGCTGGCATTTATTACCGGCCTTGCTATCAACGGTTCTTTTTCCGTGCTTTTTAACGCTTTTGTACCCTTTTCGATTTTTCCGCTTATTGCGCTGGGCCTCGCCGCATGGTGTTTACATCAGCGCTATCTTAATCGTGCGATGCCTGAAGGTATGCCTTCGCTGGCAGCCGCGTTTTTCCTGCTGGGTATCCTGTTGTACAGCGCCATTGTGCGTGCCGACTATCCAGAAATCGGCTCTAACTTTTTGCCTGTGGTGTTGATGGTGGCGCTAATCTTCTGGATTGGCACCAGGCTGCGCCGGAAACGTTGAGCATAGGGTGCCGTCAGGATGACGGTGCCGAAAGAGTAGAATTTACATGGAGGTTAACAATGAACAGATATTCTCTGACAGTCGTCCTGTCGCTTTTATTGTGCATCAGCTGCGGCGATTATCGTGATAAAGACTGGCAGCCGGGCGATGCTATTTATCAGACCGCGCCTTCAGGCCGCATCTATGGTGATGAGCGTAGCCAACAGGAAAGATTCAGCGACTGTATTGCTGGCAGCAAAGGGAACGATAGCGCTGCGCAAAGGCATTGTACTGCACGTTCCCAAACCATCGATCCTGACTATCTCGGCATTACCTTACCGCTGCACTTTTAGCGATGCGTCAGCAGCACGCCGCACTCCATATGATGGGTATAAGGAAACTGGTCGAATAGCGCCAGACGCGAAATGTCATGCGTCTGCGAGAGCGTGGCCAGATTGTCACACAGCGTTTGTGGATTGCAGGAAATATAAAGAATCTGCGCATAACCCTGTACCAGCTTCACCGTTTCCTCATCCAGACCACTGCGCGGCGGATCGACAAAAATGGTGTCGCACTGATAGCTCTTCAGGTCGATTCCCTGTAAGCGGTTAAAGGTACGTACGCCGTTCATCGCCTGGGTAAACTCTTCCGCCGCCATGCGGATAATCTGCACGTTATCGATCTGGTTGGCCGCAATATTGTATTGCGCCGCCGCTACTGAAGGCTTGGCAATCTCGGTCGCCAGCACGCGGCGGAAATTACGCGCCAGCGCTAACGAAAAGTTACCATTGCCGCAGTACAGTTCCAGCAGATCGCCCGTCGCCTCTTTAGTGACATCCAGCGCCCACTCCAGCATCTGAATATTCACAGCGGCATTGGGCTGGGTAAAACTGTTCTCAATCTGACGGTAGATCATATCGCGGCCTGCAACCGGCAGGCATTCATCAACATAATCGCGGTCGAGGCAAATTTTGGTTTTCGTCGCCCGGCCAATCAGGTTGACATCAAAACCCTGCGCGCGGAGTTCATCGCGCAACGCTTCTGCAGCAAGCTGCCAGCTTTCATCAAGCTTGCGATGGTACAGCAACGAAATAACTGCCTGACCGCTTAATGTAGAAAGATAATCAATCTGGAACAGCTTACGACGCAGCACATCATTACCGCGGATCGCGGCGATCATTTTTGGCATCAGCTGGTTAATTAATTCGCCTGCCGCCGGAAATTGATCAACCCGAATACGATCGCGCGTCTGCTGATCGAAAATGATGTGATAAAGATCGTCTTTATCATGCCAGATACGAAATTCGGCCCGCATACGGTAATGACTGACCGGCGAGCGAAATACCTCAACACCGGGCGCGGAAAAAGGCGCCATCATGCTTTGCAGGCGCGTGATTTTTTCCGCGAGCTGGGTTTCATACTGGTCGACGGGCAATTTTTCGGGCGTCATGGCTTTTCCTGATTGAATGGCAAACTTGCCGGGCGATTGTAGGGATTCACTGCGCGATGTCCAGCCCTGTCATTGCCTCGTTCTTTGGCGGCCCAGCAGTCTGGACTTCCGTAAACCTCAATTGTAGACTGCGCGAGCCGGCCTCCTGCTGAGTTAATAGGGAATCCAGTGTAATTCTGGAGCTGACGCGCAGCGGTAAGGAATGTCGTGGCGATTGCTGATAGCAGACACTGTCATTTGATGGGAAGTCTTCGCCACTTAATCGATTCCAAGCCCGAAGACCTGCCGGTAATACGTCGCACTTTACGGCTATCGCGTACTATTGGCCGTATGCCTGCGGCATCCTGCTTTGTTTTTGGATGCTTAAATAAAATGATGATAATGAAAAGAACGCCGTTAGCACTGGCTGTTACGGCGGTTTACCTGTGGGCGTCTCCCGTCAGCGCTGCAAAAAACGATGACGCAATGGTGGTTACCGCAAACCGCACTCAGCAGCCTGTATCGAGCGTATTGGCGCCGGTTGACGTTATTACGCGCGATGATATTGATCGCTGGCAGGCGAAAACGCTGACGGACGCGTTAAGGCGTTTGCCCGGTGTTGATGTGTCACAAAACGGCGGCATGGGACAGGTCAGTTCGCTCTATGTGCGCGGTACCGAAGCGCGTCATACGTTGGTATTAGTTGACGGCATTCCGCTGGCTAAACCTAGTATTACCGGCGTGGCGGATTACGATCAGATCCCCATTTCTCTGGTACAGCGTATTGAATTCGTGCGCGGCGCGCGTTCGGCTGTTTATGGTGCCGATGCGATCGGTGGCGTGATTAATATTATTACTCAGGCAGAACAGCCGGTGAGCCAGCTACAGGTCGGCGTCGGCTCTAATCACTATCAGCAGTATGATGGCGCGCTGCGTCAGGCCTTAGGTAAGGATACGCTGGTAACCGTTGCAGGCGCTTTCCAGGATACTAAAGGCTTTAACGTCCAGCCGCAGTCGACCTATTCGGTTGACAGCGATCGCGACGGATTTCGCAGCAAAACCTTCTGGGCGGGCGTTGACCATCGCTTTAATGACGCGTTTTCCGGTTTTGTCCGCGGCTACGGCTACGACAATAAAAGTATGTATGACGCCGGGTATGTGAACGGCGGCGATATACGTCAGCTTTATAACCATACCTGGGAATCAGGACTCGCTTTCAATCAGGGCGATTACGCCTCGCAGCTGACGCTGAGCCTGCAAAAGTATAAAGATTATAATTATGCCAGCACGCAGGGGCTGTATCACAGTGGTACGACGCTGGATGTTATGGAACAGCGCAATCTGCAATGGGGCAATAGCTATCGCATCGGGCAGGGCACTATCAGCGCCGGCCTTGACTGGCAGGAACAGCGTTTGGTTTCGCGTGATGATTACGCTTCCGATCGCTATAAGCGTACCAATACCGGTTACTACCTGACGGGACAGCAGCAGATTAATAAAGTCACGCTTGAAGCAGCATTGCGCGGTGACGATAACAACCAGTTTGGCTGGAATACCACCTGGCAAACCGCGGCAGCGTGGGAGTTTATTCCTGATTATCGTGCAACGCTTTCTTATGCCACCGCTTTCCAGGCGCCGACGCTGGGGCAAATGTATGGTCAGCAACGTCTTTATATTTCCGCCTCGCCCGATCTGGACGCAGAAAAATCGAAGCAGTGGGAGATTGGACTGGAAGGCTTAACCGGGCCTGTTGACTGGCGTCTTTCTGCTTATCAAAACAAAATCGATAATCTCATCGATTACTACTATGACGACGCGACCTTTCAGGGGCGTTATTACAACATTCAGTCAGCCACCATTCGTGGCATAGAGTGGACCGGCAGTCTGGATACCGGCATCTTTTCGCATCGCGTGACGCTCGGATACCTCGATGCGCGTCGCGATAGCGATGATGAGGTGCTGGCGCATCGCTCCAAACAGCAGTTTAAGTATCAACTGGACTGGTCTATGTTCGGGATCGATATGGATGTTGCCTGGCAGTATTACGGAAAAGGTTACTATAACAATACTAACCAGTACGCCAGCGAACAGCGGCGGATGCCGAGCTATAGCCTCGTTGATCTCTCCGCCTCTTATCCAGTCACCTCTCACCTGACGGTTCGTGGTAGAATTGCCAACCTGTTCGATAAAGATTACGAGACAGCGTATGGCTATGCAACAGCAGGGCGTGAGTACTACCTCAGCGGATCCTATAGCTTCTGATTTAAGGCCTACCGTACTGGTGTTTGATTCCGGTGTGGGAGGGCTCTCTGTCTATAACGAGGTTCGGCAGCTATTGCCGAACCTTCATTACCTCTACGTTTTCGATAACGTCGCTTTTCCCTATGGGGAAAAAAGCGAGGAATTTATTGTTGATCGCGTGGTGACCATCGTGGAGGCGGTGACAAAACGTTATCCGCTATCTATGGTGATCATCGCCTGTAATACCGCCAGCACGGTTTCCTTACCGGCATTACGTGCGCGGTTTGCTTTTCCTGTCGTTGGCGTCGTACCTGCTATAAAGCCTGCCGCCAGACTTACCCGCAATGGCATTGTTGGGTTATTGGCGACACGCGCTACGGTGCGTCGTCCCTATACGCGCGATTTAGTGGCGCAGTTTGCCAGTGAATGCAAAACCGAAATGCTGGGTTCGGCAGAGCTGGTGGAACTGGCGGAAATGAAGCTCCACGGCCAGACGGTTTCACTTGATGCGGTTCGACGAATTCTGCAGCCCTGGCTGCGTATGAATGAGCCACCAGATACTGTGGTGCTGGGTTGCACACACTTTCCTTTGTTAACAGAAGAGTTGCAGGCTGTGTTACCCGAAGGGACGCGTTTGATTGATTCGGGCGCAGCAATTGCGCGCCGCACAGCCTGGCTGCTTGAACATGAAGCGCCGGAAGCACGCTCCACCGATCCTGATTTGGCCTTTTGCCTGGCATTGACGCCTGAAACTGAACAATTATTGCCCGTTTTACAGCGTTATGGCTTCGAAAAGCTGGAAAAACTCGCAGTTTGATGAAAAAAGCAACGGTCGAATTTATTTTTGAAATTAGTACTTGTCAGCCCGAAAGAACTCCCTATAATGCGCCTCCACTGACACGGCACAACGGCTTCTTGGTCGGCCTGTTCAGGAAGGGAAAAGAAAATAAACTCTTGACTCTTCAGCGGGAAAGCGTAGTATACGCAGCCCGCGCCACTAAAGAATGTGGCGCTGCTCTTTAACAATTTATCAGACAATCTGTGTGGGCACTCACGGACGGGATACGCAAAAAAAATCTTGCAGTATCAAGTCTTGAAGAGTGAACACGTAATTCATTACGACGTTTTTCTTTGAGCATCA